>NZ_CP107811.1:0-682500 GCF_036346105.1 Streptomyces sp. NBC_00539
CTCCACGCTGCGCGTGGAGGAGAGAACCGCCTCGCTGCGCTGGCGGGGCTCGGCTTCGCCGAGCCAGGGCCTGCTCTTCGGGCCGGGGTCCTGCGCTTCGCTTCGGACTGTTCGGGTTCCGCTTCGCTGCACCCGAACGAGGTCCGCTTCGCGGACCCGGGCCTCCCGTACTGCGCACGGGAGGTGACCTCGTTTCACGAGGTCCGGGCCTTCGGCCCGTTGAGCGGGCCCGCTGCGCTCCCCCGCCCTGGTCCTTCCGGCTCCGCCTCCAGGACTTGAGGCCCGCTTCGCGGGCCTGGCTGGCAGCAGGGCGGGGGCTGGGGTGTTTGCTGTGGGCGACGCCCGGTCAGGGTGCGAAGTACCAGCAGTAGAGAGGCTGACGAAGGCCCTGTGCCGTGCGGGCCAGGCCCGCCAACTCCGTCAGGATCTCGACCGCTGTCTCGGCTGGCACACCCTCGTCCTTGACCGCGGCGAGCTCAGCCCATGCACCCGCAGCCTCAACGAGCCGGCCGCTGCTCGCCTGCACCAGAGCGGAGCACAGCCCGGAAGGCAGCTGGAACACCGTGAAGCCGTCATTCTTCATCGGCACCACATCACGCGAGCCTGTACCCACACCCTCTGCCAGCAGGACCTCCCAGTCCGCCACCGCATCGTCAGGGTAGAAATCCGCGCACGCGAACGAGGGAAACCCATGACGGCGCTGCCGCGGCCCAACCTGAGCAGCCACCTCATCATCCGGTGCCACGAAGAACTCGACAGTGATAGGCATAACCCGATCATGCCAGCCCCACCCCGCAGGTGTGATTCATTCTGATTCCCAGATTGAAACTGGCCTAGGGGGTATGTCGCGCTGAGGCCCAGCTCGCAGAGTGGGGTCGCCAGCCAGGGGCCATGGCGCCACTGACCAACCGGCCTGCACAGGCCGCCTGTTGTGCAGCGGAACTCATCTGGGATTCGGGACTGGTCTGGGGCCCTGCGCTCGGGTCGTCGGCTTGGGTTCCTGCAGGCCAGGGGGCAATAGCAGAGTTAAGGGGTGTGTTCGGGCTGGTCAGAGGGTGCTTCACAACATCGTGTGGCTCGGTATATCTGCGCACTGCGCAGGTTGACCGAGCCTTCTTCAATGGGCGCAAGGGCGGCTTGCCTTCGGGGGGCCACTGGGTTCGGTGGAGGGGGCGGGGTGCATCCGCGCCATGTAGACGTGCGGTTCGTCGGGCCGGACGGGGTCATGCTCCAGAGGCCGTGGCGGGCAGCCATCGGGGAGCTGCGCCTCATGGAGTGCGCGATGGTGCGTGGTTTCCCGCTGCGGCGGGGGCGGCGGTTGGCTCCGGGGTGGTGGTGGTCAGCGACCACCGGCCGTCTGGTGGGGTACGGGAGCGCGGCTATGCGGGACGCGGTCATGATGCTGGATCAGAATCCGCAGGTGGCGGGCATGGTGAGCCGTCCCCTGGAGTTCGTGTGGGAGGAGCGGGGGCGGATCGTCACCCACGCCCCTGACCTGGCCGTGAGCATGGCTGACGGGGGCATTCGTCTTGTGGACTGCCCCGGGAGCGGCGGACCGTCCGCACGGCTCGTTGGCCGGGCGCGGGTGGTCGGGGCGTGTGCTCGGGACGCGGGCTGGGAGCACCTGTTCGCGGACACCGCGGATCCGGTCGTTCTGGCCAATGCGCGCTGGCTGTCGGTCTACCGGCATCCGCGGTGTTCGGTGACTATCCCCGCCTCCCGGCTGCGCGCAGCGTTCGCCAAGCCCACCACGTTGGGCGAGGGTGCACTCCGGCTCGGAGACCCGATCGCCACACTGCCGGCCGTCTACCACGGGCTCTGGAACGACCTGCTGAGCATGGCCTGGGACCGCCCCCTGAGCGAGGAGACCCCCGTGACCGCCGTGCCAACCGGTCGGCGGAAGGAGCTGGAGCAGTGAAACGTCCGGTAGACGTCGTGGAAGTCGGGGACCGGATCCGGTTCGACGGTGGCGTCCACGTCCTGGCCGGTCTGGACGGGCCGCGCTGCCGACTGGTCGCCGAGGAGGGCTCCAGAGTGCAGGTGCTGCTGCTCACCCAAGTACTCGGTGCGCAGGACTTCGCCGTCCTGGAACCCCGCCGGCCCGGGCGGTCGCGTGTTCCGGTACACGGCCCGCTGGACGGGCTTGAGCCCGCGGTCCGGGAGAAGGCCCTGGCCTGGGAGCGGCACATCCTGGAGGTCGAGACTGGGCACATCGGGCCCCACCGGGACTGGCCGTCTCGACCCGGGTACGACCCGGCCGTGTACGGGCTTGCCGAGCGCGAGGCGACCAAGGCCGCCGAGCTGACCGCGGCCGGAGAGCAGGTCAGCGTGGCCACCGTGCGCCGGATGCGAGCCCGCTACCGCGAGCAGGGGGTGTGGGGTCTCGTGGACGGTCGCCTGACGCGGGAGCGGTCCGCGTTCGGGCGGGCCGATCCGCGGGTGGTGGCCGCGATCAAGCGGGCGCTGGAGGAGCAGCAGGGGCGTTCGACGGGGACGTTGAGCCGGCTGCGGCGCCAGGTGGGATGGTTACTCGAAGACGCCCACGGGCCCGGAACAGTGGCGGTGCCGCCGGTGGCCACGTTCAACCGGCTGGTGCGCTCCGTCGCCGAGCAGGAACAGCTCGCGCTGACAGCCGCCGGCCATCGGCGGCGGGCATCCCGGCCGGTGCCGGTGTTCACTCCGACGGTCGCGACGCTGCCTGGGGAACTGGTGATGATGGACAGCACCCTGCTGGACGTGATGGTCATGTGCGAGGACGGCCAGGCGCGGCGGCCGGAGCTGACGATGGCGGTGGACGTGGCAACCCGCAGCATCACCGCGGCCGTTCTGCGCCCGAAAGGCACCAAGGCAGTGGACGCGGCCGTGTTGCTGGCACAGACACTGGTGCCGCAGTCGATGCGGCCCGACTGGCCCGAGTACCTGTCCATGGCCGCTTCCATCATCCCCTACACGCGGCTCGCCTCCATCGACGCCCGCGTGCAGGGGGCCGCGGCCAGGCCGGTGATCCGGCCCTCAACCGTGGTCATCGACCAGGGCAAGGTGTTCGTCTCCCGCTGCTTCCTCGCCGCCGCCGAGCACCTGGGGATCTCGGTCCAGCCCTGCCCGCCCGCGTCCGGGTACGCCAAGGGGCATGTGGAGCGCGGCTTCGGGGCGATCGGCACGCTGTTCGCGCAGTACGTCGCCGGATACACCGGAAACCACCTCGCGGCGCGCGGCAGCAGCGTGGAGGACGAGGCGTGCTGGACCCTGCCCCAGCTGCAGGACCTGCTGGACGAGTGGATCGTCTGCGGATGGCAGGAACGCCGCCACGAGCGGCTACGGCACCCGCTCATGCCCCGCCTGACCCTCACCCCCAACGAGATGTGGGCCGCGCTCACCGGCATCGCCGGACACGTACCCGTCCCCCTGACAGGCGCCGACTGGACCGAACTGCTGCCATCCCGGCGCTGCGCGATCACAGACGAAGGCATCCGATTCGAACACCGCACCTACGACGGCCCCGCACTCAACGGACACCGGCACCCCTCCACCGCCGCGGACGGCAAATGGGAGGTCCACCACAACCCCTACGAGCCGTGGCGGTGCTGGGTCAGGCTCCCCGACGGCTGGGCGCAGGCCGACTGGATCCACCGAGGGTTGGTATCGCAGCCGTTCACCGACACCACCTGGCGGCACATCCGCAGCGTGGTGGCACGGCGCGCAGACCGGGCCGAACACGAAGAACACCTCGCCCGCCGCCTGGACGAACTCCTGCGCCGCGCCCACACAGGCGCCGGGGGCTCGAGCGCCGCCGGTATCGCCAGCGTCCCGGGCCAGCGGACAGGAGCCACGCGCACACGGCGACGGACTGCGGACACGGACCCGCCGAACGGCGCCGCCGAGCAGTTGCCGCCCGCGGACGGGGACACCTGCATCACCTCCGACTCGGATGCCGCCGGCGCCGCGGTATCGGCCAGGGCGTGGAACATCTTCGACGCGCACCAGGAGGCACAGCAGTGGTGACGGACGCCGACCAAGAGACGCACGACGATCCGTACGCGTCACCAAGTACCTGGCGCGAGTGGACACGGTTCGTCGACACCGAACCACCATGTCTGCCCGGGACCGGCCCCTGGAACGCCGAGGAACGCCTGGACTACCACTCCCGATTCGTAATCCTGTCCACCCCCATCATGGCCAAGATCTCCCTCACCCTGCGCCGGCTGATGATCCTCAACCGGCGGCACAACGGCACCGCCCGGCGAGGGCTGCTGATCTCCGGGCCACCGACCACCGGAAAGACCACCACCCTGCAGCAGCTCGGCCGGTCCTTCCACCTCGCCGACCGCGCCCGCCACGGCGGCCTCGACGAGCGCCTGCCAGTGGTGTTCCTGTCCGTCCCACCGGCCGCGACCCCGAAGATGCTCGTATCCGAACTGGCCCGATTCCTCGACCTGCCCATCACCACAAGCATGAACCAGGCCCGCATCACCGACATCGTCTGCGCCACCCTGCACCAGCTCGGCACCCGGCTCGTCCTGGTCGACGACGTCCACCTCCTCAACACCCGGACCCGCAACGGCGCCGAGACCTCCGACCAGATGAAACACCTCAGCGAACGCATCCCCGCGACGTTCGTCTACGCGGGCGTCGCCCTCGACGCCTCACCCCTGCTGACCGGAGTCCGCGGCACCCAGATCGCCGGCCGCTTCAAGACCGTCCGCAACCCTCCCCGCCACACGGCAGCCCCGCCCAGCGCACAGCCTGGGAAGGACTGATCCAGGGCATGGACCAGGCGCTGCGACTGGAAGCCCACCACAAGGGCGCACTGGTCCGGCACGCCCCCTATCTCCACCACCGCACCGGCGGCCGCATCGGAAGCTTGTCCGCCCTCGTACGGGAAGCAGCGATCGCCGCCATCCTCGACGGCACCGAGAAGATCACCAAGCAGCTCCTCAACGACATCGACCTCGACGAACTCGCCGAACACACCCCCGGCACCCAAAGGCGGCGCTGACATGCCCCGAGCGCTGCCGGACCTGTCCCACCAGGCGCTGTTCCCCATCAGGCCCCTGGCCTTCGAAACCAACGCCTCATTCCTCGAACGCCTCGCCAGGGCGCACCGCCTCACCACGACCGAGCTCCTCGACGGGCTGCGCATACGCCGCCCCAAGATCTCCCCAGACCGCCAACGGATCCACGGCCCTCACGCGCCCACCGAGCTTTACCTCAACGCCAGCGCACGCACTCGCGTCAGCCAGTACACCGGCATCCCCGAGGCTCACCTCGCTCACGCCCTGCCCTGCTGGCAAGGACACCAGGACCGCGGTCCCGCCACCGCGACACGTCCAGGCGGCACCATGCGCCCCTCCGACCTGCCGGCCGTCACCGGATGCCCTCACTGCACCATCGCCCGCACCGGGCAAACCCGCCCCGTCCTGCGCTACCTCCCCCACCAGCACCTCGTGTGCGGCCGGCACCGCACCTGGGCACTGGGCCCCCACACCCTTCAGGACATGACCGTCCCCCACACCCACGTCCTCCTGCACAAGACTCCCGAGATCGTCCTCGCACACCACGCCCACCTGCGGCTGGTACGCCGCTGGGGACCAGACGCCGACGAGGCCATCACCCAGGCAGCCGGGCTCACCGAACACTGGCGCCGCCACGCCCCCAAGGCCGAACGAATCTGGCCCGCCCGCGCCCGACTCATCGGCAACGGGAAGGACACCTCCATGTGGGAAGTCCTGGCCCGCGAAGCGATCACCTACCCCGAAACCATCACCCTGGCCGGGCTCCTCGTCCGGCGGCCCTCAGCCCGCTACCACCGCACCCGGCCCGGCCAACCCCACCCCTTCCACGAAGTCGTCGCCCGGAGTCTGAACCGCCGGTGGCTCCAAGACCCCACCTACTACCCCGAAGACCTCTCCCACTTCATCCGGCACACCCCACGCCACCCCGACCACCCCACCGCCTACCGCCACCACACCAAGCCCACCCCCGGCCACCGACCAGACACCATCGAACTCACGCAACTCGGCTACCAACCACCCCCACCCCAGACCACCAGCCGCAGACAACGAGCCAGATGACGCCCAGAAACCGCCACACCGAGCCCACCCCAGGCCACCCACCAAGGCCAGATGGCTATCGATCACAGTTCGGACGGCCCAAGGCTCACCAGTCGGAAGGGCTGTCCTTCCTGCTCAGCGACGACGACCCCTGACTCGCCCTTGCAAATCCAATGGACACCGACGCGCCAACTGAAATCTCCTGGCGTACTGGCAGAAGCCCTCAGGATGAAACGCTCGGGTTCCAGATGCGAGACCCCGTACGGGAAGTCCGGCACACCCTCGGCCGGCCTCACCACAGGCGTTGGACCGCCGAGATCCACCTCGAAGGTACGCTCCTTTGGAATCTCGAAATAGGAATCGTTCAGTTCATCCTTCAGCCGGAACACGTAGCCGATCGGGGGCGGGGTGCAACGTGACTGCACCTGCACGTCGAGCTTGGTGAGGATCACAGCACGATCAACGGCAGCTTCGACAAACACGCGCACGACACACTCGTGGATGCTCACCAAGTCCAGGGAACGCACCGCTGTCAGATCCTCGGGAAGAGGGCCAACATGTCCTACAAGGATCATCTCCTGTTCAGTCCGCACAGTGAGCGGAGCTTGCGGTGTAGGGACCAGTACGGCATCTCGACCACGCATGATGGCCTTATCGGCGCCACGAGCCACGATCCCGCCGAGAGCTGAGGCGAGACCCGCGAGGACTGCAGCCACGATCCACTTGCCCACACCAGGTACAGCGACGGCTACAGCAACTGCAGCCAGCAACAGGGCGACGACGCCCACCCGCAACCAGAATCGACGAGACCCCACAGCTGCCACCTTCGACGCTTCTCCCGAGGCGCCATCGTGCCTGACGATCCACGTCAGGGAACGGACGAGACACACCTGGTTTCACTGAGAACCGACGCAACTCACCCCAGGCCCCACCCAAGCGCAGCGACACCCCCTGGCCACATACCAAGGACCAGTGAAACTGCGCAGCAACCAAATGACCTGCGCAACCAGGCCCGGTCCCAGAAACACCGCAGGTCAGACAGCTATCATGCCCAGACTCTGAGCAGATTCAGTGAGCCAGCACAGCCCCCAACTCGCTCAGTCAACCTGCACATCCCCAGGTCAGAAACGTGCCTACTGCGCAGATTCACTGACCAACGACAGGTCCGCCCGTGTCGCGGACCAGTCAAACTGCGCAGTACCCAACCAACCTGCGCAACCGGACCTGGAGCGAGGAACTCCGCAGGTCAGACGACTGGCGCGCGCCGCACTCTGCGCAGATTCAGTGAGCCAGCACAGCCGCTGACCGTGCCCCATCCGTCGAAGAAATCGGACAATGCGCGGCGCTGCTGTTCCTCGCGGGCGATCTGCTGCGCGAGGACATCGCGGTCGATGCACGGGTCGACGGCGGCGAGGACCAGGCGCTGGAGTTCGTCCGGCTCCAGGGCTTCGACCTCCCACTGAACCGGGCGGCGGGAGTCGAAGCCGTAGCGGCGGGCGGAGGCCGGCCACCTCGGGTCGCCGCTCTTGCCCTCGGTCGCCAGGAGCCCGTACGCGCGCACCTGCTCGTAGGTGAGCAGCACCCGGGTCACCGAGCTCCAGCAGCCCGTCCGCTCCACCCAGTCCCGCTCGATGTCCTCACCCGAGCAGTCGAAGTCACCGATGTTTCTCCGGGGCGCCGCGAGCGTGCGGTTCGAGTTCACGCAGCCCAGAAGCAGTCGAGGTGACCGTAGCCGATGCAACAGGGTGCACGTCTCTGCGGTCGGGGTCACTCGGCCGGCGGTGAATTGGTGTCGGTCAGACGCTCGCGGACGGCGGCTCGTTCGGCTTCCTCGCGGGCGAGGGTCTGCTGATGGATGCGGGGGTCGCGGTGGGCCTCGATGGCGGTGCGGTGACGGATGCTCAGCGATGGCTGGGCCCACCGGTCAGTCGATGCCTTCGATGATGCGGAAGTCGCGCTCGACGCCATCGGGGAGGGCCACCAGCGCCTTCTGGTATGCCTCGCTCTCGTATGCCGCGACGGCCTGTTCAAAGCTGTCGAACTCGATCAGAACGACGCGTTGCGTGATTCCGGCCTCGTGGGCGACGACTCGACCGCCACGGGACAGGAGGCGCCCGCCCCCAGCCTGGACAGCCGGACGGGCCAGCTTGTCGTAGGCAGTCGGCCTCTCAGGGTCGGAAATGGCGGGGTAGACACTGACCCAGTAGCCCTTAGCCATGGAAACCTCCTGTGTTCGGCCGAACACGTCCGACTTCGAATTGACACTCAGATCGATCGATCCCGGCGACGGGTACTGCGGTCAGTTGAATCGTCATATGCGCAGGTTAGGGCTTGATGTGCGGTCGAGGGAAAGACCGGTACGGGATAGACTCAGAACGGATCGTTATCAATCGGCAGGGAGGGCACGTGGCGCCGGACACGGTGAGCCTGCGGTACTTCCTGGTGCTGGCACAGGAGTTGAACTTCACCCGCGCGGCCGCACGGATCGGTATCGCACAGCCCGCACTCAGCGCCCGGATGCGCCGATTGGAGGCGGAACTCGGTACGGCCCTGCTGGTCCGCAACACGCGTAGCGTCGTATTGACCACGGCCGGTGCGGCTTTGGCGGAGTCCGCGCCGCCCGCGCTGGCGGCGCTGGACCGGGCATGGGACACCGCCCGGAGCGCGGCGGCCGGTGAACTGGGCACGCTGCGCATCGGATACAGCCTCAGCGCCGGGGCCGAGACGGCACCGGCCCTGGTGGACAGGCTGATTCGCGGCAACAGCGGACTCAAGGTCGGCGCGGTCCCGATGGCGACACCGGAGATCTCCCCCGCAGTCGCCGACGGCCGCATCGATGCCGGGATCACCCGCGGTGAACAGCCGGGCCGTGGCGTGCGCCGGTTCCTGCTGCGGCGTGCGCGCATCGGGGTCCAGCTGGCGCAGCACCATCCGCTGGCCGAACACCTGGAGATCGAGATCGCCGACGCGGCCGCGTATCCGCTGCGACTCCCGGACCGTGCGGCCAACCCCGTGATCCACGATCAGCTGTCCGCACTGTTCCGAGACACCCGACCACACCCCCGATTCCACACGCCCGCAGTCTCTTTCGACATGTCTCAGCGCGACCTGCGCGACGGGGTCACCCTCGCCCCGGCCGGAGAAGCCGCGGCCACGGCACAACCGGCCGGTCTCACCTGGCGACCGCTGCGAGGCGCGCCCAGCCTGACGATCCACCTGGTCCTCCCACGCGAGCAGTCGCCGCTACACCGCCGCATCCGTGCCGTCGCCAAAACCCTGGCGCACGAGCTGCACTGGCTGCCGGACTGACGCGCAAGAGGTCAAGCGAGACAGGCGCCTGCGGTGTCGAGGCCGAAGACCTTGCGCCCGGCGGACTTCGCGGTGATGACGACGGCGGTCTTGCTGAATGTCCGACACGACCTCGCTACGCCGGCGGATCAGCATCCGATGATGGCCCCGGGTCCGGTCCGAGTCGTACACCGCGGCGACGTCCTCGCCCAGCCCGAGATCTCGGCGGATACCGCGCCTTCGCCGACACCGAACCGGACAAGCACGGGTAACCGGCGGGAACGCCCGCCGTCAACGGCGTCCATGACGTCGGTCAATGCTTAACGCCAACCACTGTTCCATTGCTCCCCGAGGCCGGAAATGGCCACGCTCCTGAGACAGAAGCATGGCCATCGGCGTGAGAATGAGCAGAGAGCGGCAGGCCACAGCGTCGGCATGTGACGCGCGTTCTGAGATCCCACATGAGCTGTGTAGGTTCTCACTTCTCGTGTCGGAATCTCACGGCCGATGCCGGATCTAGTTCGGATCCGACATCCGTCGTGAGATTCGCAGGTCGACATGAGGCCCTTGTGTGGTGCGCAGCTTCCGGGTGGACCCCGACAGAAGAGTGCTGCAAGGAATTCGACTTGCCATGCCGTGTGACGGCGCCGGAAGCGGCTCAGATGACCAAGACTCGGCGCCCGCGCGTGTGACCGGCGTGGCTGTCGATGTGGGCCGCCGCGGCCTCGGCTAGCGAGTATGACTTCTCGACCGGGATGTGGAGCTGGCCCCGCGAGATCAGGTCGACGGCCTCGGCGAGCGCCGCCGACACGCTTCCGGCCACGCCCGAGAACCGGACACCGAACTCCGGCGCACCGAGATCGGCGATGGAGACGACCTTCTCCGGACTCCCGGTCAGCTCGACCAGCTCGCGGATCACGCCCGAACCAGCCAGATCGAGAGCCGCGTCGACGTCGCCGAGCCGCCGAACCCGCTCGCCCCAGCCATCGCCGTACGTCGTGGCGACGGCACCAAGCCTGCCCAGATACTCCTGGTTCGCGGCACCGGCCGTGCCGATCACCGTGATGCCGCGGTCGCGGGCGATCTGCAGCACCGCCGATCCGACTCCCCCGGACGCGCCGCTGACCAGGAGCGTCTGCCCGGGCCGCACACCGACCTCGTGGATGACGCGCAGCGCGGTCTCCACCACGGAGGGGTACCCGGCCGCCTCCTCGAACGTCAGCCCCTCGGGCATCCGGGCCCAGGCCGACAGTACGGCGAACTCGGCGTAAGTGCTGGAGCCCTCGCCGAACACCCGATCACCGACCTCGACCCCTACGACTCCCTCGCCTACCTCGTCCACCACCCCGGCGGCGTCCAGCCCGACCCCGGAGGGCAACTCGATCGGATGGGCCCCCAGGACCTGGCCTTCACGAATCCTCCAGTCGACGGGATTCACGCCCGCCGCCCGCACGGCGATGCGTATCCGGCCGGAGCCCGCGTGGGGCTCCTCGGCATCAACGAGTTGCAGAACGTCCGGACCGCCGAACTCGGCGAAGCTCACTTTCTTCATGCCGCCGAACGTAACACTAACCGATAGCTTTTCATAACGGTTACTCTTTCATACCTGCTAGCCTACGGCCATGACCGTGCAGTCCGGACGCCGTGAGCGCAAGAAGGCCGCGACCCGCCAGAAGATCGCCGACACCGCGCTGCGGCTCTTCCTGAAACGCGGTTACGACGCGGTGGGCATCCGTGACGTGGCCGCCGAGGCCGACGTGGCCGTCACCACGCTCTTCTCCCACTTCGCCTCGAAAGAGGCCCTGGTGTTCGAGCAGGACGAGGACTTCGAGCAGCGCCTCACGCAGGCGGTCACCGGCCGGGCGCCGCACGAGCCGCTCATCCCCGCCCTGCGCCGCGAAATCCTGGCCCTGGTGCGGCACTGCACCGCGGACAGCGCCGCCCCGATCTGGCGCATGATCGACGAGTCTCCCGCCCTGCGGAAGTACGACGAGTCGCTCCGCCTACGCCACGCGGACGCCCTGGCCACGGCCATCGCCGCCGATCCTGACCTGACCCGGAGCGAAACCGCCGCCCGCACCATCGCGAGGTTCGTGATCGACGCCTACTCGCTGGCCCGCGAAGCGGCCGACCCGCAGGCCGCCCTGGACGAGATCTTCCAAATGATCGAGGCGGCGTGGAAGGTCACCTGCCCGTCTGCAAGCGGTCACCCGGGTTCCGATGGGCCGCGGCCGCGGGTGTGAGACGGTGTCGCTTACCACGGCGAGGTACGAAGTTGGCGTCGCCGCGGTAAGCGACGAGAACTGCTCGAACTCGTTATTGGCCTATGACGCGGTGGTCGCCACAAGGGGCGCCGAGGAAACGATACGAAGCCGAGACACCGAGCGTCCGACACGACGTGAGACAGCGGACAGACCCGCTGCTTGCGGGACCGATGTCCGACACGAGCCGCGAGACCCTACAAGCTGTGTCGGGTCTTACGAACCGTGTCCTAGTCTCACCGCCAATGTCCTACCGGTGTCCGCTCGTGAGACTCCGCAGGTCAGCGGATTGCAGTTCGCGGCCGTTCCGAGGATTGGACACGATCGTGAGACTGAGCGGTTGGACACGGCGTGAGACACCGCAAGAAGTCCCAGGTCACAGGGTCGCCGTAGGACACGAGCGGCGAGATCCCACAGCCAGCCACGTGACGGCCAAGGCCCTGGGGCGTTGCTCTGGCATGGACGAAGACTTCCTCGGAGCGCTCGTCGATGCCGTGACCGAGACCCGACTCAAGCTGCTGACCGAGGACGAGGCCAGAGCGGTCCGACTCCCTGCCTCACCAACAGGGACTGCAGCGCTGGTTACCTCACCTCCACCGTGGCCTTCCACGGCGTGACCACGAGAGGGCAGATGCGGCCCGGGCCGGGGCGGCAGTGCCGCTGGGCGCTGAGGGTGGCAGTGCCGTCCTTCTCGGCATGGAAACGGGCCGTGGCGGAGCCCGTCGGGGTCGTACGGCCTCCGGTCCGCCGAAGGACGGTGGAGTCGCCGGACACCGGAATACTCCAGCTGTAGGTGAGTCCGTTTCCGCGATAGCCGGTGAGGTCGACCTTGACCTCGTCCCCGGCATGCGCGGACACGGTCCGGCCGTTGTCCGCGTTGGTGAGCACGACGTGCGCGGCCCGCACGAGCTGGGCGGCCGCGCACACGGGGGCACAAAACGCCAGCATTGTCAGTGCCAGTGTCGAGCCCAGTGGGGCAGCAGAACGCTTACGTGTCTTCATGAATCCTTCTCATGTCTGCGAATTCCTCCCGGCGAACCAACTTGCTTGCGGTGCGCAGCGGGCGGCAACGGCACATCCGGCGCCGCCCACGGAAGGTGGATGTCAGGACGCGGGTTCGTAGACGACCGTGGTCGTCGGGCAGTCCTCTGCAAGGCCGAGGAGCGCCTGGCGCTCGGCCTCGTCCACCGCCAGGTCCCAGCGCAGCTTCGTGCCCACCCACGTCGCGGCGTAGGTGCAGTGGTACGAGCCGTCCGAAGGCAGCCATTCCTCCGGGTCCTTGTCCGCCTTCGACCTGTTCGAAGCAGCCGAGACTGCGATCAACGTGTCCGGAGATCCCTGGTCGTTCGCGTACGCCTCGCGCCGCGCCGCACTCCACGGCGTCCGCTCAGAGTCGAAAACTTCTGCGAGCGGGACGAAATGGTCGACGTCGAGGCGCGCGGCGTCGGTGACGACCAGGTCGTCGTACGCGCTGCGCCACGACCCGCCCGACAGCTTGCAGCCCGTCGCGACCTGCGGCGCCTCGACCGCCTCAGACAAGATCGCCTCTTTGCGGGTGTCGCAACCGTCGCTCGCGCTGAGGCCGCGGTTCAGAGGTCTCGCTTGTAGCCCTCCCGGTGCTCCTCCGCGACCGGAAGCCGGTCGATCGCCTCGAACAACGACAACGGCGCCCGCACACCCGCCGCGCCGGACACACCAGGCGCTCCCGGGGCGAAGGCGCCGCCGGCCGCCGCGGCCGGAAAGCCGGCGGCGTGGGAGGCGGGGGCGGTGGACAGCAGGGGCAGGACGGCGAGAGCGAGCGCGGGCAGCCCGCGCCGCATCAGGTTCTTGATCACATGAGGGGGTGTAGCGCGCCCGCCACCCACACCGATAGGCCCCAGACCCTCAACTCACCCGGGCGGACGGCCTGATTCACCGCAGAAACGACACCGCAACCCCCACCACCACCGCCGGCCCCTCAACCCGCGGCCGCGACCCTCCCCTCCTCGAACCCGGGCAACGTCCCCCACCGTCACCTCCAGGGCGCAGTCGCTTCAAGCGCAGCGGGTGGCGGAAGACGCCGCCCCGGTCGATGGCGGCGTCGGCGCTGATCTCCGCCAGTTCCGGGCCTCATCGCGTTCCCGTCAGCTTGTCGCCTGACCCGTCACGTGGAACGGCCGGCGCCGGCACAACCGCTCGCGCCCGGCGGGACGGACACGGACGGGAACGTTCACCGCTCTGCCGTCCGTGCCACCACCTCAAGACAGGCCGCTGGGACGCCTTTCTAGCCCTCCCGGTCATTCCCGGGAGTCAGGTATTCCCCGAGGTTGTCCCGGGGACCGCACACCCTGTAGGAGCCGCCGTTGCCATTGGGCACCCTG
This sequence comes from Streptomyces sp. NBC_00539, assembly GCF_036346105.1. Taxonomy (GTDB): domain Bacteria; phylum Actinomycetota; class Actinomycetes; order Streptomycetales; family Streptomycetaceae; genus Streptomyces. Next base: position 13,960 of record NZ_CP107811.1, read on the forward strand.
ATGCAGACGTAGCCCGGCTGGTCACCCTCGGGGGTGGCCGTGGGCTCATCTGTTGCGTTGGCCACGCCCGACATTGTCAGGGCTGCCCCGCACACAACCAGGGCCACAAGTGCTCGTTTGGTGTTGTTCACACCCCGCCAACAATCTTGACCCACCGAGGTCACGTCCAGCTCACCGGCACCGCCCTGTCGAGCCCGAACCACACCAGCGCCTACCCCAAAAGCCTGCCCACGTTGATGTTCATGCCCTGGAGCTGCGCAAATTGTGGGGCGTGAGCACCCGGCAGGCCCAATGAGATCGGGCCGACGCCCAGACCCGTGTCAGCGCTGGCCGGTACGGCGAGAGCACCAAAGATCGCGAGAGTTCCGAGGACGACAGCAGCGAGACGACGCATGGCGGCCTTTCCTGTAGTGCAGTCGATTCCCTCGCAGAACTTCCCGGCCTTCTCCCACAACACTCGTCCTGTCACCCGTCTGCGCCTACGCCACCCCATGGGGAGATGAACCCCTGGCTTTGTTCACGAGTCTCGTGAACAAAGCCACCCACCGGAAAAGCACAGCTTGACCCTGCGCATGCTCCTCGCGGAGATCCAGGACTGAACTACCGGGGGACGGTCACCGTGACCGTCCCCCACCACGCCGGCGGGTCAACGGCCCGTCGTTACCACCCTGCCCCCGGCCAGGAGTGTGCAGCGGATTCCGCCTCCGGGATGCCACTCCATCACCGGCGAGCGAGCACGACATCCAAGTCCGGGCAGGGCGCTGAAGCGTTCCACAAGGGCCTGCAAGCGCTCGCCCGGTACGTCGCCCGCGAAGGCACCACTACGGTCCCCCGAACGCACACCGAAACACTCCCCGACGGCACCACACACCGCACCGGAATCTGGATCATGAACCAGAAGACCCGGCGCGACCGACTCCACCCGGCGCAACTCGCAGCCCTCGCCGAACTCGGCGTGGACTGGGCCCGGTAGCGGGCGGGCACTGTTCCAGATTATGGAACAGTGCCCGGCACGCACGCCGGTCATCGGTCCGACGCGCTGGCCCGAGGGGTTGCTCAGGCCTGGCCGGTCTCGAAGCGGCTGACGTGCCCGTCGGTCACCTCGAAGCGCCAGGCGGTGCGCATCTCACCCCAGGTGTCATTGCGGTACTCGACGATCAGGAGTCTCCGGCCGGGTGGGCGCCTGACCGCCGTGCCGCGAGGTCTGCCCCTCCCACAACGCCCGCATCATCGACCTAATCGGCGCGATGGGGTCGCCGCCGGCAGGCGTGGACATCACGGTGCCGAACTTGCGCCGGGCGTTCCTGATCTCGCCGAGCATGGTGCCCAGCGTGGCCTTGACGTTGTTCGCCTCGATGACGGCGTGCGCTGCGGCCTCGGCCGCCTTGATGGCCTCGCTGTACGCGCGCACCGGATCCGGGCTGCGCGCGTACGCCGCCTGCCAGGCCGTGGCGAGGTGGTCGGCGGCTGATCCTGCGGCCGGCATGGCGGCCGCGTCGGCCCGTCCCGCCCCCCGCGGCCCGCAAGGCGTCCGGCGGAACTCAGCCCGCCCGGCGGGCTCCCGACCGCAAGGCTGAGAGCCCGGTACGGCCGCGCCGCACGGCCCCGCCCCGGCCTGCCGTACGCCCCGCCGCCAAACCCAAACCCAGGAAGGGTGAAGCGGCCGAACCGTAGCAACGCCCCGCACCGTCCGGTGCGAGCCCCGGGGGCGGGGACTGCGGACATGACGGAGCTGTGCCAGGCAGCCCACGGCGTCACCATCGCGACGCTGTGTCACCATGCCTACGGCTGACCGGCCGGTCCGGAAACCCGCTGCCTACCAGGACGTTCAAAAGGCGGGCAGTCGGCGCCGCGGGGCACGGGGCGCCGGGTGCAGATCGTGGCCAGTGCGGCGCGGTGGCGCCTGCCTGGGGCCTGCCGTCTGCTGCAGTGTCAGGAGCCTTGGGTGGTGACTTTGGGGACCCAGAGGGGCTGAGTCCAGGAACGGTTGAGTTTCTGACTGTTGTCCCACTCGTAGCTCTGGTCCCAGTTATCGTGCTTCTTGTCGGCTGCGACGCATTCGAAGCGGATGGACTTGGCGTCGGGGAACCGCACGGCGTCAGGGAAGGTGAAGGTTTCGAAGATCGCAGTCTTCCCCGGAGCGGGGTTCGTGGGGGACTTCCCGCGGGTCTCGACCGTTAGGCGGGGCCCGCCGTCGACGATGGCGTAGACGCGTTCGGCATCGGTTTCGATCGTCACCCCCTTCCCGTTGGTTTCGATCTTCTCGATCGTCACACCAGGGGACACCGTCGGGTTCTTCCTGCCGGCCGGGCCCTGTGGGTCGGCTTCGGCGGACACGCTGGAGACGTAGAACCTACCCTTTCTGATGGCCTTCACCAGTGAATCCGGGGTCGGGGACTGGTTGTTGTCCAGCCACACCCTGATCCAGGATTTGCCCACGTCGCCAGGCTTCACGCTGCAGCAGCCGGCCACACCCCACACCGGCTTGCCGGCTTTCGTGAGACTTTCCTTGAGCAGGCGGTCCCAGAGGTGGAACGCGAACGGACTGTACTTGCCCCCGGAATCTTCGAAGGCGTGGGGACGCTGCATCCACCAGCTGTTCACGACTTCCAGCGCGTCCACTCCATAACTACCCAGGATGTCCTTCTCCCGCCCGTCGCCCATCCTCGGGAATTGTGGATGAACCTGCACAACCAACGGGGGTACGGGGTCGTCCTTAGCAAGGTCGAAGATCTCCTGCAGTGACACCTTCGGCTTTTTCGGATCCAGCTCCACATGGAATGCGGGATCCGACGGGTTCACGTGACTGAGATGCTGTTCGGTGTCGACGCGGCGCCCGTCGAGCTCCGCCCCGGGAATCACGGTCAGCTTGACTGTGCTGAGCCCCGCCGCATCTTGCGAGGTGGTGTACTTGTTCTGCTCGGCGAGCATGACGAACTCATACCCGGCCCCCTCGTAGTCCGCCAGCACTTGCCCCCTATCCCGCGGCGAGTCCTCGTCGTGGAAGGTGGAGCCCGGGTACATCTCCGCCTGATCGCTGTGCGCGTGGAGCGACCCCTTGTACCACTTTCCGTTACTGCTGCCTGTGCCCGTGCCTACATACGGGTTCTTGAGCTGGAGCTGCTTCATGAACACAGACTAACACTTAGCGTGACATTTACACTACAGAACGTGACTACGGGATGCCGTTCGAAGCCACCATCAACCGCCTCGCCATGCGACGCGCGCGACCCCGGCACCGTCGCCATCGTGAGATCAGGCCGAGTCGCCCGTCCATGTCCGCAGCCGGAACAGCGCCCGCCGGTCCGCGTCGGTGAAGAGCGCTGGGCCCAAGTGCGGCCACCGGTCGCGCGACCGGCCGCCGACCCGGTACAGCTTCCCGGAGCCGATGCCCTTCAGCCGGGCCGCGCTGAGCAGGATCTCGCCTCGGTCGCCCCACACCAGCAGCCCGTCAACCAGGATCAGGCCGCCCGGCAACTGCTGCTCCACTGCGGCCACCGGATCCGGGAAACGACCCTGCACAGCGACCCGCGGCGGGCCTCCAACACCTGCGCTGCACCGTTTCCATGTCTGCGATCTGCCGGTTTCGTGTCAGTGCACGACCTGAGCATCTACCGCCCCATGTCAGCACCCCCACCCCCAAGCACCGTCCCATGTCAGTGAGCCGAATCCGAGTACCGCCTCCACCAGCACAAACGGCAGTACCTGACGCAACGTCACTGACACCACCCACTGACATGGAAGCGGCGCATCGCATACGGGCCGAAGCGGCCCGCGTGATGGCTCCCTGCGACCATCAATCGTTCGGAGTACCTGGGTAGGCGCGTCGCGTGAGAGTTAGGCTCCCTGGGAAGGAGCAAGATCGCGCAATCGCCAGTGAGGAGGCCGCGATGGCCGAGGAAGCCGACCCGCTTGGCAAGATCAAGGGGTTAACGGGGCAAGAGCATCAGCTGAAGGCCAAAGCTGAAGCCGGTGAGCTGAATCCAGAGGCTGAGCGGGCCAGACTCGCGGACCTCGAAGTAGTGCTGGACCAGTGTTGGGGCCTCCTAAGGAATCGGCGAGCGGCGCTCGGAGAGGGCCAACGTACGAGGCTCACCGGATCAGGAGCCTCACGATGACCCTGCCCGTGAACATGCCGCTGGAGATGAGCGGCCCGCAGGCGGCCAAGCCGGGAGAACGGGTCTCCTACAGCATCAGCGTGGCTAATCTCGGCCCCAACGATGCCCCTGACGCCGTCGTAGAGTGCGCCATCCCGGCGGAGCTCACCGATCTGGAGCTGACCTGCCAAGGCGAGAAAGGGGCCATCTGCGGTCACCCTTCGGTCCGGGATGGCCTGCACCTGCCGATCGACCTGCGCAAGGGTAGCGAGGCGGTGATCAACCTGACAGGCACCATCGACCCGGAATTCGAGGGCCCTCTCACGTGCACCAGCCTGATCAGGTCACCCTCACACGCCAATACGGCCGAGCAGCACTCCGGCTCAGCGACCACCGACGTCGAACTGCCCCCGGTCAGCATCATTCCTAGGATCGGCCCGGGGTGGCACCAGACGTGGCCCGAGGAGGCGAAGGGGTGGATCATTAGCTACGACCTCCAGCTGGCCGCCCGTGAAGAGCGGGTGGTGTGGTGGGAGATCAGCTTCGACGTGCCACCCTTCACCACACCAGGGAGAACCCGCCTCAATCCACAAGAGAGTCCGTGGTACACGGTGATCAAGGACGGCACTGACGGATCCGTTGTCATCCGCACGGCGGACGACTCCTACACCGTCGAGCCCGGTGCAGGTCTCACTGTGCACGTGCAACTGCTCTACCCGTCCCAGTTCGAGGCCGGTGACGGCGCACTGCGAAACCTCCGCGCCGTCGAAACGACCCAGCCATAGGGCCCGGTCTCACAGCGATCTCACGCAGAGCAGGAAGGACGCCGTCAAGACGGCCGCCCCGTACGAGGCGGCCGCCTTGACGGAACCGATTGCGAGAGCCGTGGCGACTCAACGTCTTCCGCTCCCTGCTCCTCGCCCGCCTCGGCGACGAACGCGCCGCGACCGAGGCGCAGGACCAGGCCCTCACCGAACTCCCCCCGAGCCTGCCGCGCTTCGCGACCCACCTGGAGCTCCACCGGGGGCTGATGCTCGCCCGCTCCGGCGACCGGGCCGGCGGCACCGCCCACGCCACCGCCGCCATGAACGCCCTCCCCCCGGAAAAGCACAGCCTCACACTGCACATGCTCCTCGCCGAATTCCAGGCCTGAACCACGGGGGCGGTCACCGAGGCCGTCCCCCACACCCACACGCCGGCGGGTCAACGGCCCGTCGTTACGGCGCTCCTCCCGGCCAGGAGCGTGCAGCGGATTCCGCCTCCGGGATGCCACTCCACCACCGGCGAGGCCTCCGTCCCGTGCTCCCGGCACCAGCCCACGGGGACGACTCCGCCGCAGTCGTGCCGCTCGCACGCGCACGCCTCCCCCGGGCCGGCGTACGCCACCGCGTGGCGCTCCACGCCGACCGACCCCGCCGAGGCGGCGCCTCGCAGGCATGCCGGCCAGGCCAGGGTGAGGCGCAGGCCACCCGCCCCGGACCGGAACCGGTCGATCACCCGCACCTCCCCCAGCACCGCCAACGGGCCGCTACCGGGCGCGTTCAGCCGGCGCAGCGACGCCCCGAACCCGCCGGCCGCCAGCTCGGCCACCGTGTCGGCGTCCGTGTCGGTGGACCAGCCGGACAACACGCCCTCCCCCGCCGGGTCGTCGGCCAGGGCCAGCCACGGGTCATCGAGCCGGAACCGGCCCGTGGCGCCGTTGGGGCCGGCCAACACCAGTGAGGCGACCGTCGGCCCCGCGGGAATCCCGATCTTGTCGTGGGCCAGCAGCCAGGCAACCACTTGGCGGCGGTCGAACTGCGGGTGCACGTCCGTGCCGGCCACCGGGTCGGGGAAGTCATCGTGTCGGCGGCGCCAGTTCACTACCGCGGCCCGGCCCACCCGGGCGATCCGCGCCACCTCCGCCAGGAACACCCGGTCGCTGTCCGGGGCGACCGGGCGGAGGCCGGCGAGCGGGGAACGCCGGCCCGCCGTGATGGTGCGCACCGCCCGCCAGTCCACCGAGGGCCGTCCCACCTCCAGGAGCGCGACGTCGCGGGCGTCGTACAGGGGGACCGTGGTCACTCCGCCCTGCCGCTTGTAGTCGATCTCTACCGAGGCGACCGGGGACAGCCAACCCGAGCCTCACAACCTGGTCGAAGTCGGTACGGCGCACCCCGAGGCGTACCGCGGCCTGGTCGGGGCCGAGGGGGACGTGCCGGTCGAGGAGGGGGGCAGGTCGCGGCGGCGGCCGAGCGCGGCCACCTGGTCCGGGTGGGCGTCGGGGAACTCGACGTCCCCGCCGAGGTAGACCAGGAGACCGGCCTTCACGAGGCGGCCGACCGCCGAGGCCCTGACCCTCGGCCGGAGGATTGGGAGCGGCACCCCCAGGGCCTCGGTCAGCCGGTCCGCCGCCACCCCGGCACAGATCGGGCCGCGCAGTGCCGCCCGCACCGCCTCGGGGTCGGCGGCCTCCACCACCGCCCGCGACCACAGGCCGGGGCCGGCGTCCGCCGGCGGGACCAGGCCCGAACCGGTAGCCCACCGCCACGCGGCCACCGGAACCCGCAGCCGACCCGCAGCCGCGTACTCGTCGTACTCCTCACGCACCGAACGCCCCATGAATCGCACTCCGATCGCACATCAGACGGCCCGACGATCGGGCCGCGCCGGAAACATGCCGAAAGATCCCGTTTGTTGCCAATAGCCCTGATTCCGGGGCGAGTTGGGTGCACACCGCACAAGCCGCCTACGCGAACGCGAGGGAAAAATTCACCCCCGCGGGCGAGACCGGGGCCGGCCCCCGACACACGACAGCGCGGGCCGCCACCGGGTGGTGGCGGACCGCGCCGAGTTCGTCAAAGGCGCCCTCTCAGCCGGCCGCAGCGGCCGGACCCTCCCCGAACCGCGGGACGTCATCCACGCCCACGTCCAGGCGCAGCCGCCGGAAGCGGAGCGGGTGGCGCCGCACGCCGCCCCGGTCCATGGCGCGGTCGGCGCTGATCTCGGCCACCAGGTCGGGGCGGACCAGGCGCACGTTAAGGACGTCACGGGACCCCCAGGTCGCGGCGAACGTGACACCCTCCCACGGGTGTCCTGGGTCGGCGGCCGTCAGGTGCTCGGCGACCAGGCGGGCCGCCTCCGTGCGCAGGGGCACGGTGCGGCCGACCGCGCGCAGCCGGGCCGTGTGGTCGTGGCGGCCCAGGACGAGGAGCTGGGGGCGGGTGAGGGTGCCGGTGATGGCGCCGATGATCGCCTCGGTGGTGTCCCGTCGTCTGACCTTGGTCCACGCCCCCCTGTGACCGGGCGTGTAGCGGCTGGTCTGGGGCTTGACCACGATGCCTTCGACGCCGGACACGTCCGTCCACGAGTCGAGCCATTCGCGGGCCTTGGCCGGGTCCGTGGTCATCGGACACAGGGTCCATGGGGCCGTCAGGGCGTGGTCGGCGAACAGGCCTCCAGGCGGGCGCGGCGCTCCACATACGGCAGGTGCAAAAGCTCTTGGCCGTCAGTCTGCAAGACGTCGAACACCACGAAAAAGGCCGGCATCCTCGCGGCCAGCGCGGGAGCGCTGCGGGTGCGGGCCGCGGCCCGGCGCTGCAACCCCTCGAACGACAGGGCGCCAGCCTCGGCGTCCCACACGAGCAATTCGCCGTCCAGGACCAGGCCGGCGGGCAGCTGCTCGGCGGCCGCGACGAGATCCGGGAACGCGCCCTGGACCAAGGCGCCGCGGCGGGTCTGGAGCAGCACCCGACCACCCGGCCCGACCGGGGTGAACACCAGCGCCCGGTACCCGTCGAACTTCTGCTCATACGCCACCCCCGAAGCGAGCGGACGCACGGGCGGCATCACCTCGGAGGCCTGCGCCAACATCGGCTCCACCGGCGGACGCAACACCATCCCCAGAGCCTCCCTCGTCCTCGACGCCGGCCCCAGAGCCTGACCCGCACCCATGCCTGCGGCCCGACGAAGGGCGCCGGACGGCGGAACCCGACGAACCCGAGCCGCTGTGACTGAGCGCGCCAGTTGACCGGTCTGGCCAACTGGCGCGCTCAGTCACAGGTCGCGGTGCAGGGAGAAGCGTTAGATGACCTGCACCTCCTCCGCCTGCATGCCCTTCTGCCCGCGGGTAACAATGAACGAGACTTGCTGGCCTTCCTTCAGGGACTTGAATCCGTCCGACTGAATGGCCTTGAAGTGCACGAAGAGGCCATCGCCACTCTGCGGCGTGATGAAGCCGAAGCCCTTCTCGTCGTTGAACCACTTCACGGTTCCGGTCTGCCGATCGCTCATGTCCACCCCAGGGAATCCTGACGGCCTTGTGCCGTCGAACTGATCTTGGTGCACAAGCGTGGAGCGCAAACACAAGAGCGAAGATCGGCAGATTCCCGCAGGGCGATCACGGGCGAAAAGCAATCGGGCGGAGACAGAACGGGCCAACTGAACTGCTCACAGGCCAACTGGCGCGCTCAGTCACAGCCGCTCGACAAGCAGGGGAGCCCAGCTGGACAAAAAAAATCGAACGCCGGCCACATGCGCGCAGGATGTGGGCGCACTCGTCTTCGTCCTTCTACGGTGTGGAGCCCCTCAACGTGCGGCAGGTGGGGTGCTCGAAGCCGACGAACCCGTTCCCCAGCGCGGCTACGGTGAAGACGGTGTTGCTGCTGAACAAGCCGCCGGCCACTTCCACAGCAGCGGCCCGGTTGCCCGCCCCACTCCGGGTACACGCTCCCGCTTCCCCCATCGTCATCACCATCGCGCCGACGACCGAGCGGCAGGGGGTTTACTTCATCCCCGCTGGGAAATCATGTCCCGTATATGGCGGTATCCAGCTATATCGAGCGGATGGAGATCGGCTTCCACCGCCACCGCCCACCTCCGGACCTGAAAGAAGGGCCGCACATCCGGGGCTCGGCCGGCACAGAAGGCTCAGGCCCCGGACGCCGTGGCGGGCGGCGCACCACGGATGCGGCCCGGGTATCACCGTCCCCCCGCCGCTTCTGCCGCTCTGCAGTCAGGAGAGAGCTATGACGCAAGGACTGATCGTGATGCCCGGCGAGGGGGAACGCGTCGGAAACGACACCATCAACTTGCTCTTCAAAGTCACCGGCACGCACGCACAGCACGCTTCGGTGTACGAGAACGTCGTCGTTCCCGGCTTCGATGTGGGCGCGCACCTGCACGACCGGATCGAGGAGTGCTTCTACGTCCTGGAGGGCGAACTCGAGGTGTTCGCCTTCGAGCCGCAGGACCGTAGCGGCGAGGACTGGGGCGCCTGGCAGACCGAAGACGGACAGCGCCCGGTCCTGGCCGGCACCGGAGCCTGCATCTACGTTCCGCCGGGATGCCCGCACGCCTTCCGCAACACCAGCGACGCCCCCGCCCGCTTCCTGGGCATCACCTCGCCGCCGCCCGAGCACGAGCTCTACCTCAAGGAAGTGGCGGGCATGTTCGCCCGGGGTGGCGACGTCAGCCAGGAAGAGATCATCCGGGTGCGGGAGGCATACGACACCCACCAGCTCACTCCGCTGAAGGCCCCCTCGTGAGCACCGCAGCCCGGTTCCCCCCGCACCACGGCTACCGCTGAAGACCTGCCAATGACGGGGCACCACAGCCTCCCGAGGGGCGATCCGGCAGACTTCCCCGTCGTCGTGGCCGGGGCAGGTCCGGTGGGGCTGATGACGGCTGCGGAGCTGGCGCTGGCCGGCATCCGGGTGCTGGTGGTGGACAAGCGGCCCACGCCGGCACCCCATCCGCGGGCTCTGAGCCTGCACGCGCGAAGCCTGGAGCTGCTCGACCGGCGCGGGCTGGCCGGCCGCCTCCTCCAAGAGGGCAGGCGCATGCCGTACGGGCACTTCGCCGCCCTGCCCGTCGCCCTGGACTTCTCCGTCCTCGACACCCCCTTCCCGTTCAGACTCGCTCTGCCCCAGACCCGGCTGGAAGAACTGCTGGAGATTCACGCGCGCGCCCTCGGCGTGACGATCCGGCGCTCCTGCGAACTCCTCACCGCCCGCCAGCACCCCGACCGAGTCGAGGCCGTACTGCGCACGCCAGGCGGCCTGCGCCGACTGCAGGCCGCCTACCTGGTCGGCTGCGACGGCGCCCACAGCACCGTGCGCGCCCAGGCCGGCATCGCCTTCACCGGCCGCCCGGACCGTGCCGCCTCACTCGTCGCCGACGCCGTAGTGGAAAGTCCTCCCCCACCCGGCAGCGTGCCGCGCAACAACGCCCGCGGCGTGCTACTGCTGCAGCCGGTCACCGGCCGGCTCAGCCGCATCGTGGTCATCGACGAACACAGCGCCCGCACCCCGGCGTCACAGTCCCTGACGCTGGATGACATCCGTGCCGCACTGGTACGCGTCTGCGGGAACGACCTGGGCATCCACAGCCCTCAGCGCCTGACCGTGGTGGGCGACGCCTCCCACCAGGCGGCGCACTACCGTGCAGGACGGATCCTGCTGGCCGGGGACGCCGCGCACGCCTTCTTCCCCGCCGGAGGCCAGGGCCTCAATACAGGCTTGCACGACGCCTTCGACCTGGGCTGGAAACTCGCCGCCCAGCTCGATGACCACACCGACGGCGCGCTGCTGGACACCTACGAAAGCGAGCGGCTGCCTGCTGGACGCCAGACCCTGCACAGCACCCGGGTACAAAGCCGCCTCATGACCGACTTCACGCCACTCGGGATCGCCTACAAGCGCGCCTATGAACACCTGTTGACCCGGCCGGAAGCCAATCGGGCCATCGCCCGCGCTGTCGCCGGCCTGGCCGTTTCCGCCTGGAGGACCGGGCCTACTTTTGAAGCTTGCCAATAAATTCCTCCACGCTCCCGTGGCAGTCGCCGACCTCCATGAACCGCACCGGCACCCTGTCCTGCAGAGCGGCGGTGATGTGTGAGTAGGGCTCAGGCTGAAACCGTCCCGGGAGTTGGGGTGAACACCGAGACGCTGCGGAACTGGATCCGGGCCGCCGACGGCCGCCGACCTGGCGCCCACTCCGCACTGCGGGCCGCCTCGCAGGCCGTCGGCGACGACGTTCAGGCGGAGCTGGCCGCCGCCCGCAAGAGGATCCGTGAGTTGGAGGAAGAACGGGACATCCTCCGCAAGGCGGCCCGGTATTTCGCGACGGAGACGCGCTGGTGAACCGCTACCAGTTCGTTGACGATCACCAGCGCCGGCACGGCGTGAAGCGGCTCTGCGACATCCTCGGCCTGGCTCGCTCGAGCTTCTACTACTGGCGCCGCACCGCATCTGCGAGAGCGGCCCGCCAGAGCGTCGAAGCCGGGATCGCGGCCAGGATACGCAAGGTCCACCGGACTCCGACTGCACCTACGGAGCCCCCAGAATCACCGCGGAACTCCGCGACGAGGGCGGCCCGGCGGTCAACCACAAGCGCGTCGCCAGGATCATGCGGACCATCGGGCTTGAGGGAGTCCGTCTGCGCCGCCGGCACCGCACACCGTCGCGAACCAGGCCGCGGCGAAGGCGCCGGATCTGATCGGACGTGACTTCACCGCAGCCGCGGTGAACATGAAGTACGTCGGCGACATCACCTATCTGCCGGTCAGCGGTTCGAAGCCGCTCTATCTCGCGACCGTCATCGACCTCGCCTCACGCCGGCTGGCCGGGTGGGCGATCGCCGACCACATGCGAACCGAGCTCGTCATCGACGCCCTGACGGTCGCCGAGCGAACCCGCGGAAACTTGACCGGAGCGATCATGCACACGGATCACGGATCTCAATATTCGAGTAGGGCCTTCGCTGAAATCTGCAGGTCAGCAGGGGTCCGGCAGAGCATGGGCGCGATCGGATCCAGCGCGGACAACGCCGCCGCGGAAAGCTTCAACGCAGCCTTCAAGAGGGAGACGCTCAAAGGCCGCAAGGCCTGGTCAAGCGAGCGTGAGGCCAGGCTCGACGCCTTCCGCTGGCTGACCCGATACAACACCCGCCGCCGGCACTCCCGCCTCGGCCAGCGATCCCCGATCGCCTACGAGAACGCCCTCCAATCAGCAGCAACTACTGAGGTTGTAGGCGTGATGTCGTGAGTGTGAGGCCGGTTGCGGCGAGGCAGCCGTCGATGACGTCGCTTCGATACTGGATCTGGCGGAGACCGAGTCGTAGTCGGCGGATGAGGTCGTCGGGGTCGGCGAAGGCGGTGTTGGCCTGGCTGGTCCGGCGGAGCACTGACCAGATGCCCTCAACCGGGTTGAGATCAGGTGCGTAGGGCGGCAGGTGGTAGGCCACGACCCAGTCGTGGGTGTCGATGAACTCGCGCATCCGCCGGTCCTTGTGGACGTTCAAATTGTCCCAGACGAGGACGATCGGCCCTCCGAGCTGCTGGTGGGCTGCGATGAGGAGGTCGCGGTACTCGGCCCACGCAAAGCTCTTGCGGCCCCCGTTCTTGTGATCGGTGTGCCGTTTGGGCCGGTAGATCAGGCGGGAGCGTTCACCGGGTTTGTAGCAGCACAGGGCTGCGATGGAGAAACGGCGCTGGGAACGCCCCCGGACCCGGATGACCGGGGTGGTCCCGCGTTTGCCCCAGGTGCGTGAGGTCGGCGGCGTCATCGAGAATCCTGCCTCATCCTCGAAGACGAGCCAGGCCCCGAGCGCCGCCGCGGTGGTTCCAGGTGCGGCCACACGTCCTTCACCCAGCCGGCCACGGCTGCCTCATCGCGCTCGAGGGCACGACGGGCCGGAACCTGATGGCTCCAGCCATGGCTCCGCAGCATCTGCGAGATCCCCGATAACGTCATGCTCTTGTGGAACCGCCTGCCGATCAGCGTTTTGATCCTGGACAACGTCCACCGCTGATCAGGCCACCCGTGCGCGATCGGGCCCTTGGCCAGCTCCTCCTCGAGCACGGCGAACAGCACATCGTTCAGCTTCGGACGGGACGCCGGACCACGGGAACGGACCGCGTCCTGACCCGCCTCCCGCCAGGCCTGACGCCACCGCTGAACCGACCGGACGCCGACCCGTAACTCCTTCGCGATCTCCGTGCTGCCCCGCCCTGCGGCGAACATCCCGACCGCTTCCATCCGGACCCGCTCACGGAACGCTTGCCTCTCCGCGGTCAGACCCCCACCCTGCGGATACCTCATACATCCGGCATACCGCGACGATCATCAAACGTCAGCCCCTACGACAAGACGACTTCAAGGTCAGTAACCTGACCCAAGCCGCATAGACGTGTTCAACATCCGGGGTCAAGGCCCGTTGTTGCGCGGGCAGGATGTCGGCCGGGCGGGAACCGCCCTGGGGCGTCGTCCGGACTGGAGGGTGTGGCGGCTACGACGAGCCGTAGCCGTCGGGGAACTCGACGTCGCCGCCGAGGTGGACGAGGAGGCCAGCTCGGACGAGGTGGCCGACCGAGATCCCGTAGCGGTCAGAGGGGCTTGCGGAGTCGGAAGCGTGATCTGTTGGGCATACCGTGCCGTGGGACATCGGCAGTCACGGCGGGACTCGGTGTGGGCCGGGTGCCCGGGCCGGTCAGTTTCCGCTGTGTTCCTGAAGTCGGTCCCGGACGTTCCCGCGGGCGGCTGGAAGAGAGGAGTGGGGTGCGGGTGTGTTGGGCTGACTGGTGACTGGTTGGGCGGGGCCGGTGAGGAGGTCACTGTGACACTGTTCGAGGAGACGCTCGTGGGCCGGGGTGAAACAGGTGCGCCAGGCCCCCACCGAGAGCGTGTCGACGTCGTCCTTGTCACCGGCGGGTGAGGCGTGCGCGGGCCAGGCAGGGGTGGAGTCGGGGTTGCCGGCGGCCGCGTGCAGACGGGCCAGGCTCTTATCGCGTGCCTGGGTGCTGCCGCCGAGGGCGGGGCCGGCGAGGTCTTCGTGGCGGATGACGCAGACTTCGGGATGATGGAGCAGCCACCTGCTGCGACGGGCCTCCTGCAGGCCGGGGAAGTTCGGGTCGCTCAGGGCGAGGGTGATCTTGGCGTCCAGGGTGGGCAGGGCGCCCAGGATGCGGTGGTAAACGAGGTGGCCGGGCATCGACGTCGCGGGGTCGGCGGGTGGCTGGGAGAGGATGCGGATCTGGTGGATGATCCGGTCGCGGATGTCGCGGTGGTGGTAGACGATCTTCGGGTGTCCGCCGGTGTGCCAGGTGCGCAGGAAGTCGGCGTCGGCCCGGGCCAGGTCCAGGCAGGTGAGGTACCAGCAGCCCCGGCCCGGCAGCAGGGTGTAGAGGTCATGGGCGGGTAGCCGGCTCAGGCGGGCTTCGAGGCCGGTGTCGAGGGGGCAGGCGTGGGTGACCGGCTGGCCCAGTCGCATCCACCACACCCGCCATGCGGCGCTGACCGCGGCCTGGAACGCGTCCTGAAGCTCGTGGCCCTTCACGTGCAGCAGGCGCACTGCTTCGTCCTGGCCGTAGCCGGCCAGGAGCAGGGGGTAGGTCTCGCCCGGGACGGGCCGCTGGTCTTCGGTGGGCTGGGCGGCGCTCATGGTGCCGTGCGGGGTGTACCCGAGGGCGGTGGTGGCCTGGTTCAGCAGCCCTGTGCCGCTGCCGGGCGGCGATACGACGATGATCTGGGGCACAACTTCGCTCCTGAAGGAAAAGGTCGGATGTTCGCGCAGTGCCGGTGCCGGTGCCGGTGCCGGTGTCGCAGGCAGCGGTCAGTGGGCCGGTACGGTGCCGTGGTGGTGCCGGGCGGTCACGCCCGTCGTCGTGCGGGGGGTCAGGAGAAGGTCTTCGTAGGTGTGATGACGGCGGGTGGTGACGCGGTCGTGCAGCAGGGCGGCGGCGCGGTCGGGCTCCCCGGCTTCGATCAGGGCGCGGGCGAGGGTGTCCTGGACGATCTCCCGCTCCACCCGCACCCCACCCAGGCGCTCCACTTGCCCGCCCAGGTCGGTCAGCAGATCCACAGCCTGAAGGGGCCGGCCGGCGGTGACGTGCGCGAGGGCGGCCACCACCGGTGCCAGCACGTCGCGGTACTCGGGGCGTTCGTCGGCTGCCGCCTGGCGGGCCAGCGCCTGTAGGTCGTCGGTGGCGGCCTCGCAAGCCAGGGCCAGGGCCAGGTTGAAGGTGTGGAAGACCTCCGCCATCCCTGCGGGTGCGGCCAGCAGCTCTCGCACGTGTTCCGGTTCACTGCGACCGGCGGGTTCCTGGCCGGCCAGCAGCAGCCGCCAGTTCGTGGCCGCCCGCATCCCCACATCCGCCCGGGTCAGGACCTCATCCGCCCGCCGCCGCGCGTCCGCGAAGTCACCACAGGTCAGCGACTGGAGCGCCGCATGCCAGTTCAGATGCCGGAACTGCATGGCCTGCGGATCAGCCGCCAGCCATTCGTCGAGAAACGCGATAGCGGCCCCACCGGCGCCCTGTTCATGCTCGGCGTGCGCGCGAGCGTGTGCGGCGACCCCGGAACGGGGATACAGGCCAAGGGTGTGCTCGGCCAGCCCGTGGGCTTCCTCGATGCGGCCCTGCTCCACCCGCGTCCACGCCATCCAACCCGCCCACCGCCAGCAGTCCTTCCCGGCCAGCGTGTACTGCTCCTCGACCAGGACGTCACCACGCTCGAGGTAGTCGGGGTCGCCGCAGGAGTGGAAAGCCCCCAGCATCAGAGCGGCCGCCTCATCACCGGGCCACTGGGCGAAATGGGCCAGCAGGTGATCGGCAGCCATCTGGTACTGCCGATGCGTGTACAGGAAAATCCCGTACACCAGACTCGTCTCCCGCTCCCCGGCCGCTTGCGCGTCCCGGTGAGCGACCACCAGTTCGTCCTTCAACTCGGTGTCGCTCATGCCGCCACTGGTCTGCAGGACCAGCAACGCCCGCGCCACACCACACCCGCCGTGCTCAGCCCTCCAGCCGCGCAGCAGCGGCAGCGCCCGACCGCTCAACGCCGCCAACTCCCGCACCACAGCATGCTCCACCGCACACCTTCGACTCTCAACCTTTGTCGAGTCCGCCCAGAGCCACTGCTAGGACGGCGACACCCCACTACACCGACTAAAAGTTGCTCATCATCAGAAACCGCCACCCACAAGCGAGCACACGATGCCGCTGTTGCCGCACTGGTTGCGGGGCAGGGAGAGCGGGAGCTGCGCGAGGTTACCGCCGGCCACTCCAGGACTGAAGACGGCGGCACCGTGGGCTTGGGCTCCTCCGATATTGGCGCAGCTGTTGCCGAACGCCGGGTTGCCGACCCCGATGATGTCGGCGTGCGCGGCACCGGCCGGAATCAACGCCGCACCCATCGCCGCACCCACCACCCCCACTCGCGTGGCAACCCGTCCCACACCACGCGAACCCGTACCCCGGCCCTCTGTACGCGTTACTGCATCCACCGTGCTTCTCCTACAACCCGAGTCCGACACTCCCCGCGCCCACCGACCGACATGCGCGGTGCCCCAGGGAGACATGACACCCGGACAACGACATACCCCCGGTCAGGACATGGCGTTGCGGACCCACAACGCTTCCGGTCGAGCGCTACGCGCATACCACCTGCGGCCCAAGCCATGCCGGGGTTGATGTTCACGTGACCGCGTGCAGAGCCGGCCAAGGCGCGGCCACTCTCGATGGTGTTGCCGGCGACGGGAGTAGGCCGGGACCCGGCGGCTTGGTCCTGACACCTCACATCACCACCGCGCGCGGTGACACCGGCTCTCGTGCCAGGCCCGGCAGGGCGGAACGTGTCAGGCGTCCTTACGTTGTTGGTGGGTTGATTCCGGTCACTCGTAGGATCGGAAGACCCGGGGATGCTGGGTGTGGCTGTGGTTCTCCAGCCCAGTGGTGGCTTCAAAGGATTGGCCGCCCGGCATCCCGCGACGACTCGACCACTCATTGTCAATGCTCCCGCAGAATTGAGCACGCTCTGCTCCCGCAGATTTGACCCCCTGGGGTTGGTTCAGTCGCGGTGTGTGCGGTTTTCCTTGGCGAGGAGTTCGCGTCGTTGGCGGGTGCGGTAGGAGTCGCCGGTGAGGGTGAGGACTTCGGCGTGGTGGACGAGCCGGTCGATCATGGCGGCTGCGACGACGTCGTCGGAGAAGGTCTCTCCCCAGCGTCCGAAGGGCAGGTTCGAGGTCACCATCACCGAGCCCTGTTCGTAACGGGACGCGATCAGCTGGAAGAACAGGTTCGCGGCGTCCTGGTCGAAGGGGATGTATCCGACCTCGTCGATGATGATCAGCCGGTAGCGGCGGATCTTCTTCAGCTCGGCCTCGAGGCGGCCGGCCTGGTGGGCGGTAGCCAGACGGGTGATCCAGTTGCTCGCGGTGTCGAACAGGACCGAGTGCCCGGCGTGGGCCGCCTTGACTCCCAGACCGATGGCGAGGTGTGTCTTGCCGATCCCGGGCGGCCCCAGCAGGACCACGTTCTCCGCCTTCGAGACGAACGTCCCGGTAGCCAAGTGCGCGAGGACGTCCCGACGCATCGAGGGCAGGTGGTCGAGGTTGAAGTCCTCGAAGGTCTTGACCTGCGGAAAGTGGGCAGTGCGGATCCGCATCACGGTGCCCTTGGACTCCCGGTCGGCGACCTGCCGCTGCAGCAGAGCCGCCAGATACTCCTCATGGGACCAGTTCTCATCCCTCGCCTGGGCGGCCAGGTCCTCCCAGCAGGCCCCGATCGTCGGGGTCTTCAGGACCCGGGTCAGGTAGGCGATCATGGACGGAAGGCCGTCCTTCGGCATCGTGGTAGCCATGGTCATGTGTCACTTCGCTTCTGTTGACGGCTGATCGAAGTCGACGCCGAAGAGGGCGTCGTAGTCGGGCAGGGGCCGCAGGGCGACGATGTGCCCATCGGTGTGCTGCCGTGTTGATGCCTGGCGCCGGTGGCGGTCCTCGGCCAGGGCCTGGCGCATCCGCTTGGCCGTGGCCGCGTGGGCAGGATCGGTGACCACCGCCTGCTTGGCCCAGGACCGCTCGTGCCGGGCGACGACCTGGCCGTCGCAGAACACCACCACCTCCTCGAGCGAGGCGGTGACGTCGACGAACCGGCCGATGACCTGCGGATCGACCGAGTAGTCGCCCGTGTCGACCCGGACGTAGTAGTCCCGGGCGAGCCGGATCCTCGAGCTCAGGCCGGTCGGCGGCTCGACGGGCGGCAGCGGCGTCATCGACAGGTAGTCCCGCTCCAGCAGATCGACCGGGCGGCCCTGGACCGAGCGGACCGTGCGGGAATTCGCCTTGACCAGCCAGTCCTCGAGCTGCTGGTTGAAGTCCGCCGGTGAGGCGAACTGCCGGCCCGGCAGGAACGAGGTCTCCAGGTAGCCGTTGCTCCGCTCGACCATCCCCTTGTATTCGGGGTCGCGGGGCGGCGCGAGCTTGATCCTGGTGGCCAGAGTGCCGGCGAACGCCGCCGCCGGCGCGGTGAGTTTCCCACTGCCGCCGATTGCCGCTTCCCGGTCCCAGACCAGCGTCTTGGGAACCCGGCCGATCTCGTGGATCAGCTGCCACATGCCCGAGAGGATGTCTCCGGCCTGCCTCGAGGGGATCATCACCGCGGACAAGTAGCGGGAGAAACCCAAGGTCATGACCAGCACCGGCAGCACTCGCTCCTGCCCGGCGCCGACCTGGACCTTCGTCTCCGGGAACCACAGATCGCACTGGGCGACCTCGCCGGGCTCATAAGTGACCCGGTCGACCGGGTCGATCCCCAAGTATTCCGGCCTGATCAGCGCCAGCCGCTTGCGCAATGGCGCTGACGAGTACGGCCAGCCGATCCGCTCGGCGATCACCGGCGCCGGCATCGTCGGCCACTCCTGCAGCAGAGCCCGCATCTGGGGCTCGAACCTGTCCGCGACATGACCCCGTGGGGCCCGCTCGAACACAGGCGGCCGATCCGAGTTCAACGCGGCCCGCACCGTGTTCCTGGCCACCCCCAAGCGCCGGGCGATCTCCTTGATGGGCACACCCTCCGCTCGATGCAGACGGCGTATCTCGGCCCAGTCCTCCACTTTCAGCACCCTCCAAATGATCAAGGGGGGTTAATTCTGCGGGAGCACCTGGGGGTCATTCTTACGGGAGCAACGACAACCCGGTGGAAGGCATCTGGTCGATCCTCCGCCGCACCACCCAGGCCAACACCACCTTCGCCGACCCGGACCACCTCATGCGCCGGCTCCGCCACGGCCTCCGCCAGATCCAATACCGCAGCGACATCATCGACGGATGCCTCACCGGCACCGGGCTCACACGCACGACACCACGACTACAAGCTCAGTAACCGGGATCGGCCAGGACTGGAACTGCCCGTGGCCGCTCGACTGGCAACGCCACTACTGCGTCCTCGCCGACCTGGTCGACGCAGACGGCAAGCTGCCCGCCATCGCCCCCGGCGTGCTCATGGACGGCGACGACATCGGGCGATGGCTCCAGCGGCAGAAAAAGCCCGCCACCTGGAAGCTGCTGTCGACCGAACAGCACGAGCGGCTGACCGCCCTTGGCATCCAGGCACCGCCTCCCCTTCCCCCTCCGTCTCCGGCACCGGCGGCGGGCGGGCCGGCGAAGGGGCCGAGCAAGACGCAGCAGGCGTTCCAGCGTGGCCTGGCAGCCCTCACGCAGTGGGTCGAACGGGAAGGCGCCGAACGGGCGGTTCCACGTGGCCACGGTGAGCCGATCGCGGTCGACTGTGAGGCAGAGCCGGTGATCGTGAAGCTGGGCGTACGGATTTCGAACACACGTGCGAGACGCGAGAAGCTCACCGCTGACCAGCTCGCCGCCCTCGCGAAGCTGGGCGTGGACTGGGCGTGACACCGGCTGCGGCTGGTCGTTGAACAGGACGGTCGAGCGAAGTGCACAGAGAGGCCCCGGGCGTCATCGCCCGGGGCCTCGTGCTGTCGGCGGCCGGCTGCTCCGCCCGGACCTGGCGCGGGCCTGCAACGCGAGGTGCAACACCGATTCCACGAACCTCTATCCGAGGCATCACCGCAGGTCAGAGCGCGATGCGCGGCGGTGTTGCACTGGACGTGTCGCCCTGGCCGCTTTCGACGCTGGTGCGCGGCCTGCTCGGGCAGTTGGCCGACTGGCACCAGTCGATCGGCGAGCTGGGCCGCGCGCTCACCACGGCAACTGAAGGCCGACCGCTACCAGGCTGGTCCCTCGGCGGTGAGCTGGAGCTCCCAGCTACCCGTAACGGGCGCCTCATGGGCGCGGTCATCCCAGAAGGCTGCGCGGTCAGCGACGCCGGCCGCCGCCGATGCGGCGGTCGTCGGCCAGTGCGGTAAGCGGGCCGAACTCGCGGGCAAGCTGGTTCCACGTCAGAACCTCGCCACAGCGGGCCGGGAACTCCTTCGGGTTGAACTCGGGCATGGTCCAGGTGCCAGTGCCCCGGTCCCGCAGCCACAGGTCCCCGTCACCGTCGACCACAGTCGCCGGGACCGGTACGGGCTCGGCCTGATCGGTGGGCTCCCAGGTGACCCGGCCCGGGTGGGAAACGCGGCGCAGCTCGGTGGTCGCCAGCCGCGTGGCCAAATCACGGGTGGACTCTTCGGCGTCCTTGACCGACGCGAGTCGGAATGCGTCGTCAAGCACGGGCAGGGCTGGATTCTTGCTGCGCTTTGAACTCATACGCTGACTACCTCCGGTGGGGGGCGCCACATCCGTTATGGCACCCCGTAGAGCAACACGGTATCCGAGGCGGGAGCCGGGCCAGGCCTCCTCCGCTGGAACGGTCAGCAAGCCCGCCGACGCCCAGGAAGATGCTCTGCGCCAGGTCAGCGACTTGTTGGGTGAGGCGAGGAAGGCACTCGACACGCTGACGAAGTAGCTGGAAGCAACCGTCCAGCCCACGGTTCAGCCCCCGCTCGGTACAACCCTCTCCGGGGCGAGCGCGGCCTCCAGGCGGTCCAGCCGTTCGTGGAGGGCGCGAACGAGGCGGGCGCGGTTCTGGACGCAGCGCACGGTGCCCTCGATCGTCGTGGACAGCCGGCCTTCCGCCGCGCAGGACGACGTCGGCGAGCGCTCTGGGTCCGCTGTTCTTCGGCAGCTGGTCGGCGCGGCGGCGGACGTCGATGACGAGCGCGCGGGCGTGGCCGGTGAGCTGAAGGGCGATCTGCTCCAGGTCGCGGGCGGTGAGGGTGTCCTCGCCGGTCCAGGCGAGGACGGCCTTGACGAGGCTTTCGTACGGTTCGTGGTCGAGCGGGAGCCCGGCTTGGATCAGGCCATCGGGGTCGTACAGGACCGTGTGCGTGCTGGTGTGCATGGCGGGCCTCGCTGCCGGGAGCGTCGTCGCGCGGGTGGCCGGCGGTCACCGCTGGGGGTCCTCGCTGCCGTCGGCCCCGTCGTCCTGGTCCTCGCCGTGCCGGCCGAGGAACCGGGCGAAGCCGCGGTCCGCACGGGCCAGCAGGGCCGTGGAGGGAACGCCGTAGGGAGGCGACTGGAGGCCGCGGCCCTCCCGGGCCGGGGCGGTGGAGTCGGTGTGTGCGCAAGGGGGCCCCGCCTCTCCGGCTGGTGGTCCGTCGATGCCGTCGACGCTACGCACCTGTGGTCCGCGCTCTCAACAAAGTTGCGGAGAATTGCGCCAGTTCACTCCAGGGCGTCGATGGCGACGTGGATGAGGGCGCGGGCAGCCGTAGACGGCCATCTCCGCGAGGCCGGCGAACGCCGACGAGCTCGCGCGGCTGCTTCACCTTGATCTCCGCCGTCGGCATCGCCGTTGCGATCCTTCGTTTCATCGCGTCGAGCATGTCTGCCGAGCTCCAGGCCGACGGGTATCCGGCTCGGACTCCTCACTGATGCGGATCCCGAATTTTCCCCAGGCCGCTCTTCGTTCCCCAGTCGGTTGCTGCTGGCAACGGGGATCAGGGCCGCCCGACCGTGCAGTGTGCGGGCCGTGCTGACCGGTCAAGGGCGCCTGCGGCGGCGCTACGCGCTGGGCTGCGCCCACCCTGGACAGCTCGCCCCGCCCCTGGACCTGGCTGGCTATCGGGCGGCCCCTCCGCTGTGGCGCCCGACCGCAGGTCAGCTTCCAGGGGGTGGGGAACTTGGGTGAGCAGGTCTGTCCCACCCCCGAGCGCGGGGTGAGGAGATTCGTCGAGCCCGATCATCACAGGCCCGCTCACCGGCATTTACGACTCCAACGGCATCGACGCCATACTTTCGCCGTGCTCGCCGTGGTGCCGGGCGGATCAAGCGCGGCTACATCCGGGAGAAGACCCCGCAGGCCGACCGACCGCGTCGGCCGAAGGCAACCACGCTGCTCTGCGGCCTTCGCTTTCGCGGCCGGTACGGCCGAACCTACGGCTTCGGGCGGTCGGCCGAGGCTTGGTGGGTGTCCGCCCCGGAGCTGACGTGCCGTTGGGTCTCCTGCGGACCGTGCCAGTCCAGGCACATCACGGTGGCATCGTCCTCAAGTCGGCCGCCGGCTGCGTCCCGTACCGCTGAAGTCATTGCCAGAGCGGTCTCGCGGGGGTGCAGGTTCCGGGTGCGTTCCAGAAGGTCGAGGAGATCGACTTTCTCTCCGTGGCGTTCGAGCATGCCGTCGGTGAACATGAGCAGTCGGTCGCCGGGGCGCAGGTCGACGTCCTGGGCGCGGTAGGGGTGGGGCATGGGCACGGACAGTCCGAAGGGATGGTCCACCTCGCAGGTGATCGCCTTCGCGACTCCATGGCGCAGTCGCAGTGGCCAGGGGTGGCCGGCGTTGACGAGCTGGGCCCGCCCGGTGTGGAGGTTGATGCGCAACAGCTGCCCGGTGGCGTGGCCCTGGCCGTGGTCGGCCAGGGCCTGGTCTGCCAGATGAGCCTGCTCCACCAGGCCGGCCCCCGCGCGACGGGCGCCGCGCAAGGCGCCGACCAGCACGGTGGCGGCCAGGGCCGCATCGATGTCGTGTCCCATGGGGTCGGTCACCGACACGTGCAGGGTGTCGCGGTCCAGGATGTAGTCGAAGGTGTCGCCGCTGAGGTCTTCGGAGGGCTCGAGGCTCCCGCACAGGGTGAACTGGGCCGCCTCGCACGACAGGGACGGGGGAAGCAGCTGGTACTGGATCTCCGCGGCCAGGGTGGGCGGTCTGGAACGCTTGCCCCAGGTATAGAGATCGGTGAAGCGGCCGTTGGCGATCACGACGTAGGCCAGGACGTGCGCGGCCTCCCCGACCTCGGTGAGGGTGTCCTTGCCGGGTCCGGCCGGCAGAAGGAGTTCCAGGAGCCCGATCGCGTCCCCCCGGTTGGTGACGGGCGCGATCACGCGGTGTCCGCGATGGGTCGCCTCCTGGTACAGCCGCTGGGTACGGATCACATGTTCGTACACGCTGCCGAGCAATGGAATCCGTTCCGCTTCCTGGCCGCTCTCCCCCACTGCGGTGGTGGACAGCCGGGCCACCGCCTTCCCCGTCAGGTCCACGATGAGGAAGGAGACCTCGACGGCCTCGAACCGCCGTCGCAGATCCCGCGCGACGACGTCGACGGCCTCCACCGGCGCGGCCGTCTCCGCTGCGGTCAGAAGCCGAGGAAGCTCACTCTGCCCATCACTCACGGCCACGGTCCCTTCGACGAGCCCCTCCCGCGCCGACGCGGCGATCCGCCAGGGTGTGAGCGCCACCTGCCAGGCTCTTCACCTACACATCATCCACCCGGAGAGAGCACAGGTCTGCCGGCGTTCCGGGGACACTCAAGTCGAGGCGCGCGGAGCAGCGGCGCGCCTTCAGTCCGGTGCCCCGGTTCCGCCGACTGTGGTGTGCCGCAGGAACCAGGGCGATCACCTCCGCCTTCCGCACATCGTGGGAGGCGTTCATCGACTGGAAGGCAAAAGACATGGCTACGGGAACAGCAAAACACCCACGCCGAAGGCGTGGGCAAAGGGAACTTCCGAACCACGACAGCTGACCCAGACGGTACACGTCCGCACACCCTGTCACCAGAGGAGACGAGTCGGTACACCCGGGCGCGGGCCAGCCCGCCGCCCGCCGGTGTCCGGCGGGCGTGGGTGCGGTCTCAGGCCGCGGCCGCCGGATTCGCCGAACCGGTGGCGCGCCGGTACTCGGCGTTGATGCGCTGGGCTTCTTCGAGCTGGTCTTCGAGGATGACGATGCGGCAGGCGGCCTCGATGGGGGTGCCGCGGTCGACGAGTTCGCGGGCGCGGGCCGCGATGCGCAGTTGATAGCGGGAGTAGCGGCGGTGTCCGCCCGGGGAGCGGAGGGGGGTGATGAGGCGGGCGTCGCCGATGGCGCGGAGGAAGCCTTGGGTGGTGCCGAGGATTTCGGCGGCGCGGCCCATGGTGTAGGCGGGGTAGTCGTCGTCTTCGAGCCGGTCGAACGAGGCGTCTGCTGTCACTTTCACCTTCTGTATGACATGCCTGGTGGAATGCGTGGAGAGGTCCTGGTGTGGAACGCGCGGAGGGGCCCTGGTGCCGTACGGCACCAGGGCCCCGAAGGAACTGCTACACCATCTGCCGGCCCTGGAACTGCGCCGGCTTCCTGTTTCCACACGCCCGATGATGTTGCTGTCGGGGGTGCAGGGATCGCTGTTGCCTGACCGGAGACCACCTCACTATCGATGTCCTGCGGTACCCGGGTACAACTTCGCCCGGGCGATCCTGATGGCGTTCGTTCCTCCGCTCTTCCCTCTTGATCAACTGCTACTTACAGGACTGCGTACTACTGGTACTGCTCAACTGCGGTGATGCTGTACTGCTCTACTGCGAACTACTCGGCGGCCTGTGACAGCGCCACTCCTCCGGCAGTCAGCCCCGTCGCCCATCCTGCGTCTGCTCTGGCTTAGAACCCCACTGCCGGACTTCCCGGTGCGCGCGCCCGCAACGACGCCTTCACCGAGGGTGTTGCCGATACTGCACTTCACTGCGGTACTGCACTTGCGGATACTGCACTGCGGGTCCTGCTCATGGCGGCCCCTGATCACTGCGGGCCACCCGGTCCGGCCGCCAGTCCCGTCGCCGTCCTACAACACACCTGGCTTCAGAACTCCGCCGCCGCACCGTCCTACGGGTACTGCGCTAACGGGCACTGCGTACTGCTGCCCGGCAGTTCGTCTCTGCCGGGCCCTTCGACCTTGCTGGTTACGAGAGAAACCATAACCACACCAACACCCAATGTCTACTCCGACCAAGACAGATTTCTACGCGTTCGACAGGGAGGTAATCGAACTCGAACAGTCACGGGAAGCGGACGCGCACACGACAGGACCCGGGTAGGCGGTAGACGGGCACGGGCCGGGTACGAGCACCGAGCAGGGAGGGCGGGACACTGACGATCGACAGACCGGAGGCTGCCTTCATGAAGACGATGAGCGTGAACGTCGCGACCGGGCGTTCGACGACGTCCCTCGCCGACGCACGCCAGAGCGCTCTGGCCTTCCTCGCAGGTCTCGACCCCCGCCGGCGGAGGCGGCCGCGGAAGCCATGGTGCTGGTCGTCTCCGAGCTCGTCACCAACGCGCTGCGCCACGCCGGCGGCACCTGCACCGTGGACCTGACCGCCGGCCTGGACAGCGTCGAAGTCGCCGTACACGACGCCAGCTCGCATGCGCACCCCGGATTTGAACGGCGGCACCGGAGGCTTCGGCTGGCCCATGGTCAACCGCCTCGCCCACACCACCCACGTCACCCACCCGCCCACCGGCGGCAAAACCATCAGCGCCCACCTGACCCGATGACCAAGGCGCGGACGCCTGGTGCCGTACCCGGCTCAGGACGCGAACCCCCTGGGGCGATCGGTCGGCCCCTGCGTCGTCGTCTACTGACGGCGAGCCGGGTTAGTTGTGCCATCTCATGACATTGGTTCCTCGCGGTCAGGCTTGGCGCGCGTAGGACGCAAGGCGATCGGCGAGCGCGGTGACGAGGTCGCGCAGTTCATGGGGGCGCTCGATGACGAACGGCCGGTCGAGTGAGGCGAGTACTGGAGGCAACCAGTCGAGCCGCTCCGCCCGCAGCTCGATGCGCAGCCAGCGCTCGGTCATCCGGTCCTGGCCTGCCGCGGGCTCGTGCTCCTCCAGGCTCGCGACGCTGGCGGGAAGGTGGGCGCGGATCTGCTCAACTGTCCCGTGGATCCGCAAGGTCACCTCATGCCGGTACTCGGCCGTGGCGAACGCCGACAACACGCGCTGTGCCGGGCCGGGACCCACGGGCGCTTCGAATGAGCCGGGCAGGGTCCGCGCGTCTGCGATGCGATCGAGCCGGAAGGTTCGGTCCTCGCCGATCTGGGTGTCCTTGCCCGTGACGTACCACCGGCCCGCATGGGCGACGATCCCGTACGCATGCAGCGTGCGTTCGCTGCGCCGTCCGTCGCGGTCGGTGTAGCGGATCGAGACCGGTCGGCGGTGGCGCACCGCATCGGCGATGGTGAGCAGGACCCCAGCGTCCGGGGTGTCGAACTCGCCGGGCTGGTCCGTGAAGGCGAGAGCCTCCAGAAGTGTGTCGAGCCGACGGGCGATGTGCTTGGGCAGCACCCGCCGGATCTTCGCCGATGCCGTCTCGCTTGCCGTGCGCTCCGTCGTCGTCAGCCCTGCCCGGCGGCCGGCGACCAGGCCGAGCAGCACGGCCAGCGCCTCGTCATCGCTGAGCATGAGCGGAGGCAAGCGGTACCCCGGAGCCAGCCTGTACCCGCCGTAGCGGCCGCGCACCGACTCCACGGGCACATCCAGCTCGATCAGCTGGTCCACATACCGCCGCACGGTGCGCCCTTCGACGCCGAGCCGGTCGGCCAGTTCGGCCACCGTCCGGGTGCCGCCCGACTGCAGCAGCTCCAGGAGTGTCAGCACGCGGGCAGTGGGTCGGGGCATGTGCACAACTTAACTCGAATACAGGACCGATTCTGTCCACTATTTCTCCTAGCCTGCGCAGTGCACGCCTCCAGCACAGCCAAGGAGATCCCCATGGACTTCGTCTCGATCCGCATCATCACCAGCGACGTAGCGCGCCTCGTCGAGTTCTATGAGCGAGCCACAGGGGTGCGGGCGACGTGGGCCACCGAAGACTTCGCCGAACTCAACACGGCGGGCGCCACCCTCGCGATCGCCGGCACCCGCACCGTCCCGCTGTTCGCCCCGGGCTCTGCCCGCCCGGGGGACAATCACAGCGTGATCACCGAGTTCCTCGTCGACGACGTGGACCGCGTTCACCAGAACCTGACCGGCTTCGTCACCGACTTCGTCACCGAGCCCACCACGATGCCCTGGGGCAACCGGTCGCTGCTGTTCCGTGACCCCGACGGCAACCTCGTCAACTTCTTCACCCCCGTCACCCCAGCGGCCATCGAAAAGTTCGCACGCTGACGCCACGCAAAGCCGCTCACGCGGGAGCCCTGAGATTCCAGGGCTCCCGATGAACGCGGCCGCCGAGTCCAGGAGCGCCACCAGCAGGGGGGCACCGGAACGCACCGCTGACCCCCGAAGGACGCCTGCGCTTATGCCTGCGGATCGACGCCGGACGTCCGATCGCGCACTGCGGAAGCCCGAATCTCCCGCCGCTGCCGGGCCAAGTGGTACGCCCGCTGGCGCGCGCACGGCGAGAACGGACTACTCGACCACTCCTCCCGCCCCGCCACAGCCCCGCCCGCACCCCCGATGACATCGCCGACCTGGTGGAGGCGCTGCGGCGGCAGACCAAGCACGGGCCAGCCCGGCTCGCCGCCGACCTACAGCGGCTGCACGACGTCACACTCGCGCCCGCGACCGTCCACCGCATGCTGGTAAGGCGAGGACTCAACCGGCTCCGGGACCTCGACCCACCGACCGGCGAGCAGTTGGGCGAGGTCATCCGCTACGAGCATGTCGAAGGCGTTCAGTGCGGTCTTCCAGCGCATGGTCCAGCGGGCCTGGCCCTTGCCGGGGGGGCGAGCGACATGATCGCCATGTAGACGCACTCCAGTGCGGCGGTCTCGCTCGGGAAGTGCCCGCGGGCCTTGACCGCCCGCCGGATCCGCGCGTTCGGCCAGTCCGTATCTCGCTGGCTGCGAGCTGGACGAGCAACGCGAGCATCTGTCGGCCCAGGGCCTTCTCCACAAGCCTCGGATGATGGACTGACTCCGCTCGGAAGATCTGCTGGAGCCGCACGGTCTCGGCCTCGATTCCGCGCTGGCAGCCGGTACGCCATTGGAAGTGATGGGTAGAGGCTGGGCCCCGGCCGACCCGGGGGGGTGGGCCGGCCGGGGCGGCCCCGGCCGGCGGGGGGGATGCCGGTCGGGGGCTGCGGGCAGAGCCTCAAGGACTGGCGCTTCGCCAGCCGATTCCCCGGACTCCTGCCCCACGATCCTCGCAGCAGACCGTGCCCGGGGTCTGCCGGACACGCACCTGAACGTGACCCATGTAATTGGGGTTTCCAAGGATTCCCATCACCGGTCGGGGATGGGACTGGATGCTGCCGGCCGGGGATGTGACCAGCGACGTGTGACGGCTGCCGGACCTGCCCGCAGCCGGCAGCGCCACGGGGTGGGGAGCGGTCCTTCCTGTGCAGCTCCCCGCGGCAGCTATTGCACCGCTCTTGCGCGCGGGGCCTGCTGGTGGCGCGCTGAAGAGGGTGGGGGCCCACCCGGACGGAGGGGCGTCAGCCGTTGTTGCGTGCGCTGCCCCAGCTACTCGTCGGGAAGTTGTGGCATGGACGAAGACTTCCTCGATACGCTCCCTGATGCCGCGGGCGAGATTCGGCTCAAGCTGCTGACCGAGGACGAGGCCAGAGCGGTCATGATGCTCCTGGGCGCCCTTGAGCGCGAGAGTCGCTCGGAGGAGGATCATCGGGCCGGCGAGATGCGATTCCGCCTCGGATCACGCCTGGGCACCCCGGCGCTCCTACGGTCCCGTGCCGTCCTGAACGACAGGCGCCGGATGCTGTGCGTGGAGACCATGACCGGTCTGCTGTCTCAGCCTGCGGTTGTGCCCGGGGCCGCCGCGAACCGAGGAACGTCCCCGGCGATGAGGTCCAGGCGCAGCCGTTTGAAGCGGAGCGGGTGGCGCCATACGCCGCCCCGGTCGATCGGGTGGTCGGCGCTGATCTCGGCCACCAGCTCGGGGCGGACCAGGCGCACGTCCAGGACGTCGCGGCTCCCCCATGTCGCGGCGAACGGGACGCCCTCCCACGGGTGGCCGGGGCCGGCGGCCGTCAGGTGCTCGGCGACCAGGCGGGCCGCCTCCGTGCGCAGCGGGACGGTGCGGCCGACCGCACGCAGCCGGCCCGTGTGGTCGTGGCGGCCCAGGATCAGGAGCTGCGTGCGGGTGAGGGTGCCGGTGATGGCGCCGATGATCGCCTCGGTGGTGTCCCGGCGGCGGACCTTGGTCCACGCCTCTCTGTGGCCCGGCATGTAGCGGCTGGTCTGGGGCTTGACCACGATGCCTTCGACGCCGGACACATCCGTCCACGACTGAAGCCACTCCCGGCCCTGGGCCGGGTCCGTGGTCATCGGACACAGCGTCCACGGGGCCGTCAGGGCGTGGTCGGCGAACAGAGCCTCAAGGCGGGCGCGGCGCTCCACGTAGGGCAGGTCGAGTAGCTCCCGGCCGTCGAGCTGCAAGACGCCGAACGCCACGAAAAAGGCCGGCAGCCTCTTGGCCAGCGCGGGAGCGCCACGTGGGTGGGCGGCGGCCCGACGCTGCAACCCCTCGAACGAAAGGGCGCCGGCCCCGGCGTCCCACACGAGGAGTTCGCCGTCCAGGACCAGGCCGGCGGGGAGCTGCGCCTCGGCGGCCGCGACGAGATCGGGGAACGCGCCCTGGACCGGGGCGCCGCGGCGGGTCTGGAGCAGCACCCCCTCACCCGGCCCGGCCGGGGTGAACACCAGCACCCGGTACCCGTCGTACTTCTGCTCATACGCCACCTTCGAGGTGAGCGGACGCACAGGCGGGATCACCTCGGCGGCCTGCGCCAGCATCGGCTCCACCGGCGGCCTGAGCACCACGTCCCTACACCTCCTCGCCCTCACCCCGCCCCTCCAATGGTCAGCCCCTCCATGAAAGACCGGGCACTGCCCGGCCGACACCCCGGCCGACCACCCGGGTGCGGCTGTGCAGACCTCCCGCTGCTGCGTCGGCGCAGCGCTCTGTCATGCGGCGGCCGGTCCGTCGGCCAGGAGGGTGTCCGTGCCGGTCGTGGTGAACAGGTTCCTCACCCACGGGATACCCACCTGGCTCACGCCGAGGCGGATGCCGCGGGCGCGAGCGTCGGCGCGGGCGCGGAGCAGCACGGCCAGGCCGGCACAGTCGCAGAAAGTCACGTGGCTGAAGTCGACGTCGATGCGGGGTGTGCCGGTGGCCAGGGCTTTGTCGAGGGCGTCTTGCAGCAGGGGTCCGGTGGCGATGTCGATCTCCCCGAAAACGGTGACGGTTGTCCGCTCGCAGGCGGTGCGGGTGACGGCCCGGAAGCCCTCGCCGGTTCTCACCGGGGCCGCCCGCGCTCGTCGGCCCCGGCCAGCCGGCCGCGGACCGTCTCGTGTGACAGGCCGGCCGCCTCGCCGATACGCCGCAGGCCCCAGCCCTCGGCCCGGGCCGCGGCCATCGAACCGTCCAAAGCCCGACCGGTCACCACCGCTTCCAGCGCCTCGCGCAGCTCGGCTACCGCTCGGAGCCGGCTCTCGGGAGCCAGCCCGCCCAGCCCGGCACAGACCTCGGCCACATCCCCCTTCAGCGAGTCGATCCACGCGGTGACTTCCATGTCCCCTGTGTCCCTCGCCCGGGGACGAATGTCAAGAAGATTGACATCCCGGTCACATAGTCGTCACTGCATGTACTTGCCGCTGCTGGATAGGCCTACCGGGCGAGCCCGTCAGGGCGTGCGGCAGGTGCCACCGCGGACCATGTACGGAGGCCGGCGGTAGCTTCGGGGGTGCGGTGCTCTGGTGGTCAAAGGTGTTCGTCACGCAGGTCTTCCTCATCGCGCGTCTGATCGTCCTCGAGACGGGGGGACGAGGTGTCGATGCCCGGCTCGCGCGACGGATGGCCCGGATGAACGGGGTCCTGGCTGAAAGGCCCGAGGGACTGTTGCTTCTCCCGGCGCCGGCCTGGCTCGTGAGGCGTGTCTGGGTGGGTGGCCATGGGCAATGACTCCCTCGGTGCAGATCCAGGGTGAGTGCTTTGGCACATCATCTGGAGGGTGGTCGCTCTGGTTGCTTCCCCGACCGAGTGTCTGTTAGTCACCATGGTGTCGGGCTTGGTGGTCGAGCCCCGGCTGCTGCATGGCGGCCGGGAGGGACTCGCGTGCCTTTCGCGCGAGTGGTGCCTCATGTCCAGGCCGTTCCGTCTGGGCAACTACGTCCCTCAGCGGCTTCTTCGGCAATCGGGGGCGGCGCCTGGGCCGGGGCGGCTTCTCGGGTCTTTCCTCGCGGCGTGCCGTTTGGCAGGTCTGAGGCGGGTAGGCGCCGGGCGTGGCCGTACCCGTGGCTTTTCGAGCCCAGGCTGCTTGGAAGGAGATGATCACCATGCGCAGTCGTCTGCTGATCACGGTGGCCCTCGCGGCCGCGGTGACCGGTGTCTGCGGACCGGCGGCGCTGGCCGCAGCGACCGTCGACGGCCAGGACACCGCGTTCGTGCGGTCTGCCCATCAAAGCAACTTGGCGGAGATCGCCGCCGGTCAGGACGCCCAGCAGCACGCCATGACCGCCTGCGTGAAGCAGGTGGGCGCGAAACTGGTCGCCGATCACCAAAAACTCGACACTGATCTCAAGACGCTCGCCGCCCAGTCGAAGGTGCCTCTGCCGACCATGCCCACGGCCCAGCAGCAGCAGAAACTCAAGGCGGTCCAGGAGAAAGCCGGGACAGCGGACTACGACGCCGCCTGGCTCAGCGACCAGGAAGCCGGCCACACCAAGACCCTCGCGCTGATCGACAAGCAGATCAAGACCGGCACCGACACTGCCGTCACCAACGCCGCCAAGAAGGCACGCCCCGTCGTCGTCATGCACCTCGACATGGTCCGCGGCGGCACCTGCCACACCATGTCCTGACAACGCTCCTCCCCACCGCCATCCGGCCGCCCAGAACAACGGCGAGCGACGGCCGACCTCCGGAAACGGTCGCCACGCGGCGTCCGCTCCTGTGCGCACAGTACCGAGGTAGGCCACGCCCGTGACCCGCTACTGACCTTGAAGGCGGGTTGTCGTAAGGGCTGACGATCGGTGATCGTCGCGGCATGCTGGTTGTATGAGGTATCCGCAGGGTGAGGGTCTGACCGCGGAGAGGCAAGCGTTCCGCGAGCGGGTCCGGATGGAAGCGGTCGTAATGTTCGCTGCCGGGCGGGCAGCACGCACATCGGGAAGGAGCCGGATCCCGGCGTCCGACGCTCGGCCGTCTCCAGGCATCCCCTGCGGACAGGCCGGCCGGGTCAGAAGCCGGGCTCGGTCGCGCGCGGCGTGCCACTGTACTTCCTGGGAGGGCGCGACCAGCGGGCCTGTCGGAGGCGGAGTGGGATCCGGCCGGTAGAGCGCCCCCTGGCACAGGGTGCTCCGCCTGCCGGCCGTCCAGGACCGTCACAACGAAGTCCGCCTGGACCAAAATTCAGGTGGCCCGCCCATCAGCCCGCCGCGACCAGAACGCCGGCACGCAGCACACCACAGACGGTGATCCGGTCCTGCCCGAACCACGCCCACCAGGCCGCCCGCCCCTGCCGCGCCCGCGCCCGGATGCTGCGCAGCGCCCTGCGGGGTGCGGGAGCTGGAGCCGTCACCGGCCCCGGTGCCGGGGCCTTGGCCGGTGCGGGTTGCTGCCGGTGGGCGCGGACGGCGGCTTCGACCGGGGGATGTGGTCGTGGACCCGTGAGCAGGCCGCCGCCGGAGACCTGCTTGGTGAACTCGGTGACCTTCCGTCCGAGGAGGGGTAGCTGCATCCGCCCCTGCGCTCGCCCGTGCGACCCCTGCGCGGGATGTCAAGCGCGCTTGCGTTTGGGGCGTGGGTGGGGCAGGGTCGGCTCATGACCTCACCCGCGCGCATGACCCGCATCGCGCTCTCCCCCGCAGAGGCACACGAGCTCGATGAGCTCACCCGCACCGTCGAGGACTGCGCGACCGCCTTGGAGCAGGCGCGCGCCGCGCTCGGGAATGCCGCCGGGCGTATCGCCGCCAGCTACGAGCGGGGCGGCCCCGCGGCGGTGGCTGCCCAGGTGGGCTGGTCGAGGCAGCATGTTTCGACACTGGCCGCCGACCACCGCCGTGAACAGCACGAGCAGGTGGACGCAGCATGAGTACCGCTGCCGAATCTCCACACCAGGGTGGAGTGCCGCAGCCTGCGGCCACGGTCGAGGAGCTGAGATCGGCGTTGACGCGGGTCTCCCCGGACGCCGTCACCACCTTCGATGCCGAGCGGGCAGAGGCCGTAGCCCGGGCCCGCAGCGAGGTCAGCGCCGCCCCGATGCGCCGCTTCGTGCGCCAGTGGGCCCTGCATGTCGCGATCGCACGGCATCCGCAACAGGCGGCGAGGCTGCGCCGGCTCGAAGCGCGGGCAGCCGAGGTCACCGATCCGGCAGAGGCCCGGGCAATCGCCTCGGAGATCGGGCGGATCCTGGACAAGGCCGCAGCAGAAGCCGGCCTGCCCCACGGTGGGGAGTCTTGAGCGCCTGGCGGTGGGAGTACGACCCTAACGCAGAGCACGTCGTCAAAGGCCTGCCCGAGCACGTCGTGGCCGAGGTGGAACGCCTGGCCGACGAGCTCGTCGCCCTGGGGAACGTCGGGGTCGACGTCACCGACATCGGTGAAGGTGCCCGCCGAGGCGTGCCCGGCGGGCTGCGCCGAATCCCGCTCCTGGCCGACGGCTGGTTCTACGCCCTGCCCTTGCCCCGCCTCACCCTGATCGCGATCGTCCGCGTCATCCCCCCGTACACCGACCTGTAATTACGCCGACCAGGATCGGGGCCGTGCCCGGCACGCCACCGTCGCCGCATACGCACGACCGGCGCTGCCCCGCGAACTGGTGGCCACGCCGAGGACGCGGAGGGCCCCAGGTCTCTCGGAGCTGGAGTGACTGCGCAGGTTGCCGACTCGGTGCACCGAGACGCGTTCGCTTGTGTTCAGGCGTAAAGCTCGGTTGCCGATTCGGTGCGGTGCGGTCGGGCGGTGGGGGTGGTGTAGGCGAAATTCAGGACGGTGCGGCGCAGACCCGGCTGGATGAGCGGGGTGACGCGGTGGGCGGTGGTGTCGCTGCGCAGCAGGTAGGCATCGCCGGCGCGATGGCGGGCGGTGCGGCTGCCATCGGCGGCGTCCAGGTCGCGCAGGGAGCCGGCGTGCGGGAGGAAGTGGACCAGCCCGCCGTCAGCGGGGTCCTCGGGGGCTTCGAGGAAGAGGACCAGGGCGTAGGGGTGGTCGTCGGTATCTGCGCCGTGGGTGTCGCCGGCTCGGTGCAGGACGTTCAGGACGTGCCGCTCGACCGGATCGGCGATCTCGGTGACCGGCTCGCCTGCCGCCCGGGCGAGCAGCCCGGCCAGGTCAGGGTCCCGGTAGAGGGCGGGGATCCTGTCGGAGGCTTCGGTGATCATCTGCCCGCCGAGCGTTGTCATGTGACGGGGCGAGTCGTCCATGCACTCCATCGTGAAGTCGCGACGCCGCGCCAGCGCCTCCAGACCGGCTGCTTCCCGGCGCAGCAGCGTCAGACCGTCGGCGGTGATCAGCCCGGGCAGGGGCAGGTACCCGTCTGCCGTGAGCCGTTCGGCACTCGCCGGTTCCAGAAAGTGCAAGTGGGCAGACAGGCCGTCCCACACCAGGACCACTCGCTCGCCGCGTAGAACACCTTCATCTGCTCCAGGACCTCGATGAGCCCGACGGTGTCGTAGCTGCCGGGCTTGAGGTGGAAGCACAGGCGGGCGCCTCGATCGGGGTCGGTGGAGTGGTAGCCCAAGGCCCCGGCCGTCGAGGCCCGCTTCCAGTTCAATCGATGCCGCAATAGCGGGGTCGGGCCTCGGCCATCCGATCCTGCCGGTCAGCAGCCACCACACCGACGCCCTCGACAACACCACCCCCATCACCCTGGCAACGACCTCGCCGACTCGCTCCAGGTCCACAGATCGGCTTCGAAGCCATGGGCTTGAGTGCCTTGCTCCAGAGCGGCCCGGACGGTCTCGACCTGGTCGTCGTCGAGCTTTGGTGGGCGACCGGTGGCCGCACGCCGCCGAAGGGCCGAAGCACCCCTTTCCACCACCCGCGCGATCTCCGCATTCGAGACACCCTTCTCGAACAACTCGAACGCACCGAACCCGCCGAGCCTCCGCCAACTGGGGCCGTGATAAAGAACCAGCAGCAGAGGCAGAAGGTCGATAAGCCACCCCGACAGCTCCCACTCACACGGCCGCTACACCCACCGAACTTACGATAAGATCAGTAGCTGCGGATCTCGGTGTTCGGGCGGGGCTGGGCCTGGAGGCGTTCGCGGAAGTGGATCTGCTCGGGGTGACCAGGTCCTCGGGCCGGCGGATGCGTACGGGCTGCGCAGCAGCTCATGGCTGCTCACCGCCGCACGCGGCCTCGGCACACTCGGCTGACCGTCGCCGGCACCCTCTGAACCCCGACCCTTGGGCCGGGGGCCGGCACTGGGTCCGGTCAGCCGAGTGCGCCGAGGAGTTCGTTGCACGCCGTCTCGCAGGAGCGGCAGGCGTCCGCGCAGACGCGGCAGTGCTCGTGCATGTCCGCGTGGCGCCCGCATTCGTCGCCGCACGCCTTGCAGACCATGGCGCACGCCTTCAGGACCGCGGCGGTGATGTTGGCGTCGTAGCCGGTATGCCGGGAGAGGACGGCGGCGGTGGCGGTGCAGATATCGGCGCAGTCCATGTCGGTGCGGATGCACTTGGCCAGATCGCCCATCATGCCCTCGGACAGACAGGCGTCCGCGCACGCCGTACAAGCCTGCGCGCAGGAGATGCATTCCTCGATACAGCGGGTGAGCTTAGCCTGGTCGATGTCGCCCAGGTCGGCCGGGTAGGTGGCGAGCATGTCCTTCACGGTGCTGGACATCAGGGGTTCCTCCGTTCCCGCGGGGCTGGCGGATCCGTGGCGGCCGCCATCGAAGCCCCCGGTACCTCCAGCTAACGCCTGCACACGCGAACGTGCTGGGTGATCAGCATGGCGGAGCACAAGCGGCAATCCACGCCGAGCGCTGGCGAGGCTGATTGGCTGCGGACGGAGATGCAAATCCGACGGTGCCGAGCGCACGGCGAGCAGCGGCGTGAGTGATGCCTACCACTTGCCGTTCCTAAGGGCTGTCCCGCAAACGCTGGACGGGTTGCACCCAGGTAAGCCCCGGGATACCCGCGAGCCTCCAACAGGGCATCTGTGGCAGCCTGCCGACATGCCATGGGAACTCAAAGAACACGCAGGTCGCCACTACGCCGTCCTGTTCCACTACGCCTTGCCTGACGACGCGTGGGCCGTGGAACTTAGCGAAGCTGAGTGGGCGTCGGCCGAGGGGGCCGAGAACCCCGACGCCGCAGTGACCCACTTGCCCGGCGCTGCCTTCTTGGTGACACATGTCCCGGACGAGGACCCGAATCTGCAACCGACCGTCCGCGTCTGGAGCCCTGACGAGCGCGTCGTCCCCTGCGAGGTCATGCGCTGGTACATGGAGCAGGTGGCCGACCAGGTAGAACGCTGTCGCATCGCGTTCGAGCAGGGGGAAACCTGAAGCAATGGAATGATCACGCAGTGACTGGTGTGATCACGGCGTCGGAGCCTTCCTGGATAGCCCCGTTCTCCGGGCTGAGCCCGCGTGCCTTCGGGAAGCTGGTGACGGTGTTGCGGCGCGAGGGTGCGGACGCGGTCCGCAAGGGCCGGCCCTGGAGCCTTCCGCTGGAGGACAGGGCCCTGCTGGTGGCCGCGTACTGGCGCACGAACCTGACCATGCGGCAGCTTGCGCCGCTGTTCGGGGTGTCGAAGTCGGCGGCCGACCGGATCATCGACCATCTCGGGCCGATGCTCGCGCTCCAGCCCCGCAAGCGGTTCGCGAAGGACGCTGTGCTCATCGTGGACGGCACTCTGGTCCCCGCCCGGGATCACGCCATCGCTGAGCGATCGAAGAACTATCGGTACTCCACCAACCACCAGGTCGTCATCGACGCCGACACTCGCCTGGTCGTCGTAGTTGGCCGACCGCTCGCCGGGAACCGCAACGACTGCAAGGCATGGGAGGAATCCGGCGCCAAGGCCGCCGTCGGCAACACCGTCACGATCGCCGACGGCGGCTACCCGGGCACCGGACTCGTCATCCCGCACCGCCGCAAGCGCGGCCAAACCGAACTCCCGGACTGGAAAGAGCAGCACAACAAGTCCCACAAGCAGGTCCGAGCCCGCGTCGAGCACGTCTTCGCCCGCATGAAGACGTGGAAGATCCTCCGCGACTGCCGCCTCAAGGGCGAGGGTGTCCACCACGCCATGCTCGGCATTGCCCGGATGCACAACCTCGCCCTCGCTGGATAAGCGAGCGGGCCGCACGGCGGCCCGCGGCTACGACTTCGACAAGTACCGGCGTCTGATCAGGGCACGCGGGATCACACCCAAGATCGCCCGACGCGGCACACCTCACGGCTCCGGCCTGGGCAAGACCCGCTGGGTCGTCGAGCGCACCTTCGCCTGGCTCCACCAGTTCAAACGACTCCGCACCCGCTACGAGATACGCGCAGACCTCCACCTCGGCCTCCTCCAACTCGCCTGCAGCATCATCTCCTTACGCCGACTCCGAACCTCATTCTGAAACGATCAGTTAGGCAGACTAGGTAAAAACTAACACGCAGCCGATTCCAAGCCCCAGCGCCTGCATGCTGACAAGGCATACGACATCCCTGAACTGCGGAAATGGCTCTGGGGCAAGCGCATCGGCGTCCGTATCGCACGTAAGGGCATCGAGTCCAGCGAGCGACTCGGGCGACGCAGGTGGGTCATCGAACGGACCATGTCCTGGCTCACCGGCTACCGCCGGCTCAACCACCGCTACGAACGAAAACCGGGCAACTACCTGGCCTTTCTTGGCCTCGCCGCAGCCCTCTGCTGCTACAAACGGCTCCTCAAACTGACCATGTAGGACACGGTCTAAGGCACCTAGAAGATAATGAGGAGGGCGCATGGCGCGGGCACCGGCTGGAGGCACTGTCGAACCGGCTCATGCTCGCTTGCGGCCAGGACTCACGCGGCGAGCTGCCCTACCGTCCGACCGCCTTCCTGGCTAAGCGTCTCAGCACGGAACTCCGGCACTTCCCCGGCGGACACAGCTCCCCCAGAAGACCTTCCAAGCCTAACCCCGAATCAGACTCGGCCGGATTAGCGCGCCTCCGCCGGCCACGCCTTTTGACCCCTCCAGCGACTGGTCAGGGCTGGCGTTGCGACAGGCCACGAGGAAGGCGGCCGCTTCGACGTCGGTGGCCGACGCTTGCGCGGTTCTTGAGCCCGGTGACAGGCCTTTAGCTGGCAGCTCCCCTGTGACAGCGGCCGCGAGGATCTCGGGACGTGGTGGTGCCGGTCCCGGTGCGGCCTTCGAAGTGGGCGAGGCCCAGGGCATCTCAATGCCTGAGTCAAGGCAAGGACTGCTCGCGCCTACTCGCCTAACAACGCCGGGCAGGCGCGAACGGTCACTCTGACCGCGCCGCTATGCGCCCGCCTACTGCCCCAGCTCCCCGGAGTCAGCGAAGATCGGAACAGCCGTGGCACCGGCAGAGACAGACAGGCTGAGGTTCGAAAGTTCATCGATATAGACAGCGGGATACGCGGAGATAACGTTGGTAGCGCGCGTCTGAATCTCGGGGCCTCCTGCTTGCTCGCTCGGGAGAACCGCCAGTACATAGGCGGCAATCGGCTTCCCCGTCTCGTCTAGGACCGTCAGCCCAGAGGGGATAGCGGTCCCTTCCGTCACGGTCAGCACCGGCTCACCGTCGCGCTCCTCCACAGTGAGCGTGGCCTTGTCCGCCTCGCTCACCACCTGGGCGAGGATTGTCAGGGTCTGACGGACTTCACTCTCGGACATTTCCGCTCCTTCTGTGGCGTGTTGATCACCAGTCGGTCGGACACTATCCGCGCCAACGAAGCGCAAGGGCCCCGCTTCCTGAAGCAGTCCGAAAAGCGCTGTACATCCAGCGCCCCGAGCCGTCTGGCCGGGCTCAATGCAGAAGTCAAGCGGCCGCAGGAGCTGGTGCTGCCGCCGTGAACAGGCGGTTGTCCCTCAACATGGCCCACAGCACATCGACCCGGCGGCGGGCCAGGGACAGCAGTGCCTGGGTGTGGAGGAGCCCCTCGCCGCGCTTCTTCCGGTAGTAGTCCTGCGACGGTCCCGGCATCGTCATGGCGACCTGAGCCGACATGTAGAACAACCAGCGCAGGCGCCTGTTGTAGTGCTTGGGCCTGTGCATGTTGCCGGTTTTGCGGCCTGAGTCCGGCGCCGCGAGGTGACCGGCATCCTTGTGCGCGGACATGTCTCCGGCGACCGCAAGGAACTCGGCGCCAAGGATCGGACCCATGCCGGGCATGGACTCGATGATCTCGGTCCGCTCGTCGGTGCGGAACTGGGCGGTGATCTCCTTGTCGATCTGCTTGAGCCGTTCGTCCAGGTCCAGGATCTGCTGGGCGAGATCGCGCGTGAGTCGGGCGGCCTGGTCTTCGCCCGGCAGTGCGGTGTGCTGCGAGCTGGCCGCCGCGATGGCCCTCTCGGCGAAGTCGTGGGCATTGCGTACCTTTCGGCGGGCAAGCCAGTCCGTCAGGCGCTTGGCTCCAATTCGACGGATCGCCGCGGGCGTCTGGTAGCCGGTCAGCAGCACCAGGGGAGCTCTGGAGCGGTACTCGAAGGCCCGCTCCAGGGCTGGGCAGATGCCGACCAGGAGGTCACGCAGCGGTTGAGCATCCGTACTCGGTCGGCCATCAGGTCTCGGCGGTAGCCCGTCAGGAGCTGGAGCCCGGTTGTCAGCTCGACGGACGCCTCGACCGGACGGAAATCGCGTCGCATCCGGGCGACGTCCGCGATGATCCGGGCGTCCTTGGCGTCGGTCTTGCCCTCGCCCCTGTAGGCGCCTGACATGCGGTTCACGGTCCTGCCGGGGATGTAGACCACCGGCTGGCCGTGGGCGAGGAGTAACGCCAGCAGCAGGGCGGACGTGCGGCTGGAGATGTCGACAGCCCAGCGGACCTCGTCGGCCAGCTCCAGCGCGGCCCTGATCAGCGCCAGGACGTCGTCTTCATCGTTCAGGACCTTGCGGGACATGAGCGAGGTGCCCTCGCCGTCGACGGCCACCGCCCAGTGGTGGCCCTTGCCGGCATCGATGCCGACCCAGATCCGCTGATGTTCAGTGCTCAACGCCTGTCCTCCCCTTGGTGACCTGCACTTTGTGGTCCGAGAACACTCCGCCGTCGAAGCCTTAATCAGCGATGTCCGCATCTCTCAATCAGCAGTCAGAGCGTCCAAGGGAGCCGGGCGGCCATGCCCCGAGAGCCATCGAGCGGCACTTTTTCATCAGCCACACCCGGCTCCCCCGGACCACAACCAACCTGATCGTCCCTTGAGACCACACCGGTGGTTTTAAGGCCTGTTTCATCTCACGGTCGTCGTGCTCGATCCTCCACCGGAGATTGGCGAGCCCCACCAGCGTGGTCAGGGCAGTGTCCGGTTCCTGGGCGGGCCGATCGGCCAGCAGCCAGCATGCGGGCGGTTCCGGGCCGTCGACGGCCTTGCGGACCTCCCGGCCGGCGGGACGGACCCGCAAGGCGGCGAACCTCTCGTACATCCGCTTGAAACCACTGCGGCCGGAGCCCGGACGGGAGACCTCACGCCACTACACCCCCTTGGCCGCATCCCGCCCGGCTTCGATGCCGGTCCCCGGAACGGCCGGTTCCGCTGCCCACGCTTCAACGCGTTCGTC
Organism: Streptomyces sp. NBC_00539; assembly: GCF_036346105.1. Taxonomy (GTDB): domain Bacteria; phylum Actinomycetota; class Actinomycetes; order Streptomycetales; family Streptomycetaceae; genus Streptomyces. Next base: position 54,710 of record NZ_CP107811.1, read on the forward strand.
CGCGTCCTGGCGCCGACCTACGAGATCGAAACCGGCCGGCAGCGGGTATGGCCGGTGCAGCGGCACGGCAGGTTGACCAACGTGCCGTCCGGCAAGGGCTTGTGCCATGAGCCATTCGGGCTTCGCGCCGGAACACTCTCGGTCGGTTTCAGGCCATCGACGTTTCCCTTTCTTTAGCACGGTTAGATGCATTGGGTGCCGACATTGCCTGCGGCCTGGCTGAGTGCGCGGGCAATCTGCCAGAAGCGCGAACGGAGCGTCGATGACCAGCATGAAGGTGTCCGATTACGTCCTCCAGCGGCTGCGCGAATGGGAGGTGGATCATGTGTTCGCCTACGCGGGCGACGGAATCAACGGCTTGCTCGCCGCTTGGGGCCGTGCCGGCAACAGACCGAAGTTCGTGCAAGCCCGACACGAGGAGATGGCCGCCTTCGAGGCCGTCGGATACGCGAAGTTCTCGGGCAAGGTCGGTGTGTGCGCGGCCACCTCCGGGCCGGGAGCGATCCACCTGCTCAACGGTTTGTATGACGCCAAGCTGGATCATGTTCCGGTCGTGGCGCTGGTCGGCCAGACCAACCGCAGCGCGATGGGCGGCTCCTACCAGCAGGAAGTGGATCTGCAGAATCTGTACAAGGACGTCGCCTCGGATTTCTGCGAGACGGCGATGGTCCCCGAACAGCTGCCCAACCTCATCGACCGGGCGATGCGCACGGCTTACGCCAAGCGCACCGTGACCGCGATCATCATTCCGGCCGACGTGCAGGAGCTGGACTACAGTCCGCCGACGCATGCGTTCAAGATGGTGCCGTCGAGCATGGGCATGAGCCACTACGCCCCGGTTCCCGTGGACGCGGACATCGAGCGGGCGGCGGAAGTCCTCAACGCTGGTGAGAGGGTCGCCGTACTCGTCGGGCAGGGAGCCCGCGGCGCACGTGCCGAAGTGGAGCGGCTGGCGGACGTCCTCGGAGCGGGCGTGGCAAAGGCGCTCTTGGGCAAGGACGTGTTGCCCGATGACCTGCCCTACGTGACCGGCTCCATCGGCCTGCTGGGCACTCGCCCGTCGTACGAGCTGATGCAGGACTGCGACACCCTGCTGATGATCGGCTCCAGCTTCCCGTACACGCAGTTCATGCCGGGTCTCGACCAGGCACGGGCGGTGCAGATCGACATCGATCCCCACATGATCGGCCTACGTTATCCCTTCGAGGTCAATCTCGTCGGCGACGCCCGGGAGACCCTCCAGCGGCTACTGCCGCGTCTGCACCGCAAGACCAGCCGGGCCTGGCGGGAGACGGTCGAGAAGAACGTCGCCCGCTGGTGGGAGGTCATGCAGCGCCGGGCGTCCGTGGACGCCGACCCGATCAACCCCGAGTACGTGGTCCACGCGCTGGACGGCAAGCTCCCCGAGAATGCCATTCTGTCCTCCGACTCCGGTTCGGCCGCCAACTGGTACGCCCGCCACCTGCGGCTGCGCGGCAGCATGCGGGGTTCCCTGTCGGGCACGCTGGCGACGATGGGGCCCGGCGTGCCGTACGCGATCGGTGCGAAGTTCGCCCACCCTGACCGTCCGGCGATCGCCCTCGTCGGCGACGGCGCGATGCAGATGAACGGCATGATGGAGCTGGTAACCGCGGCGAAGTACTGGCGCGAATGGTCCGATCCCCGCCTGATCGTCGCGGTGCTCAACAACGGCGACCTCAACCAGGTCACCTGGGAGATGCGCGCGATGGCCGGCGCCCCACAGTTCGAGGAGTCGCAGCACATTCCCGACCTGCCCTACGCCGACATCGCCCAGCGCATCGGGCTCGACGGCGTGCGGGTCGAGAAGCCCAAGCACGTTGAGGCGGCCTGGGACCGGGCCCTCGCGGCCGATCGCCCCTTCGTGATCGATTTCCGTACCGACCCGGCCGTGCCGCCGATCCCGCCGCACGCGTCGCTGGACCAGATCGAGGCGGCCGCCCTGTCCGTCCTACGGGGTGACAGCGACCGGGGCTCCATGATTAAACAGGGCTTCAAAGCCAAGGTGCAGGAATTCCTTCCCGGTACCCGCCACCGTGAGGACCGTCCTGGCGCCGGACGGGACGACAGCACGGAAGGGCACAAGTGACGGGAGCGGTCCAGGCACCCGACGGCCCCACCGTGGAACACCTGGCGGCCTCGGCCTACCGGATCCCCACGGACCTCCCCGGCGGCGACGCCACCTTGACGTGGGACTCCACCACGCTCGTCCTCGTCGAGGCCGTGGCGGCCGGGCAGCGCGGCATCGGCTGGACCTACGGGTCGCCTGCCACCGTCGCGGTCGTCGAGGACGAGCTGGCGAAGATCGTCGTGGGACGGGACCCCTTTGACGTCCCGGCGGTCAACGACGCGTTGAGCCGGGCGGTGCGCAACATCGGCCGGCCCGGCGTCGTGGCCGGCGCGATTTCAGCCGTCGACCTCGCGCTGTGGGACCTCAAGGCGAGACTGCTGGACCTGCCTCTGGTACGGCTGCTGGGCGCGGCCCGTAACGAGGTGGCGGTATACGGCAGCGGCGGTCTCACGACCTACGACGAGGCTCGACTCGAGCAGCAGCTGCGCGGCTGGGCCGAGCAGGGCATCAGCCGCATGAAAATCAAGATCGGCGAGTCCTGGGGACGCGAGGAGCGCCGTGACCTGCGTCGCGCACGCCTCGCGCGACGCACCGTCGGCGATCATGCGGAGCTATACACGGACGCCAACGGCGGCTACACCCGCAAGCAGGCCATCCGGGTGGCCGCTGCCATGGCGGATCTGGGCGTGACCTGGCTGGAGGAACCCGTCTCTTCCGACGATCTCACGGGACTGCGCCTGGTCCGCGATCGTGTCGCCGCCGACGTGGCCGCCGGCGAATACGGCTATGACCTCACCTACTTCGCCCGCATGGCGGCGTCCGGTGCGGTCGACTGCCTCCAAGCCGACGTCACCCGGTGCGGGGGCATCACCGTGTGGCTGCGCGCCGCGGCCGTGGCCGAGGCGCACGGCCTGCACATCTCTGGGCACTGCGCCCCCCACATGCACGCCCATGTCGCAGCCGCGGTACCCAATGTCCGCCACCTGGAGTGGTTTCACGACCACGTCCGTATCGAGAACATGTTCTTCCGCGGTGTGCTTGATCCCCATGGCGGTACGGTCACGCCCGGTTCCTCCGGGGCACCGGGGCACGGCCTGGAACTGGACAGGGCTGTGGCCCAGCCCTTCCGGACAGGGTGAACGATCATGGCTCGACTGCCCGCGTCAAAGCCCGATGAAGGGCCCTGGGTGCTGCGTGACTACGCGCTGATCGCCGACGGCGAGCGCGGTGCGCTCATCGGTCCCCGGGGACAGATGGCGTGGCTGTGCGCCCCCACGTGGCACAGCGGCTCCGTTTTCTCAGGGCTGTTGGGCGGCCCCGGTGAGTTTCGTGTCTGCCCGTCCGACGCGTGGAACGTCTGGGGTGGGTACTACGAGGACGGGACCCTCATCCGCGTCAGCCGGTGGGTTACGGCCGACTGCGTCATCTCGTGCCGAGAAGCGCTGGCGGTGCCCGCCGAAGCGGACCGTGTGGTCGTGCTGCGACAGCTCCGCGCGGTGCGTGGGGACGCCCGCGTACGGGTCAGCCTCGACGTGCGGGGTGACTTCGGCAGACACCGTATGACCGAGGTCCACCACGGCGCCGGTGCGTGGCGGGCACGCACCGGTCAGCTGTACGTGCGCTTCACGGGGGCCGATGACGCCCGCCCCGGTCCGGGCGAAGGGCTGCACACGGAGCTGTGCTTGCGGGAGGGCGACGTCCACGACCTCGTGCTGGAGATCAGCGCGCGGCCGGGCGAGGCTTCCCTTGCTCCGCGGTCCCTGTGGGAGGCGACGGAGCGGTGGTGGAAGGATGCCGTCCCCGACTGCGCCCATACGGCGGCACCTCGCGACACCCGCATGGCCTATGCCGTCCTGCAGGGAATGACCAGCGCAACCGGTGGCATGGCAGCGGCCGCCACCACCTCACTGCCCGAACGCGCCGACACAGGCCGCGACTACGACTATCGCTACGCCTGGATCCGCGACCAGTGTTACGCCGGAATCGCCGTAGCCGCCCACGGACCGCACCCCCTCCTCGACCGCGCAGTGCGCTTCGTTTCCGAGCGGATCCTCCAAGACGGAGCGAACCTCAGCCCCGCATATACCGTCAATGGTGATCCGCTCCCCGGGGAGCGCCCGCTACCGCTCGTCGGCTACCCGGGCGGCAGCGACCGCACGGGCAACCGCGCCGGCCGGCAGTTCCAACTGGACGTGTTCGGGGAAGCACTCCAGCTCTTCGCCGCAGCCGCAGATCACGGGCGCCTCGACACGAAGGCTGCCGAGGCCGCACGCATCGCCGCCGAGGCGGTGGCCGAACGCTGGACGGAACCCGATGCCGGAATATGGGAACTGGAACAGCGTTGGTGGGCCCACTCACGGCTGTGCTGTGTAGTGGGCTTGCGCGACTTCGCCCGTGTGTTCGGAACATCCGTTTCATCCGAGTGGTCCCGACTGGCGGACCGCATCCTCGACGCCACACGGGCTCGCTGTCTGCACCCCGACGGGTACTGGCAGCGCGCGGCCGACCATTCCGGTCTGGAAGCCGCTCTGCTGCTGCCACTGGCCCGGGGGGCCGTGGATCCGCGCGATCCGAGCTTCGCGCGCACCCGCTCCATGGTGATGCGACACCTGGCGGAAGACGGATACGTCTACCGGTTCCAGCAGGATGAGGGAAAGCCCCTCGGTGAGGCGGAAGGGGCGTTCTTGCTGTGTGGCTTCACCATGGCGCTGGCTGCTCACGCCGAGGGCCGGGACATCGAAGCGACGCGGTGGTTCGAACGTACGCGCTCTTCGTGCGGTCCCTCCGGACTCTTCGCCGAGGAGTACGACATCGCTCAACGCCAGCTACGGGGCAATCTGCCGCAGAGCTTCGTGCACGCACTCCTGTTGGAGTGCTCAGCACGCTTGGGACCATCCGACGACAACCACGGCTGATCCGAAGCCCCCGAAGCCGAGTCCTGGCCCTACGCGCCGGCCCGTGGGGCCGGCCACCATCCCCGGTTACGGCCCCCGCACCGCGGAAGCGCCCCCAGTCCGTCGTGGCGGCCTCACCCGTGACGGAATCCTCGCAGGTGCAAGCGACCGGAGCGCCAGGCACCCGCGAGCGCCACCAGTGCCGCGGCCGTCAGGCCCGCAGCTCCCAGGGGCACCAATGCCTTCCGCCCGGGCGGTGACGGACGTTCAGGTGTCGGCTCCTGACCCCGGAGGGCGCAGGCGAGCACTTCCGCCAGGTGCAACGGGGTCCGTCCGATGCCGGCTTGATCCACCTGCGTGCGGCAGCTGAAGCCGTCGGCGAGAACCAGTGTCCCCGCGTCGGTCTCGCGCAGGGCGGGGAGCAGAGCGTCCTCTGCGCATGCCATGGATACGTCGTAGTGGCCTTTCTCGAAGCCGAAGTTTCCGGCGAGTCCGCAGCAGCCCGCATCCAGGACGTGGGCGTCCACCCCGGCGCGTTCCAGCACCTTGCGGTCCGCATCGAAGCCCATGACGGCGTACTGGTGGCAGTGGCGTTGTACGACCGCTCGTGCGTCGACGGCCGGTGGCTGCCAGTCTTCGGCCCGCTCGACCAGCAACTCCGCCAGGGTGCGGGTCTGGTTCCGAAGCCGTTCCACGTCCGGGTCCTTGGGCAACAGCTCGGCGGCATCGGACCGGAAGACGGCAGTGCAGCTGGGTTCGAGGCCCACCACCGGCGTCCCTCTGCGCAGGTCCTCGCGCAGCACGTCGATCGTGTGGCCGAGTACGCGCTTGGCGACATCGAGCTGGCCCGTGGAGATCCACGTGAGCCCGCAGCACACCGCGGCGTCGGGGACCTTCACACGGAAGCCCGCCGCTTCCAGGACCTCCACGGCGGCCCGGCCGATCGCGGGGTGGAAGTTGTCGGTGAAGGTGTCGGGCCATACGACGACTTCGCCGCGCAGCCCTTCACTGCGTGTTCCTCCGCGCTCGCGCCACCAGTCCGTGAACCGCTGGTCGGCGAAGACCGGAATTTCACGTTCGGGGGCGATCCCACCGAGCGTCTTGGCCGCGCGTGCCACCCACTCGATCGAGAGGAGCGCGTTGACGCTACGGGGAGCGACGGCGACCAGACGGGCCACTGCGGGCAGCCAGCCCATCGAGTAGTGAGCGAGGGGTCGCAGCCGGCCCGCGTAGTGGTGGTGCAGGAACTCGGCTTTGTAGGTGGCCATGTCGACGTTGACGGGGCAGTCGGTCTTGCAACCCTTGCAGGCCAGACACAGGTCGAGTGCGTCGTGCACCGCGGTGGAGCGCCAGTCGGGTGCGATCGGCGCGTTGTCGCCGTTGCGCACCATCTCGAACAGCAACCGGGAGCGCCCCCGCGTGGAGTGTTCCTCCTCGCGAGTGGCCCGGTAGCTGGGGCACATCACGCCGCCCTGCGATGAACGGCACTTGCCCACGCCCACACAGCGGGCGGCGGCCCGGCTGAACTTACCGCTGTCGTGGGTGTAGGCGAAGGCGGTGTCCGGCTCCCAGGGAAGGTAGTCCGCGCCCAACCGCAAATTCTCATCGAGCCGGTAGGGAACGACGATCTTCCCGGGGTTCATCCGATTGTTCGGGTCGAACAGGCCTTTCAGCTGCTCGAACGCTTCGATGAGTTCGGTCCCGAACATCTTGACCAGCAACTCGCCTCGCGCCTGGCCGTCGCCGTGTTCACCCGACAGGGACCCGCCGCAGGCCACGACCAGGTCGGTGGCTCTTTCGACGAACGCCCGCATCCGAGCGATGCCCTCTTCCGACTCCAGGTCGAAGGGAATCCGGGTGTGAACGCAGCCCTGTCCGAAGTGACCGTACACGGAAGGCTGGCCGTAGTCGAACTCCTCGTACAGGCGTTTGAGGTTGCGGAGATAGTGAGCGAGACGGTCCACCGGGACGGCGGAGTCCTCCCAGCCCTCCCAGGTGTCGGGCTTGCCGGGGACGTGCGCGGTGGCTCCCAGGCCGGACTCACGCACCAGCCACAGCTCCCGCACATGTTGGGGATCGTCGTACCAGGTGTGGTCGACATCGTCGGGCTTGGCGCCGATCAGCGCCCTGGCTTTGGTATCGGCTTCCTCGCGTGTTTCGCCCGTGAGCTGAACCATCAGATAGGCGCCTCCTTGGGGCAGCTTGTCGAGGGCCTCAGGGTTGAGGTGCTTCTCCCGTTGAAAGTGGATCAGCTGGTGGTCCACGCCTTCCAAGGCTGCCGGCTCGTGTTCCAAGACGGCCGGCACGTGCTCGGCGGCGTCGCAGATGTCCTTGTAGCCGAGGACCACGAGGGTGGTGTGCTTGGGCACCGGCACGAGCTTCAGCTCCGCGCGCAGGACCGTGACCAGCGTGGACTCCGAACCGGTGAGCAGTCCGGCGACGTCGAAATCGTGCTCGGGAAGCAGCGAATCGAGGTTGTAGCCGGATACGCGCCGAGGGATGTCCGGGTATCGTGCGCGCACGACGTCGGCGTACCGGTCGCGCAAAGCGGTCAAGCCGCGGTACAGCTCCGCTTGCCGGTCATGGCCAGAGGTCAGCCGTTCCAGCTCTTCCTCGTCGGTCGGACCGACCCACATGCGCAGGCCGTCGTAGGTGAGTACTTCCAAGCGGTGGAGGTTGTCGACGACTTTGCCGTATGCCTGGGCCGTCGACCCGCACGAATTGTTGCCGATCATTCCCCCGATGGTGCAGTTCGGGTGAGTGGCCGGCCGGGGCCCGTACTGCAAGCCCTGTGCGGCGAGCCGGCGATTCAGATCGTCCAGCACGATGCCGGGCTCCACTACGCACCGTCTGTTATCGGCATCCACCGACAGCAGACGATTGCAGTATTTGCTCCAGTCGATGACGACCGCGGTGTTGCAGCACTCGCCGGCCAGGCTCGTGCCTCCGCCACGGGAGAGCAGTGGTGCCTGGTGTTCCCTGCAGACCGCCACGGCCGCCTCCGCCGCTTCCACCGTTCGCGGGATGACGACGCCGATGGGCACTTGGCGGTAGTTGGAAGCGTCCGTGGAATAGGCGGCGCGCGTGCCGGCATCGAAGCGCACCTCGCCGTCCACTCTGGAGCGCAGATCCCGTTCGAGGGTGGCGACGTCGATGGTCTCGGATGCACGCCGGACAACGGGGAGGGGCAGATCGACCGGGTCCATGGGAAGCCTTCCGCTCAAGAACACATACGAGAGGTCGGCGGCCGTCCACCCCTCAACCACCTCGAGCCGAAAGTGGGTGGTCGCGCCGTGCCTGCGCTTGCCTCACGGCATGTCCTCACCTCGTCTGCCGGCTGGCATGCCCCTGACCCGGCCGGGCCAGCTCTGCGCGCATCACCATGGCCAGCACCCCGGCCAAGAGGAAAAAGCCGAACGCGGTGATCAGGTACATGTGGGCGATGACCTTGTGATCCGTGGTCGTCACCCATCGCACCAACACCTGCCCTGAGGTCACACCCTTGCGTACCTTCTCGGGCGATTCCGCGCCCTCGTCGACCGCCGTCATACGCGTCTCTTCCTGTTGAAACTGGACACGGTCGCGACTGCGCCACGAACGGCGAAACGGCAGCCCGCAGTGGTGCGCTCCCAACCACGTCGTGTAACCGTCTTCTCTCTCTGCGAAACCCTCTCACCACCCGCACCCGAAAAGAACACACGGGAGGAGGCTGTCATGACGGTGCACAGTCATCACAGTGTTGCGCAGGTCAGTGGCGTTAAGAGCCTGCGCAGGAGTCAGCACGGTGATTCTCCGCCTGCTGATGCTGCTCGTGGCCCTGGTGCTGTGCCTGGCGCGCCGATGGCCCAACAGAACGGCCCCGAAGACGCGCAGACAACGAGCTCATCGGCGGCACGATCGTGTTCCGTTTCCGGCCGGTGTCCGAAGGGACATAGTGGCCGGGCGCACGCCCTTGTCCGCGGCCGCCTCACGTCCCCACGGCGGGGCGGAGATGGGCTCCGACGTACTCATCCTGCTCTGCGGGATGTGGCTGGTCGCCTCCCCAATCGTCATGGGATTACAGACGACGGCCGTGGGGTGAGAGCAATCGGATCTACGACGTGGCCCTCGGCGCCGCTCTCGTCGTGCCGGCGGCTGGCAGGCATGGCAGTGCCGCGGGCCGCCAAGCGCTGGAAAGCCCGGCGAAACCACGGGTGCACCGTCTCGGCCTGTTGAACCTGAGTCGGCCGCTCCCTGCCCGCAACCCTCAGCCCAGTGGCCGCGCCGTCGTGGTGAGCCAGACGGCCCAGGACCTTCGCGGACACCATCGTCGCCGCAGCGGTAACGGTCACTACAGCCCCCAGTGCAACGACGCCCAGCAGTACGGGCCACTGGCGTAGCTCATCGGTCGGCAGACCCTGTTCTGCGGCGAGGGTTCGACGAACGGACCCCGACACACGGCGCGGCCCCCCGCGTACGAAGGCATTTCAGGGCCGTAGTCGGCGAGCATCAGGAATAGGAACCATCCCCAGATCACCAAAGCCAGAAGCATCCACGCCAGCGACCAAGCCTCGATCCGGCGCGCGTCCTGACCGGCCTTCCTCGAATTCGCGGGTGCGGCTTCTGCAGAACCGGTTACTTCTTGAGCCGTTTCATCGGCTGCCCTTCGTTTCCCCCGATCTCTACGAACAACGACCACTTGCTCACATTTCGGCTGCGCCCCGGACCCGGAGCACCACCGGGCCATTGCCACGCCTGCCTGTCACGGCCACGGCCGGGGAGCCGCTTTGGTCACGGAAGGTCAGTGCGTCCCAGCCATGCTGGTTTCACCGGCACTCCGTCCTCGTCGCGCTCTACCGCCAGTTCGAGCGGTACGGGAGCCGGTGTCAAAGGCGCCGTCGCCGGGGTCGTGGCCGAGGCTTCCTCAGCAGCGGCCGGCTCATCCTTGACCTGTTGCGCTGCTGCAGGGCGGTCTGTGTCGTCCAGGAGTTCGATAGCGGAGAAGCGGGTGGCGTGGGATTGCCACACGCCGTCGATAATCAGCAGAAATCCGTCGCCGTCGCGGAAGAGGCGCCGGCGCTTGGGGCTCCAGGGGTGCTCCGGCGTATAGTCGCGCGCCCTCCTCTCCAGCTCCGCCAGAGCCGTCTGACGCTCACCTTCGACGTGCGCCATCACGTACACCTCGGTGCGTCTACGCTCCGTTGTCGCCAGGATCAGTCCCCACGTCGTCATGGCCGCCTCCTTCCGCCCGGGGCTCAGAACTTCGCTTATCCGTAAGCGCCGAGGGCGCGGTTCTCAGCGTTCTGTCGTGCTGGTGGCCGGCGCGGACGTCCAAGGCGCGGGGTTGCCCGACACTGGCGGCCAGGCATATTCGTCCGGTGGCACACTCCATGTGGGCGCGGGCTCGGGCGCGAAGGGGCCTGTCCGATTCGCCATGAGGAGCATCATGGTCCCTGCGAAGAGGAGGGAGACGATGATCAAAGTGAGGCCGATGGGATTGCGCGGGTTGTAGTAGTACCTCTGGGTGCCCCATTGGCTTCGTCTGAACACCGGCTCACGGTCGTGGTCCACTTGCTCTTCCCCGTTTCACGTCTGAGTCTTGCCCTGCTCACGGCTTGAAGGCCCGCTCCCCAGGGCGGGCGCCCCGACAGCTCGTGGATAGCTATCCGGCGATTTCGATCTTGCCGTTGGGCGTGCTCGTCTCGGGTTTGGCGGTGGTGAGGTTGCCCAGGAGCCCGGCGAGGTCGACGCCGGTGGTGGAGGAGAGGAGTTCCATGCCCTGGGCGACGTTGTCGGTGACCGTGCGGGAGAGTTTGCTCGCGCCGTCGGTGGAGATGACGGTCATCTTGTCGATGGCGGAAAGTGGTTCGGCGGCCTTGGCGACGACCTGCGGGAGGACCTCGACCAGCATCTGGATCTTCGCGGCGTCGCCGTAGCTTTCGAAGGCTTCGGCTTTCTTCTGCATGGCCTCGGCCTCGGCTGATCCCTTGGCCAAGATGGCGGAGGCTTCGGCGGTGCCCTCCAGGCGTACGGCGTCGGCGATGGCGGCGCGGCGGGCGAGTTCGGCCTCGCCTCGCTTGGCGCCCTCGATGGCCTCGGCCTCGGCAAGCGCGGAGCGGCGCTGCTTCTCACCCTCACCGGTCAGCCGGGCGCGCTCGGCCTCGGCCTGGGCGGCGGCGATGGCCGCCAGGCGCTCGGCTTCGGCCTGCTTGACGCGGGCGACGCGAAGGGCTTCGGCTTCCTGTTCGGCTTGGTAGCGGCGGGCGTCGGCGGGCTTGCGGACCTGGGTGTCGAGCTGGCGGTCGGTCAGGGCCGCTTGGCGTTCGGCGACCTTCTCTTGCTCGGTGAGGATCTGCTGCTGCCGGTCGGCATCCGCCAGCGGGCCGGCGGCGTTGGCCTGGGCGGTGGCCGCGTCGGTCTCCGCCTTGATCTCCGCCTGGCGCAGGTACAGGGTGCGCTGGGCGACGGCGATCTCCTCCTCCGCCTTGAGGCGGGCCTGTTCGGCGGCTTGGCGGGAGTTGGCCTCGGCGATGTCGGCTTCCTGCTTGGCGCGTGCGGCTTCGGGCCGGCCGAGGTCTTCGAGGTAGGAGCCTTCGGTGGTGATGTCCTGGATCTGGAAGGCGTCCAGCACCAGGCCTTGGCCGGACAGGCTGGCCTCGGCCTCCTCGGCGACCTGTCCGGCGAACGCGGCGCGGTCGCGGATGATGTCCTCGACCGACATGCGGCCCACGATCGCGCGCAGGGCTCCGGAGAGCACTTCCTGGGTGAATCCGACGATGCCGTCCTGCTGCTGGAGGAAGCGCTGGGCGGCGGCGCGGATGGCGTCTTCGTTGCCGCCGACCTTGACGATCGCGACGCCTTCGAGGTTGGCCTTGATTCCGCGTAGCGTGACGGCGCCCCGGACGGCGATCGGGATGTGGCGGCTGGAGAGGTCGAGGGAGTAGCGCTGCTGCACGAACGGGACGACGAAGACGCCGCCGCCGACGACGACCTTTTGGCCGCTGTTGTCGGTGGATATCTGCCCGGTGTCGGGGTCGGTGGACTTCTTTCCCCGGCGGCCGGTGATGATGAATGCCTCGCTGGGGCCTGCGACCTTGTAGCGGGTGACGACGACCAGGGCGAGCAGGACGAGGAGTACGAGCACTCCCACGACCGCGATGACGACTGAACTCATGGTTGATCCCCCCTGCCCGCTCTCGGTCGAGGGGACAGATCGGTGGTGGATGAGAGAGTGAAACAGCTGGTCAGTGCTCGACGGCGCGGACGCTGACCGAGGAGGACGACGGCGTCGCCGTCACCCAGATCTCCGCGCCCCGGGCCAGTGGCCTCTCGGCGGTTGCCGCGTACTTGGCCGGTTGGCCACCATGGCGCAGCAGGACCTCGCCGTAGCCGCCCGCCGGGATGGCGGTGAGCACGATCCCGGCGGAGCCGAGGAGTTCGGCGGCGCGCGGGGCGGCCCCGCTGCCGGCGCGGGCGAGGGCGCGGCTGAACCGGTACGTCAGCCAGCCGGCCCCCGCACCGGCCACGGCTCCCGCGGCGGCTGCCGCTCCCGGCCCGAAGCCTGTGGCCCCGAGCACGATCGCCCCTGTGAAACCGAGCATCGAAGTGAAGCCCGCGACCACCGGCAGCGACAGCCATCCGTCGAACAGTCCGTCCAGGGCGCCGTCGAAGATCCCCTCCAGCACCCCGTCGAACACCAGCGAACAGGCCAGCAGGGCGATTCCCCCGATGCCGAGACCCAGAAATAAGCCCATGAGCACCTCCCTGCTTGGCACGCGTTCGCGCCGGACAACGGCATCGTGCCGGAGCGGGCGGTTGCCGCACATTGCCTACCTTCGGCAATCTTCACGGGGCTTTAGCGCAGAACCGGCAACCCGGCCGGCCGCCAACGCGCGCACACGACGCCGTCGCCTGGACTGGCAGAGGCGGTGTCGGTTGTGGCCCAACCAGCGTCCCGAGTGGCTCCTGACTCCGGGATTCGTCCTGCCAGCCTGCCCTTCGCATACCGCAGACCGCGGCGGCGCTGAAGCTACGGCTCGTGACAGAGTCCGAAGTCTTCCTGTGGTGACAGACCATGCGGGGCGTCGCACCTCACGTGCCGGGTGCTCCTCAGCGGCGCTGCGAACCGCGGGCTAGGCATTCTGGGGGCGCCGGACGTCGGGCGAGTTGAGCGGCTCGGATAAGGCAGACGATGGTTGCCGCACCGAAAGCGGCCCCTGCCGCCGTGCATCCGGTCAAGACAGCGGCGGGCGCGTGCAGCAAGCGGGGAAGAGTGTTGAGGGGCGCGGCGGCGTACAAGCAGAACATGGCCCAGGCGTACGGGATGGCGGCGGAGCGGACGGGCAGGCCCGGCGGGGCCCAGCCGGCGAGAATGGCCACGGGGAAGGGAAGGATGAGGAGGGTGGCCGCCACAAGGGCGGTGGCCTGGTAGACCAGGTTCAGATCCATCGATACCTCTCTGCTGCGCCCGGCAGACAGTGCAGCGCTCTCGCTGAGGCGCAGGACTGACTCGAGTGGCAATGAACTGTGGTCCACTGCTCGGCCGGTTTCCCATCCTGCTCTCGGTCGCGGTCGGCCTCTGCACTTTGAACCGCGTGTCCCCTGGCCGGACGGCGTGGCGGGGAGGGTACCGGGCTCCGCAGCAACATGGTGTCGGGGCGCGATCTACCGGTCGTGTGTCCGGCCAGGTGCCGTCGCACGCAGACCGTACGTCCTCAAAGAGGCGAGCTCGATGCTTGCGGGGTGGGGCGTGCCGACGGCACGGCGATTTCCTCCTTGGGGTTTCGCCGTCCGCACCGGTGGTCGAGGCCGTATGGGCGGCAGGGCAGCTGCGGCCGCCTCGGCATCGGAACTGGCCCCGGACGGCCCGTGCTGATGGGGGTCAACGGCTTGGACCTGGGCACACCGGCCAGACCACACGACTGCGTTACGCCTAAGACCGGGGACCGGTGCGGCCATGCTGTCCACCAGCGGTCCGCTAATGGCGTCGGGCGGTGGAACCCAGCATGGCCAGACCGGTGATGAGGAGGGAAAGACCGATGACCACCAGGGGGGAGCCGGGGCCGGGAAGGACGAATAGAGCGGCGCCTGCCAAGGCGGTGGGCGCGCCCACCACTACCAGGCCTACGGCCAGACGGGACTCCGTGAGATTGCGGCGCGTCCAGGCCCTGACTCGCTTGTCCACTGGTCAGCTCACTCGGGTGGGGGTACGGCCTACGGCGCGTTCGGCGCGGATGAAGAAGACGGCAGAAGCCGCGAGGGAGACGAACCCGAGCAAGGTGCAGGCCGTCACGGTGTCCGCGGACGCGTCCAGCATTCGGGGGACGGCGTTGATCGGCATGAGGGTGTAGAGGCAGAGGACTGCCCGGGCGTGGAGGCGGGCAGCCGACCACCGTCCCCGGAAGCGGCGTGGCGTCCAGCCGGCGAGGACCCCCACGGGGATGGGCAGCACGAGCAGCGTGCCGACCGCGAGGGCAATCGCGTGGTAGGTGGGGTTGCCGTTCATCGGACCTTCCTGGATCGAACGCCCACGATAGGCGGCGTTTCGGTGGCATGTTCATGCTGGAGTCCGGCAAGGTTCGGTTCGCTCAACTGCTGTGAGGGAGCCGTCAACACGGCGTATGGGACGTGTAAAGTCCGCCGTGGTGTGCCGGGAAGCCTGGTCGGCGATAGGGAGAGCTCTCTTCGCGGATCGGGGTCTGACGTCATGGTGCTCGTCGCTGTTTTCGGTGTGGCGCTGCTGGTCGCGGTGCTGCTGTCCGGCCTCGCGGCCAGGACCGTGTTGTCCACCTCTCTGCTGTTCCTGCTGGGCGGAGCGCTGGTCAGTGACGGGTTCCTCGGGCTGATCCACATCACGGCCGACAGTGAGATCGTCTCGGTGACCGCTGATCTGGCCCTGTTCGCGGTGTTGTTCACCGACGGGATGCACGTTTCGTTTCCCAAGCTGCGGGAGAACTGGAAGAACCCGGCCCGCGCGTTGGGGCTGGGCATGCCGCTGGCCATGGCCGGGATGGCGCTGATCACCCACTACCTGGTCGGGCTGGACTGGACGACGTCGTTCCTCGTCGGCGCGGTGCTCGCGCCGACCGATCCGGTGTTCGCGTCGGCGATCGTGGGCCGCAAGGAAGTGCCGGCCAAACTCAGGCAGTTGTTGAACGTGGAGAGCGGCATCAACGACGGGCTCGCGCTACCCGTCGTCCTGCTTCTCATCGCCGCGGCCGGCCCCACCTCCGGTCAGGCGGATGCCTCCGTCGGGGAGATCGCTCTGGAACTCGGTCTCGGTCTGGTCTTCGGGGTGGTGCTGCCGCTGGTGGTGGCGGGTCTGGTTCGGCTGCGGCTGCTGGGGGCGGAGCCGAAGCTGCAGCCGTCGCTGCCGCTGGCGACTGGGGTCATTCTGTACGGGCTGTGCCACCTCACCCACGCCAACCCCTACCTTGCCGCGTTCTCCGCCGGCGCCGTCCTGGCCTCCGTCTCGCCCGACGCGAAGTCGGTCTTCGAGCCGCTCGGCGAGATGCTCGCGGAGCTGGCGAAGTTCGCCGCGCTTCTGGTCTTCGGCGCGCTGCTGACCCCGGCCCTGCTCGGTGATCTGTCGGTGGGCGGGTACGTGGCCGTGGTGCTGGCGATCGTCCTGATCCGCCCGGCTTCGCTGTGGGTGTCGCTGCTGGGGGCGCGGATCGGGCGGCGGGAGAAGCTGGTAGCCGCCTGGTTTGGTCCGAAGGGCTTCGCGTCCGTCGTCTACGGCCTGCTCGTTCTCCAGGCCAGCATCCCCGAGGGTGAGGAGGCGTACACGCTGATCGCCGTCTGCATCGCCTTCTCGATCATCGCCCACTCCAGCACCGACGTGCCGATCGCCCGCCTCTTCGACGTGGAAGACCTCGCCGGTATCCCCGGCGACGACGACCACGGCGCTCCCACCCCGCAGTCGACCGATGACACTCCCACCTCGAACCGTGGACTCGACCAGGAGAAGCCCCATGATCGCCCGTGACCTAGCCGAGCCCTACCCGCACGTGATGACCAACGACGCCGCCGTGGACGCGGTCCGTCTGGTGGCCGAGCAGAACCTGCCCGCCCTGCTGGTCCTGGACGCGGACGGGACCCCGTACGCGGTCGTCCCCGGCTCCCAGCTGGTACGCCAGCTGGTGCCCGAATACGTCATGGAGGACCCGCTGCTGGCCGCGGTCATCGACGACCGGCACGCTGACGCCCTCGCCGACGAGCTGGTTGGCAAGACCGTCGCCCAGTGGATCCCGGGGCGTTCCTTCAAGCCGGCGTTCGTCGGCCCCGAGGCAGGAATCCTGCAGATCGCGGCGCTCATGGCCCGTACCCACGTACCGCTGGTGGCCGTCATCGACCGCGACAACGAAGGACGCCGACTTCTCGGGGTGGTCTCGGGCGCTTCTTTGATGCGCCATCTCCTCGATGTGGGAGGGCAGGCGTGAGCGGCTGGCAGAGCTGGGCGGCGGTCGCGGTTTTCGCGGGCGTCTACTTGCTGATCATCACCGAGTGGGTCCACCGTGTTGCCGCCGCGCTGGGGGGCGCGGCGCTGATGCTGGCCCTCGGCGCCACCGACGACCTCTCGGCCTTCTACTCGGACAAGACGGGCATCGACTGGAACGTCATCTTCCTGCTGCTCGGCATGATGATGATCGTCGGAGTCCTCAAGCGGACCGGCCTCTTCGAGTTCCTGGCGATCTGGTCGGTGAAGAAGGCCAAGGCCAGACCGTTCCGGGTGATGGCCATGCTGATCGTCATCACAGCCGTGGCCTCGGCCCTGCTGGACAACGTCACCACCGTGCTGCTCGTCGCCCCGGTGACGCTCCTGGTCTGCGACCGCATGAAGCTGTCACCGGTGCCGTTCCTGCTCGCCGAGGTGTTCGCCTCAAACATCGGCGGCACCGCCACCCTCGTCGGCGATCCGCCCAACATCATCATCGCCAGTCGGGCCGGCCTGACCTTCAACGACTTCCTCGTCCACCTCGCCCCGCTCGCCGCGGTCCTGACCGTCGTCCTGGTTTTGCTGTGCCGGGTGATGTTCGCCAAGCACTTCGTGTACGACGAGAAGCGCGCCGCCGAAATCATGGAGCTGCGCGAACGCGAGGCCATCAAGGAGCCCCGCCTGCTGATCCAGGGCCTGAGCGTCCTCGCGCTGGTCGTCGCCGGATTCGTCCTGCACCCCGTCCTGCACTACGCGCCCAGCGTCGTCGCCCTCCTCGGCGCCGGCCTGCTGATCGCGATCTCCAAAGTCGAGACCGGCGAGGTGCTCGGGGAGGTCGAGTGGCCCACCCTGGCGTTCTTCGCGGGCCTGTTCGTCATGGTGGGCGCCCTCATCGAGATGGGCGTCATCGGCGAACTCGCAAGCTCCCTCGCAGAGGTCATCGGCGGAGCGGAACTGGGCGGCTCCATGCTGCTGCTGGGCGGCTCCGCCGTGCTGTCGGCGATCGTCGATAACATCCCCTACGTCGCGACCATGGCCCCCATCGCCAGCAAGCTCGTCACCGACATGGGCGGCGACCCCGACCACGTCATGTGGTGGGCCCTCGCCCTCGGTGCCGACCTCGGCGGCAACGCCACCGCCATCGGTGCCTCCGCCAACGTCGTCGTCCTCGGCATCGCCGAACGCAACCGCCACCCCATCACCTTCTGGCAGTTCACCAAATACGGACTCGTCGTCACCACCGTCACCATCGCCATCTCCGCCCTCTACCTGTGGCTGCGCTACTTCGCCCTGGCATAAGAACCGGCCAGTCCCTCCCCTCTCGGGGAGGGGAGAACGAAACCCTTGCATGAACCGCAGCCGACGAACAGAAGCCGCCTCCCTTGCCCTGTGGTGGGGGGCGCTCACCGTTGTCTTGTGGGGCGGAGGGAAGCTCCGCGACGCACCTGCCCCGCTGGTGGCGTGTGCGGCAAGCGCCGCCGTTTTGATCAGCCTCGGCGAAGTGGCCCGCCGTCTGCGCTGCATCGGGCGCATTGGGCGGCCCGCAGGAACCGCACGCGCTGACGCGCGGGCTTACGCCTCGGTGTCGGGCCAGTCGAGCAGGCGGGTGCCGATCACCGCAGTCTGCAGGGTGTAGCGGTTGACCGGGTCGGCCGGGTCGGCGCCGGTCAGGCTGTGGAAGCCGGTGCCGACTCCACCCACCGGGCAGCGGCCAAGTGGTCCCGGATCAGCGCCCGCAGCGGCCATCCCGCTTCCGCCGCCCGCTCGCCGTCGGCCCGACGGGCCTCCAGCTCGGCACAGGTGAACCGGCATCCCGTGGCACACGCGTCGCGCAGAATCCCGGCGTAACCGCCAGATGACTCCCCGGTATCTCCCGGTCCGCCACATCTTCCCCGATACCGATACACATGATCATTCACGCGTCCTTGAACCCGACGCCCAGGGTTGCACGGGCACAAGGGTGACCACGGCCACGGCCCGGCGAGGGTCACACTGCCTGGAGAGCCGCCGCTCCGAAGGACACGTTGAAGCGGTCGCACCAGATGGTGACGCTGGTGTAGTCGGCGAGGTTCACCTCGGCCGGGATCTCGTAGTTCTGGTCGCCCTTGTTGCCCTTGAGCTTGCCGAGGCTGACGTACTTGCCGTCGTCGAAGACGCCCCTGCCTAACGTCCATGCCGTCCCCATGGCGAACCACCGGGAGGCGACGGGGAGCCGGCTGCGTCGCCGCTCGCGGTAGCGGGGCGGGGGCCGCCCGGCCGGGGCCCGTGCTCAGAGCATCTCGAAATCCTCGAAGTCGAAGCCCGGAGCGACGACGCACGACATCAGGACAGGCTCGTCGCAGGCCGGCTCGGCGGTCTGCCAGACGCCGGCCGGCACAAGGACCTGCGGTCGCTCCCCGAGCCGGACATCGGGTCCGAGGACCGATGCGGTCGTTTCCGCCGACGCGTTCCCGCTCCCGCCGAGCCGGATCGTCAGCGGTCCGCCGCAGTGCCACAGCCACAACTCGTCGGCACGCACCCGGTGCCAGCGTGAAACCTCGCCGGGGTGCAGGAGGAAGTAGATGCCGGCCGCGAACGGGCGCATATCGCCGTACCCGTCCGGTCTTCGGCGCGGTCCGTCGACGCGTGTGACCGTCGGGGAATCCTCGCAGGGCAGGGGGAAGCCGGCGGTCGCTTCCTTGCCAGAGGGGGTGAGGCGTGGGCATGGAGGCGTATGCGCGGGTGATTGATCTGAGCCACGGGCTCACTCGGTCGATGCTGCGGCGGGACTACCCCTCGGCTGAGCGCACCGTGCGGCCACGAGAGAGAAGTGGCCGCGCCCGCGGGAGGGCATGCCGTGAGCGCCCGGCGCCCAGCTCAGAGTTGTGCCGCTTCCGCCTCAAGGCGGCGGGCGGCGGCTTCGACGGCCGCAGGGAGCGGGCGACGTTCCCGCAGGGCTGCCGGGAGCCGCTTGAACAGTTCGCGCAACGCGGTGCGGGCCTCGGGATTCCGCCGGGCCTCCACGGCAAGCTTGCGCGTATGGCGGAGCGCGACGGGCAGCGGACGGCGCAGCCAAGCCGTCAGGGCGGCATTGCGGCGCTGCACGGCGGGCCGCCCCGCCCGGACCCCACCGGTCGGGCAGTGGACGGCGATGACGTCGGGGCAGTGGCACACTCCCCATCCTCGCGAGGCCAAGTCGTAGGCCAGCAGCGTCTCCTCGCCACCCACAAAGAGGATCGGATGGTATCCGCCCGCTTCGAGATAGGCGTCCCGCCGTGCCACGGCGGCACAGGCCAAGAACCCGAGCACTTGTGGCCCCGGGAGGTCGGCGGCGAGTCCGAGGGGGGATGCGGCGAGCCTGCCGTTCAGCGGGTCCGGCTCGCCCTCCGGGCCGACAAGGACGCTGGCCGCGAGCAGTCCGAGCCGGTCGTGCCGGTCCAGGAGGTCCGCCGCCCGGCGCAGTGAGCCCGGCGCCCACCAGGAGTCGTCGTCGCTGAAGGCCACGTACCGGGTCCGGGCCCGGCGTACGCCCAGGTTGCGGCCAGCCGCGGCGAGGTTGCGGCCGGGCGTGAGGACAGTCGCCTGCGGATGGCGCTCGGCCACTGCCCGCAGGGTGCCGTCGGTCGAGGCGTTGTCGACGACGATCACCGGTGGTGCCTCGGGAAGCGCGGCCAGCCGGTCAAGTGAGTGCAGCAGTTGTTCCCGGCGGTTGTGGGTGATCAGGACGACAGTGGTGCGCGGATCAGCACTCGCAGCTTCCACATCGCGCACGGCGGCTCCTTCAGCGAACCTCGGCAGCCTGCCCGAGGCGAGGCCGGCGGTCGGCGGTGGCCACGGCTTGGTTCCGACCGGTAGGTACGAGGCACCATCGTGGACCAGCGCGAGCAGCCCGTATTCCGGCACGCGCGCAGCCGGCGTGCTGTTCACCCGTACGAGCGCCGGACAACCGGGCGGGTACGTGCCGCGCCGGTGGGAGGGGCTGTCGGCCTGTACCGGCTGGTGACCCCCGCGCTCGCGCCCGGCGTGCCGGCGCACAAACGTGGGCATGACCCCGCCAAGTGACGGTCCGGAGGAAGTGCCGGTGCCGAGGAGAGGGGAACCACGTGGCGTGGCCGCCCAGTGTCATTGTCATCCTGACCGATCAGCAGCGCTGGGACACCACAAGGGTCCACGGCAATCCGGCGGACGTGACGCCCGAGTTCGACGGGATCGCCCGTGCCGGGACCCATTTCTCATTGGCGTTCACGCCCCAACCGGTGTGCGCCCCGGCTCGGGCGGCTCTGCAAACCGGGTGTTGGCCCACCATGACGGGGGTGTTCCGCAACGGGATCGCCCTGCCGGCCGGTGTGTCCACGCTGGCATCGGTGTTCAAGGAAGCCGGATATGTCACGGGGTACATCGGCAAGTGGCACCTCGGTGGGGTGGATGCCGCCGAGGCAGGACCGGTACCACCCGGCCGGCGGGGTGGATACCGGCGGTGGTTGGCGAGCGATCTGCTCGAATTCACGTCGGATGCCTACCGGACGGTGCTGTGGGACGAGTCAGGGCAACCCGTGCGGCTGATCGGTTACCGGTCCGACGCGCTGATGGACGCTGCGGTCCGGTTCGTCGCCGATCACTGCGACCACCGATTCCTCTTGTTCGTGTCACTCCTGGAGCAACATCACCGGAATGGCACCGACGACCGGCCCCCGCCGGATACCGGGAACGGTATGAGGGACGATGGCTGCCACCCGACCTCGCGGCTCTGTCCCCCGCCGCTCCGAACGGTGGGGCACACCGGTACCAGGGGGCTACCTCGGGCAGATCAAACGCGTAGACGAGGGGGTGGGGCGCTTGCGGGACGCGCTTCGCGGCCTGGGTACCGAGGATCGCACGGTGTTGGCCTGGACTGCCGACCACGGCTCACATTTCCGGACCCCGCAACCAGGAGTACAAACGGTCGGCGCACGACGCGTCCGTGCGAGTGCCCCTGGCCATGATCGGGCCCGGTTTCACGGGCGGTGGGCGGGTGCACCGGCCGGTGAGCACCGTGGACCTGGCACCCACCCTGATCGAGGCGGCGGGTCTGAGTGTGCCCGCGTCCATGCAGGGCCGGTCGCTACTGCCCCTGGTCGGGGGCGGCTCCGAGGCGGACCGCCCGGGCGAGGTGTTCTTCCAGATCAGCGAATCGCACGAGTTGGAGCACCTGGCCGGACTGGCGTCACACCGGGAGGTCGCCGACCGTCTTCGGGTCGCCCTCGCGCCCTGGAGGGACCGGGCGGGCGAGGAGAAGACAGTGATCGAGGCGGCGGCTGAACGTGTCCTGGACGGACGTTCGCCGCACTCCCCCGTCGCCGCTCTGCCGTGGGAGACGCTACCGTTCGCGCACCGCCAACCGGCGTCGGACCAAGAAGATCAGCTCCTGCGCCTGGCTGATCACGCCCTGGGACTGGCCACCCGTCCGACTCCGCCGTGCCTCGTCAGGGGGTGCGCCGCACCGGCCCCACTCGCATGGTGTTCCTCGGGCTCCGGACCGCCTGATCGATCACCTTCTTGTCGATTCGCGCGGCGGCTGTACCGCGCCCACCTACGGTCGTTGTCCGGGCCACGGTCGCACTCACTCCTGTGCAACAGCCAGGGACGGACATCCGAGCCGCATAGGGGCGGGACGACATCATCGAGGTCGGACAGAAAACAGAAAGTCCTCACTCACGCAAACCTCGCGGAACCCGTCGAACGCGTGGAGCCTACGTCGCCTGTCCTGCGCCGACGGCCGGCAAACAGCGACTGACCGAGGCGGCGGTAACCACGCGGTTCGGTCCCGGCGCTCGGCGTGCGGAAGGCCACATCGCAGGTGTGGAGCGCGTGCCCGGCGCCGACCACCAACCAAGATCCCGCCCCGCAGCATGAGCGGGACGGGATCGGAGCGTTCGGGCATCAACATGAGCGCACCATGGCGTCGTCCAGCGGCGCCCTTAGGTGTACGCGTGACGTACTACGGGTGGTCGGGCTGCTGCTCAGGCGGTACGGCGCCACCCGCGCCGCCACCCTTGGCTCCCTTGTCCGTGCCATGCGGGCGGGCACCCTTGGTTCCCTTCTTCGGCACTTGCGATGCCTTGAGTGATCCAGCGTTCTCGGGCGTCGAACCGCCCTTGCCGCTGCGCCGCATCTCCGGTTGCTGTGGGTTCGCCATCGTTTCCTCCTCCTACCGGTTTCGACGTAGGTCCGTGCGCTGCGCCTACCCCCACGCCGGCGTTCTCATCCGCGGCCCGGCCCGGCCCCCCACCGTCGGCGCCGCCGCTGCTGTGCCCGCCGTGGCCGGACGCCCACACCGGCGACGGGCGCCATGGGGGCGCGCTTCACCTCCCCACACCGGCGCCCGCCTTCCTGACTGCGACATCGGGTCAGGCGTCTTCCGATTGGCCCGGTGCCTGCGCCTCCTCACCCTGCGTTCCCTTCATCCCCCCGCCCGTGTGTCCGGAACTCCGACCGTGCCCGCCTTATGGCGTCCGACCGCTGCGCTCCTCCTCCGGAGTGACGTCTTTCTCACCGGTCACACGCTCCAGTGGTGACTCGCTGTTTGCTGTCATCCCTATGTCCGGTATCCCGCATGCCTCCGAAGCTCACTCTCGTTCGCGCACAGCCCGACCGGGGGCCGACGGCCTAGTAGTGCTTTGTCAGCTGGTCTTGTCACGGTCGGTGTTCGGTAGTTCGCTGGTTGTATGAGGGCTGGGGAACTTACAGCGTGTCGGGTCCGGTTGGAGGAGTTCGTCTCGGAGGTGTTCGCGCCGTTGGTGCGGCGGGATCAGCGGGTCAAGGGCGGCCTGTATCTGCGGGGCTTGTTGCTGGACGGCCGGCGGAAGTCGATGCAGCCGATGGCCGAGCGCCTCGGGATCGACCATCAGCAGTTGCAGCAGTTCATGACGTCCTCGACCTGGCCCGTTCGGGAGGTGCGGGCCCGGCTGGCGTGGCGGGCCGTGCGGGCGGTGCGGCCGCAGCTGTGGGTGGTGGACGACACCGGCTTCCCCAAGGACGGCAAGGCGTCCGCGGGGGTGACCCGGCAGTATTCCGGGACTGGGGAAGGTCGGCAACTGCCAGATCGGTGTCAGCGTCCACGCCGCCTCCGACACCGCCTCATGCCCGCTGGCCTGGCGTTTGTTCCTGCCCGCCGCCTGGGACGGGTCCGACGCCGAGGCCCGCCGACGGGCCTGCCGATCCCCGAGACCGAACACCACCGGCCGAAGTGGCAGCTCGCCCTGGACATGCTCGACGAACTCGCCGCAACCGGTAATCCCGCCGCACTAACGGCGCGAACACCTCCGAGACGAACTCCTCCCAACCGGACCCGCACCGCAGCAAGTTCCCCAGCCCTCATACAACCAGCGAACTACCGATCACAAGCCGTCACAAGACCAGCTAACAAGGCACTACCAGTACTGCAACGGTCGGGACTGTAAATCGTTCCGTGTAACTGCTGACCAAGGAAGATGCATCGATGACCCGTGACAACGTGACCGAGGCCGAATCCGCCCAGGCGTCTGAGCCGCAGCCGGCGAAGGCGGTGGATGACCAGCTGATCGACGAGTTGGGTGGGCCGGGCTCAGGCCCAGGACCTACAGCTGACCGGCGAGGGCGGGCTGCTGCAGCAGTTGAGGACCACGATCACCGACAAGGTCATGGACGGGATGGCCGAATGGCAGAACCGGCCCCTCGATCCGGTGGTCTTCATCGATGCGATCCACGTGAAGATCCGCGACGGCGCGGTGGCGAACCGGCCCATCTACGTGGCCTTGGCCGTCCCTACGGAGGGCCGCCGCGACATCCTCGGGCTCTGGGCCGGCGACGGCAGCGAGGGTGCCAAGCACTGGAAGCAGATCCTCACCGAGATCAAGAACCGCGGCGTGAACGACGCCCTCATGCTGGTTTGTGACGGCCTCAAGGGCCTGCCCGACGCGGTCGAGACCGTCTGGCCCAGGACGATCGTCCAGACCTGCGTGGTTCACCTGCGGCGGAACTCCTTTCGCTATGCCGCCCGCCAGGACTGGGACAAGATCGCGAAGATTCTTAGAGCTCGTAACAGGATCTTGATGAGATGGGCTGGTCGGCCGTGACCGGTGTGACGATTCGGCCGTTCGTGAGTGTGTGAGTACTCGGCCGTGGATCGTGGACGACGACTTGTGGGCATTGATCGAGCGGCTGCTGCCGTCCTGGCTGGAGAGGTCACCAGGGCCGCGGCCGGTAGCTGACCGTCTGTGTCTGCAAGGCATCCTGTACGTGCTCTGTAACGACATCGCCTGGCAACTCCTGCCTCCCGAGCTCGGATTCGGATCAGGGCAGACCTGTTGGCGCAGACTGGAGCGGTGGCAGCAAGCCGGGGTCTTCGACCAGCTGCACCGCATCCTGCTCGCCGAGCTGAACGCGGCCGGCCGCCTCGACTGGTCCAGGGCCTGCGTGGACGGCTCCCACATCCGCGCGAAAAAGGGGGCGCCGACACCGGTCCGTCGCCGGTCGACCGGCGGAAGACGGGCAGCAAACACCACCTGATCTGCGACGGCCGTGGTACCCCGCCGAAGGTCATCACGACCGCGGCGAACGTCAACGACGTCACCCAGACCCTCGCCCTGGTCGACGGCATCCCTCCCGTGGCGGGCCGGCCAGGCCGTCCCCGTAGACGTCCCGAGGCCCTGCTCGGCGACAAGGGATACGACTCCAACCCCAACCGCGATGAACTGCGCAAACGCCGGATCCTGCCCGTCATCTCCCGCAAGGGATCCCCGAACAACAAAGGCATGGGCAAGCTCCGCTATGTCGTCGAGCAGACCTTCGCCCTGCTCCACCACTTCAAACGACTTGCCGTCCGCTGGGAACGCCGCACGGAACTGCACGACGCCTTCGTCTCCCTCGCCTGCAGCCTCATCTGCTGGCGACGCCTCAACAAGCGCGACTCATGATCGTGTTACGAGCTCTTAAGCCCGTCTACACCGCGGCGATCGAAGAGGCCGCCTTCGGGCGATTTGCCGAGTTTGCCGACGCCTGGGGCAAGAAATATCCGGCGATCGTCCGGTTCTGGGAGAATCTGCCATCTGTCGTCACTCACTGGACTCCCCTCGCTACCCGTCATGAATGATTTCTACCTAACAGCGCGGTATGCGCCTTTCCCGCCTTCACGGTCTTCAGCACACCGAAGTTCGAGCCCGATCACGGGCGAGGATCGGTGCGCTGCCATCGGGGGCGCGAGTCCGCCCCACGGCGTCCGGCGACCACCGCGCAACGGCGGCACAGCCGTCGAACCTGGTCAGCCGAGCCTCCGGATTCGGGGATCGCATCCGTCCAGGAGACGTGAGAGAAGCGAGTCAGCTGGGAGCGGCTGAGGGAAAGGCCGCACACCGTCTCGTTGCGGCCCGGCTCCCATGCGTGGACCTCGCCGGCGGGAAGCCTGCGTCGGCCTTGCCCTTCGTCCTCGATCCACTGGCCCGTGGCGGCGACCGTGTACCTCTTGCGCGTTGTTGCCATGCCGTGCGGCTACCACGCCGACGGCCGAGCATGCGGACGAGCGGCAGCGCAGCGGAAGTGATGAGGTTCATCGCCTCGGCAACTCAACGGAGGTGCTTGGACGGACGGATGTGCACCGCGGCCGGTGGCCCGGTGGCAGAGGCGGCGCCTCGGCTCGACGCGCTCACGGTCGCCATCGACGCACGGCCCGGCGCAGCTCCCACCTGGCCGCCGAGGTGCACCGTCCCCCCGCTGACTTCGGCAGGGCGCAACGCATCGCACGGGGCGCGGGCGAGGTGATGTTCGGCCTGCTCGGTGTGAAAGGGTGTCGCGGCGACAACCCGTCCCGCCGATCGGGCAGGGCTACCGCGGTCACGTAGCCCCGCCGCCGGTTCCTGGTCCACCAGGACGGGCTGCCCGATGCGGTGTCGTCCACTTTCACGCGTCGTCCTCGTGCACGCTCGCGGCATCCGTCCAGGCGTCGGTCTGCCGGGTCAGCCGTCGCAGCAGGGCGCGTACGGCTGCCAGGTCGCACTCCGTCAGACCCTCGCCCACCGCCTGGTGTGCGGTGGCTGCCCGGGCGGTGATGGCGTTCAGCACCCGCTGCCCGGCGCCTGTCAGGGCGAGCAAAGGTGAGGTGCGGTGATCCGGGTTGTCCCGGAACTGCGCGAGACCATCGCGGACGAGCTCGTTGGCGATGCGCTGCACGCCCTGGCGGGCGACCCCGAGACGGCGCGCGGCTCGCGCCACCGGCAGGGGTTCCTCGCTGACCACGCTCATCAACTGCCAGCGGGCCTGTGTCTGACCCTCTGTTCCCGCCAGGGCCTCCCCCGCTCGGCGCAGTGCACCTGCGGCCTCATAGACGTCGGCCACGAGGAGTGCGAGTTCCTCCGCCATGCCTTGGTTCCACCTCCCATCCGACAACGTGTTGTCAATTCAGCATCATGATGTCATATTCAGTGGGTCACCTCCAAGGAGTACGCACTCCTCACCGAAACCATCAGGGAGACACCATGACCAGCGATGCGATCAGCCGCCTGCACGCCGCCATGGAACGCGGGGCGGCCGCCCGCCCCAAGGTCGGCGGCTTTCCCTATCTCGCCGAAAGCCTGCGCCAGGCCGGCGTGACCCATTGCCGCATGGCCGTCCCGTCCAACGCCTTCCTGTACCTGACCCGGCACGGCGACATCGTGGTCCAGGGCGAGCCGCTGGTCACCGGCTTCACGCTCGCACCGCAGTTCGATGAGGCGGCCGTAATCGCAGCGCTGCGTGCGGATCAAGCCGGTGAGACGACGTTCCACGAGTTCGTCCGCGGCTGCTGGAATGCGGGGATCGTCTGGTATGACGTCGACACTGCTACCCGCACCTGCACCTACTACGGCGCCAACGGCGACTCGTACACCGAGGACTACCCCTCCGTCACCCTCCCCTGAGGCGCAGAAAGGGGGCGGGGAGCTGGAGAGCAAGGCTGCGGTGATCCGGCCACGAACGCCCGCACTGCGGGAACAGACCGCGAACAGCGACCCCGCCACGGTCGCGCACCCCCCGGACCGGCCGGGCGGGGCGGCCCGCGCAGAAAGCGGGAACGATGGGCACGCGCGTCGAGCGCCTGGACTGGACGCGCAACGACGCACTGGTTGCGGTGGGAGCGGCGGCCAGTGACCTCACCGGCTTCTCCCTCAGCGCCCAGGCGGACGCTACCCCCTTCACGGTCGTCACCGCACTCCCGCTGGTCCTCGCCGCGCTGACCCTGCTCTTCCGCCGCCGCCACCCGGTCCTGGTGCTCACCGCCGTGCTCGCCCTTGGCCTGGTGGCGAACGTGATCACCCCGGCCTCGCCGCACTTCGGCCTCGCCCTGACCGTCGCCCTCTACACCGTGGCCCGCCGCTGTCGGCCCGCCGTGGTCGCCGTCGCGTCCCTGGCCACCGTGCCGCTGGTCGCCGTGGGCCTGGGCGGCGTCCTGCTCCCCACTACCCGGAACCTGGCCGCCAACGCGGTCGCATGCGCCCTGGTCGTCGGCGCCGCGATCGTCATCAACCGCTGACAGCGCGAGGTGGACGCCAACCGGCTGCCACTGGCCGACCGGGCGGTGGCCCAGGAGCGGCGCCGGATAGCCCGAGAGCTCCACGACATCGTCGCCCACCACATCACCACCATGCAGCTGATGGCCGGCGGCGCCCGCGCCAACTTGGCGCACGACCCCGACGCGGCCCGCGAGGCCCTGGTCATCCTGGAGGACTCCGGCCGGATGGCCCTCGGCGGAATGCGCCAGCTCCTCGACGTCCTGCGGGCCGGCGAGGAGACGGAAACGGGGCCGCCCGCCCCGCAGCCCGGGACCGCCGACCTCCACCGGATCGTCACCGAGTCCCGGCTGGCCGGCATGGACACCGAGTTCACCGTGCACGGCGCCGCCCGCCCGCTCCCGCCCACCGTCGCGCTGACGGTGTTCCGGGTGGTGCAGGAGTCCCTGACCAACGCCCGCAAGCACGCCGGGAACGCCGGCGCCCGGGTCCGGCTGACGTACCTTCCGCAGGAGGTCGCCGTCGAGGTGTGCGACGACGGCCCCGGCGACGGGCCGCCGCGTCGCTCGACCGCATGGCACCCGGGTCGCGGCGGGTACGGTCTGATCGGGATGCGCGAACACGTCGCCCTGCATGGCGGCACCCTGGAAGCCGCCCCACGCAAGGGCGGCGGCTTCCGCGTCGCGGCCCGCCTCCCGGCCGCCGCCGGAGCCCCGGACGGGACACGAGGAGAGGACCATCACCGATGATCCGCGTACTGATCGCCGACGACCAGCCCCTGGTGCGGCGCGGCCTGAGCCTGATCCTGGCGCCCCACCCGGACATCGAGGTCGTCGGCGAGGCCGGCGACGGAGCCGAGGCGGTGACGCTGGCCCAGGAGCTCCACCCCGACGTGGTGGCCATGGACATCCGCATGCCGGTCATGGACGGGGTCCGCGCCACCGGTGAACTGGCTCTCGTCCGGCCCGGCTGCCGCGTCCTGGCGTTGAGCACCTTCGACATGGACGAATACGTGGTCGCCGCCCTGCGCGCCGGCGCCTACGGCTTCCTGTCCAAGGACGTCTCGCCCGAGGAGCTGATCGCCGCCGTCCGCACCGTCCACACCGCACCGGGGAGGCCGCCGTCGCCCCGAGGCTCCTGACCCGGCTGATCTCCACCTACGTACGGACCGCGGCGCGCGAACCCCGGCCCGCCCCCGCCGCCCCGCCGGACTCACCCCGCGCGAGCTGGAGATCTGGCGGCTGCTCGCCTCCGGACTCGACAACACCGAGATCGCCGCGGAACTGGACATCAGCGTCTCCACCGTCAAGAACCACATCACTGGCGTCTTCGGCAAGCTGCGCGTCCGCGACCGGGCGCAGGCGGTCATCGCGGCGTACGAGTCGGGTCTGGTCAACGCCGAACGCAGGAGCTGACCTGCCGGCGATCGTCGAGCGGCCCAGGGCGATCAGCATGTCGCCCGCGCCCGCCGCCGCCAGGCACACCACACCAGCCAACCGTTCCCGGACCAGCCCGCCGCGGCGATGGCCAGAACCCACGCGGCCGCCCCGAATACCAGCAGCAGCCCGTGCCGGCGCACCGCGACACCCAGCCACTGGTCAGCCCCAGCGCCCATTCGGCACCGAGCTCGTCCACGAGGAAGGCGAACAACAGGGTCTCTCAGGCGCTGCGAGGCCCTTTGGCGGCAGTCCCGACACCCTCTACAACCACATCCGAGGACTCCGCGCCGGCCGCATCCCGGGACAGCTCACCGCTATCTGACCGCTCCCGCTACTGGTCGTTCCGATCCTCCCCGGAGGCCTGGTGGGCGCATCATCGTGTTCCGCCCGAAGCGGAGGGCTGCGTGCAGCCGACGCCGAGGCTTGGGAAGCGCTGACAGAGCCATTCCACCACTTCCGACGTGCCACAGCCTCGTGGGGAACGATGCCCGCCCCGGACCGAGACACCGACAGCCTTTGCGACGGCTGGTTCGAGAAGAGCAGCAACGAGGGGTTCAAGGCCGACCTCATCGCGTTCGACGTCCCCGAAGGAGGGGCCCCGGTCCGGATCGGGCGTACTCGGACCGGCACCGTGGCCTCGATCATCGTGCCAGGCCAAATGGCCACGACCCCTCTGGCCTGAGCTTGGCGTTCAGTAGCCGTTGCCGCATTGTGAGGTTCGCTTGGCGGTCGAACGAGGGTTCCCGGTCCCGGGCACCGGTCGAACGAGGCATGGCACGACTGAAATCCTGGCAGATCTTCCGTAGATCCCGCATCAGCCCCAACCGCATGACCTCATCGCCAAAGCCGTACTCACCCTGGAGCGGCATCGCTGAAAACGCTCAATAAGGCCTCGCACCATGACCGACCCCTCCACCGCCCCAGGAGGGCCGGCCGGCGCACACCCGATGCCCTGTCACTCGCCCCGGCGTGACTGCCTGCCTCCGGTTGGCCACCCTGCGCGTCACAGTTGGCCACAGGGCAGTTTCGTTCTCTCGGCGGTCGTTCTGGCCCTGGTGCCGTGGCCGGATGCGGTGCCAGCGGGGACGGACCGATGATGGAGGGGTAGGCCGCGACACAATCACCGTCCTGGGGGGACATGGAGATGTGACATGCCGGTGCACAAGGTCCGCCCGGACATCAGCGTCCTGAACGACAGCATTGAAGTGCCGGGGATCGGGTACCTCCCGGTGAACGCCTTCGTACTGCTCGCCTCGCAGCCGGTCGTCATCGACACCGGACTCGGGCTGCCGGACCGGAATTTCTTGGAGGTGGTCGGTTCCGTGCTGGATCCGGCCGATGTGCGATGGATCTGGCTGACGCACCCGGATCGTGATCACACGGGTGGGATCTTCGACCTGCTGGCCGCGGCGCCCGAGGCGCGTGTCGTGACCACGTTCCTGTCTGCCGGGTTTCTGTCCTGTGAGCGGCCGCTGCCGCTCGATCGTCTGTATCTGCTCAATCCGGGCCAGACACTGGATGTCGGCGACCGTACCCTCACGGGGTTCAGGCCGCCACTGTTCGACAACCCGGCCACAGTCGGCCTCTTCGACGACCGGTCAGGGGTCTGCTTCAGCTCTGACTGCTTCGGTGGGCCGATGTCCAGTGTCGAACTGGCATACGCCGATGACGTCGGTGCGGTCGGCGTGGAGGAGTTGCGGGCCGCGCAGTTGCTGTGGGCCACGGTCGACAGTCCGTGGGTGCACAACGTGGATGTCCACAAGTTCCTCGCCACCTTCCGGTCGCTGCGGGACAGGGACCCTGAGCTCGTCCTTTCCGCACATCTACCGCCGGCCCCGGGGATCACCAGGTCGATGATCGACACGCTGGGCTCTGCAGCCGGGGAATCGGCGTTCGTGGGGCCGGACCAGGCGGCACTGGAGCAAATACTGGCGGGGTTCGATCCGACCGATGTCGGGCACCAGCCTGCGCCCGGTAGCCCGGGATGACTCCGGCATCGCCTGGCCCTCCGCGTGGGGTCTTGGCGGCGGCATGCGGGTCTGTTGAGCCCCGGCGCTATGGCCAGCTGTGACGCTCAGAATGACCCTGAGGTGCTATCGAACCCGGTGTGACTGAGCGCGATGCTGGCGGCGCACGACAACTGCAATGCTTCCCGGGCGTCAGCGGGAACTGCTGTGCGGGCGATGGCACGTGTGGGCTGTTACGCGGCGGTGTAGCCGCCGTCGACGGGGAGGGCGATGCCGGTGATGTAGCTGGCGCCGTCGCTGCACAGCCACAGGACGGCTTGGGCGATCTCGTCGGCGGTGCCCAGCCGGTCGATGGCCTGGCCGGCTTCGGCCTGGCTGCGGTCGGGTTCTCCGCCATCGACCATCGGGGTGGTGCCGGGGCAGACGGCGTTGAATCGGACGCCGCGGGAGCCGTATTCGAGGGCGGCGCTCTTGGTCAGACCGATGACGCCGTGCTTGGTGGCGTGGTAGGCGGCGCGGCCAGAATTGCCGACGAGGCCGCCGAGGCTGGAACACCGGTGCGGTTCCAGAGCGGACCCTGCGGGTCCAAACAGGCCGCATTTGCGCTTCTCCCCACAAAAGCTCTCAATCCAGCCTCGCACCCCCAGCGGCCTCTCCACCGCCCCAGGAGGGCCGGCCGGGCGCACACCGACATCCAACGCCGCCCCCTGCAGCCGGCCGCCCGCGCACGGCTGTGACGGCGAAGGCAGTGGGGCGTTGTTGTGGCATGGACGAAGACTTCGTCGATGGCGCGGGCGAGACCCGGCTCAAGCTGCTCACCGAGGACGAGGCCAGAGCGGTCATGATGCTCCTGGGTGCCACGGCCGCGTCCAGACGCAGGCGCACGTACCGGATCGGATGCCGGTAGACGCCGCCCCGCTCAACGGATGTGTACAACATGATCTCCGCGACGAGATCTGGCTGAACGCGGGTGGTGTCGAGGCGCGGGTGCCCCACGCCGAGGTGAACCTCGTGCCGGTCCAGGCATGGCCGGGGCCGGCCGGGGTCAGGTGCTCGGCGAGCTGGAGGGCGGCACCGGGCCGCAGCGGGACCGTGCGGCCGACGGGGCGGAGGCGGCCGGTCAGGTCGTGACGGGCCGAGGATGAGGAGTTGGGGGGTGGGTGAGGGTGCCGGTGATCGAGCCTTCTCACTGGCCGTGTGAGTGGCAGGCGGGGCCGGGGAGCCCGGGGAATGCCCTGGGCTCCCCTGGGGGTTGCGTCAGCCGAGGCGGAAGTGCTGGTTGGCTCCTTCGACGCAGTCCCACTGGACGAGCGCGGCGTCGTTCTGTGTGCTCACGCCGGCCACGGACAGGCATTTGCCGCTGTGCCGGGCCTCGATGGAGAAGTAGCCGCTGTCCTTCTGGACCAGCCGCCACTCCTGATTCGTGGCGTTCACGCAGTCCCACTGAACCACCGTGGCGTTGTTCTGGACGCTCGCGCCGCTGACCGACAGGCACTTGCCGCTGTTCACGGCGGCCACCGTGTAGTAGCCGGCAGTGGTAGCCACCAGCTTCCACTGCTGATTCGGAGCGTCCAGGCAGTCCCACTGCACCGCGGCCGCGCCATTGGCGGTGCCGGCACCCGCTACCGATACGCACTTCTGGCTGTTGCGGGCCACCAGCTGGGCGGTGAACGTGGCGCCGAACGCGGTGGGAGCCTGCACGAAGGCGAGCAGACCCGCAGCCACGAAGGTGGTCGTGGTCGCTGTCAGGCGGGGGAACTTCACGGTGCCTCCAGGAAGCAGAACGAACTGACAGTCACCAGTGGTAGCGACTCCGGCTACATAACGTAAGAAGTCAAGTCCATACGACACCTGAACGTATGAAATGCGGACGGAACCGGATTAGTCAGCCCGATCCCCCAGCCGTGGGCGAAGGATCGATCCTCCAGGACGTAGGCAGCTTCGATCCGGGCCGACCAGTCTCCGGTGAAAACGCGCCACCTTTGGTGCGACGGGACACTCACCGCAGGTGTGGTCGGGTAACCGGATCACAGGGCGCGGTTCAGGCGGGGTCTTTAGATGACCTGCACCTCCTCCGCCTGCATGCCCTTCTGCCCGCGGGTAGCGATGAAGGAGACCTGCTGGCCCTCCTTCAGGGACTTGAATCCGTCCGACTGGATGGCCTTGAAGTGCACGAAGAGGTCATCGCCACTCTGCGGCGTGATGAAGCCGAAGCCCTTCTCGTCGTTGAACCACTTCACGGTTCCGGTCTGCCGCTCGCTCATGTCCACCCCAGGGGAATCTTGACGGCCTCGTGCCGTCAGACTGATCTTGGTGCGCAAGCGTGGAGTGCAAACGCAGTTGTCGCTAAGAGCGAACATCGGCAGATCCCGCAGGACGATCGCCATATGGGTGAGAAGCAATCGGGCCGAGCACTGGCGGCCCAACTGAACTGCTCACAGCCATCGAGTCGAAGTTGGTACGAAGGCCGTCGCGGGTCCGGGCGGGCGGCGGGGCGTTCCAGAAGTGAGGCGGAGGCGCACGTACCGAATCGGATGCCGGTAGACGCCGCCGCGGTCGATGGAGGTGTCGGCGCTGATTTCCGCGACGAGGTCGGGCCGGACGAGGGTGGTGGTCGAGGACATCGCGGGTGCCCCATGCCGAGGAGTGCTTCGCACCGGTCCGTGGATGGCCGGGGCCGGCCGGGGTGGGGTGCTCAGCTCGCGCGCGGCGCGGCGCGGGGCGCAGCGGGATGGTGTGGCCGACGGGGCGGAGCCGGCCGTATGACTTCACCAGGGATGGGAGTTCCGTCGGGCGCTGAGGTGACGTGAGAGGTCCCGGGTCGTTGTGCAGTCATGATCAAAAATATGCTCGGAGCGGCTGTCCTCGTAAGCGCGGCCGCGGTGAGCGGTACTCAGGCCGTTCAGGCTCAACCCGTGGACGTCCACAGCGTGCAGCACACCAAGCGGTGGGAGCAGCCCGGACAGTGGGACTGGGTGGTGCCGCAGGGAGTCCGTGAGATCACTGTGTATTCCTGGGGCGCCGGCGGGGGCGGCGGCGGTGGCGGTGGAACAGGAGGTGCGGGCGGTGGCGGCGGAGGCGGGAACGGGGGAAGCTCGAACGCCGTGGGGACGGCCGGCGGTGGTGGCGGGGGCGGCGGCGGCAGTGCGGGTGGCGGCGGAGGCGCCGGCGCGAGCAGCGGCTCCTTCGTCCAGTGCCGGCTGTCTGTGTCGCCGGGGGAGAAGCTGCGGATCTTCGTCGGGGGCGGCGGGGCAAGCGGTGCGGGCGGATCCGGCGGGGCGGAGGGTACGTACGGAAAGGGTGGGAACAGCACGTTCGGCGGTGGAACCGACGGCACTGGTGGCACGGCAGGCGGCCCGGGACAGGCAGGAGGCCGCGCCTCGGGCTCGGGCATCGACGTCCGTGACGCGAGCAACAAGTTCCTGGAGTCGGTCGCGGGCGCGCCCGGAGGGATCGGCGGTGAGGCGGGGCGGCCCGGCAGCCCCGGCTCGGGCGGTGGGGGCGGCTACAACGGCACCGTCGCCGGCGGGGCCGGTGGCAAGGGTGGAGCCGGCGGCAAGGAAGGCGGCGCCGGCGGAACCGGCGTCGGAGGCAACCCACCCTCGGTAGAGCCCTGCGGCAAGTACGGCAAGAAGATCACAGCAGTCGACGGCAAGCCCGGGCAGCCCGGCGCCGCCGGCCTGCCCGGCAGCAGCGGGACCGACGGTGCCCACAACGAGAAGGGAGGCGTCAGCCGGCCCGGAAAGCACGGACAGGGCGGTCACTTCGGCGCCCTCGGCCCAGGCGGCGCCCCGGCCGAGGCAGGGGGCATGTCCTACGGCGCCGGCGGGAACGGCGGCGCAGGCGCGTACGGACACGAGGGCGGTGACGGCGGCCAGGGAGGCGAATGGGATCCCAACGTCGGCAACGCCAAGGGCGAGAAGTGGATCGGCCTGGACGGAAGGACCGGACTCACGGGCACCAAGGGCGGCGCAGGCGCCAAGGGCGGTGACGGAGCAGTCGTCATCACCTGGTGACACCCCCCGCGCCCGGGCTGGTCCTCACCAGCCCGGGCCCGGCCACCGAACTCCCGCAGCCCGCCAGAGGCGAGCGCCCGCCAAGGCCTGCGCCACGGTGAGATCCGCTCCAGTGAGGCGGCCGGGACGTTCCTGGAAGATGGCGAGAGTGCCGATGACGCGGCCGCGCAGGCGCAGGGGAAACACGTCCATGGCCGTTCGCCCTCCAACACGGTCAGGGCCCCTGCCTGGA
The DNA here is from genome assembly GCF_036346105.1 of Streptomyces sp. NBC_00539. Taxonomy (GTDB): domain Bacteria; phylum Actinomycetota; class Actinomycetes; order Streptomycetales; family Streptomycetaceae; genus Streptomyces. The sequence continues at coordinate 90,237 of NZ_CP107811.1, forward strand.
CTGCTACAGGAGCGGACAGGCCCGTACCGGCATCGACCTCACCGACCCGGTGATCATCGGGCCCTGGGGGCGATTCGCCTCCCTGGCCGTCCGGACGGGCTTCACGGCCGCCCACACCCGGACACCGGTCACTGGTGGCGTCGGCCCCAGGACTCGGTGTCGACCGTGCGGCCGCGGTCATCGCGCAGCGTGGCGGTGTCGCCGTGGTTGTCCCAGATGTAGTCGCGGCGGTTTTGGAACAGGTCGGTGCGGGTGTCGTGGCCGGTGCCGGTGTGGATATGGATGGTGGCGCGGCCGTTGATGCGGACGTTGTCGAAGCGGTAGCGGTTGCCGTCCTCATCGCGCAGGGTCCAGCCGCGGAGGTTGACGGCGTCGCGGGTGGTGTTGGTGATCTCCACCCACTCCGCGTTGAGGGACCGGTTGGAGCGGTCGTCGCGTCCGGGGCTGTCGGCCTGGACCCGGCTGATCTCCACCCGCGAATGCCGGCCGTGATCACGGTCCTGAGCGGTCGCCGGCAGCGCGGCAGCCCCCACCAAGGCCCCGGCGGCCAGAACGGTCGCGGCGATACGACGGACGGAGGAAGAAGCAGAAGACATGGGTGACGCTCCCTCAACGACAGTGCCCCACCTACCGAAGCAGGCGGCAGACACCGGTGCGGACTCCCGGCCCGGAGTGAGCCGGGAGCCACACTCGCGACCCCGCACCCGCCCAGGCGCAGCACGCCGTGAAGGCGGTTACCGGACACAGACAATCCCGTCACCTACTCCTACATACCCCATACACACCTGTTCAGCGTGGCCCTGACATGCGCTGCCCCCACGCTCACCCGCCCCACAAACGGCACCCAGCGACAACGCGCTCCGGCGTACCACCAGGCGCATCCCTGACCCCTCTCACCCACCCGGAGTAGTTGATCGGGTAACAACCGTTCTGCGCAGTTCTTCGCACGCCACCCATAGCTCGCATGTCACTTCGACCGCTCCACGGAAAGTGAGCCAGAACGTGAGACCTGGAAACGCCTGCCGGTGCGGCGGCCTCTGCAGTTGGGCGACAGAGGTTGCGACAGCTGTGACGCTACGTGGACGTCGGTCCTCGGTGTCCGGCTGTCGTCGCTGGGGTGGCGGCGCTGTTCAGGCAGTGGTCGAGGAGCGCGTGCATGCGGGGGACGGGCAGCGATGGGTTGGCGGCAGCGCCCTCCGCGGTGCGGGGGTCGGCGAGGAGGGTCCCCAGGGTCTCCGGTGCCAGGCTCGGGTTGGCGGCGGCTGCCCGGCACACCGACTCATCAGGGTCTTCCAACGGGGGTTCGGACAGGCCGGGGTCGGCTGCGGCCAGGGCGCGTACCTCGGGTTCCGGGTGGTCGATGAGGTGGGTCAGGCCGGTGCGGGGGAACGCGGACAGGGTCAGCAGGTGCGGTCGGTGGGCCGGGCGGGTAACGAAGACGTCCAGAAGGAGGTGTGGCGGAGCCAGGGGGTGGCGGCAGGCCAGCCGGATCCGTACCTCCTCGTCTTGTCCCGCGCGAGAGTTTCGACAAGTTCCGCGGGCAGGCTGGGCCAGCTCGCCGCAACCTGGCGGAGTACCGGTTCCTCGGACGCCGCGCAGGCGGCGAACCAGTCGGGCGACGGCTCGTCGGCCGGCTCGGTGATCGGGCAGGTGCAGTCCGGGCCGTGCCCGATGACCGCGTGGATGGCCCAGTACTCGGCCCAGGTGCGGGGGAAGGGGTGGAGGCGCGCGCGCATCCGCACGTCCTCGTCCGGGTCCTCCCTCAGCTCCGCCACCAGGTCCGGTCCCAGGTCGGGCCGGGCGGCGACCAACGCGCGGACCTCCGCCTCGGGGTGGCGGGCGAGCCGGGCGACGGCATAGGCCGGGGTGTGGCGGTTCCAGGCCAGGGGGTACGCCTTGTCCTCGGCGAAGCACTCCTCGACGAGCGCGGGGGACAGGGCGCACGTGCCGAGCACGAACGGCTTGCCGTGCGAGCCGATGGACGGCAGCGTGGCCTCCACCGCCTCCGGGTCCAGCTCCCAACGGCTCCCCTGCGCCGCTTCCCGTACCGCGGGATCCGGGTCGTCGAGCAGGGCCTTCCGCTGCTCGGGGGTGAGCGACTGCCAGCTCCAGGTGGCGCGTACGCGGAGCTCGGGGTGCTCGTGCCCGGCCATGGAGCGGTGGAATGACAGCGGGATCTGCCGGGAGGAGCTGAGCTCCTGGATGATTTCGTTCTCGGTGAGCATGCCGTCCTCGCCCCCGTCCTGGGCGGTCAGGAGGGTGACGAGGATGCCGTCCGGCAGTGGTCGGACCCGTCGGGGCCGGGGGCGGGGGCCGAGCCGACGGCGAGCCGATAGCGGACGATCCCGGACGGATCCGTGGCCAAGGGGGCGAGTCGCGCGGGGTCGACGTGCCGGTTGAGGGCGAGCGCGCCGCGGATCTTGCCGGCTGGGTGGCGGAGCGCTGCGTCGACAACGGCGTCGGGCAGGTCGCGGCCCTCGCACATCAGCGGGCCCACCTCACCGGCGGCTCGATCCATCAGGCGTATCAGTACGTCGGAGGGCGCCGCCGGGTTGAAGGCGACGCCGCGCAGCCACGGTTCACGGAGAGAGTCGGACACCGCGTCATCCTGCCACCTCGCCGCGCCCGGATCGGGCCACGTGGTGAGAACGTCGTCGGCGCCCCTTGGCGGGTTCGTCTGTGGGCTTCGGTCCAGGCGGCGAAGTCAAGCGATCGGGTGTTGCTGAAACTCGGCTACATCGTCTTCCTCGTGCCCGGGGGCGTTCTCGCCCCCGGGCAACAAACGCTCTCGCTACCGACCAACAAAGCCACGCCCTAGATCGAGGGCACTTTGCCCCTCCGTTTTCGATCTGGTCGCGCGCCTGCTGTTCACCTTCGATGAGACGGACCAGCGATGGGACGGACCAGCACCTGTCCATCTTCGGTGAATTAGCCGGCCCCCTTCGCACGGGTGACGCTCGGGGCGGCCGGCCCGCCCGCGAGGGCGGCCGGGATCAGGGGCCGGGGTAGTAGACACGCACTGCGCGTTCCGCGACGGCAACACGGCCGTTGTCCAGGATCATCGTGCGGGTGGCGCCGTAGCGGTAGCGCAGATCGGTGATCGCGACCAGACGACCACTGGTCAGGACCCGGTCCGCCAACCGTAGTTCGGTGGGCGGCATGTCCACCGGCACCCGCCCGGCACGCGTCCGCTATTCGGGTCCGGCCGGCCGGGCGTCGAGCTGCTCGCAGTCGACGGTGCGGGCGATCCACTGGAACCCGGAGGCGTCCACCAGCCGCACCTCCAGCGCAGAGGGGGCCAGCTCGAGCCGCCCGGGCGGAGGTGCGCCGGAGTTCAGAGTCAGACCGCCACGGCCGCCCGGCGGGGTGGCGGTGTTCAGCGCCGGGCTGCCACGGCTGCCGCGGTCGCGGCCAGGATGCGGTGCAGGACGGGGACCGGGATCGCCGGATTGGTGATCGCCTCGCATGCCGTGTCGCGGTCGTGCAGCAGTCCGGCAAGGACGCGGGCTGGCAGCCGCGGATTGCGCATCGCGGTCCCGCGGACGTGGGCTGCTGGGTCGTTCAGCAGCCGCACCGCGTCGGCCGGTGACAGCCGGGTGTCCTCGGCCGCGCGGCGGCGCACCTCGGCTTCTGGGTCGCGGGCGAGGCGTGCGACGTCCGCAGGCATGGACTCTGGATCGTCCAGGGCCAGGCGGCGCATCCGCCCATCGGGGTCGCCGGCAAAGCGCAGCAGCCCCGTACGGGGGAAGTTGGGGTGGCTGCGGGGGCGGTCGGGGTGAGTGAAGCTGCCGTCCCACCAGCGCCAGACCTCTAGCAGCATCTCGGCCGGGGCGTCATCGCAGGATTCGGCGAGGAACAGGCGGACCGTCCGGTCCTCGTCCCGGGCCAGACGCTCCACGACGTCCGGTGGAAGATGCCGGGCGCGGGCCACGCTTCGGCGGATGAGCGGATGGGACGACACGGCGAGGCGGCGCATCGCGTCGGCGTCACCGTGCAGGCCCTCGATCCAGGGCAGAGTGCGCGACATCGACGTCGGGTCGAAGTCGTAGCGCACCGCGGCACGCTGCTCCTCGTTGAGGTCGGGCCGCAGTGCCACCGCCGAGCGGATGTCGTCGTGTGGGTCCTCTGCCAGGACGGCGACGCGGTGGGCACTGAGCGCCGGGTTGGCGGCCAGTGCTCGGCGTACCTTCGGGTCCCCGTCCCGGACCAGCTCCGCCTCCAGCTCGGGCGAGAGACGGCACTGTTCGAGGGCGCGCCGGGGCTCGGGCAGCGTGGCAAAGACTTTGCGAGGCATGGGGACGCTGGTGTGGTGGGCGAGCAGCGCCGCCGTACGCACCGTGTCGTCGGTATCGGCCAGCAGTCGCGCCCGCAGCGGCGCTGCGAGGTCTTCCCACCGGGCGCAGGCAGTCGCCCGCACCCGGGGATCGGCGTCGGCCGCGAGGCTGGGGAGGTGGTGTGCGGGGAGCCCCGGGAGTTCGGCGGCCTGAGCGCGGGACGGGCCGGCGAGGAGGTCGTCGTACAGGTCGCCGGGGAGTTCGACGCCCCAGGCGCAGGCGTGCTCGGCCCAGAGCACTCGTCGGCTCGGCGACGGTTCGGCGCGGACCAGGCGTACCCACTGATCGGACGTGAGCTTGGGCCGGAAGGTGTCCGCGGGCCTCGAGCGCACCTGCGGATCGGGATGCGCCACGGCGGCGTCGAGTACGGCGGTCCGGTCGCAGCCGTGCAGGAAGCCCGCCTCCACATCCAGCAGCCGGATCAGCAGCTCGTCCGGCGCGGCCGGATTGGACCCGATCCCCTCGGCCCAGTGCAAAGGCCATGTGGGCTGGCCGGGCACCGCCGACCACACCTCGGCGCGCTCGACCTCCGTCTCTAGCCCGGCAGCTGCGGCGGCCTCCTCCAGCCGCTCCGGCAGTCGGTCGAGGGCCGTCACCCGAGGCCCGTCCGCGCCGGGCACCTCCGCCAGCAGCACCTGCCCGTCGAGGGAGAGCGCCACGAACCCGGGGTCGCCTGTCAGCCCCGGCACACCGCCGCCGGCGTAGCGGACCCGGGTCCACCAGGAGTCGTTGCCGCCGATCCGATGTCCGAGGACGGCCACCAGGAACTCCCCGTCGGCACCTGCAAGGCGGCGCCACCACTCGGTGTCGAGCGCTTCCCGGACCGTGCCGTCCGGCGCTGCGATTCCCCGCGCGATCCGCCAGCCGGCCTCCGGCGGGAACAGACTGCCTGGGCGCACGTCCTCGACAACCGTGAGTCCGGCGCATGGGAGCAGTTCGTTGAGTTCCTCTCGGTGTTGCACTTGGTCATGATCCCCGCCGGCTCGTGGTGGGACAAGGCTGTAGCCCAGGCGCAACCGTCCCTCACCCGCGTGCACGTCATTGGCTGCGATGCCGTTCGGCCCCGCCCGGGCGGCTCGTGGCTTCGTAGGTGAGTACGGAGAGCGAATGTTGATGGGGCCTGGCATCGGTTCTTGATCGAGATGTCCAGAAATGTTGACGAGAAGTGGCAGCACCGCAGAAGGCTCGGCTCTGGCGTGTCGGCACCGATGGCCATACTTCTGCTGTGAACCTGAGACCGGAGTTGACGCCCCCGTCCGTGAGTCGGCAGCGGTGGACGAGCTGTGCGGCGAGGTGGAGCGGATCGCTGACCTGCTGGATGCCCGCCCGGAGGCGGCGGGCGAGGCGATCACGGCCTTCAACACGACGACCGGTCACGACTACGACGCTCTCGACTTCGCGGAGTACGACGGCAGCAGGAGTCTGGCGCCGCCACTATGACGTCTGGATCCAAGGACAAGGGAGCAATACAGATGCTGCTACGTGATGTTGAGTACGGTGACGTCGACGCCTACGTCCGGATGCGATGCGACCCGGTCATGATGGCCGAGCTGGGCGGCCCGCTGCCTCGCGAAGGCATGGAGGCGAAGGTCCAACGTGATGTTCAACGAGTGGCAGCGGACACCGACTGGACAAAGATGATCGTGCCCGATGAGGCCGAGCTGGACGTGGTCGCGGGAACCGTGACCTTGTGGCCCCACGACGCAGACGGCGAGCGCATCTCCGAGATCGGCTGGATGGTGCTGCCGGAGTACCAGGGACAGGGACTCGGAAAGCAGGGCGTCCGCAAGCTGCTTGAGCTGGCCCGCGACGACGGCCGGTGGGGGTTGATACACGCATTCCCCGCAACAACCAACGCCCCGTCCAACGGCATCTGCCGCACGCTCGGCTTCCAATTCCTGGGCAAGCAAGACGTGCCCTTCGCCGGTCGAGTCCTGCAAACCAACCACTGGGCTATCGACCCTCGCACCGACCTGACCTGATACAGGACCGCAGCACGCCGGCGACCCGAGCGAAACTGCGGGGGCGGGAAACTGCGGGGGCGGGAGGCATTCATAGAGTTCCAATACCCGAGCACACCATTAGCGGTCTTCGCCGAAGACATCGTCCAGCACTACCAGCAGTTCCTGAACCACCGACGAAGCCAGCGCCCAGAGGGCGAATACTTCGATGTCACGCCGAAGGAATGGGCGCAGTTCGAGGAGCACTTCGACAAGCACAAGGTCGAACTCGGGAACTGCGGCGGGCCATACGGATCGCCCTGCCAGCACGAACACGCCTGCATCCGATGCCCCATGCTGCAGGTCAACCCGAAGAAGCTGCCCAGGCTCGCGGAAAGTCGGTTGCATATCGGCGATGGTGGTGGATCAAATGGCCGGCGTGAGCACCCGGGACGCGCCCGACCCGGCGAGACGTGACGAACGCGAACCGCCGGCCCCGACCGGCGCGCGATCCGGGCGGACCGTGACCGCATCGTCCCCAGGGAGACGCCAGCCGATGAATACGCCACCATCGCCGTCCGGAGCGGAGCACACAGACGGGTCCTCCGTCGGCCTGGGCGCTCTCGTACCGCTGACGCGGCCCGGCTGGGTCGAGGCGGGCCGACACCTGCTCGCAGGACTCGAGCTGGCCGCTCGTGAGGTCAACGATGCTGGCGGGATCGACGGCAGACCACTGGAGTTGGTGGTCCGGGATACCGCGGCGGATCCGGAGCGGGCCGCGGCGGCCGTGGAGGAATTGGCCGGCCTGGGCGTGGCCGCTGTGGCGGGCGAGTACCACAGCGTCGTCGCCCGCGCAGCCGCCGCCCGCGCCGACGCCCTCGGCGTGCCGTTCCTCTGCTCGTCCGCGGTGCTCGACGCGCTCACCGAGGAGCCGACGGAGTGGGTCGCGCGCCTGGCCCCGGCCCAGTCCCACGGCTGGGAGATCTACGCGGACTTCCTCCTCGGCGCGGGCCGGCGTCGGATCGCCGTGGCGACCCAGCCGAGCGTTTACTGGGCCTCAGGGACCCGCGTCCTGCGGGACCACCTCGTTGCGCGCGGCGGCACCGTCGTCGAGCTCGACACGACCGCGCTCACCCCCGAGGCCCTGTGCGATGTACTCGTCGGCCACGGCGCGACGGCGCTCCTTCTGCTGGTGGGCCATCCGGAACCGGCGGTGCCGATCGTCAGGGCCGTCCGGGGCGACCGGCGGCTCGCGGAGATCCTGATCGGCGCTCCGGCCGGACAACCGGAGTTCGCCGAATGGGCCGTGTTGCTGGGCGAGGACGGCGCCGGGATCCCGTTCCTGCGCTACCTGCCCGAGCGCCTCGGTCCGCTCGGGCAACGCGTCGGGAACGAGCTCCGCGAGCGCCTGGGCGAAGCGCCCTCCTTCGTCGCCTTCGAGGGCTGGGACACCGTCGCCGTCCTCGCCGAGGTGTTGCGTTCCCACGGCACGGACCGGGCGGCCATCGCCGCGTCGTGGCCGCGCGTGGTGGTCGAGGGTACCCGCGGGCCGGTCCGGTTCTCCCGCACGCCGGGCATCAGCGTGTGGCAATGGGCTTGGACACCAATCCAAGTCGTTGACCGGGACCCGGCGGAACCCGATCGTTTTCGTATCCTCCACGTCGGCTGAGAAAACATGGAAGACCGACTGCCCAGATCTGTCCGAACTTGAGGCTGTCTACGTGCCCACGCAGGCTCTCAGCTTCGCGGCCGGAGCCACGAACGCATCCTCGGACTATCGCGCGGCAATCGTCGTGAGGGCGTGTTCCAACCGTGCTGGTCACAGCCATTGATGGCCGCGACCAGCACGGTCGCCTCGTAGCGGACGGCGATGTTGATGCCCCTATGGATGTCAACAGAGGGATCCCGCGGCTCCGGTCTGGCCCGCCGGAGGGATTGCCGGGACGATCAGTCGGTAGATCTCTCGTGCGGCGTAGCGCTTGAGACAACTGATGATCTCCCGGCGTGTCTTGCCCTCGGCCAGACGTCGTTGCAGGTAGGCGCGGGTGCGATCGTCCCAGCGCAGGCGGCTGAGGGTGATTCGGTAGAGGGTGACGTTTGCCTGACTCTCGCCCCGCGGTTCAGCCGGCGGCGCTGTGTCTTCCGGGAAGACGCTTCGACCGGGCTGGTGCCGCATAGGGCCGCGAAGGAGGCCTAGCTGGCGAGTCGCTCAGGGTTGTCGCCGGCCGCGACGAGCAGGGCAGCGGCGCTGTCCGGGCCGACGCCGCGAACTTCCAGCAGACCTGGCGTACTGCTGTCGGCCTGCACCCGGCTGATCTCCACCCGCGAATGCCGGCCGTGGTCACTATCCTGTGCGGTTTCTCCGACATGGTGTTCGGCCTGCTCTCGATGCTCGGCCATGACTTCTCGCCCCCCTGCTGACCCTGTCCGACATCCTGTGGCGCGTGCAGCATCTGGCCCTGCACCGCGCTGGCGGTGGGCCGACCACCGACCTTGCCGCGGGCGGGTGGCGGTCGCGGGTGCCGATCAAGGTTGTTCCGGCGACGACGTGCAGGCGATGAGCCCCTTCGCGCCCCGCTTCGGCCGAACGCGAAGGGGCTTGACCCCTCACCGGCTACCACTCCGCCCGCACCGCCAGGCCCTGAGGGTCTGGATCCGGCCCTGTGTTGCCCTTCTTGGCGTGCGGGCGAATGGTCGGGTGGGGAGGGGGCGGTGCCCGGTCGGGGTGGCCGGTGGCGGCCATCTCCGGCTTCACCCCGCCGTCCAGGTTCAGCAGGGTGTCCAGGATGAACAGCGAGTCGCGCGGGGCACCCGGCACGACCATCTGCCCGATGCCCGCGAGCTGGCTATTTGCGGCATTTATCCATGTAATGCCCTTTTTGAAGTGGTAGTACTTCGTCGACGGGTTGGCGCTGATGGCCGCTTGGGGACCACGAACCGCAGCCCGTCCACCGATCGCCGCCGACGCCTGGGGGGTGTACTTCCGCGACGGCGGCCGCCTCGCCCGCGGCCTGAAGGTGGAGTTCACCGACGTCCAGGAGATCCGGATCGACCTCTGGCCGGCGGGCCCTCCTAGGGCGCCACCCAACTGTGCCTGAGGGGGGCGCAAGGGCCGCCCTTGGCCGTACGAGCGGCTCCCGGCCATCAGCCGTTCCTGGTGCCGCGTGCGGGGACGGAGCGAGGGCTGGCACATGTCCGCCAAGCGGGTCGTCTACCCGCCGGACATGCAGGCACGGTTACTCGCAATCGGTTTTCGTGACGTTGGGAGGCTGGTCTAGGCTGCCGAGGTCGTCGTCCACCGAGGCCGGCGCGGCCAGGAGAGACAGACGATGCCGCAAGCGGAACACGCGACCAGCCCGGCGGGCAAGCCGGACCGGCAGACGCTCAGCGCCGTGGAAGAAGCGGCCCGGATGGACGCGGTGCGCCGGTACGACATCCTCGACACCCCTCCGGACGGCGCGTTCGACCGCGTCGCGGCGATGGCGGCCCGGCTGTTCAAAGTGCCGGTGGCGAGCGTGACGATCGTGGACGAGGACCGGATCTGGTTCAAGGCCGCCCACGGCTTGGAAGGCGTCAGCGAGATCAGCCGGGAGCCGGGCCTGTGCGGCTCGGCGATCCTCGCCGACGACACACTGGTGATCCCGGACACACTCACCGACCCCGTCGCCTTCGACAACGGCCTGGTCACCGGGCCGATGGGCGTCCGCTTCTACGCCGCCGCGCCGATCATCACCGGCGACGGACACCGGCTGGGCACCGTCAACATCCTCGACACCAAGCCCCGCCTTATCACCGAGGACGACACCGCCACCCTCGCGGACCTGGCCGCGATCGTGCTCGACGAGCTGGAGATGCGCCTGGCGGCGCTGAACGCCCTGCGCGCCGAGCAGGAGCGGCGCATCGAGCAGGAGGAGGCCCGGCAGCGCGCGGACCAGGACAAGAACGCCATCCAGGCGTTCGCCTCCACCCTCCAGCGCACCCTGCTGCCGCCGGCACTGCCGGTGGTACCGGGCCTGGAGCTGGCCTGCCACTACGCCACCGCCTCCCCGCAGAACGTGGGCGGCGACTTCTACGACGTCTTCCCCCTCGGCGGGAAGAGGTGGGCGTTCTTCCTCGGAGACGTGTGCGGCAAGGGCCCAGAAGCCGCCGCCCTGACCTCCCTGACCCGCTACACCCTGCGCGCCGCAGCCCTGATCGACCCCGACCCCGATGTCGTCCTCACCTCGCTGAACACGGCGCTGCTCCTCGACCCGGCTGTCGGCACCCGGTTTTGCACCGCCGTCTTCGGCGTCCTCGAACCGCACGAGAGGGAAGGGTTCACGGTCACGGTGGCCACCGGTGGGCACCCCCCGGCCTACCACCTGCGCGCCTCCGGAGCGGTAGAAGCGGTGCAGCCCAAGGGAGGCATGCTCATCGGCGCGCTCGCTGGCGCGCACTTCGCCTCCCTCACCGTTCACCTCGCCCCGGGCGAAGGACTGCTCCTCTACACCGACGGGCTGACCGAGGCCCGCACCCTGGGGGGAGACATGGTCGGAGAAGAGGGGCTGACCCGTTTCCTCGCCGCGCGCACCGGGCCTGTCAGTGCGGCGGCGGTCATAGGGGACACCGTCGACCTCATCGACGCCATGCCCCATGGTGCCGGTGACGACGTCGCCCTGCTGGCCCTGTCCGTCCCCCTCGCCGACGCCGCGGACGGCCTCACCGCGACCGCTACCGCCCACACCGTCGCCCCTGCCGGCGAGACGTCGGAGAGCCGACCGTGACCGATTTCACCCTCACCGCACAGCACACCGAAGGCGACCTCGCCCTGGCCCACGTCGCCGGGGAACTCGACATGGCCACTGCCCCCCGCCTGCGCGCCCAGGCACTGGCTCTGATCGAACAAGGCCACCAGCACCTGATCCTGGACCTCGAAGCCGTCACCTTCTGCGACTCCTCCGGCTTCAACGCGCTGGTCGGCATCTATCGCTGCGCCAAGGCAGCCGAGGGCACCCTGGTTCTTGCCGCCGTCCCCGACCGCCTTGAGCGGCTACTGGACCTCACCGGCCTGAGCGCCTTGCTGCCCGCCCACCCCACCGCGGCCCACGCCCTTGTCGCGCACACCCGCAGCCAGGACACGTCCCCCGCGTAACCTCCCGCGGGCACCGTCCCGAGTGTGTGCCGCGTCGGATCAACGGCAGCGACCTGTTCGTCGCCAGCACCTTGTGGGCCTCGCGTTCCAGCCGTACGGGGCCTGCGGCACCAGCCGATCCCAGGCTCGTCGCCGCAGCCCTCGGCATGGACCCCGAAGGCGTCATGATCTACCTCGCCGACCATGTCGATGTAGGACGCCTCCCCGAGGCGTAATCTCCGCGACGGGTGGCTCTTCCGTGATCTACCGTTCAACCGATGCGCACCCACGACTCCGACCTCGACACGCCGACCGTCGTGACCGTCCGCTGCCGGAACAACCACTCCGTCAGCGTGAGGCTCCGCGACCCTTCCCGGCCTGACGGGGACCGCGTGCAATACGCCGTCGAGGCGTCCGCGCCAGGGCTGACCGCTCGCGTTGACCCGGTGGTCGCCTGGAACTGGGGCACCGACCTGGCGCCCTTCCTGGAGGGGCTGGCGGCCGACTTCCGCGGTTGGGACGGGCAGCGGGACTGGCAGACCAACGACCACGATCTCACCATCAGCGCGGTCTTCCGCTCCGGCGGTCACGTCAGGCTGACCTGGACTCTTCGCCCATGGAGAAGTGCAGCCGGCGGCTGGGAGGCATCCGTCACGACGTGGCTCGACGCTGGCGAGCAGATGTCTGCACTCGCGGTCGATGTCCGACGCTTCCTCACACAGCAGGACGGCAGCCGTCGCTGACCTTCAACTCGTCTGGACTCTCAAGGGACACGGGTGGGCCGACTGCAGCATCGATGACGGGCAAACCGACACCGAAGTCACAGCCTCGTACATCACCAGCGCCCCCGAGGACCTCCTGACGGCGATCGCCCGGCTGATTGGTGGTGAGGCCCAGACGCGTGCCCAGTTTGAGGCAGAGCCCACCGCTTTCCGGTGGATCTTCTACCGTGCGGGCAACGACGTGTGGATCCGCCTCCTTCAGCTACCGGACGGCGCCAAACACGACAACGCCGGGACCGAGATCTGGTCGACCCAGCAAAGCGTCGACGCTGTGGCGGGAGCAGTGATCCGCTGCTTCGACGAACTCGCCAAGAAGTACGGTGAGAGCGGATACCACGGCAAGTGGGGCGAACACTTCCCCCGCACCGAACTCGAAGCCCTGAGATCGTTCTGGCGCACACACCGGTCCGACCCGGCAGTCTGAACCCCCGAACCCGCGACCTGCACGTTCACTCCGTGGCGCCGGTGTTTGTGGGAGTAGTTGGCCCGGCCGTCGCCGACCCGGTCGCACTCGGCGAGGGTGCGTCGAGCAGGATGAAGTCGGGATCGCGCTCGCGCAGCGTCTTGAGCAGGCCCGGTGCTCGTTCGGCGAGCAGGTCGACGACCGCGCGGGTGTAGGCGTGGGCGGTGGACTCGCTGATCCCGAACCCGGCGGCGATCTTCGCCAGAGTGGTGTGGCTTCGCAGGTACACCAGTGCCACCATCGCCCGCTGGGACGGACGGAGCTTGCAGCGCCGGTCGCCCTCACGAGTGACAACCAGCATGGAACTGACCCACTCCACGAGCGCATGAGGCAGGTCAAGTGCGGCAGGATGGATGACCAACGAGGCTCCCGAGCAACGTGATTGAGACGTCAGACATCTCGATCAACAGCTCGGGGGCCTCGTTCGTTGCGCTTCACGACCACCACCCGATCGGTGGCCAACTCGAAGAAGCTCATTGCTCGCCGTCTTGGCCCTCTGGACGCTGGCCGCCACCGCCCTGGGTCTTCTGCTCGCCCGCCACATCCACCGCACGCCCGTAACCACGGACTGCGCGGAGGCAGGACATCACGGTGACGTAGCCACAAGCGTCACAGGAAGCCGATGAACTTCAGGCAGTCTGCTGTGAGCCTCTCCCTTCCTCAAGCGCGGTGTCCGGGCCTTCCACCGGCCGCGCGGCCTTCAGGAGAAGAGAAGAGCAGTCGCCGGCTGATCCGCGCAATCACCGCCGCCAGCGCGAACATCACCGGCGCGCTCCCGACCCTCTCATCACCGTTCTGGACACCGGCGTGCTGCCCGCCGAGCTGACCGAGATGGCCCTGTACTGCCGGGCCAAGGCCCGCAAGGACCTCAGCGAGAGCGCCACCGCCCGCGCCGGGATGCAGCAGGTCGCCGACGCAAACGGCCGCATCGCGCCCAAGGGCCGCCGTACCTGGCCAACCTGGCCCGGGCCGGCAACTTCCCCACCGCCTTGGCCGCCGTCCCCACCCTGGGCTGGAAGAACCGCTACCACCGCGCCCTCGGCGACATCCGCTGGTCCCACGCCGACACCACGGCCGCCGTCGCCGCCTTCGAAGCCTGCCGCGCGGAAGCCGAGCAGCACGGCGCTGCCGGCGAACGCGCCATCATGCAGGTCCGCCTCGCCCTCGCCGTCTCCTTCGCCGACCCCGACCGCGCCGACGACGAGCTCGCCCTCGCCCACCAGCTCCTAGACGGCCTAGACCAGCGCTCCAACACACTCCTTGCCCAGGTCGTCGCCCTGATCAAGGACGCCGGAACCAGCGACGTCACCGACCGCGCCCAGAGCCTGAACGCCGAGAGCGAGGCCGCAGGGCTTCCCTTCCTCCACCGGTTCGTGGAACTCGCCCTCGCCTTCCACAACGCCGTCCGCGGCAAGGACCAGCACCTCGCAGCCACCATCGACCGGCTGCGCGCTGACCGCCACCGGCGACTTCGCCTACTTCACCGACATCGCTCACTTCGTGGGCGCCCTGCCCCTGCCGGAGACGTGGACCACCTGCTGGACCAGGAGCGATGACGACGTCCGCTCTGAGTGCCGCGGCCTCGACCAGTCCCGGCAGAAACACCTGCGCGCCGGCAACTGACCCTGGACGAACGATGGCCCCGACCAACTAGGACCGCGAGCTGGTCGACACCGCCGCGCCCGACAGAAGCCACCGGCTTCACGTAGGTGAAGGCGAGCCGTTCACCTGGCCGAGATGACTTGGCCGTCGAACCTCACAGGTGCGTCCGGTCAGGACCGTTCCCGCCCCGGGCGCCGCCCGTCAGGGCCTTTACGAGTTGGTCGTGGGTCATGGTGGAGCGGCCGGGGACGTGCGCGGCCGCGCCTTCTTGTAAAGCTCTGCCTTCGTCAGGGACTGGAGGGACTCGGCGTTTGAGGTGACCCGCTTCTTCGCCGGCTCGGCCGTCTCCTTCTGGCGGCGGCTCGTGGTGGCCTTCTCGCGGGTGTCATTGGGGCTGCGGGCCCGTTCGACGCCGGCGCGCAGGGCTTCCATGAGGTCAACGGCGCCTGTGCCTTCGCCGGGGGGCTCGGACTTCTCGACGTTCTCACCGGTCTTCTTCGCGTCGATGAGGGCGGCGACCTTCTCCTGGAAGGTGTCGCTGAAGGAGTCGGGGTCCCCAGTCGATGGCCAGGGCGTTGATCAGTTGCTCGGCCATCTTCATCTCCTTCTCGGAAACCTTCACTGCGCCGGGCAGGTCCGGGATCTCTTGGCGGGGGTCTCGGATCTCGTCCGCCCAGTGAAGGATGTGGAGGGTCAGGATGCCGAGCGCCTCGTCCGCCTGGAGCTGCGACGAGGTACTCGTGGCCGCGCATGACGAAGGTGGCGACGCCAGCCCGGTTGGCTTCGGCGATGGCTGTCAGCAGCAGCGCGTAGACGTTGCCGGACTCTCTGCGCCGGGGCCGAGGTAGTACGTCTTGTCGAAGAAGATCGGATCGACCGCGGCCAGGTCGACGAGCCGTCCCGCCACGGCAGGGAGCGGCGGCTCAGGTCGTGGCCGCTGGATACGACCAGCACGTCGAGGTCCGCCTGAGGCCCGATTTCGATGCCGCCCGAGCCCTCGATGATCACCCCGGCGCCGATCGGGACGGTGGCGTCGTCGCGGGGCGGGCGGCCGTCGCAGGCGTCGGCGACCGCGTCGACCAGGGTGTGCGTACGACCTCCCGGGGTGCTCGGCGGCGGTCTTGCGCAGGAGGGCGGGCAGGTCGACCGCTTCGGCCTCGCGTTCCTGCACGTGATCAGGGGCGGCTGCCTTGCCGGGCCCCCTCGGCCACGAGTTGTTCGGGGTATTCCGCTTGTTGTGGGGTGATCCGGGCAGGTGGGGAGGGAACCACCGTGCGAGTGTCGCCGCCGGCCGTCGCCCTCCGGGCGGGAACATCCTCAGTGTGCGCGGCGCCGTACCGCTCTGGAGGTCTCGTATGTCCGTCTCCGCTGAATCCAGCCCGCTCTCCGACCTGTCCGCGGCCGGTGTATCGGTCTGGCTCGACGATCTGTCCCGGGAACTTCTCGCGGGCGGAGAACTGGAGAAGCTCATCGCGGACAAGCATGTCGTGGGAGTCACCACGAATCCCACGATCTTCGCTTCGGCCCTGTCGAAGGGGGACCGCTACAACGAGCAGTTGCGGCGCCTGGGCGAGGGGGGAAGCAGCGTCGACGACGCGGTCTTCGCCCTGACCACCGATGATGTGCGCCAGGCCTGTGACGTCCTGCGTCCCGTGTACGAGCGGAGCGCGGGGATCGACGGTCGCGTGTCCATCGAGGTCGACCCGCGGCTGGCGCAGGACGCGGGCTCCACCGCCGCGATGGCCCGCAAGCTCTGGCAGACGGTCGACCGACCGAACCTGTTCATCAAGATCCCGGCCACCCGGGCGGGGCTGGAAGCGATCACCGCTGTCACCGCCGAAGGCATCAGTGTCAACGTCACGCTCATCTTCTCCCGGGACCGCTACCGCGATGTGATGCACGCCTACCTGCGGGGGCTGGAACAGGCTCAGGCCGCGGGACACGACCTGGCGGGCATCCACTCGGTGGCCTCCTTCTTCGTCTCCCGCGTCGACGTCGAGGTCGACCGCCGCCTCGACGCCATCGGCACCGCGGAGGCCCTGGCACTCAAGGGCACGACCGCGATCGCCAACGCCCGCCTCGCCTTCCAGGCCTACGAACAACTACTCGTCGACCCGCGGTGGCAGCGACTCGCCGCGGCGGGAGCCCGCACGCAGCGCCCGCTGTGGGCCTCCACGGGCGTCAAGGACCCGAACCTTCCCGACACGATGTACGTCAGGGAGCTCGTGATCGCCGGCACGGTCAACACCATGCCCGGCGGCACGCTGGCCGCGTTCGCTGACCACGGCACCCTCCCCGCGCACGCGCCCACCGTGGACGACTTCACGGCAGCCAAGGCCCACTTCGCCGCGCTGGAACGGGTCGGCATCGACTTCACCGACGTCACCGACACGCTGGAGCGCGAGGGGCTGAGGAAGTTCGAGGACAGCTGGAGCGAGCTCGGGGAGTCGGTCGCCCGCGAAATGCACGCGAAGCCCGCCACAGCGGACGGCGACTCCGAGAGCGCCGAGCTCCTGGCGATCTACCTGGGCGACCACTACGCCGCCGCCACCGGCGGCCTGGAACTGTTCAGGCGGGCCGCGGACGCCCGCAAGGGCGAACAGGACGGCCACACGCTCGCCGAGCTCGCGGACCAGATCGACGAGGACCGCACCGCGCTGGCCCGGATCATGACGGACCTGGGCGTGTCGACCAGCCAGTCCAAGACGGCCGCGGGCTGGCTGGCGGAAAAGGCGGGGCGCCTCAAGACCAACGGACACCTGTTCTCCCGCTCCCCGCTCAGCGACGTCCTGGAGGCAGAAGCGATGCTGACGGGAGTCCAGGGCAAGGCAGCCTGCTGGCGCACCCTACGCGCCCTGGCCCAGACCGACAGCCGCCTCCACGCCGACGACCTCGACGTACTGCTGGAACGCGCCGCGCAGCAGAGCACCACGCTGGAGGAGGTGCGCTCCGCCGCGGCAGCCCGAACGCTGGGATCCCCGCCGCCGGCCGTCCGATGACGGCACCAAGGGCACCGCAGATGCCGGACAGCACGGCCGCGACAGCGCATCCACCGGCAGGCGGCCCGCTGGGCGGGCCGGTCCGCTTGACGAAAGGACAGCATGATGAGCGAGCAGCCCGGTGCAGCAAGGGGCGACAGGTCCGTGACGAGTCCGGTGGCCGAGCGTTGCGGCTGGGACGGAGTGGACGTACGCGCGGTGGATACCGTGCGGCTGCTGGCGGCCGACGCGGTCCAGAAGGTCGGCAACGGGCATCCCGGGACGGCGATGAGCCTGGCCCCGCTGGCGTACCTGCTGTTCCAGAACGTCATGAAGCATGACCCCGCCGACGACCGCTGGCTGGGCAGGGACCGGTTCGTCCTGTCCTGCGGGCACTCCAGCCTCACCCTCTACATCCAGCTGTACCTGGCCGGCTACGGCCTGGAGCTGCCGGATCTGGAGGCGTACCGGACCTGGGGCTCGGCGACCCCGGGCCATCCCGAGCACCGTCACACCCGTGGGGTGGAGATCACCACCGGGCCGCTGGGGCAGGGTTTGGCCAGTGCGGTCGGCATGGCCATGGCCGCGCGCCGCGAACGCGGTCTGCTGGACCCGGACGCGGAGCCGGGCAGCAGCCCCTTCGACCGCCACGTCTACGTCATCGCCTCAGACGGCGACCTGATGGAAGGAGTCACCGCGGAGGCCGCCTCCCTGGCCGGACACCAGGAACTGGGCGATCTGACCGTGTTCTACGACTCGAACCACATCTCGATCGAGGACGATACCGACATCTCCTTCAGTGAGGACGTGCCCGCCCGCTTCGCCTCCTACGGCTGGCACGTGCAGAGCGTCGACTGGACCGCCACGGGCGAGTACGTCGAGGACGTCGATGCCCTGCTCACCGCGATCCGAGCCGCCCGGGCCGAGACCGGGCGCCCCTCGCTGATCATGCTGCGGACCCTGATCGGCTGGCCCGCCCCGACCAAGCAGAACACCGGTAAGGCCCACGGCTCGGCACTGGGCGAGGACGAGATCGCCGCCACCAAGCAACTCCTCGGCTTCGACCCCACGGCGCACTTCGTCGTCGAGGATGAGGTCTTGGCCCGCACCCGCAGGGCGGCGGAGCGCGGCCGCAGGGCACACTCCGCATGGGATGAGGCGTTCGCGGCCTGGCGCACCGCGCATCCCGATCGTGCTGCGCTGCTGGACCGGCTCCAGGCCCAGCGGCTGCCGGACGGCTGGACCGACGCCCTGCCCGCCTTCCCCGCCGATGCCAAGGGGATGGCGACGCGCGCCGCCTCCGGTGAGGTGCTCACCGCGCTGGCCCCGGTACTGCCGGAGCTGTGGGGCGGCTCGGCCGACCTCGCCGGGAGCAACAACACCACCATGGACGGCGAACCGTCATTCGTCCCGGCCGACCGGCAGACCAAGGACTGGAAGGGCGGACCCTACGGACGCACCCTGCACTTCGGGATCCGCGAGCACGCCATGGGCGCCGTCCTCAACGGCATCGCCCTGCAAAGCCTCACCCGCCCCTACGGCGGCACCTTCCTCACCTTCTCCGACTACATGCGCCCCGCCGTCCGCCTCGCCGCCCTCATGCAACTACCCGCCACCTACATCTGGACCCACGACTCCATCGGCCTCGGCGAGGACGGCCCCACCCACCAACCCGTCGAACACCTCGCCGCACTGCGCGCCATCCCCGGCCTGGACGTCGTACGCCCCGCCGACGCGAACGAAACCACCGCCTGCTGGCAGACCATCCTCGAACACACCGACCGGCCCGCCGGCCTGATCCTCTCCCGCCAGAACCTGCCCGTCCTCGACCGCGGCACCTACGCCCCGGCCCGGGGAGCGGCCCGCGGCGCCTACGTCCTCGCCGACGCACACGACGGCACGGCGCCCGAGGTGATCCTGGTCGCCACCGGCTCGGAAGTGCACATCGCCCTGGACGCACGCGACCTGCTGACCGCCCAAGGCCTTGCGGTGCGGGTGGTATCGATGCCGTGCCGCGAATGGTTCGCCGCCCAACCCCAGCACTACCAGGACGAGGTCCTGCCACCGGCCGTGCGCGCCCGAGTCAGCGTCGAGGCCGCGGTCGGCCAAGGCTGGCGCGACATCGTCGGCGACGACGGACGCATCGTCAGCCTGGAACACTACGGCGCCTCCGCCGACTACCAGCGCCTCTACACCGAGTTCGGCATCACTCCCGAAGCGGTCGCCGCAGCCGCCCGCGACAGCCTCCACGACACCACCCAGACCCCCCGCCCCGGCGGGCACCAGCGCACCTCAGCCCCGACGGAGGGCGGCACCGGCGACCACCCCTGATCGAAGCGCGCACCGAGCCCCACCAGCCCGCACCACGGTGGCACGGCCTGTTGCAGCGCCCACGACGGCTGGATCAGCCGCCGACCGCGACGCTCAGCAGCACACGGGCGTATCCGTGGAGCCGGCAGCCGGCCGACGGCTGACGCCGTCGGCCGGCTCGGGCTGGTTCCAGGGGTTGGTGCTGCAGGGTGATCTACTCGGTGTGCAGCGCCGGGGCGATGGTCATCCGGGCCGCCGAACGGGCCGGACCAGGGCGCCGAGGACTGCGATCGCCATGCCCGCCAGGAGCATCGCGGCCAGCTGCGGCGCGTGGTCTTCCCAATTCCGAACTGGCGCGGGAACTGACGCTCAGTGAGGCGACGGTGAAGACCCACGTGGCCCGGATCTTCGCCAAGCTGACCCTGCGCGACCGAGCCCAAGCCGTCGTCCTCGCCTACGAGACAGGACTCGTCTCACCGGGCGAGGCCGCCAACACCTGCGACCCCTGCCGATAGGGGCCTCGCTGTGGCGGACGAGGAGTTCGCCATCGAGGACCAGGCCGGCTCGGCGACGCTCCGACGTCCTGTGCGAGTACGAGAAGAGCATCGCCGAAGTACGTGACACTGCCCGCCCGTACGAGCGCGTTCAGCCCTTGTGGCCGTTGGGATGCAGGACGACCTTTGTCCAGCCGTCGTCACGGGCGTCGAAGTGCTCGTAGGCGTCGGGGGCCTCGTCCAGGCTGAGCTCGTGGGAGACGAGGAAGCTCGGCTTTGCCTTCCCGCCGGCGATGAGGTCGCGCAGCGCCCGGTTGTACCCCTTTACGGGCGCCTGCCCGGTGCCCATGCGCTGGCCCTTGAACCACATCATGCCGAAGTCGATCGGCACCTTGCCCTGCGCCTCCAGCTTCCCCTGGGCCTTGGCGCCGCCGGGATCCTGGGGGAGGAACACGCCCACCACGCCGATGTCGCCCGTGAACCTGACCGAGTCGATCAGGCCGTTGAGCGTGAGGCTGGCGTCCTCGTGTCCCTGGGGTCGTGAGCCTGGTAGCCGACGCATTCACAGCCGTTGTCGGCGCCCAGACCGAGGGTGGCCTCCTTGACGACCTCCGCCGGGTTCTGTTCGGCGGTGTTGATCGGTACGGCACCGATTTCCTCCGCCATGCGCAGCCGGTCGGGCTGGTGGTCGGCCGTCCAGACGCGGTCGGCGCCCTTGAGGAGGGCGGAGTAGGTCGCCATCAGCCCGACCGGACCGGCCCCGAAGACAATGGTCTGATCACCCGGTTTGACGTGGGCCATCTCGGTGGCGTGGTACCCGGTGGGGAAGATGTCGGCGAGCATCACGTAGTCGGTCTGCCGCTCGGCGGCGTCCTCGCCCAGACGCAGCGCGTTGAAGTCGCCGTAGGGCACGCGCAGCAGTTCTGCCTGGCCGCCCTGGTAGGGGCCCATGTCGGCGAATCCGTAGGCGGCTCCCGCGAGGGCGGGTTCCGGCTGCATGGTCAGGCAGTAGTTGGTCAAGCCCTGCTCGCACTGCTTGCAGAAGCCGCAGGCGATGTTGAAGGGCAGGACCACGTAGTCGCCGACCTGGACCTTGCTGACGGCCGAGCCGACCTCCACGACCTGGCCCAGGTTCTCGTGGCCCAGGGTGCGGCCGGACTCGAACGAGGTGCGGCCCTCGTACATGTGCAGGTCCGAGCCGCAGATGTTGGTGGTCGTTATCTTGACGATGATGTCGCAGGGGTGTTCGATCTTCGCGTCCGGTACGTCCTTCACCGTGACCGTTCGCGGTCCTTCGTATACCGCTGCCTTCATGAGAAGTTCCTTCGGTTCCGCAACAGCGGCATGACCGCAGCACGGCGGTGAGGGGGACGGCGCACAGAGCCTGGCTCCGGGAAGTACTGCAACGGGGTCACTGACTCGGCACGCCCCTGTGGCCCGTTCACCCGGTCGGGCGCAACGGTGGTGCCGCCGGCCCGCCAGGCGGAGCCCTGCGTTCCGGCCGCTCTCGTCCGCGTACCCGACGGCCGGGACGCGAAACGCCACGCACGATCGATCATCGGGGTCCGCGCCAGCCCAGCAGCAGAAGAGGGCCAGGAGGCGGGACCGCCGGGCTGTTCTCGTGCGCTGTGGCCACACCGCCGCCGGGCCGCGCATGCGCTCGCGCCCGAGCCCGGCCACCAGGAGTCCGGCCTCGACGCCCGACGGCCTGGCGGAGCCCGGCATTCACGAGTGGCTGTTTACGAGCGGCAGACGTGAGCAAGAGAGCGGTCACGACCGAGCCGGTACGACAACGAGGAGGTCCCCATGTCGGGCACCGAGAAGACCAAGGCCAATGCCGAGCAGGCCAAGGGCAAGGCGAAGGAAGCCCTCGGCCGCATGACAGGCAACGAGCGGATGACCGCCGAAGGCCGCGCCGACCAGGCCAAGGGCGATGCCCGCCAGGCCAAGGAGAAGACCAAGGACGCCTTCCGCCACTGAGCGCGGACGCACGTCCTTCGCACGGTGCAGCCCCCGACCCACTCCCCCGGGCCGGGGGCCGGGCGCGCCGGCCGACCTAGCAAAGGCACCACCGTGGCCCCTTCGCCCTGAGCTACGACCGCAGGGCGAGCCACCCCTTACTGCCTGCCGGCGAAGGGCGCGGTGGCGTCCGCCTGTATGGAGATGGCGATGGGGCGGCCGGAGGTCATCGGGGTGTTGGCGGTGATCGTGGCGGTCGCGGACTTGCCGTCGGCGGCGATCGAGACCGCGCAGTTGGCACCGGAGCAGTCGATCGGGACGGCGGGACCTGGATCTGGATGCGGATCGGTAGTTGCGGGCGATGTTGTCCCCCCGGTTAGACGACGGTCCGGGCGGGGCCGGGCTTGGGCTGCGGGCCCGGGCGCTACGGTGATTCCGACGGGCGTCGATATCGATCGGGCGGCTCAGGAGAGTTCGTGCCTGGTGCCGTCGGCGACGGCGTGGAGCTTGTCGGGGTTGGCCACGTTGTGGATGGACGAGATGCGGCCCTCCGGGTCGAAGTCGAACGTCAGCGTCGCGATCACGCGGTCCGGGCCGCGGAAGACCACCCCTGGGCCGCCGTTGATCCAGGTCAGCTCCGCCCGCATCTGACCGGGCTCGACGCCCTGGTAGGCCACCGTGCCGAGCGCGGCGAACCAACGGGCCACCGTCTCCAGGCCGACGACCGGCTTGAGTGCCTGGCGGACCTTGCCACCGCCGTCGGTCCACAGCGTCACATCCGGGGAGAGCACCTCCATGAGGGTGTTGATGTCACCGCCCGTCGCCGCCGCGAAGAAACGCTCGCTGGCCGCGCGTTGGCTGGCGCGGTCCGCCGGGAAGCGGGGCCGACGGGCCCGTACGTGCTCACGGGCGCGGTGCGCGGCCTGCCGGGCCCCCTCCGAGCCGGTCCAGGAGGCGCTGAGGACCGTGCCCCGGCACCGCTTCGCCCCGGAAGTGGACCTCGCCGTACCGGGTGACGACGGCCCGGTCGCCGCCGTCGTCACCCGGTACGGTGGGACAGGAGCGCCGATCAGCTCGGTGTCCGTGGCCTGGCTCCAGACCGACGTGACCGAACGCCTGAACCTGGAGCCCGGCGCGGGCGCGCCGAGGCCTGAAGCTCCGCTTCGAGCAACGGCACCGCCGCCGCGACGGCGGTCCCGGAGGAGGCACTGCGCGGGCCACGGCACGAGCTCCATACGCGGGGCGGAACACCGCACGCAGCGCCGAGGACGCCCGCAACGCGCCCCCCGGATGACCGGGCAACTGGGGGAAGGCTCTGCCAGACTCACAGGTCGAGATACCGGGCCGCCCGGTTTTCGACCGATCCCGGACGCAGCGATGAGTTTTCCCGTCCCGGCAAGTCACACCACTGCTGTCGACAACACAGGAGGAGCAAGTGGCTCAGCTGCTGAGAGTCCAGAACTTCAACGTCTCGAGTGACGGGATCGGTGCCGGTGAGGACCAGACCCTCGAGAGGCCGTTCGGTCATGTCGATCCCGGGAGGCTGTTCTCCTGGGCCGGCGCCACGGCGAGCTGGCCCATGCGCACCGACCCCGGCGGGAGCCGCGGCCTGGACGACTACTTCACGCGGGACTACGCCCGCAACATCGGCGCCGAGATCATGGGCCGCAACAAGTTCGGGCCCCAGCGCGGGCCCTGGCTCAACCACGAGTGGCAGGGCTGGTGGGGCGACGAGCCCCCGTTCCACACCCCGGTGTTCGTCCTGACCCATCACAAGCGTCCTTCGTTCACGCTGTCCGACACCACGTTCCACTTCGTCGACGGCAGCCCCGCCACCGTCCTGGAGCAGGCCCGGGAGGCGGCGCAGGGCAAGGACGTGCGGCTCGGCGGCGGGGTTTCCACCATCCGGGAGTTCCTCGACGCCGACCTGGTCGACACCATGCACGTGGTGGTCTCGCCGATGAAGCTCGGGTCGGGACTACGGCTCTGGGAGTCCCCCGACGAGCTGCTCGACCGGTTCCACATGGAGGCCGTCCCCAGCCCGAGCGGAGTGACGCACCACCTGTTCTGGCGGAAGTAGCCGCCCCGTAGTGCCGGCCCCGGGCTGCTCTTGCTTCCGGGGACCAGCGCCGAGGACGAGCTCGAAGACCGACCGGCTTCCGCTTGCGCCTTGCAGAGCAGCGGGGGTCACCTGGCGGGCGGTGCCGTGATCAGGTCCATGACGTTCTCCTCCTCAGGGCGGATGGCGACGGTCCGCAAATCAGTCTTCGGGCGCTGTCGGCGGATGTGCTCCCACCCGCATGATCCGGACATGGACAAAGCTCAAGACCTCGACACGCTCGCCCTGGCGACCGCGGAGCGGCTCGCCCGAGGGCACGTCGGCGTCGCCGTCGCCGTCGTAGCCGACGGACAGGTCGCACACGCGGCGGCGGGAACCACCGGAAGGGTCGACGGCGGGACACCGGGCGCCGACACGCTCTTCGAGATCGGCTCGGTGACGAAGACCTTCACCACGCTGTGCCTGGCACGGATGGCGGTCGCCGGCACGGTGGAGCTCGACGAGCCGCTGGCCCGGCTCCTGCCCGAGGGCACGGCCGTACCCTCGCGGGACGGTCAGGAGATCACCCTGCGGCACCTGGCCACCCACACCTCCGGTCTGCCCCGGCTGCCCAAGGGCATGATGTTGCGGGCCCTGCTGCGCCCCCGCACCCCCGATCCGTACGCAGGCTGCACCGCGGACGTGCTGCTGTCCGGACTGGCCCGCACCCGCCTCGGCACCGCCCCGGGCGGACGGGGGCGCTACTCCAACCTCGGTGCCGGTCTCCTCGGACTGGCCCTCGCCCGCCGCGCGGGCAGCACCTATGGGCAACTGGTCACCACCCAGGTGTGCGCGCCGCTCGGCATGTCCGCGACCGGGGTGGCGGCTGACGCCACCCGGCCCGGCCGACTCGCCCAGGGCCACGACAGCAGGCGCCGCCCCACCCCGCCGTGGAACCTGGCCGATCTGGCCGGGGCGGGAGGCCTGCGGTCGTCCGCGACCGAGCTCGTGTCCTACGTACGGGCCCAGTTGGACTGCGGCGGCCCCACCGAGCTGGCGGAGGCGGTCCGCCTCACCCGGCAGGTCGAGCACCGCGACAACCGCTTCTCCTGGATGCACCTCGGCTGGCGGGCCCACCGCCTGCACCCCCGCCAGGGCGCCCACGTGCAGATCTGGCACAACGGCGGAACCGGAGGCTTCGCGTCCTTCGTCGGCTTCGATCCCGAGACCGGCACGGCCGCGATCGTCCTGAGCAACACCCAGCGCCCCGTCGACGCCCCGGGCTTCGACCTGCTGCGCACCCTCCAGGACCGGGCCGCCTCCCGCGGCGCCCGCCCGGGGGGCCGGTGAGGGCGGCTACCTCGGCCCGGACGAGGCGGAGGGCGCAGGGGCGTTGCCGGGTGCGGGCGATGGCGGAAGACACCGATCCGGACCGCGTCCGTGGCACGCTGAGGCCCAGTGTGCATACGTCTCTCCGATCGCCTGGGCTGCACTCCGGGGTTCTCCGGGGGAATTCGTAGGCGGTCATGGTCCACGGCTGCTTACGCTCCCGCCATGCCCAACTCAGAACTGCAGCGGATCAACTCCTTCCTGTCGGCCTTCGCCCGACGCCAGGCCGCGCGCATCGTCGAACTCCCCGGCGGGTTCGCCGTATACGACGACGCCTTCGCGCATTCCCGTGCGAATAACCAGATCATCATCGACGGCATCGTTGACTCCGAGGCGGTGCCCGCCATCGCGGAGGAGACACTGGGGCATCTGCCGCACCGAATGATCTCCTTCCTTGACGACGAAGTCGGAATGGCGTGCGCAGAGCCGCTGATCCGGGATGGATACACCCACTCCACCTATCTGGTCATGCTGCATACGGGCCCGGTGCCGGCCAGCGGGTCCGCGGAGGAGGCGGACCTCGACGCGATACGTATCCCACTCACCAGGCGCTGGCGGAGCCTTCTCCCGGACGTCGACGACGAGGTCATACGCCATCTCGTCGACCGACGCGAGGCTCGCCGCCGCGGGGCCGACATCGTGCACTTCCTCGGTGCCCGCACGGAGGAGGGCGAGGTCGCCTCATGGGCCGACCTCTATCTGGACCCGGCAACCGGCACAGCCCAGGTCGAGGACCTGATCACCTCGGAGGCCCACCTCAGGCGCGGTTACGCCGACGCCGTCCTGACCACCGCCCTGCGCCTGGCCGCCGACAAGGACTGCGGTACCCGGTTCCTCACCGCTGATGCGACGGACTGGCCACGACACTGGTACGAGCGCCGCGGCTTCTCCGTCATCGGCCACTCGCACTGCTTCGAACGGGGCGCCGCCGGACCGCACCGGTCCTGAGGGCATGGGGCGGGGCCCGGGCGTGCGGCTCAGGACCACACTTGAGCGCTGCGCAGGAGTGCCGTGGACCCGGGAGAGGCGGTGGTCGGCCCGCACGCCGGACAGGTCGCCGCCCGCGTCGGCATCAGCACCCGCACCGCCCACCGCCGCACAATTGTCCAGGATCATGGTGCGGGTGGCGCCGTGGCGGTAGCGCAGGTTGGTGATGGTTGACAGCTGGCGGTCAGGACCTGGTCCCCCATCCGAAGTTCCGTGCGGGGGCGCGTCCACTGGGACGCGCCCCGCCGGGGCCGGGACGGCCGTCGATCGTTGGAGGTGAGCAGGTTCCCTGCTGCGTCACGGCGACCGCCCCGGCCGTCCCCTCGGATACCCCCGTCGTCCCCTTTCACCCAACATCGGGTTCTGCCCCCCGGAGCGTCGGACATGACAGTGGCCTGCACCCTGTGAAGGGTGCAGGCCACAGCCGTGCGGTGTCAGCTCCGGGCTGGTCTCGTGGGCGGCTACCAGCGGTACCAGCGGCCGCTGCCACCCTTGGGACGGGCGACGAAACCGATCAGCCACAGGACCAGCACCGCGATGGCGACCCACCAGAGGATCTTCACCGCGAAACCGGCACCGAACAGAATCAGAGCGAGCAGAAGAACGAGAAGCAGGGGAACCATAGTTATCAACCTCCGAACCGCCTACTGCCCGGACCCCCTCCACCCATGCGTGCGAATTTTATGTGTTTCTTATCCCGTACGGCGGGCAAAAGGACACGCCCCGCATCCAGGACACCGAAATCCGCGTACGCCTCCCGCCGCTTCGCCGTCCACGAGGGCCGCCGAGGCAGCCTCCGCCACTCCCCCGGACGGCCTACAGGTAGTCGATCCGGTCCGCCGCGAAGGTGCCGCGGTGGGGGCCGTACAGCGGCATGTCCGTCAGCCGGAACCGCTCCGCGCGACCGCCGGGCTGCGGGACGGTGACGACGGTGCCCGGCTGCTCGGAGCTGGCGAACCGCTTCGCCCGGGCCTCCGTGGTGAGCGGGGTGTACCAGCGGGTGATGCGCTTCATCTCGTCAGAGCCACTGCGGTCCCTCTCCACCCCTTACGGCGGTCTCGCAGCAGGAAGCACAGCAGCAGCGCGAAGACCCGCCCCGTGGCACGTATGACCGTCACTGATAGTTGGCCGGGCCCCTGTCGGTCGTACCTGGTCACAGTGTCAGCCCTAGTTGGCCACGCGAAGGCCCTCTGACCCGGCCGGGTGCCAGGTCACCCCCGGGCCGGCACCCGAGCCTCATCCTCATCGCGGCGGGCGTCCCCTCCCAGTCAGCGCCGGGACGTCGCCGGGGGCCAGCAGCCCCATATCGAGGCCCTCCGAGCCGGGGCCGACCCAGTCGACGGGCGTCAGCAGGTCAATTGCCACGGCCGACAGCTGTTGTGGCCACTGTCGCAGGTGCGGCTGTGTGGGCGACGGCTGTGCCCGTTGAGCCGGGACACGATAGGTGGGACCTGGCCACGCATGTTGGAACCAGGGTTCTTGGCTTCGGGGGAGCTGGATTGCACTGGCGTCGGGTTGGATGAGCCCGTGGCTGTCTATGACGTGGCCCGCCGGTTTCCCGCCTTGACCGGAGGGCGGCGGGACTTGGGCGGCGGGCCGTGCGGCGGCTGGGCTGGACCGCTCCCTCGGCGGCGTGCGGGATGCCCCCGGCGGGGTCATGATGAGACGGCCCGGCCGCCGCGGGAGCGCCGGGCGGGAAGGAGCAGGCGATGGAGCTGTTTCCGCCGGCGCCGCTGCGGGAGTGGCGTGACACGAAGGAGACGCTGCACCGCTTCGAGCAGATTGTCGGCAAGACCCGCTTGGCCGCGAGCGCTCGGCGCAACCACTGGTGGAACGTCCCGTTCCATGTCACTGGGCGCGGCATCACCACCCGTCCGATGGGTCAGGTCGACGGGAATCCGATCTTCACGGTCGACTTCGACTTCGTCGACCACCGGCTCGCCGTCATGACGCTGGACGGCGAAGAGCGGTCCTTTCCGCTTCCGGGCCAGTCCGTCGCGTCCTTCTACGATCAGAGCCTGGCTGCTCTGGCCGCGCTGGGCGTCCGGGTGAACATCGCTGTTCCCAGGCCCTTCGATCTACCCGACGCCGACCGGCCGTTCGCCGAGGACACCGAGCACGCGACCTACGACCCGGTAGCCGCAAACCGCTACTGGCGGGTGCTGAGCCAGGTGGCGTCCGTGCTGGAGGAGTTCGCGGCGGGCTTCTCGGGAAAGGCCAGCCCGGTGCACCACTTCTGGCACACCTTCGACATCGCCCACAGCCGGTTCTCCGGGCGCCGGGTCGACCAGCCCAGGCAGGCCGACCCCGTCACCCGGGAGGCGTACTCCTCGGAAGTGATCAGCTCCGGCTTCTGGTTCGGCGACGACACTTTTGCCGAGCCCGCGTTCTACTCGTACACCGCCCCCGAGCCCGCCGGTCTGACCGAAGCGCCACTCAGCCCGGCGTCCGCGCAGTGGGTCGCGCGCGGCGACAGCCACCTGGCCGTGCTGCGCTACGAAGCGGCCCGCGCCGAGGCCGATCCACGTGCCGCCGTGCTCGCCTTCTACGAAAGCGCCTACCAGGCCGGGGCCCAACGCGCCGGATGGGACATCGCGGCGCTTGCGTGCCCCGGCGGAATCACGGACCCGGTCCGTCGCATCTGACGAATTCGGTCAGCAGTGCAGCGCGGTGCAGTGGTCAGGCTTCGGTATCAGTGCGCGCCAGCATGCCCTTGAGCAGGCCCGTGGACTGGCCGACCTCGATGAGGTAGCCATCCGGGTCGCGCATGTAGCAGCGCAGCTCCGCGCGCCGGTCGATGGGCGGGGTGAGGAACTCGGCTCCCTTGGCGCGGGCCGCCGCGTAGAAGCCGCGGATGTCCGCCACCCGTACGTTCAGGAAGCTGGAGGCGGTGTGGCGGTCCTCCGGTGGGCGCAGTGTGACGTCGGGTTTGTCCTCCGTGGGACCGCCGCCGGGGTTCATGATGATCCAGCTGTTGGCGACCTTGATGATGCAGGGGTTCTCCTCCAGCACCACCTGCCCGCCCAGCACATCGGCATAGAACGCCCGCGAGCGAGGCACGTCACCGACCGTGAGAAAGTGCGTCAGCAGCAGACCCTCGGCCGGTGCGGGCAGGTCGTCGGCCGAGGCGCCGGAGGCAATGAAATCGGACATACGGCCAGCGTAGGGCGGGAGCCCCCACCCGGCATTCCCATCCGGCAGAGCCCGACGCGCACGGCCCGCCGGCCGCCGCGGGGACCGCCGCCGCCAGCAGCACGCACAGCTGAACAGAACGCGCACCAGGGGGGTGCCTCGCCGCTCAGCCCGGCCGGGACCGCGTGGGCGCTCTGGCGGGCGTCGATCAGGTTCAAAGCTTTCCGACCGGCTCCCGCACCCCGGACTCGCTTGCCGCCCCTCTCGCGCGCGTGTACGCCCTCCGGGGGTGCACCCCAGGCCCTTGGACCAGGCGAACGCGGGGGGGGGGAGGGCTCCGCCCAGTCTGTCGGGTCAAAAGGTCGGCCCCCGGTGGACACCCCTCTCCCTGCAGATGGCTCGACCGCCCACAAAGCCCCGGAATGTCGGAAAGCTCAGACGCCCCCGCCAGGACAGCCATCCGTACTACCGCCAAATACCCTCGACGGGACAAAGCGTCCTTTTAGCTTCACTCTGACCGCGGTCATCGTGCTCGTCGTCATCATCGCCTGCACAATCGCTTTCTGACGACCCGCGAGACGGCGTCCGGCCGCCTCATGCGGCCGGACCCGCCGAGTGGGCGAGCAAAGAGACGAGTTCCGTCAAGCGTCCATCGCTCCGGCTCCCGCCCCGCGGGCGGCGTGACGCTGCACGGCTCCTGTCATTCAGCTCGGGTCCGAGTCAGTCGGCCTCGGGTTCCAAGAAGTACTCGTAGGTCGCGAAAATCCGGCTCGGCCATTAGAGCTGGCTCTCTTCTTTGGGAATCCAGTGCCCTGCTCCAGAGCACGGCGAGGCCGGTGAGGCTGGTGTCGGACCCCGGTTCTAGAGTTCGGCACATGTCCCGTCACACACCCGACCGCCCGGTCGACGTGGAGAGCCTCTTCCCCGAGCTGCTTCCCTTCCGTCGTGAGTCCGTCCGCCTGCACCCGCGCCCCGGTTCTCCGACGTGCCAGGACAGCTCTGTCGGCGGCCCGCTGCTGTGGCCCGCCGACGAGCAATGGCCGGTGTGCGAAGCCGAGCACTACGACCCGGACACCACGAGCCGCCTCGAACCTGCCGCACCGATGGCCCCCATCGTGCAGATCCACCGCTCCGACGTACCCAGCCTGCCCTTTCCAGAGGGAACGGACCTCCTCCAGGTCCTGTGGTGTCCTTACGCGCACGGCACCTACTGTCACCCGCTGCCCCAGGTGTATTGGCGAGACTCCCTTGCCATCGGAGATGTGGGGGCGGCACCTGCACCGTCGGCGGCCGGGCTTCCCGACGGCTGGTACCCGGCGCCCTGCGTCGTTCACCCCGAGCAGGTGGCCGAGTACCCGAGGAATGACCGTCCCTGGGATCTGCGCGACGCACTCGAAGTCCGTGTCGAGGCGCTGCTGGCAGAGACCGGCCTGTGGTACTCGTCGCATCTTGCCGACGCACCGGGAATCAAGCTGGGTGGCTATCCGGGCTGGAGCCAGGAGCCCCGCTGGCCGGACTGCGAAACGTGCGGTGGCCGGATGGAGCACCTGCTGACCGTGGCCGAGAGGGAATTCGACAGTGAGTCCTGGCGCACCTGGCTTCCCGAGGAAGACCGGACGGCCGAGAACACCGAGACCCGCCGGCTATGGGAATCCGAAGCGTTCAACCCCACTCTTCTGGACACCTGCGGCGTCAACGTCTACGTATTCGAGTGCCGCACCTGTCCCCACCGCCCCGTCGGGCACTGGTCGGACCGATGACCGGCAGACAAAGCCGCCTGGCGCACTCCTCTCCCCCGGCGCTCTCGATAACCGGTTCTGAGGAGTGGTAGCGGAGCGTTACTGGAGCAGGATCATCTTGCGTAGGAGTGCGAACCCGGCTCGCCCGAAGAGCTGCCTCTTGATCTTCTTGATGCGGTTCACGACGCCTTCGATGCTGCCGAAGCTCCGGTGCAGAGTGAGTCCCACTGTCAATCGAGCCGTTCTCGGGGTTGAGCGAGTCGCAGTTCCGCAAGCTGGTCGGGCTGGGTCCGAAAGTCGTGGCGGTAACGTCCAGCTCGGCCGGCCGTAGCGGCTGTGCCTGGAGGACCGGGTGCTGCTGGTTGCCACGGGCCTGCAGAGCAGGCCGTTCGGGGTGGAGCGAAGCGGAACCCCGAACCGTCCGCCGCGGCCGCGTCCATCGCGGCGTCGAGTACGAGACAGGCGACGCGGCAGTGCTTGTTTCAACACCACCTGCATACGTTCTCGTTTGGGGGGCAAAGGGGAAGCGGTTGGCTCGATCAGTCAGGCGGGAACGGTGGACAGGCTTGTGGTGAGCGAGAACGCGGGGCCGTCGACTGCAGGCCGCTCCATAAGCACGACGGTTGCCTTCTGCGGGTCACAGCCGCTGGCCGAGGCCCGGGCAGCCGCCCGCGACTACTTGTCCCAGGTGCAAGGCGTCCACGGCATCCCCGTATCGGAGCGGGTGATGGACATGGTGCAGTTGGTCGTCAGCGAGCTGGTGACCAACAGCCGCAAATACGCCCCGGGGCCCTGCCTGCTGGAAATGGCGACGAACGAAGGCGCCGTGGTCGTCAGCGTGTGGGACACCGACCCGACGATGCCGGCAGCCAGGGAGACAGACCCCGGCAGGATCGGACAACACGGCCTGGAAATCGTGATGAGCGTCTGCCACAGCTTCGAAGTACGACGCCAGCCGGTCGGCAAACTCATCCGGGCCACCATCACCCTGGCCGACGACCCGAACGGACACCCCGCGGGATACCTGCTCTGACCCCAAGAAGGAGCCCCGGCCCCGTCGGAGGAAGCTGCCTTCGGGCAGGGCCTTACCGCGTCCTCGACGCTGGGGCGCACGTCGAAAACGGTGTCGGTTCCGGTGATCGCGAGGAGCCGCAGGAAGGACTCTTGAGGGGGCCATCGCCGGGACGGGTGCCCGCGGGGGTCGCGGAGTCCCGTGAGGCGGAGTACGGCGTCGTCTCCGATGTGCAGCAGCACCTGCCCACCGACCGCCGCCGAACTCGCCACCCGCGACACCATCAGCACCCGCACCACGCACCGCCGCATCACCGCCGCCCGACAACAACCCGACACCAAGCAGCAGCGCGGCGAGAAACAGAGCGACACCACACACGGCCCGCCGGTAGGCGCCGCCTGCATGAGCCGGCCAAAGGAGAGCGGGGCGCCGGCGACATCGGCCGGTTCGTATGGCGGGCAACGTCCCGTGGTGACCTGGGCGACCACCTGCCTGCTCAGGCCCCGTTCGGTTCCTGACCCGGACAAACACCGTTCGGTTCCTGACCCGGGCAAACACCGTTCGGTTCCTGACCCGGGCAAACACCGCCGGGGCCGTCTGCCTCGGCGATCAGCGCAAGAACCTCTTGGAGACGACGGACGGCATCCTCCGCCTCCCTGTACTCCTCAGGAGTCGCAAGCACGGTGACAGCTCACTCTAATAAATCGGGCAGCCCGCACGTGTTCGATTCCCGACCCGGCCAAATGCGTGCCCCGGGTTCAGACACAGGCACTCAGCCGGCCCGTGATCCGGCTGCGTGGGGGGCAGTCGGTTCGGGGCCGGTAGACGCGCACCGTGCGGTGTGCGACGGCGACCCGGCCGTTGTCCGGGATCATGGTGTGGGTGGCGTTGTGGCGGTAGCGCAGGTCGGTGAGGGCGGACAGACGGCCGCCGGTCAGGACCTGGTCACCCACCCGCAGTTCTGTGGGCGGGACGTCCACCGGGACGCGTCCCGCCGGGATGCGGGCACTCGGCTGCGCACCCGAGTTCCTCGCACGCGGTGGTGCGGGCGATCCGCTGGACCCCCGACGCGTCCACCAGGCGCAGCAACAGCGGGGAGGGGTAGACGGCGACGATGACGCGGTGCTCGACCACCGCCCAGCCCATCCGTCCCTGCGGGCCGGGCGCGGCGATCACCGGCAGATCGGTACGGCCGGTCATCGACACCGCGAGCAAAGCGAGGTACTCCCGCTGTAGGTCAGGGCCGGAATCGGTGCCGTCCGGTCCGGCCAGGACCGCCGGATGGCAACGTAACCCGCGCCGGCCCCGCAGCTTCTGAGACCTCAGGCACTCCCGCAGCCTCAAGACGTCGATCCGAGTCAGTAGGCGCCGTACGGGCTCCAGCCGCGGAGGAACGGCTTCAGATCGTCGGCGCGGGGTTCGGGGATCCGTGGGAGCCGAAGCTGCTGAAACCTCGGATGGGCGCGGGCCACGTGTTCCGTGGCCCACTGCATCCACTCCTCAGCCGCCGTTCGTTCCGGTCCAGGTGGCAACGTCGCCACGTGCGCGCGGGCGGCTTCCAGATACTCGCCCAGGCGTGTCGCGCGGCGCCAAGCAGCCTCTGGCAAGTCCAGCTGTCGGACACGGTAGTCCTCGGCGTACTGGTCGCGGACCTCGGCCATCGCGGCTTCCCAACGCAAGTGCTTCTGGAGTGCCTGCTCAAGATCGGCCAAGCGCTTACGCTCGGCCGCCTCACCACGCAATCCGATCTCGTGGACGATCTCTGAGAGCTGCTCCTCCAGGAGACGCTCGGAGTTGTCCGCCCACTCGGACCCATGGCGGGCATGGCCGCCTCGAAGGTCGAACCGCAGCCGATTGGAGGGTGTGTAGTCGTAACGGGGGATCATGACCCAGGAGTACCTCTTGGCTTCTTCGAGTTCCTCGTCCGTCGGAACGTGCTCGCTGCGGTCCTTCTCCTGGACCACTCGGAACTCGACCGTCTCCCCCTGGGCTTTGATCGTGAAGTGTGGATCATGCGGAAGGCGGCGGTTATGCCGCGGTCCCGCGCCCACAGTGCCGGCAGCACAGGTGTGGCCGTTGCGTTCGACCGCGGTGAGGAGCGCGTGCACGATCCGCAGAGCGCGTTGCTGGACTGGCCGTGTCAGCCCGAGCGGTTGCTTTGCCTTCCGCATCGCCTGGACGACGGCATGCGGACGGGTCAGCCGTACCGGCACCACTACCGGTTCCAGAACCGTCAGGCGCCACGCGGGAATGTCCACGAGCTTGATCTCGACACCCTCAGGGCACTTCCAGTACTGCAGCTCTTTGGTCTCCTGGATCCGTCCGGATCGGCTCGCCGACGCGGCACGGCTCAACCAGGCGTCGGCGTCGGGGCCCGACCTCAGGATCCTGCCGCCGGCTGCCTGCAGCTCCTCCAAGAGCTGATCGGTGAACGTCTTACGGGGCTGCTGCGGAACACCGGGTGGCGAAGATGGCGTGGTGACCTTGGGCAGCCGGGGGATGGGAAGCGCTCGCGTCGGGGATTTCGGTGCGGGGTAGGTGCCATGGGCCAGGTAATGGCGCCCAGCGTCGGTCAGGGCCGCCGTCCACACCCCACTACGCCTGGATACCTTGACCAGTCCACGGTTCTGCAGGGCCTGGCAGCTCGTCTTGTACGTGGTGGCGGTCCCTTCGGAACATCCCTTTCCGACCCACTCCAGCACCGCCAGTTGAGTG
Source organism: Streptomyces sp. NBC_00539 (assembly GCF_036346105.1). Lineage (GTDB taxonomy): Bacteria > Actinomycetota > Actinomycetes > Streptomycetales > Streptomycetaceae > Streptomyces. The sequence continues at coordinate 125,221 of NZ_CP107811.1, forward strand.
TCTGCTTCATCCCGTGCCTTCTACCGGTCGACAAGTTCGGCCCGGGACCCCGCCGTTCGGTGAGACCGGCCGGCAGCCGGTGAACTCGACAAGCCGCTCCAGGAGATCTGACCTCACCCACCGCGGAAGGTGATGACGCGGCACCCGCGCCGGCGAGGTGCTCGACCTCAGCGTCGGCGCCACCACCGGCGCGGCTCCTGCGGCCCGGCGGCCGGGGTGGGGAGGGAGGGTGGTGCGATCCGGTCCGCCTCCACGCCGAGCTTGTGGGGGTGAACGCACGCCGGGATGCCGTCGGCGGTGTACCGGTAGCCGTCGGCCGGGTCGAAGGGGCACTCCCGGGAGGGCCGGTCGTAGACGACGAACGCGGCACGCGGTAGCCGTAGCGCGGGGCAGGTCGCGCACGCGGGGTGGTCCGGGTCCGTCACGAACGGCGTCTGCATGCCGGGACGGTAGCGGCACCGGCATCCGGCCGGAACACATACGGAACACATGCGGAGAGGTCCCACCCGATCCGGGTGGGGCCGCTCCGCATGTGTGAAGGTCCATGGCACCACGGTGCGCCACCACACGGGACGCGGGTCAGACCGCGCTCCCGGACACCCGCACGACCCTGCGCATGACCGCGGGGGCGAGGGCGTAGCCGACGCCGAGCCAGACCAGGGCGTACAGCCAGCCGCCGAGGACGTCGCTGGGCCAGTGCACGCCGAGGTAGATCCGGCTGAGTCCGACGACGACGGCCCAGCAGGCCATGAGTGCGCAGCCGGTCCTGGCGAGGATGGGGCGGGTGCGCTGGAACAGGGCCCAGGCCAGTAGCCCGGCCATGAGCGCGGAAGTGCTGGTGTGACCGGAGGGGAAGGAGTAGCCGGAGGCCTGGGTGAGCCAGTCCACGGTGTCGGGGCGGGCCCGGTGGAGCAGGTGGAGCACGCCGTATCGGGCCGCCTGGGCGATGCCGAGGAAGAGCAGCGCGGCAGCTGCGGCCAGCAGCCGCCCGCGTGTGTCGCGGCCGACGAGGAGTCCGGCGGCGACAGCGCACAGGTAGGGGAAGGGCCCGGTCGCGGTCGCGGTGACGGTGCGCGCGAGCGTGACGACGGCGTCCGGCCGGTGGCGTGCGGACCAAAGGTGCATGCTCCGGTCCACCGGGTAGGGAACGCCGTGCCGGCTCGCGACGAGCGCGGCCAGCAGGACGAAGAGAGCGCCACACAGCGCCGCCACGCCCAGCGCCGCCCCGGTGCCGCGGCGGCCGCGGTCCGCCGGCGCGGCGTCCTGGTTCATCTCGGGGCCACCAGTGGGCGCAGCCGAGTATTGCGCGCCCGCTCGACGAGTGGGGCGCCGCGCCGGGCGGTGCGGGTCAGGAGCCAGCCCAGAGCGGCCCCGACGACCAGGCCGAGGGCGACGTCGTGCGGGTAGTGGGCGCCGACCCAGACGCGGGAGAAGGCCATCAGGAGCGCCGCGGCGGCGGCGACGGCGCCGAGGCGGCGGTCGGTGAGCCAGATGGCGATCGCGGCGGCCGCGGCGATGGCGGCGTGGTTGCTCGGAAAGGACCAGTCGCCCAGAGGGGGGCACGCCTCCAGCGTGACGGTGTGCAGGGTCTGGCAGGGCCGCTGCTCTCGGATCACCGACTTGAGCAGGGTGTCGGCGGTGAAGGCCAGCACCACGGTGAGCGGCGCGGCCAACGCCATGGCGATCCGCCCCGCGTCTGTCGGCCGGGCTCGCCACCAGGCCGCCAGCATGAGCAGTGCGAAGAGCGCCAAGCCGTACGTCGACCACGCCGACATCAGAGAGTCCAGCCAGCCCGGCGCGCGGTGGGCGAGATCGGTGACGCGGGTGTAGAGGGGGCCGTCGACGGACGGGCCGTCCAGGGCGGTCAGGCTCACTGCGAGCCTCCGTTCGACGTCTTGCGGGTGCGCGCGCGGAGCATCTCCAGGGCCAGCGGGGTGAGGGAGACGAGCACCACGAGGGCCACGATGGGCAGTAGGTAGCGGTCCACATTCGGCACGGAGGAACCGAGCCCGTATCCGGCGAAGACGAGGAGGACGGTCCAGAGGAGGCCGCCGACGATCTGCCAGAGGGTGAAGAGGGGTGCGGGCACGTTCAGCGCGCCGGCCAGCGGGTTGAGCACGGTGCGCACGATGGGGACGAAGCGGGCCAGCACGATGGCCTTGGCGTGCCCGTAGCGCTCCAGCAGCTCCTCGGCGCGCTCGGCGCCCTCGTGGAGCTTGCGGCTGTGGCTGCGGGACAGCAGCGCCCGGCCGCCGCGCCGGCCGATCAGGTAGCCGGCCTGGGCGCCCAGCAGGGCTCCGGCGACCGCGGCGGCCAGCACTTGCGGGAGGGAGAGGTGCACGGGTCCGTGGTTGCCGGGCACGCACAGCAGTCCGGCGGTGAAGAGCAGCGAATCGCCCGGCAGGAAGAAGCCGACCAGCAGGCCCGTCTCGGCGAACATCACCGCCGCGATGCCGAGGGCGCCGAACGCCGAGAGCAGCGAGCCCGCGTCGAGGAGGTTCACGGCCTGCGGCGCTGCCGTCAGGGCTGATAGGGCCATGATGTGCTGCTCCCATAATGTGAGTGGGCCAGGCCGGACCGGAACTCCGGCGTCTACAGTGAAGTAGACGGTCTACATTACTGTAGACGTAATTGTGTGGAGGGTCTTTCCATGGGTGATACGAACGGGGAGCGGAGGCCGTCGGGCGAGCTGGAGGCGAGCGTGCTCGCCGCCCTGTGGGCCGCCGATGGTCCGCAGACCCCGGCTCAGGTGCAGCGGCTGCTGGGTTCCTCGCTCGCGCGGACGACCGTGACGACGATCCTGTCCCGCCTGTACGAGAAGGGGACGGTCACCCGTTCCCGTTCGGGCCGCGGGTTCGCGTACGTCCCGACCGAGGACGCGTCGGGCCTGACCGCCCGGCGGATGCACTCGGAACTGGAGAAGACCGAGGACCGGGGCGCCGTGCTGTCCCGGTTCGTCTCGCAGCTCAACGACGAGGACGAGCGGCTCCTGCGGGCCCTCCTTGAAGGAGGCGCGACATGATCTACATGGTGTGGCTGCCGCTGCTCGTCCCCTTCCTGGCCGGCCCGGCCGGCCGGCGGCTGGTCGCCTGCCTGCCCCCGGCCCAGGCGGCGTGGCTGTTGACGATCACCGCAGCGGGCCTTGCCCTCGGCAGCACCACCGCGCTTGCGCTGCTCGTCATCCCCGGCGCCACCCGCCTGCACGCGGTGGCGACGCTGGGCAGGCTGCTCACCCCGCTCGCCACGGGCTCCCCCGACTCCGTCGTGGCCGTCGCCCTCGCAGCTTCGGGCCTGCTGGCGTGGTGCGCCTTCGTGCTGGTACGCGGGCTGTACCGGCGCCTGGTGCAGCTGCGCGAGGCGAGGCGGCTGGCCGCCCGGGCCGGCAGCGAGCTCGTCGTGCTAGCCGACGACTTTCCAGACGCCTACGCGCTGCCCGGCCGCCCGGGCCGAATCGTGGCGACCTCCGGCATGCTCCGGGCCCTGTCGCCCGCCGAGCGCGAGGCTCTGCTCGCCCACGAGCGTGCCCACCTCACGGGCCGGCACCACCGCTTCACCGCCGTGGTGGAGCTGGCCGCGCTGTGCCACCCCGCACTGCGGGCCCTGCGGGAACCGCTCGTATACGCCCTGGAGCGCAGCGCCGACGAGCACGCCGCCCACGCCGTCGGCGACCGGCGCCTCACGGCGCAGGCCATCGGCAAGGCCGCCCTGGCCGTCCGCGCGGCCCGCGCCGCCTGTCCGGCCGCCGCGCGACGACGGCCCGGCATCGCGCTGGCCGCGACGGCGGGCCCCGTGCCCCGCCGGGTCGCGGCCCTGCTCGACCAGCACTCCGGGACCGCGCGCACTCGGCGCGACACCCGGATCGCCATCGCCGCCGCCCTGCTGGCTTGTCTGGCGCTGTCGGCGACATCGGCCGTGGAGGCCGCCGACGATCTGCACACAAGCATCGAAGTCGCGCAGGGCGAACTCCCTCGGTAGATCAGCGGACCGTCCGGGTGAACCGCCACGACCGCCTGGAGCGCGTGGCCTCGTTCCCGCACACCCCCGCCCCCTCTCCCCCGGCGAGCGGCGCCGTCCGGCTGGCCGTCGCTGCCATCACCTGCGCCTTGACAAGGGCGTTGCGAGACCGAGTCCGGCTTCCCTGCCGGGCGCCGAGCACGGAGCCGCGTGCTGTCGTCCGAGCCCCATCGCCTCCGGGACGGCGGTCTCCACCACCCGCGCCCGCAACTGGGTACCGGTGTTCACTGGCGGGCGGATGGGGTGGCGTCCCTCATGACGCCACCTCCCTGCGTGGGGCATGCCGTGCTCGGTCCGGGTGGCGGGCGAGAACTCCGCAGGAGTGGGTGTCGGTCCATTCGCCGCGGATCAGATCGTCTTAGATGTCGTGTCCTTCGAGCCGGAATACCGCGCGTTCCAGGACTCGCTTGGAGCCGGGGCCGGTCCGGAACTCAGGGCGGGCTCGGCGCTGTTTTCGAGGCGGTGATCGACCCCCGCACCGAGCGTGGCCAGTCCGCCCGTGATGCGACGTGACCACCCTCGGGGAGGCTCTCTCGGGGGCGACCCACACCATTGCCGACTGCGTGGACGGCGGGGTACCCGCTATCCGATGACCTGATCGCACAAGCGCGGACCGCACTGCGCCACCTCGATGTCGCCAGGGAATCACTTCGCGCGCCGCGGGTGCTGGGCAAGCCACCCCAACACGGCCTCCCGCAACAACCTCGCCGCCGCATACCGGTCGGCGGGGGATCCGGGCCGGGCCAGCCCCCTGTACGAGCAGACCCTCACGGAGCTTCTACTGCACTCAGCGCACGAAGTTCGTCACTGTGCCGTGGTTGTGGGTCAGGCCCCAGAGGAACAGCCCCACGATGATCGCCAGCAGGACCAGCCCCGGCACGTTCTCGGACCCCCAACTGACGGGCTGCCAAACCGGTGCGCCGGGTGTGGCGTCGTCGTGTGCAGCGTCGGAGTCGGCGCGCTGCCGGGGCGCGACATCGGCCTCACCCCGGGCGATCCGAACGGCGACTTGGCGCACGTCGGCCGCGTGGTAGGTCGGCTCGCGGGTAAGGTCCGGGGAGGGCGCAGCCGAGGTACGTACGCTGTTGGCCAGCGCCACGGCCGTGATACTGATCGGCCTGATCTGCGGCCAGGCCTTTTGGACTTCGGCCTTCGTCAGCCAGCCTTCCCCCTCCTCAAGGTCGGGCTCGTCCGCTGCCCCCATTCGAAGTCCGCCCCCTCGCTCGCCGGTCACCCTTGGCTTGATACCCAAACCGCCGAAAGATCACCCGCCAGGCAGTCACACTCGAACTCACGCCCACCGCGATCGGTAGAGAAACGACTCCTCAGAGGCGTTTTCGTCTGGACTGCCACATTTCCCGCTTCTCGGGGTGCGGGATGGTGGCGCACGTGAGGTTGTGGAGGCGGTCGATGCCCGTGGGGCACGGGGGGCTGCGGATGGGGTAGAAGACGGCGCTGCCACCTGCGTCATCAGCACCGGCGAAAACGTTAGTGCTGCTGCGGCAAGCGGGCCCGCCATGACCGCGACAATTCGATTCGCGGGCATAGCTTTCGTCTCCTTCGAGAGGGAGCGGTAGCTACACCGCGATGCGGCGGGCACCATGCAGGCCGGTAGATTCCGGCTTGCACCGCTGCCGACAGCCTCGCCGAGGCGGTGGAGGAGGCCTTCCGCCAGCACCCGGACGCAGAGGTGCTGCTGAGCTTCACCGGTCTTGGTGTCCAGCTCGCCGCCCGTGTTCTGTCCCAGGTTGGGGACGACCGCACGCACTTCGCTGACGCCCGCGGTCTCAAGGCCTACGCCGGCTCCTCACCCGTCACCCGCGCCTCGGGCAAGAAGTCCGCCATCACCAGACGGTGGGTGACGAACGACAGACGCAACCACGCCGGCTACCTATGGGCCTTCTCCGCGCTTCGCCACTCGCCAGGTGCCGGAGCCCACTACCGACGCCGACGCGAACAAGGCGACTGGCACACCACCGTCGCCCTGCACACCACCATCGGCCGGGTCCGTATGCCGATGGAGATGAGCGCCATCGACCGCCTGCCACCACCCCGCACACTCACAGGAGAGGGCACCCCACAAGTGCCAAAAAGGTGACAGGCCGGCAGCTCGGTAGGGCTGTCCGTCGTACGTGGACCACTGCACGTGCCGAGGGCGACGGCCACCGGCCGGTTCAGCGACTCCCACGGACACCTACCGTGAGCCACTTGGGTGTGCGCAGTTGATTGTGTCCGGCCTTCGAGGGATCAGCATGTTAGAGATATAGAGACATCGTCGGAAAACAGGAGGTATCTAGTGATGCGTGCTCATCTTCTCCGCATGGCGGCTGTCGTCGGTGCCGCCGCTGTCATGACCCTCGGCGGCGCCGCCGTGGCAAGCGCCGACGGGGGTGTCGGCAATGCGGGTATCGGTAACTCCGGCGTAGGCAATGCGGGTATCGGCAACTGGGGTGTGGGCAATGCCGGCGAGGTGAACGGGGGGCTGGGCAATGCCGGCATCGCCAACTCCGGGATCGGTAGTGCTGGAATCGGCAACGCCGGAGTCGGCAGCGCGGGTATCGGCAACTAAGGCGACTCCTTGGGCGCTGTTCCGCAGGTAGGCGCCGGTTGGAGGACTACCGCGTCCGCGAGGGTTTGCGGCAGGCCTGCGTGGTGTGTCCCCGGGCCGCCGTCTCAAAGCGCGGACCGGGGCGCCCGTGCTCGTCCCGATTCCACAGGGGGCGCCGACCGGTGCCCCTACTGCCCTCTCTTCGGGTGTACCCGTCTCCCCGGGTTTCCGGCACCTCTCGCCCCAGGCGCAGTCGGCTATCCCGGCTCGGCGTCCGATGATGTCACTGCGGCGACGCCACACCCTCAGCACCTCCGCCAACGTGGCCGTCCTCGGCATCGCTGAACGCAACCGCCGACCCATCGCCTTACAGCAGTGCACCAAACGGCCTCATCGTCACCACCGTGACCACGACTCTCGCGGCCCTCTGCTTTTGGGTACGCTGCTTCGCCCTGGCAATTGGCCCCGACCGGAGCGGGTGACAGACCACGCTATGACGGGCCTCCCCTTTCCACAGTCCACACCGTCAAGACATCTGCCGCCAGCCCACTTCACCCACAACCAGGGGGAGGCCACCGCCTCAGCTCCCGTCCAGAAGCCTCAGGACCGGCCCCTCGACGCCGTCCATCGGCCGACGCCAGGGGAAAGAAGCACCCGGCGATCCTGCGGCTCTGGGAAAACGCCTGGGAAACAGTTCCCGCACTTGCATCAAACGGTGCGGACCCGCCGGCCCCGCACCCGTCCGGCCCGGGTGGTCGGCGAGAAGGACTACAGCTCGCACAAGATCCGCGCCTACCTCCGCAGACGCGGCATCGCCTGGACCATCCCCGAATGCGTCGACCAGATCAGCGGGCGCCGCGGCGCGGCGAGAGTCTGTGCCGTCTCCGAGCTGGCCCCCGAAGCCGGGGGCACCTGGCGCCGATAGGTCTCTGGTAGCCACTGGCGGTCACGCCCAGGCTTGACGCCGCGGAGCGGTACCTGAAACTGCTGCTACTTCGTAGGAAGGGAACTCAACGGAATCTGTATCAGTGCCCAGCGCGTAAAGGTGGGCAGAGCCTCGCCGGCGATGTCCTCAAGCCGGTCGAAGCCCTCTGGCAGCACGTCAAGCAGGGAGTGGCCTAACTCCCGGTCGGCTCGCCAACGCGGGAGCAGTAACAGGGCTTGGGGGATCTTCAAGAAGGATCTTCGCTCGCAGAGACCCCCCGTCGCATCGTAGGCCAAGTGCTGATCAAGCCATCCAGGGGTGTGACCGAGATGCGCGCCAAAGGCGGGACGGGATGGGTTTGAAGCCCTGAGCGCCGGGCCCGTTCCGTATTTCAGAGGGACACCTACGCTGTTCTGCCCGCGGCAGAACACCGGCCGGACCAGGCTCGACGATCACTACAGTCCAGTCTCATGACGACGATTACGACGCGTACGGTCGAGTACCCGGCCGACGGTTTGACGATGGTCGGGCACCTCGCGCTCCCGGCCGGTGTCGACCGCCGGCCCGCGGTGCTGCTCGGACCAGAGGGCATGGGGCTCAGCGACGTCGAGCGCCGCCGGGCCGACGCTCTCGCCGAGCTGGGATATGTAGCTCTGGCCTTCGACCTTCACGGCGGGCGCTACTTGGGTGACCCCGAGGAGATGCTGGCCCGTTGCCTGCCACTGCTCGCTGATCCCGACCGGATGCGGCGCATCGGCCACGCGGCACTCGACGAGTTGCGCACCGAGCCCCGGACCGACCCCGACCGGATCGCCGCCATCGGCTACGGCACCGGGGGCGCCATCGCGCTGGAACTCGGGCGCGACGGCGTCGACCTGCGCGCGATCGGGACAGTCAACGCAACCACCACGGGCCGACCGGGCGAGGCAGCGCGCATCCGCTGCCCGGTGTGGGCCGGGGTCGGATCGGAAGACCCGATCATGCCGCCCGCCCAACGAAACGCGTTCACCGCTGAGATGCAGGCCGCGGACGTCGACTGGCGCCTCACGGTCTATGGCGGCGCCCTGCACGCCTTCCACCACCCATCGGTCGACCACCCCGTGGTCCCCGGTGTCGGCTACCACCCCCCGCACGCCCAGCGAGCCTGGCGCGACGTCGTCGATCTACTCGCCGAGTGCCTGCCGGTGACGGAGGACCTGGGGGCATGACCCAGGCAAACGTGCTGGCACCAGGACTGATCAGCGTCGCGCACTGACAGCCTCCTCCCCTCAAGCCCTCACAGCAGAACCACATTCAGGCAGTTGTGCAGGCCATCACCACCGCGAACCCTTGCGAGGGCTAACCAGGTAAGAGATGTGAAGCCGTCGTCCACGATCGCGCCGACGTTCCAGGGCTTGAACGCGGTGCGGACATAGCCTTCGAGGGACTCCGGTGGGGCGGGGTCCGGTCGGTGCACGGTCGTGGACGGTCGAAGAAGGCGTCAGCTGACCCGAAGACCGACCGCCAGCGTCAGTTCAAGGACCCGGTGCGGCGACCTGAGATCCGGATACAGCTCCCGCAGCTGCGACATCCGGTACCGGACGGTCTGGGGATGGACGAACAACGCCGCCGCCATCTCGTTCCGCCGGCCATGGTGCAGAAGCCACGCCCGCAACGTCTCCTCCAGCCGCCGCGAGGTCGCGACAGGCAAGGTCTGCAACGGTGCGAGGGCTCGGGCACGCAGGTCTGCGAAGGCGTCCACGTCGGCGCTCAGCACCAGCTCGGGCAGGTGCTCCTCGGTGTCGCGAATATCAGAGGAGAGGGAGCGCGCGCGGACGGCTCGTGCGTACGAGGCGGACGCACGAGTCCACGGGCGGGCCGGGCCGACCACGGCGGTGCGGTCGGTCAGTTGCCTCAAGAGATGTGATCGGTCGGCATCTGGGACGAGCAACACGCCGGAGGCGTCCGGCAGATCGTCGAGGACGAGGGTGCTCGGGTCGAGCGCGCGGTAGGCAGGCCGGGCCTGGGCTGCGGGCAGCAGGACCGCGGTCAGTGAAACCGGAGGCTGCCACCCGGCCCGTTGAGCAGCGGCAAGGAGCACGTCCGGGTTCGCGCCGGCGAGGAGGTCACGGACCAGTTGTTCCAGGTGGCGCTCATGAGCCCGGCCCTGGGCGGCCAGTTCGTCGGCGTGGCCCGCGGCGCTCGCGGCGGAGAGCTCGTCGATGTAGGCGAAGGTCAGCTCGGCGAACTTCGCGACGTCGGCGGCGGGCAGACCTGCCGGTACGGCACCCGCGGCCAGGCATCGCCAGGCCACGCGGGCGCCGACGCGGTAGGCGCTGAGCAGGGCGTCCATCGAACGGCCGTCGCGCACCTCGCCGCGACCCAGCTCGTAGGCTGCGTCACCGGCGTCGCCGCCCGTGGCGTTTCCGCTCGCGAGGTTCAGGTAGTGCCCCAGGGCGGTGCGGACGGCTCGGCGGATGGTGGCGCCCATGCGGCCCGAGAGGGCGTTGGCGTAGGGAGGGACCTCGTCGATGATCGCCTGGACGACCTCGTCGGCGGTGGTCTTCAGCGTGGCCCGCAGTGCGGTGACCGTCGTCTCGTCCAGGGCCAGCTCGGTGGCCCTCCGGGTTGCATGGCTCATCTTTTGTTCCCTGCGAACAATCCAGCCGATCAGTTTCACGTCCTGCGGACAGGACTTTACGCCCTGAGGCGCACCAAGCTGGAGTCATGACGAGTGCAGCCCTCCGCAGTAGGGCGTGGAAACTGCTGGAGATGGTCACGACGCCGCTGCTGCCGTCGGACTACCTGGACCTGGTCAGCCCGCTGCGTGCGGGCGCCGACCTGCGGGGGCGCATCGAGGCCGTGCACCCCGAGACGGATGACGCCGCGACCGTCGTGATCAGGCCGGGACGGGGCTGGCGCGGTCACACAGCCGGTCAGTACGTGCGGATCGGGGTCGACGTCGACGGGGTGCGCCTGTGGCGTGCCTACTCGCTCACCTCGCCGACGAACCGCCGGGACGGCCGCGTCACGATTACGGTGAAGGCGATCCCGGACGGCAAGGTCAGCAATTACCTGGTCCGCAGGGCTAAACCGGGAACGTTGGTCCAGCTCGACCAGGCGAGCGGTGATTTCGTGGTGCCGCAGGCCAAGCCAGCCAAGGTGCTCTACCTCACGGCCGGCAGCGGCATCACGCCAGTGATGGGCATGCTGCGCGACATCGAGCTCGACGACGTCGTCATGGTCCACTCCGCGCCACGGCCGCAGGACGTGATCTTCCGCAACGATCTGCACGACCTGGTCGCGGACGAGAAGCTGCGTCTCACCGAGCTGCACACCGACACGGACGGTCCGCTCGACATCGCCCGTCTCGACGAACTCGTCCCCGACTGGGCCGAGCGCGAGACCTGGGCTTGCGGGCCCGCGGGCCTGCTGGACGCCGCCGAGGACCACTGGACCGAGCACGGCGTCCGGGAGCGCCTGCACACCGAACGCTTCCGCCCCGGCATCGTCGTCACCGGCGACGGTGGCGAGGTCACGTTCAGCACCACCGGCAAGACCGTCGACGCGGACGGCGCCACGCCGTTGCTGGACGTCGGCGAGGAGGCCGGCGTGCTCATGCCGTCCGGGTGCCGCATGGGCATCTGCTTCGGCTGCGTCACGCCGCTCAAAGCCGGCGCCGTCCGCGACCTGCGCACCGGTGAGATCACCGAAGCCGAGCCGGGCGTCCTCATCCAGACCTGCGTGTCCGCCGCCGCGGGCGCCTGCGACATCGAACGGTAGGAGCACCTTGACCGCCATTGACCCCACCGCCCACTTGACCGCGGAGCAGATCGAGGAGCTCGGCCGTGAGCTGGACGCAATCCGCGACGAGGTGATCGCCAGCCGCGGCGAGAAGGACGCGGCCTACATCCGCAAGGTCATCGCGGCGCAGCGCAAGCTGGAGCTGGTCAGCAGGGGCGTGCTGCTGTTCTCGATCTTCCCGCCCGCGTGGCTGATCGGCACCGCCGGTCTGTCCGTGGCGAAGATCATGGACAACATGGAGATCGGCCACAACATCCTGCACGGCCAGTGGGACTGGATGCGGGACCCGAAGATCCACTCCACCACCTGGGACTGGGACCACGTCTCGCCGGCCGATCAGTGGAAGCACTCGCACAACGAGCTGCACCACACGTACACCAACGTGATCGGCAAGGACAACGACCTCGGCTACGGCATCATGCGCGTCGACGAGGACCAGAAGTGGCACCCGCTCCACCTCGGCCAGCCGCTGTGGAACTTCATCAACGCCTGCTTCTTCGAGTACGGCATCGCAGCGTACGACCTGGAGCTCGGCAAGAACCTGAACAAGCGCCGCCGCAAGAACCCGGAGTTCCGCGCGCGGGCCAAGGCCGTGGGCCGCAAGATCCGCAAACAAGTGCTCAAGGACTACGTGATCCACCCGCTGCTGTCGGGCCCGTCGTTCCTCCCCACACTCGCCGCCACGTTCACCGCCAACCTGGTCCGCAACATCTGGACCCACTCGGTGATCATGTGCGGGCACTTCCCCGAGGGCGTGCAGGTCTTCGAGCGCCGGTCGATCAAGGGCGAGACGCGCGGCCAGTGGTACCTCCGGCAGATGATGGGCTCGGCGAACATCAGCGGCAGCAAGGCCATGCACTTCATGACCGGCAACCTGTCGCACCAGATCGAGCACCACCTGTTCCCGGACCTGCCGAGCAACCGGTACGCCGAGGTCGCGGTGAAGGTGCGCGCGCTGTTCGAGAAGTACCAGCTGGAGTACGTCACCGGGCCGCTGCCCAAGCAGGTGTTCTCCGCCTGGCACAAGGTCTTCCGGCTCTCGCTGCCGAACAAGAAGCCCATGGTCAAGACGCCGGTCCGCGAGCAGGAGCTCGTCGCGGCCTGATTCGCGGTATTGGTTCAGATCTTTCAGCCGTACCGGCGGCACCGCCGGTTTCGGTGAGATCCAGCGGCTCCCCCGCGCATACGCGGGCTGCGCCCGCACGAGGGGGCGCGCCCAGGCCATCCGTGCTCGGCAATGCACGTGAGACCTGGGCGTAGCCGTGCCGTCGGGCGGCCGAGGCCGCTGCGGGCCCGCGGGGCTGCTGTGATCTTCTGCGGCAGTTGGGGCCTCACTGGTCATGTCCGGTACACGGTGAGCTCCCCAACGGTGTGTGGGGCGCTGCGTCGCAGCCGGAGGGCGACACCAAGGGCTACGCATCGACGTTCACATGGCCTCCGTGGCGCGGTAGCACCGGCCCGTCCGGCCCGTGCACCTGGGCGACGACCAAGGGCCCCACCGTACGGCTCCGTCTCGCTTGCGTAGCAGCCTGGCGGCACGGTCGCCGGTGACGGGCCCGGCTCATCGGCGTGCCACCACGCGTAGGAGGGAACCTCGGGTACTTCGGGCAGCCGGGTGAGCGGCACCTTCAGGGGACGCCGCATGTAGCGCACACGAACACCACCGCGTCGGCCCCTGCGGCCCCGTCTGTGAGGTCAGCAGACAGTGCCGCCTGGGTGTTCCGACGTGCGGACGCCTTGATCCTCATCTCGCTGATCACGCATGTGCTGACCCTCGGCACGCTGCGAGGCGCGCTCCGGGCAGACCGGCACACGACAGCTGTCCGAATCAAGCGATCAGGTACTGCAGAAACCCAGCTGCCTAATCCTCGACAAAGTCGCCGCCTACTGCCACCGAATCTCTGACTCAGGTCACTAGACGGTACGCGCAAGATCCACAGGCCGGGAAGGCGAGACCGCTCCTTCTGAGGAACATTGAGGTAGCTCAGCAGCCGGTGCGGCAGGCCGCGTCGCGAGCAGTTCAGGTGAGGTCGGTCCACGGGATCGGCACCGCCTCGAGCAGCCGCGTCGAGCGGGTGGGCGCTGCGGGTGCACAGGTCAGCTAGCGACCCACGCCAAAAACGATCGCCACGAGCGGCCGCCGGCCTCTGGGGTGCTCCGCGGGCGCCGGCTACGAGGAATCCGTGGCCGGCCCCGACCACGCACGCGCCCACTTCACCGGCCCCTGGGAGTGGCCCCTGGCCGAGGACCAAACCCGCCCTGCCTGGTTCGAACTCGGCTTCGTCGGCGACCGGCTGGCTCCCTCACCATGAGCGTGATTCCCTGGTCGGTCCGACTTCTCCACGAGGTGCCGACGACCCCAGTGCCGCGACCAACAGATAGGCGTACGCCGAGAGCACCGCCGTCGCCGCTCGGGCCACGACACGACCCCTGAGCGCATCGAGCAGCTCTCCGCCATGGGATGCGGTGGGCATAGCGGGGTACGGACAGCGGCCTCGGGTAGTCCTGGCGACCCGCTGGTCAAAGACCGGCACGGTCACCCGCTGACAACCAACCGCCACGTGGCCCCCATTACGCCTTCGTGACGACAACCGCCAGGGAGAGGTCTGCCTCCAGGGGTTCAGAAGGCGTATCGGATCCGGAGCCAAGGGGCGTGGGTGGTCACGAGCGTGCGCATCCGTTCGACGGCCTCCGCCTTCACTGCGTTGCGGTAGCGGACGTTCCAGCTGCCGTTCTCGGAACGCTTGGGCTGCTGGAGGTCGGGCCGCCACAGGACGTCCTCCGCACGCGGGTGCCAGCCGAGGTTGAGGTCGTGCAGGTCCTCGTTGTGCGTCAGCATGATCACCTCTGCGGCCGCCTGGTCCTTCACCGGACGGGGCAGGACGTCGTCCATGTGCCGCAGCAGGAGGCACCAGTCGCGTTCCCAGCCCGGGCGCAGAACGACGGGTGAGAGGTTGAAGTGGACCTCGTACCCCGCTTCCAGGAAGTCCCCAGCGGCGGCGATGCGGCTCTCCACCGGGCTGGTACGGATGTCCAGCAGCTTGGAGTCCTCCTGCGGCATGACGGAGAACCGCACTCGGGTACGACCACGCGGATCCAGCAGGAGGAGGTCCGGGTTGACGAACTTGGTGGCGCAAGAGGCCTTGGCGGAAGGCCACCGGGAGAAGGAACGGACAAGGTCGGCGACGTTGTCACTGATCAGGGCATCGACGGAGCAGTCGCTGTTCTCTCCGATGTCGTAGACCCACGCAGTGGGGTCGCACTGGTTCGGCTCTGCCTTGGGGCCGAGGCGCGCGAGTTGCCGCGAGAGGTGGGCGATGATGCGCTCGATGTTGGTGAAGACGGTGATCGGGTTGGCATAGCCCTTGCGGCGCGGGACGTAGCAGTAGGCGCAGGCCATGGCACAGCCATTGGCGGGGCCAGGGGCGATCCAGTCCGCGGAGCGGCCGTTGGGGCGGGTGGTGAGCGTCTTCTTCTCCCCCAGGACCAGAACTTCCCTCTTGATCCGGACCCAGCGGTCGATGTTCCCCTCGTTGCCGTGGAGGGCGGGGATCTTCCAGTGCGAGTCCACGGTGATGATGTCGGCGTCGGGAAAGCGGGCGATGATCTGCCGGCCGCGCGGGGAGGCCGCGGCCGCGGGTTCCGCGTGGATCGCCCGTACGGACAGCAGTCGACGTGCGGTCGGGGAGTCGCGGAACAGTGGGCCGACGACGGCCGGGAAGTGGTGCTTTTGCCCGGTGTCGATGTCCTCCATACCGAACAGGGCGTCCGTGGGGTCGTCCGGTCGGCCTGGGTGAAGGCTGGTCGCCCATGTGCGTCTCCTGTATACGTCTCCTGTGTACGTCTCCTGCGACATTGCCCCACGTGGAACTTCCACTGTAGGCGAGCCAGAGGACGAACCCGTGCGTCGTTCGTGTGGAGGCTGGGACGCGGCGTGCCGCCGGACGGCGCTACGGGTGCCAGGACGGTGGGGAAAGGACATGGACGGCACGCCGACCTCGCGCCGCGCCGTCGACGCCTCCGACCGGCAGCCGCAGGAGGAGGGAGAGACGGCGGGGCGCGTCCGCCGTGCACAAGCCCATGTGAGCAGGAGGGCCTGGCGGCGGGCGTCGGTCAGAGGGGCTTGGGGCCGGTGTCGCGGTCGGAGGGGGGCCAGATGTACGGCAGGTCATCCGGGACGTCGGGGAAGTGTCGGCGGTAGAAGTCAGCGTCCTTGCGTACCAGCGCCGACTGGTGGCTGCGGTGGAAATCCGGGTCTCCCAACCACGGCGGCAGGTTCCCCTGGGCAGCGAGTTGTTCCTGCGTCCTCGGCTGTCCGCCCGGCAGCCATGCCCGGAAGTCCTGTAGCAGGGTGACGGCGCATGTGTCTTCGCGCCCTTCGGCCGTCCAGACCGCACAGACGTCCAGTCCGTAGCGCACGAGGGCCTCCTCGAAACCCGACCACATCCGCACAGCGGGATGTCTGCGCCAGCCGTAACCGGGAACGATCAGTCCTCGCAGCACCTGCAGAGCCTCGACCCGTTGCTTTCCGAGCCGCCGCCCGTCAAGCACGGTGGCGGAAGCCTGGAAACACGCGAACGGAAGGAACGTCTGCACTGCCTCTCCTCACCTTCTGCAGCATGAGTCGCTGCCGAGGTCATGTCCCGTGAAGTCCGGCATCCCGAAACACGTAACCCGGTGGGGAACGATTCCGGCCCGCCTGGGTGAGGAGGTCCTCGACCCCCCTGCTCGTCGTCGCCGGCAGCGAGGCCGGATCGCTGTGGTTGTCCACCGAACTCCACCGCCGCGCCCGCACCCCCAAGAAGTTCCGCATCGTCGAGGGCGGCACGCACATGGACTTCTACGACGTCCCCAAGTACGTCGACCAGGCCATCGCCGCGGCCGTCCCGTTCTACAACGAGCACCTCGCGGCCAAGCCGGCCGACGAGGGCTGACATCCGCCCGTTACATGACGGCGGCGGCCGGGCATCCATGTCGGGCCGCCGCCGCGCGACACCTGGCCAGCCCGATTCGGCGGGCGCCCAGCCCGCCACCTTGGTTGAGGAGATTCCGACCATGAGCAGCGTGCCCGAGTCGTTGAGACTGCGGCGGGAAGTGTCTCCGTTGGAGCTGTTCTACGACCTCGTCTTCGTCTTCGCGGTCTCCCAGCTCTCCCACCACCTCCTGGAGCACCTGACCAGGCGCGGCTCCGCGGAGACGGCCGTCCTGCTGGTGGCGGTGGAGGACTGCCCCACCACAACCGTCGCCTACGAGCCCGCCCCCTGACCGGCATCCTGGCTCCGTCTGCGGCTATCCCTGCGGGTCGCAGACGGACCGGGCTCGCTCCCTCATGGGACGGCTGGTCGGGTGACCTGGGCCGTGGGTACCAGCTGTGCAGCACCTCTGCAGCCCCAGCCTGCCAGCATGCACGATGCCACGATGCCTGCCGGCCTGGACTGCGGAATCAACGCCACAATCACCGAAAGCGTGAATTGTCTGACGGAAGTGACGCGCTACACGGGCTGGAGGTGTCGCGCCGACGCTTGGCGGGCGAGACTGTCACCGACTGCACGAACCCGGTCGGCTACACGACCGGACGCACGGAGGAATGTGGCAAAGGGTCGTGGCCGCTCGTGCGGTTGCGGCTCACGTGCTCGTGGGCCGAAAGAGCCCAGGGCTCAGAGAGCGCTGACGTGGGCGGGCGCAAGAACGCCGCGTACCGCCTTCGTTGACCGGGAGAGAAATATGACCATCAAGGACATCGGGCCGGAACCTCAAAGCTTCGACCTCGAGAAGGCGACGCTCGAGAACACGAACTATCGTGCGGTCGCCTGGTCCGGTAAGTACCTCCAGTTGACTCTCATGTCTATCCCGGTGGGTGAGGACATCGGCTTGGAGGCCCACCCGGAAACTGACCAATTCCTACGACTCGACGCGGGCCGGGGCCGCGTCCAGATGGGCCGCACTAAGGATCGACTCGACTTCGACCGGGAGGTCGAAGATGGCTGGGCGATCTTCGTACCCGCCGGCACGTGGCATAACGTCACCAACATTGGTGACGAGACCCTGCAGCTCTATGCCGTATACGCGCCGGTCCACCACGCGTCGGGCAAGATCCATGCGACATCCGTCGACGCGGAGCGCGACGAGGACTCGGGCAACGACGCGCCACCACCCTGGTCGGTCCAGCCTGCCCAGCAGCCATCGGACAAACACGCCTGACCAGCAAAGGCTTGTCGCGATCGGCGAGGCCCAGAGGGTTGCGAGGACAGCCGGGGCTCCGTCCCGGAAGCAGGTGCGAGGGTGCGTCGGCGATTTGTCCCGGTGTGCCGGCGTACTCGGGTGGCGAGAAGGGCTCTTGTAGCAGCACCGCCTGGACCCACTACCAGGCGGTCAAGGCCTTCGGCCTCTCCCTGCAGGATCCGCCCGCCGCCTGGTCCCCGTCGTGGCCAAGGGCGCACGGGTCTATGGCCGCCGCCCCTTCCGCTGTGGTGGAGGGGGCGGCGGCCGGACGGGTCAGGCGAGGTGGCGGGCCACCACGCGGGCGATGGGTGCGTCCCGGCGTAGTGGCCGCGAAGAGCAGCAGGGATCCGTCGAAGACCCCGGCATCGCGGCTTCCGCGCAGGTTGGACATTGTGCGCGTCCGCTCTCCCTGCTTGCAGCCTGCTGGCCGCAGCGGCCCTTTCCGCCGCCACGCCTCCCTTTCGCCGACCACGACAGCAACGTCGGTAACGGGGCAAACGCAGCGAGCTACTGGAACTTCACCGCCGCTGAGGTGTGTCTCCAGGAACTCGCCGTAGTGGCCGCCCTGAGCGATTGGACTGACGACCGCAAGAACAACTGCTCCAACCGCAACGTCATCGACCACTCAAGTGCCGCGCTGCCACCCGACCACTGACGAAGCACGCAGCGGAGCCCCGCCCGGGGCCTCGGCTACCGGTGCAACCAGCGAGTTCCGCAACCGGGGCCCTCCACAACCACGGGCGGGGCCGCATCACGGAAAGTGCCATAGCCCGAGATGGCTCTGGCACAGCTTTTGTGGTGGGCCGCTTTCACCAGGGATACTTGCTCGTGGGCTCCGCGGTGTCGTGGATCAGCTCGGCGAGCTGGAGCAAAAGCCCGTACGTAGCCATTCGGCCGTGGATACGGAGGAAGTAGGACCTGCTGGAGCACTTGAAGATCTCTCGTCGGTTCACCTTCCAGAGCTTGTGCTCGTAGGTGTTCGCCGCCTCCAGCAGGGCCGATTCGGCTTCCTCCGTACTGCCGTCGAATTCTGCGAGCGTTCGTGCGTTTCGATCCGTCTCGCTGACACCGTCGACGGGTATGGCAAGCACAGTCCATCTGGACAAGCTGAGATCCGTTCTCTCCCGCACCGCCGGTCGCGGGGCGCACCGTCCGAGTGTGGCAGGCGCACCCTCACACCCATCCGGCACCACAGAAGCTGTGCCAGAGCCTGAGAAGCGACAGCACGGCGTTCGCCGATGATCGGAGCGCCGAACCAGGCGTGGGGGCGCCGCCCGCTACTGGATGCTCCAGCGGTGCGGATGGTCGGGGTCGAAGGGGCAGGCGAAGACGTTCAGCTCACCGAATCGGCCCACGACTACTTCGGTGGGGTGTAGCCCCGGGGCCCGGCGCTACGCCTCGTAAGGGAAATGGGCGAGCGGCGCCTCGCGGGCGAAGAACGCTTTGGCCCGTTCCGCCGCCCGCTCGTCGGCGAGCACGTGTCCCGGCCGGGTACCGTTCCCGAGCAGCACCCCGCCGAACCGCATGCCCATGTACGCCGCCGTGTGGTGAAGGGTGAGCCGCAGCGGCTCCGCGACCACCTCCTGCTGGTGCGCCATGGCCGTCACGCCCCAAAGCGTCCTACCGGCCATCTTCGCCTTGAAGCCGGGGTCCGGTGTGGCGAGCCACTTGGACCAGTAGTCCAGGTAGCGCTTGGCGTATGAGGACACCGAATACCAGTAGAGCGGCGAGACGATGACGATGTCCGAGGCGTCGAGGGTGGCCCGGTGCAGCGCCGCCTCGACCTCGTCCCCGTCGGTGGCCCCGCCCGGCGCATGCCGCTCGTCCACGTAGTCGGTCAGGGAAAGCTGCGTCAGGTCCAGCCACGTCTGCTCCGTGCCCGCTCCCAACTGCTGCGCCGCGGCCCGCGCCAGCAGCTCGGAATTGCCATCCGGGCGGGCGCTAGCGAGGAGGAAGAGGAAAGAACGGGACACGGGCGCTCCAAGGTCGGTCCAGTGACGATCAGCGCTGCCAACCACCGCCCCCTGCAGGCTATTCCGCACCGTCGGCCGGCCCGGGATCGTCGCCAGCACATGTGTGGCGACGCGGAACAGCGCCGTGTCCTGCGAGAACCCGCCATCAGTGCGCCACACCGTCACCGTGAAGCAGCCACCGCTGTCCGTCGCGTCCCGAGCCGGATCCCCGGGAAGGCGCCGTACGGCCGAGGCCGGCCCCCCGGGGAAACGACGGACCGGGTCAGCCCAGCTTCGTGAGCTGGATGTCCATGAGGTCGCCGGGGAACTTCGCGGCGGTGCCGAATGTGTAGAAGGTGGCCAGCGCGTTGCCCTTGCGTACGGCCACCAAGTGGCCGGTCGACTTCTCGCCGTCGCCCAGGTCCATGACCACGGTGTAGTGCACCGCCTCGTCACGGGCCTGGACGGGGCCCGGGGTGACGCTGTCGAGCTTGGTCTTGTCACCCTGGTAGGTCACCGTGTACCCGCCGGAACACGCAGCGCCTGCGGCCTTGACGGACGCGAAGGCGTCCTCGGCGCCCTTGCCGTCGTACGAGGCGACGGTGATCAGGGTCTGGTCCCCGCCGAGCGCCAGCAGGCCGGCCTTGAGCTTGTCCTCGGCGGAGGCTCCCGCGGGGAGTTCCTGCGGCTTGGCCTTGGCCGAGGTGCGGCCGAAGCCGGTGGGCGCACCGACCTTCTGCGCCGTCTGCACCTGGGCGAGCGGCTTGCAGGCGGCGTTGTCGACCTCGGCCGGGACCGCGGCGGCGCCGGCCGCTCCCTCGGCCGACACGATCTGGTCCTTGACATCGGCCTGGGTGACGAGCAGCGCTGCCGTCTCCGCGTCCGACTTGCCCTTGGCGGCCGGGGCGGCGGACGTCGCGGCAGCGCTCGCGGACGGCTTGTCCCCGGCCTTGTCGTCGCTGCCACCGGAGCCGCAGGCGGAGGTGAGCAGGGCCAGCGACACGGCGGAGGCGGTCAGGACGGTACGACGGACGAGCGTGCTGCGCACGGTGTTTCCCCCAGGAGAAAGGAGCGATGGAACAGCGGCACGCCACGCGCCCCATCGGGCGGGCGGTCGGCGGCTGCGGTGATCCACACCGTACGGGACCCAGGGCCCCTGACCTGCGCTGAGCCGGTCTGCCGCACGCATCGTGATCCTGTCGAAACCGCACATGCCCGTAATCGAGACAACTGCCCGTACAACCAGCAGGCCCGGCCGCGTATCCGCCGCTCCGGAAGTCCGGAACGGGCCGGCCCGGGCCGGGGGAACGGCCATCACCGGACCGGGCGCCCGCCGGCAAGGCGCACCCGGAGGAGCTGCGAGGGCGCGGTACGCGCGACGAGCCGTTTCCTGCGCGTGCCACACTTCGCCTCCGGCGTCCTGCCGTACGGCGGCGAGAATGTGCGGGTAGTCCGACGGCAGAGCCTTCGGCGTCAGTGCGGCCGCAGCCCGCTCCCCGGCGAGCCGCTCACTCGCGTCTCACTGGGACAAGCGGTCCCAGAATGAGCATCCGTGTGCGGAATAGGCGTCGGCGGGGTGGATCCCGCCCGGTCCCGGAGCCAGCGACTGCACCGGTGCCGCGTGAGCGAGCGAGGCAGGGAGGGCGGGCCAGAACGCGGCGGCGGCGGTGTTCGGGTTACCGGTGCGCGCGAAGTTCGTCCAGTAGCCGACCATTTGGTCTGACAGGGCGCGCTGGCCGTCGTTCAGCGGTCGTTCGGTGGGGAGCGAGGTGAACAGGTAGGGCATCTCGAAGCCGTGCGCCGCACCGTAGGGAAAGCCCGGGTCCGCCGGCAGGCCGGCGAGCACGGGAGCGTTCTGATCGTTGAACTCGTAGCCGTAGAGGGGGACACCAGGGGCGTGCGCCGCGATGGCCCGGCCGGCTGCCAGTGTGGTGCACGTGAAGGACCGATCGGACAGCACCGCTGCCCAGGCCAGCGCCGGAGAGGGATGGTGTGCTGCCGGATATCGCGCTTCGACGGCAGGGGCCGCGGCCCCGAAGGCCTCCGCCAGGCGGGCTCGGTAGTCGCCCTCGGTGCGGATCGGGAAGGCGGCGAGCGACAGGCCGACGAACATGCGCATCTCATCGTGGTTGGTGCCCAGGATGACCGGCACGCGGTGGAAGCGTCCCGATGCCAACGCCTGAGCAGGTGCCATGGGCAGCAGTCCGTTGCCGAAGGCGGGCCGGTTGAAGGACTGCATCAGTTGCGCGGTGGCGAGACGATCCGTGCTCTGCCCGCGCAGACACGCCAGAACTTCGTCCCCGCCGCCCTCTGTACAGCCCAGTTGCCGGGCGGCTTCCGCACCGGCCGACTGGACCTCGGCCTGTGAGGCGAACGGCTCGTACGCCGGTGTTCCCGGGGCGAGCGCGCCGCGCGGGAAGGAGGTGAGGCAGGAACCGCTTTGCAGGACGGCCCGTTGGAAGAGTCCGGCGGCCGTCGGCGAGGTGAGGTGGGCACAGATGCTGAGGGCGCCTGCGGACTCACCGAACAGCGTGACACTGCCCGGATCTCCGCCGAAACGCGCGGCGTTCGCCCGAACCCAACGGAGAGCGGCTTGCTGGTCCGCCAGGCCGAACGGCGGGGCGGCGTCCAAGCCGGAGTGGCCGAAGTATCCGAAGATCCCCAACCGGTAGTTGACCGTGACGACGATGGCGTCACCCTGGACCGCCAGCCGTTCAGCACTGTAGTCACTGCCAGAACCGCCCAGGAACGCACCGCCGTGCATCCACACCAGGACGGGCCGCCTCTTCGCTGTCGGCTTCGCCGCCGGTACCGTGACGTTGAGGTAGAGGCAGTCCTCCGAGCCGATGACCGCGCCCGCACCTGGTGCGGGCATCTGCATACAGCGCTGACCGGGCCTCGTTGCGTCCCGGACACCCTGCCACGCGGGGGCAGGCGCGGGGACGCGCCAGCGCAGCGGTCCGACCGGCGGCGCGGCGTAGGCGATGCCGTCGAATGCGGTGTACGAGTCGTGGGCCATGCCGCGTACCAGGCCCTGCTCTGTCCGTACGACGGTGCGGCCCTTCTGCTCGGAGTCCGGGGACCCGGGGCCTGCGCCGGCCGCGGGCACGGCAGTGACCGACAGCAGTACCACGGTGCACAGCGAGGTGAGGAGCGCCGCGCGGAGTCCGGCTTTCCCGTGCGGACGCGGGGCTGTCATGGTCGTGGGCATACGTACCACCGTTCTTGAATCGGGACGGCACAGCACGGGACTCGATGGCTCGATGGCTCGCGGTAGTAAGCGGCCGCCACCAGTCCGGGCCGTGCTGAACGAGCTCTGAGGTGTGGGAACGGCGCGAAACCGACCCGTCAGCGGTCAATACGCTAGGACCTCCCGTGCACTGGAGGTTCAAGGGACTGTGACGCACGACACGTGGAGCATCGGTGAACTCGCGGCCGGAACGGGCTTGCCCGTCAAGACACTCCGCTACTACTCCGACAGCGGTCTGCTGCCGGTGGCCTCTCGTAGCACCGGTGGTCATCGGCGCTACGGCCCCGAGGCGTGGGAGCGGATCCAGCTCATCAGACGTCTGCGGGCGCTGGACACCCCGATCGCGACGATCACGCAGGTCGTCACGGGGGAGCGCACGCTCGGGGAACTGGTGACGACCGAGCTCGAAGCGGTGCAGGAACGACTGACCGAACTGCGGTGGCGCGAGGCCACGCTGAGGTCACTGGAGGACTGCCCCAGCGAGGAACGGCTCCGGCGTCTGGAGATACTCTCCCGCGTGCAGCGCCTCCCCGAGGCCCACCGCAGGCTCACTGATCATTGGTACCGCCAGCTGTCGGCGACCATGCCCAAGCACCGGCTCGACATCATGGTCGCCATGCTGGCTCCCGCCCCACCGCACGATCCCGTCCCCGCCACGGCCCTGGCCTACGCCGAGCTGCACCTGCTCACTTCCACGCCCGGTTTCACCCGCTGGACCCAGGACCACGACGAGGAGATGCGGGACGGCCCGGCCTTCTACGCGGAGATCGACGAAGCCGCCGCGCTGACGGCCGCCGCTCTGGCCCAAGGCCTGCCGCCCGGTGGCGACGCGGTGAACGCGTTCGTCTCCGCCCATGCGCGAGCCCGACGAGAGTCGGACACCCCCGCCTTCCGCGCACACCTGCACCGGGTGGTGTCGCGGTCATCCGGCTTCGATCCCCGACTGCAGCGGTATTGGGCCCTGGTCAGCACCGCAACGGCCGGGCGCGTCCTGAACATGACCGTGGCACATCGATGGCTCACCGACGGGCTGTCGCTGTCGATCGCCCCAACGAAGACCTGACGGGTCGGTCCGAAGTCTTCGTCAGTGATCGCAGGCACTCAGTGCGCGGGCGGGGACAGGGGCGTTGCGACGGCGGCAGCTGCGACAGCGCCGCTTCATGATCTGATCTTGTGTTCGGTAAAGTTCCGCGTGCGTCGGGCAGGTACCGCCGCGCGGGCCGAAAACGACTGTGGGGGAATCGAGTTGGACACCGTCTTTCATCCGCTGGAGGGCGACGACCCGCGGTCCGTGGCCGGATACCGCATCGTGGCCAGGCTCGGCGCAGGCGGCATGGGCAAGGTGTACCTCTCGTACACTCCGGGCGGACGGCCCGTCGCGATCAAGGTGATCCGGCCGGAGTTCGGCGAAGACGCCGAGTTCCGCCGCCGCTTCCAGCAGGAGGTGCGGGCCGCCGAGCGCGTGCAGGGGCTGTACACCGCGCCCGTGATCGACTCCGACACCGAGGGCCGCCACCCCTGGCTTGCCACGGCCTACGTCCCCGGGCCCTCCCTGGCCGACGCCGTGCAGCGGCACGGCGGACTGCCCGTGCCCACCGTGCTGCTCCTGGTCGCGGGCGTCGCCGAGGCCCTGCAGGTCATCCATGGGGCCGGCATCGTCCACCGCGACCTCAAGCCGTCCAACGTGCTGCTCGCGGGCGACGGGCCCCGCGTCATCGACTTCGGCATCGCACGGGCCGCCGACGCGACCGCCCTCACCGGCAGCGGCGTCACCATCGGCACCCCGGCCTTCATGGCACCCGAACAGGCTGCGGGCGATGCGGTCACCCCGGCCACCGACATCTTCGCGCTCGGCCAGGTCGCAGCGTACGCGGCGACCGGCCTGCCCGCGTTCGGCGAGGGCACCTCGCACGGGGTGCTCTACCGCATCGTCCACGAGCAGCCCGACCTCACCGGACTCCCGCCCCAGCTCCAGGAGTTGGTGGCCCACTGCCTCGCCAAGGAGCCGGCGGCCAGGCCCTCGGTCGACGAGGTTCTCGCGCTGTGCCGGGCCGCCAACGGTGACGCGCCACTGCGCCGCCCCGAGGCCTGGCTGCCCGGCGCGGTCGCCGCCGACATCACGCTGCGCACGGCGGCGCCCGCACCGCCCGAGGTGACCCGGGTTCCCGCGGCCCCGGCACCGGCGCCGCCCGGCCACGAGCCGACGGTGACCGCCGCGCCCGCCGCGCCGCCCGCCGTCCAGGGCGCGTACGGACCGCCGACGCCTCCCCCTCCGGGCCCCTATGCCCAGCCTTCGATGCCACCGGGCTACCCGCCCCAGCCGTCCGCGCCGGGCCGCCCGACCCGGCGGCCGGGCATGGCGGTGGCGTTCGGGCTCGCCCTGGCGCTGCTCGCCGGCGGCGGCGTGTACCTCGTGAGCCGCAACTCCGGCACGGAAGAACAGGCCGCCGGGAAGGGGAAGGGGGCCTCGTCCACCCCGAACGCCTCGCAGTCGCCGGCCGGCGCGACCAAGGCGCCGGAGCCGGTCACCCGCACGGGCATCAACCTGCCGGAAAACTACACCCTGAGGTTCGGCGACGGTGAGCTGCGGCCGCAGGAGTCTGGCGGCTCCGTCGGCGACCTGGAGTTCGGCGGGCACTCGCTCCCGTACCGCGTGCTCACCCAGGCGGGCAACCACCTCGTGCTGCTCGACCCGGAGCAGGCCGGATCCCTGGAGACCTGCCGCGACGAGACGCGCTTCGCCGACTACATCCCCCTGGACAAGTTGTCCCCGGGCGCCCAGTTCTGCGTCCTCACCAAGGCGGGTCACATCGGTCTGATCACCTTCCGGGGGCAGACGGCCAACACCGACCCCGCCTTCCACGTCACCCTCGACGCCACCGTCTGGCGCCGGGCCGTCGCGCCCTCCTAGCCCGACTGACCCGCCCGCCGTAGCCCAGACAGATCCCCGTCGGGGGTACGGATTTCCTCCGCGCCCGGCGACTCCACCACCGCGCGCAGGGCCAGGGTCGGCCTCTGCGGGGGCGGTAGACGCGCACCGTGCGCTCCGCGACGGTCAGGCGCCTGTTGGCCAGGGTCATGGTGCGGGGTGCCGCCATGGGGGTAGCGCAGATCGGTGATGGCGACCAGGCCGCCGCCGGTCAGGACCTGGCCCCGACGCGCAGTTCGGAGGGCGGCACATCCACCGGCATCCGCCCCGCCGGGACCCGCACCCCGACCCGGGCCTCGTCGGCAGCCGATGCCGGCCGGTGGCGGTGCGGCGGGCTCGCAGACGACGGTGCGGGCGATCCACAGCTCTTCCAGGTCCTGACGGAGCAGGAGGAGAAGAACAGCGTCGTTATCGCCTCGAACGAGTCGTTCGGCAAAGCGCACACGTTCCGGCGAACCTGTGCCAGGCAGCGCCGAAACTTCACGGGTATCGGCAGGAACGCGGAGGCTGCAGCCGGTGATGGCGCCGATGATCGCCTCGGTGGTGTCCCGCCGCCTGAGTTTGTGCCAGTCCCTGTATCTCGGCCGGTAGGGCTGGTTCATGGCTTTGACGACGATGCGTTCGAGGCCGGGGACCTCGGTCCAGGACTCCGGCCATCTCCGTTCCCGCGCCCTCGACGACGCGCACCGGCACCAGGTTCCGAGCCCGGAGCTCGATGCCCGCGGTCGCCAGAGCGAAGACGTCCCGCCAGGCGGGGCCTTCTCATGCGGCCGCGAGGGCCATCACACGCCGCTGGGGCGGCAGCGCACCAGAATACGGGCCGGATCGCACCGCCGATCCCGACACCGGCACCGCAACATCGCCGCGCGCGATGGCGCTGCCCGACCCCCGCGGGGCCGGAGCGCGTCAGGTGCCGAGGAGCGAGAGCAGACGCTCCGCTACACCGACGGCCGCTTGGTCGTCACGGCCCGCGCCCCGGGACGGTCCTGTCCCGACCCGGGGCGCCCCGGCATCGTGCCTGGCGGCGTCACTCCGGATCGTTCCGGGTTAACGGGGCCACGCGCGTGTGGGTGACTGAGGGCCGAAGGCGCTCGGCCGTCCGGCCGAGCGAAACGGTTGCTTGGAGCCGGCCACTGCGGGCCCGGGCGATCACCTGCCCCCAGGAAGCACACCCGAAACCGCAGGAAGTGACCATGAAGAGGCATATGACGAGCGCTGCGAGACTCCTCAGCGCGCCGGCTGTCGCACTGGCCCTCCTGGGCTCCGTCCTCGCCGCGGCACCGGCGGGCGCCGCGACCCCGGTCAGCGCCGCCGGGACTGACGCCTACACCTTCACCAACACGGACGGCACCCTCAACGCGACGGGCACCGGCGACGGGAACCAGATATCCGTCACCCCCGACGGAACCAACTTCCCGACCTGGCGCCTGATCAAGCTCAGTTCCCCCGGAACCTTCAACATCGCCAGCATCTCCTCCGGCAAGTGCGTCTACGCCTCCCAACCTGCCGTGCAGCAGTCCTGCGGCAAGGACGGCGAGCAGTGGAACTTCCGCCCGGTCGACGGCAAGCCCAACTCCTTCGGCATCGTCCGGCGCGACGAGAGCAGCGGGGCCGAGTACTGCATGGACAACCGGGGCGGCCTGCACCTGTGGGGCATCCTCGCCCAGCCCAACCCGTGCAACGGTAGCGCGAGCCAGGAGTGGACGGTCCCCGCCGCGAAGGCGGCCGAGGCCAGGAGCCTCGCGCTCGACTACTACAGCGACCTGTGTTCCAAGAAGATCTCCTCCTGTTCGTGGACACAGAAATACGAGGGCCGACCCGAGGTGCTGCCGCGCCAGCCCGCATCGTCGGTTTGGTACAACGACACCAGCACCACGATGAAGCAGATCTTCACCACGATCTACCACTCCGGCTGGGCCCAGTCGTTCTCCGCCGGGCTGTCGACGTCGGTCGGCGTCACCACCCCGATCCAGGCCATAATCAGCAACCAGCTGACCGCGACGCAGACGTACACCTCGGACGAGTCGACGATCAACGGGATCGCGGTCGAGGTCCCCTCCAAGAACTACGCCTGGGTCGACTTCGCGGCCGTGGGCAAGAAGGTCACCGGCACCTGGACCTTCGACACCGACAACCAGCCGTGGACGACCGACGCCACCGTCACCGTCCCCGTCATCAACTCGACGGCCGGCTCGACGATGTACGTCGCCCACACCGGCGCCACACCGCCGGGGAGCGACACCGCAAGCCCGGACGTGAAGCCCACCGCCCTGGCGAAGACCGCTTCGGGCACCGTGGACCTTCCGGCGGGGACCGAACTGGCCGCAGTGCAGGGCGGCATTCAGGTCAGTGACGCGAACGGCGCCGTCATCGCGACCGTGCAGCCCGGCACCGTCACGGACACGAGCGGCGCGGCCCACAAGGTCTTCCTCGCGGTCAACGGCGCCACCGTCACCCAGACCATCGAAGGCGTCACCGGTGAGACCGTCACCGGCACCATCTCACCCCCGACCTTCTCCCTGGGCACGACCGCCGCCTCTCCGGCCGCCGCGACGAAGGCGGCCGGAATGATGACGACCCACATGATGACGACCGCCTCCTTCAAGGCCTCGCCCACTGCGGCGAGCAGCGACGCCCACGACAAGTGCATGGCCAAGGAGATCGGCAGCGGCATCGTCAGCGGAGCCCTCGGTGGTCTCGTGGGCGGCCCCCAGGCGGCGGCCGGCGGAATGCTCCTCGGCGCGGTCACCGGCATCGCCAAGGGCATTGTTAACTGCCCGAAGTAGTACCCCCACGCGCCATCGCAACCAGCGGGCTTCGCCCTCTCGGCAGGACCGTTCAGCGATCGGACAGCGAGCGGGGCCGTTGCCGCCAGGCAGCGGCCCGCCGTACGTCGCGGTGCGGCCGTTGAGCGACGAGCGGGTCTCCCCCGGTTGAACGCGCGCTCCAGTCCCACCGGACGGGCAACGGCCACATCGCCACCGGTCGGACCGGATCGACAGCAACGGCATCTTGGGAACCGCGAGAGTCGGCGCTCGCCGTAGGTGCCGGGGGTGCGTCAGGTCGCGGGACACATGGTCGCGCGCAATGCGGCGTTGATGGCCTTGCCCTGGGCGTCGGTGAGAGGGTGGGCGTCGTTCCCGAATCGCTGCGCCGCGGCATGGTCAGGGTTCTGGGCACCCCCGTTCAGCGCGGAGCACTGATTCCGGCCCGCGTCGATGGCCTTGTCGGGGTCGGCGGCGGTGTTGGGCGCAACTATCGTGATCGCGGCGAGGTACGCGTCGCGGGCGGCGCCGGTAGGCCTCGGCGGCATGCCATTCGACGGCTTGACCGCCGACGCGCTCGCCGAAGGCGTGGCCTGCCCCGCGGGCGTGCCGACGGCCGTAGGTGCGGTCGGTGCCGCCTTGTCATCGCTGCTGTCTCCGCAGGCGGTGAGCGAGGCGGCGAGGGCGGCCGTGATCGCGATGGCGGCGGCGGTTGTGCGCTTCATGATTCCCCTTGTCCCGAACGTGTGTCGTGTGTGTGTGTGACATGCGGGCGCCCTGTGGGGTTGTACGCGCCCGTGCCGCCGTTGCCAGAGGGGATGACAACCGGGGGCAGGCCTGCCTGGGCTCCTTCCCGGTCCTGCGGCAGCACCCGAAGCTGCCCCCACCCTGGAACCCATCGCGCTGCGCGACGCCGTCCTCGCCGCCGTGGAACCCGTCATCGGGCCGGGAGGCCGGCCCCGGCGCAGCCTGCCGGGCCTGAGGAGGAGGCTTTCTACGAGCAGTCGGCGGTCGTCGTAGAGCGAGGTCGGGGAGGTAGGGGCTCGTGGGGTGGGGAGCCGGTCTGGCTCGCATCACGCTCCGCGTTCGTGGACGGTGGCGAGGTCGGCGAGACCGGAGATCGTCAGTACGGGAATCAGCAGCGGGGTGGCGATGATTTCGATTCGGCCGGCATGAGTGAACAGGACGCTCACGCCGGCGCTGTCGAGGTATTCGACTTCGGTGAGGTCAACGAGCAGTTTGCCTGGAAGGGAATCGAGAGCTGAGGTGAGCGTGTCGGTGTTGCTCATGTCGATTTCCCCGACGGCCTTGAGGACTGTCGTGTCATCCGGTCGGCGCGCGGTGGTGAGGGCGAGAGGGGTGGTCATCAGGTGATCCTCGTGTGCATGTCGACGGTGGTACCGGCTTGGTCGGATGTGATGTGGACGGTCTGCATCAAGGCGCGCATGAGGGTGACGCCGCGGCCCCGGTGGGGGTTGGCCTCGGGTTGTGGTGTTTTCCAGCGGCCGGTGTCTGTGACGGTGAGGTGGAGTGCGTCGGTGAGGGTTTCTGCTCGTAGGCGGACGGTGTCGCCGGGGGTGTGGCGGTGGCCGTGTTCAATGGCATTGGCACATGCTTCCCCGGCGGCGACCAAGGCGTTCTGGACGGTGTGCGGGGGCAGGGCGCACCGGTCGAGCCACCCGCGTAGGGCTTGGCGGACCGGGGCCAGCTGGGCGGATTCGGCGGGGAAGCTGATGTCCAGGGGGGCGGGGTATCGGTATAGCAGGAGTGCGACGTCGTCGTCGTAGCCGTCGGCTGGCGCCAGGCTGGTCATGACGTCGCCGGCGAGGTCGTCGATGGGGGTGTCGCGTCCTTCCTGGAGTGCTCGACCGGCTTGGTGGATGCCGTCGGTCAGTGGGCGGCGGCGGCGTTCGACCAGTCCGTCGGTGTACAGCAGCAGGGTGTCGCGGGCGGCCATGGTGCATGTGCCTTCGGGGCGTGCCGCGCCCGGGGTGATGGCCAGGGGGGTGGAGCGGCCGTCTTCGAGGAGGCAGGTCGCGCCGTCGGGGCGGGCGAGGATGCCGGGCGGGTGTCCGGCGCTGGAGTAGATGAGGTGGCCGCTTTCCGGGTCGAGGATGCCGCAGAAGACCGTAGTGCACAGGGCTCCGGGGATGCCGGCGGCGAAGTGGTCCAGCGCCGTGAGGACCTGGGCGGGGCGGGGGTTCTGCAGGAGGAGTGCGCGGCAGGCGCTGCGCAGTTGGCCCATGACAGCGGCTGCTTTCAGGCCTCGGCCGACGCAGTCACCGACGACGATGCCGATGCGTCCGTCGGGCAGGGTGACGGTGTCGTACCAGTCCCCACCCACTTCGAGGGGCGGGGTGGCGGGCTCGTAGCGTACGGCGAAGCCTGCGGGTAGCTCGGAGGGGCCGAGGATGGCCCGCTGGAGGGCAAGGGCTGTTTCGCGCTGCTGGTCGTTGTGGTGGGCGCGGGCCAGTCCCTGTGTGAGGTGACCTGCCAGGAGTGACAGCAGGAGTTCGTCTTCGCCGGTGAACGGGCGGCTGTCGCCGAGGTCGATCCACAGCGCAAGGGGGCCGTCGGGGTGTTCGAGGGTGACGCCGGCTCCGCTGCCGCGCGCTGCTGCGGTGAGGGTGGATTGCCGGCGCTGGTCCGTCAGCAGGTGGCGGTGTTCGGGGGACAGTTGCTGCCAGTGGGTCGGACCTGCGGTGGACGTCACGATCGGTTCGTTATGGCGTGGGAAAACGGCCGCCAGGACGTGTTCAGCCCGCCACAGGGCTTTGAGTTCGCTGAGGGCGCCGGTAAGCGCTTCGGTCAGGCTGCCGGCTTTGGACAGTCGAGTGCTGAGGGCTGCGAGCGCGGTTTCGCGCTGGATGGCGTAGTGCTCGGCGGTGATGTCGCGGAAGGTGCCGACGATGATGTTGCGGCCGGTGGCGGGGTCTTTGGCTTGGGCGAAGGTCGCACGGACCCACACCCGGTGTCCGTCCCGGTGGGTGACGGGGATGGAGTAGGAGCCCCTCTGGTGCCCCAGCAATTGGGCGAAGGCCTTCTCCACCTGCCGATGTGCGTCGGGGTCGATGCTTGCGTCCGGCCACCATGGGTGGATGGGTGCGTAGGGCAGGCCCTCGGTGCCGTACCCGAGGATGTCGGTGAAGGTGGAGTTGATTTCGGTGATGGCGCCGGTCTCGTCACAGACGAAGAACGCCTCTTGTAGGGAGTCCACCAGAGCGGTACGCCAGCGGGCCTGGTGGTTGCGCAGCCGCGCGAGTTCGACGTTCGCGCGGATTCGGGCGAGGAGTTCGGCGGCTGCGAAGGGTTTGACCAGGTAGTCGTCGGCGCCGGCCTGAAGGCCTTCGATGGAGGCTTCCTGCCCGGCCCTGGCCGATAGCAGCAGGACGGGTACGGCCGCGGTACGAGGGTCGGTGCGCAGCGCTGCGACGAGGGCGAGGCCGTCGAGACGGGGCATCATCACGTCGCTGACGACGAGGTCGGGCATGTGCGTGCGGATGGCGTCGAGGGCTTCCATCCCGTCGGTGACGCCCTGGACTTCGTAGCCGGCGCCGGTCAGCAGACGGGCGAGGTACTCGCGCATGTCGGCGTTGTCGTCGGCGATGAGTACGCGCGTGGGCAACGCCCCGGTGTCAGCGGCCGAAACCTCGTCTGTTTCGGTGGTCTCCTTCTGCGCCGGCGCGGTGCGGTCGCTGGGCAACCAGCGGAGCGCCTCTGCCGTGTAGGCGCTGGAAGCACGGGGGCCGGCCGCGGCGGTCGCGCCCTCGCGCACGGCTGAGTCAGGGGGCAGGTGCGCGGTGCCGAAGGGCAAGCGGATGGTGAAGGAGGTGCCGACTCCCTCGGTGCTGTCGGCTGTGATGGTGCCGCCGTGCAGGCCCACCAGTTCTTGGACGAGGGCCAAACCGATGCCACTGCCTTCGTTGGAGCGGGAGCGGGCGCTTTCGATGCGGTGGAAGCGCTCGAAGAGGCGCGGCATCTCTCCGGCGGCCACACCGATACCGGTGTCCGAGACGGTGACGACGACCTCGGTTGCCTCCTTTCTCACGCTGACGCCGATCGACCCGTCGAAGGTGAACTTCAGTGCGTTGCTGAGGAGGTTGAGGACGACCTTTTCCCACATCTGGCGGTCGATGTACACCTCTTGCCCCAGGGGCGGGCAGTCGACGTCGTACCTCAGACCGGCCTTGTCGATGGCTGATCGGAACACGCCTGCCAACTCGGCCGTGAACGTGGCGAGGTCCACGGGCTCACAACTTGCCTGCATGCGGCCGGCCTCGATACGGGAGAAGTCGAGGAGGGCGTTGACGAGCTTGCCGAGCCGTAGTCCGTTGCGGTGGATGATCTCCACATCTTCATAGGACTGGGGGTCGTCGATCAGACGGCTGCGGAGCTCTTCCAGGGGGCCCATGATCAGTGTGAGAGGGGTGCGGAACTCGTGGCTGATGTTGGAGAAGAACGTCGTTTTGGCGCGGTCCAATTCGGCGAGTTCCTCGGCCCGCTTCTGCTGGGCCTGGTAGCTGCGGGCGCTCGCGATACCGGCGGCGAGATGACCGGCAACCAGTTCCACAAAGCCACGGTAGCCGTCGTCCAAGGGCCGGTACCGGTTCACGCCGGCCACGAGGAAGCCATACGGGGCACTGCCTTTCCCGAGCAGCGGCACGACAAGCGCGCGCGTGGGAGGCTCGGGCCACGGACCACTCGGGAGATCGGTCGATGCCACGTCCTGCAGTGTCGTCACCGTCGTCTCCCCCAAGGCTGCCGCCCGGAGCGGCCACCGCGCGGACGCGTCGTCGGCCGAGAGCACCAGTGGCGCCGCCGCGTGCCCGGCATCGATGCCGGTGGTCGCCGCCAACCGCGCCGTGTCCGCGTCCTCGAACAGATAGGTCAGCGTGAAAGGCAGATCACGGGCGTTGTGCCGCATCTGCCGGCCTGCGAAGGCGAGCATCTCCTGCTCGGTGAGTACCGCGCTGGGATCGGAGCCGAGGTCCCGCAACGTGGCCATCCGCCGCTCACCGATCACCCGCTCCGTCTCCTCGCTGACCACGCACAGCATCCCGACGATCGTGCCGTCGTCGTCGCGCAGCGGGCTGTACGAGAAGGTGTGGTACGTCTCCTCGGTGAAGCCGGAGCGTTCCAGAAACAACAGCAGCGCCTGGTCCCACGTGGCCTCGCCCCTGCTGAGGACGTTGTCGATGCGAGGACCGATGTCGTTCCAGATCTCGGCCCAGACCTCGCTTGCCGGCCTTCCCAACGCCCATGGGTATTTGCGACCCAAAGTGTCGCGCCGGTAGGCCGCGTTGCAGAAGAACGTAAGGTGCGGTCCCCAGGCCATCCACATGGGAAACCGCGAAGAAAGCAGGATGCTCACCGCGGTACGCAGACTCTGCGGCCAGCCCCCCGGCTCGCCCAACGGGGTAGCCGCCCAGTTCACGGCGGCGAGGTCCCGGCCCACTTCCGCATCGCAGGCGAACACTTCGTCCAGAGCCGCCGACGCCGGACCGCGCTCAGTGCCTTCGCACCCCACCACTGCCACCCTTTCACCCGGGCTGCATCCGCAGGCCGGCGCCAACCGCGGCACGCCGCAGCTCCCCATGTGCACGTAGCCGCTCGTCCCCGTTCCTGCCGTTTCGAAACGGCAGCATCCCCGTGGGCGCGCTGTGTAGGATATGCAGACCACGTCTGCCTCCCGGCGCGCGGGCAGACGGATGGGCGGTGGCACGGCGAGTACCGCCGAAGCTCACAGCCGCACTGGTTGCATGGCAGGGGAGCGACTCGGGGTGGGCGACGCCGGCGTGTGCCCGACCCCGCCCGTCACCACTGCACGACAACCTCTGCATAGGAGAAACCGGTGACCGAAGGAACCCTTGCCGTCACCCGAAACACCCACTCTTCCGGCGCCACCGTGCTGACGGTGACCGGGGACCTCGATCACCACACCGCACCCCAGCTTTCCGGTCCCCTGGGTGCTATACGGCTCGCACCGGATGACCACCTGGTGATGGACCTGACCGGTTTGGAATATTGCGACTCCACCGGAGTGACCGTACTCATTACGGCCTACCAGCATGCGCAAAGCGCGAATTGTCCCCTCACCCTCGTAGGCGTGAACGACAACCTGCGACGCATCTTCCGCATCATCGGACTGGAGAGCATTTTCACCTTCCAGCCCACCATCGAGAATGCCGTACAAACGACATCTGCGTGAGTCTCCGCTGCGACAACGCCGGGCCACGGCCCTCCTGCAGCGGTCGACGCCGCCCAGACCGCGAGCCATCCCCTGCGGTGGTTTTGTCCACGAGATTCGAGAGCACCAGCAAGGGACGGCCGGGGTGGGCACCGAGTCCTGACGTACGTTCGAACCTATGACGCGCACCCTGAGATCCCGGCTCGTGGCCCAGTGAGCGACTGGTGGGCCTACCTGGAGGAACGGGCCTGCCGAGAGGTCGATGCCGACGTGCTGCGCGACCGCCGACTGCTGGCGGTCAAGTCCGTCTGTGAGGCGCTGCGACCGCTGGGGATTGGCCTGCACGAAGCCGAGCAGGTGGTCCACGCGCGATACGAGGCTCTGTGCGACCGTGTGCAGCGCACGCCGCCTGCTCCACTGGACCTCCCCTCGCCCCCAGCCCGCGCCGCAGCTCTCCTCCAGTTGCGCGCCCGCGGCCTTCAACTCGGCGGCCGCCCCCCTGCCCCCCTCCCGGAGCCCGTCGAGCACCCCGACGACCTCCTCACCGACACCGAGGCGGGCGCCGTCCTCGGCGTCCCCGCGGGCACAGTCCGTTTGCCGGGCGAGCGGGACCCGGCGCCGAGCCCGGGGCCTGGCCGCAGGGGCCCGCGGACGGCACCCGCAACCGCCCCGCCGCCTGATAGCACGCGACCGGCGAGCATGCCACGGCCGGCCCACAGTCTCGGCGCCGGCCGACTCGACGCACGCGGCCGGCGACCTGCTGCTTGGCGTCCGACGCGTCACTCGCCGGCCTGGGCGAGGTGCCAGTGGTCGGTCGTAGCTCCGGTGCCGAGAGGTAGCTCTCGTGGGGGAGGCGGATCCTCCCTGCGGATGACGTACGGTCATCGCGGTGCGAACCATGATCGAGTCATGTCACTCATGCCTTCCCCGGACGACGCGATGCGTCCCCTCCCCCACCGGACAATACGCCTCCACCTGAGCAAATGGCCTGGCTACGCCGCTGCGGCATGGGGGATCTTGTTCGCGGTACCCAGTTTTGTCTGGGCGACGGGCAATGCCTTCGGCGCGCAGTCGACGGTGGCGCCGTCCTTGGTGAAGCTCGCTCGCGACGGCGTGCCGTGGTTCGTGGCCGTCCTGGTGGTAACCGGCTTCCTGAAGCTCTTCGGCGCGCTGGTCGGCCTCGGCCTGACGCGACCGCGGGGCTTGCGGATCAGCCGGCTCATCGTGTTCTGCGGTGGTGGCGCGGCGACCCTGCTCATGTGGCATGGCGGCCTCTTCGTCGTCCACGGTGTGCTGGTCAAGGCCGGGGCAGTCTCGGTTGCGCCAGATCTGGCTCCGCTGACCGATTGGTACCTCTACCTGTGGGGGCCGTGGTTCATCATCGGCGGGCTGGCCTTCGCCGGGGCCACCGCGCTGCATGCCCGCCAACGCGATGATCGGTACAAGCTGCGACTCTACGGCGCTGCGGGTGCACTCGGAGCCCTACTGCTGTCGCTGGCCTCGACGGCTACCGGGATCGGTTGAGAGTCGTCACGTAACCGCAGGCCGAGAGTGAGACGATCTCGCATGGCTGGTGTGCTCATTCCACTGCTTCGGGTTCCCCCTGCTCGAATGCGACGCGGCAGCGTTCTACCTGATCGGCCACGTGCTCCATGTACCAGCGCATCACCTCGTAGGGGACGACGCGACCGTCAGGGCTCCAGAAGCGGACAGTCGGTTGCAGGTTCGGATCCTCGTCCGGGACGTGTGTCACCAAGAAGGCAGGGCCGGGCAAGTGGGCCACCGCGGCGTCGGGGGTCGCGGCCCCCTCGGCCGATGCCGGCTTGGCTTCGCTCAGTTCCACCGACCAGGCGTCGTTGGGCAAGGCGTAGCGGAACAGGACGGCGTAGTGGCGACCTGCGTGTTCCTTGAGTTCCCATGGCATGTCGGCAGGCTGCCACAGATGTTCCTGTTGCAGGCTCGCGGGCATCCCTGGGCTCGCCTGGGTGCAACCCGCCCAGCGTTTGCGGGACAGCCCTCAGGCCAATGGGCTGGTGGTAACGATCAGCCTAGGACCGCGGCGAGGTCCGGGGCGTGGGCCAGGTAGTCCTGGTGATCGGCGTTCTGCGGCTGCTTGTGCAAGTACAGCAGGTCTTGTCGGTGACCGGCGCCTGGATCAGACCGGTCAGCCCCGGATCGCCGGCGGCCAGACCGCCCCTGAAGGCGTCGGCGCCGGCCACGGCACGCGCCCCGCCCGACGTCTCCACGACGATGAGCTCGTGCTCGGCCGTGATGGTCTCGAACAGCGATGGAAGTCGCTGTTCCATGCGCAGCGCCGTCTGTCGCTGGTCCTGGGCCCCGCGGCCGGAGAGGTTGCCGTAGCCGGTCGCCGAGGCCGCGCCCAGCAGTGACCGCACTTGCCGGCCCAGTCGGGCACCGAGGCCGGGACGGGCCGCTCGCGCGCGGATGCGCTGCCCGTGGCGGAGAGCGGGCCGACGGCCAGGGAGACGGCGATGGCGGCGGAGAGGCGGGCGGTGCGCTTCAAGGCGGACCTTCGGGTCCTCCCGGTCTGCCGGTCGGCAGGGTGGGTCCACCGCACGTTCGCCCCGGGGCCGGAAAGTCGCGCCCACGTCCGGTCGTGGCCCCGGATGAACGACGGCTGAACGACCTCTGCCCGGGCGGGTCCCGAAGCGCTCCCCGGTCACGCGGGGACCCGCGGATCGGCGGGCCCGTCCGGGAAGCCGTGTTCAGCGGTGGAGGGCATCGAGTGCCTCGTTCAGAGTGGTCGCCGCCATGATGAGCGACAGGTGGGTGAAAGCCTGGGGGAAGTTGCCGAGTTGCTCGCCGCTGGGGCCGATCTCCTCCGCGAAGAGACCGACGTGGTTGGCGTACGTGTGCATCTTCTCGAAGGTGTAGCGGGCCTGCGGCAGCCGTCCGGCGCGGGCGAGGGCGTCGACGTAGAGGAACGTGCAGAGGCTGAAGGTCCCTTCCGAGCCGCGCAGACCGTCGGGAGAGGCCTGGGGGTCGTACCGGTAGACCAGGCTGTCGGAGACCAGGACGCGGTCCATGGCGTCGAGCGTGGACAGCCAGCTCGCGCTCCTCGGCGCGAGGAACCCGACCCGGGGAACCAGCAACAGCGAGGCGTCGAGGACGTGGCTGCCGTAATGCTGGACCAGGGACCGTTCCTTGTCGCTCCAGCCGCGTTCCATGACCTGTTCGAGGATGTCGTCGCGGGCCTTGGTCCACAGGGCGGTGTCCGCCGGCCTGCTGAAGTCGGCGGCGATCTTGATTCCGCGGTCGAAGGCGGCCCAGCACATCACGCGGCTGTAGGTGAAGTCCTTCCGGCCGCCCCGGGTCTCCCAGATGCCCTCGTCGGGCCGGTCCCAGGAGTCGGCGAGCCAGTCCAGGGTCCGGGCGAGCGCCTTCCAGCCCTGGTAGTCGGCTTGTCCGGCGACCTCGCGGCCCTGTGACAGGGCGTACAGCGCCTCGCCGTAGATGTCGAGTTGCAACTGGTCCATGGCCGCGTTTCCGGCCCGGACCGGGTACGAGCCCCGGTAGCCCTCGAAGTGTTCGAGGATCTCCTCGGTCAGGTGAGGGTCACCGTCGACCCGGTACATGATCTGGAGCGGCTCCCCGTCGCGACCCTCATGGGCGCTCAGGCGGTCGCCGAGCCAGTGGGTGAAGCGGGTCGCCTCCTCCACGAAGCCGAGGTCGAGCAGGGCACGCACGGACAGGGACCCGTCCCGTACCCAGGTGAAGCGGTAGTCCCAGTTGCGTTCGCCGCCGACCTGCTCGGGAAGGCCCATGGTGGCGGCCGCGACCGGCGCGCCCGAGGGGGCGTAGGTGAGGAGCTTGAGCGTGATGGCCGAGCGGTACACCATCTCCGCCCAGCGGCCGTGATAGCGCGAAGTGCGCACCCACTTCTGCCAGTAGTCGATCTGTTCCCAGATCTCCTCGGTGATCCGGTCGCCGTCCGGGGGCTGCGGCGCCGCTCCGTCCTCGGCGTCGGTGGTGAACACCGCCGCCGCCACCTCACCCGCGTTGAGCGTGATCGACGCCCGGACGTCCTGGCCGTCGCGTTCGAGCGGGAAGGTGCTCTGCAGGAACGCGGTGACCCCGGGGGCCCGGAAGGTCGCCGTGTTCCCCGCCACGTCGAGTCGGTGGGTCGCCCGCGCGTAGTCGAACCGGGGGCGGCATTCGAGGGTGAAGTTCACGGTGCCGCGTACCGTGCGGATCGCACGCACCAGGGTGTGCCGGTCGGACGCGGTGAGACCCCGGTGGACCGGCATGTAGTCGATGATCTCCCCGACCCCGTCGGGTGACATGAAGCGGGTCACCACGACCGCCGTGTCCGGGTAGTAGAGCTGTTTCCACGTGCCGTCGCCCTGTTCCGGTGCGAGCAGGAAGTAGCCGCCCCCGTCGTGGTCGAGCAGCGAGGCGAAGATGCTGGGGGAATCGAATCGTGGTGCCGCGAACCAGTCGACGACTCCCTTGGACGACACCAGGGCGGCGGTCTGCAGATCCCCCACGAGTCCGTGCTCGGCGATGGGCGGGTAACGGTCCATGTCTCTCCTCCTCCGGACGCCTCAGTCGTGCTCGGCCGTCGCGGCTCGGCGGCGCCCGGTCATCGCAGTCGCTCCGCGAGGTGGTCCCCCACACGCAAGGCGTTGGCGATCGCCGTCAGCGAGGGGTTGACCGCGCCGATGCTCGGGAAGAAGCTCGTGTCGACGACGTAGAGGTTGTCGAGGTCGTGGGCCTTGCAGTCGACGTCCAGGGCGGAGCTCTGCGGGTCGTGGCCGAAGCGGACGGTGCCGGCCTGATGGGCCGTGGCGCCTATGGGCATGCCCTTGTGCAGGTAGATGCTGTGTGACAACAGATGGTGTTCGTGCATGCCCAGATGACCGAGCATGTGCTGCAGTTTGCCCCGCAGCCGGTCCAGGCCGGCGATGTTGTTCTTCTCGTCGAGGGCGAGGTGGATGCCGCCGTCCCCGTCGAGGGTGACCCGGTTGTCCGGCGTCGGCAGGTCCTCACCGCACAGCCAGAAGTCGACGGCGTGGTGTGCGAGCACTTCGAAGGGCATGTCCGGGGTGACGGCGCCGGCCCAGCGGGGTGCCTCGCCGTGGATCTGCTCGGAGTCGGATTTGCCGAGCATCTGGATGCCGCCGAGGGGGTAGTCCCAGTCGTCGGATCCCAGGTACCAGTCGTGCAGCGCCAGGGTCTTCTGGAACCTGGTGGGGTTCGGTTCCTTGGAGACCGCCATCAGGGCCAGGTTGTTGTGCCGCATGTAGTGCCGACCGACCACGTCCGAGCTGTTGGCCAGGCCGCGAGGGTGCCGGTCGTCTGCCGAACGCAGCAGCAGGGCGGCGGAGTTGACCGCCCCACAGGCCACGACCACGATGTCGGCGGCGAACCGGACGGTCGAACCGTCCCCCAGTTCCGCGACGACCGTGGTGACGCTGCGCCCGTTGGCGTCCGTTTCGAGCCGCCGCACATCGGCGCGGGTGAGCAGTTCGACGTTGGCGTGTTCCAGGGCCGGGTCCACACAGATGACCTGGGCGTCCGACTTCGCTCCCATCAGGCAGGGGAAGCCGTCCACACGGTCGCAGCGGATGCAGGCGCTGCCGTGCGCCGCCCGCCCTCGCTCGTCCTGGAGCAGATTCACCCCGATCGGGAGATGAAAGGGGTGCAGGCCCCGCTTCTCCAGGTCGTCGCTCAACTGCTGGATGCGCGGCTCGTGTCGCACGGGCGGGTACGCGTACGGGGCACTGGCCGGCCCTTCGGTGGGGTCCTCGCCGTGCCTGCCGTGGACGAGGTAGAGGTGCTCGGCCTGCGTGTAGTACGGCTCCAGGTCGCCGTAGTCCAGTGGCCAGGCGGGCGAGATGCCGTCATGGTGGCGGATCTCGCCGAAGTCCTCCGGGCGCAGGCGGAACAGCGCGGCGCCGTAGAACTTGGTGTTGCCGCCGACGTAGTAGTTCACCTCGGGCGGGAACCGCTTTCCGTGCCGGTCGTACCAGAACTCCGGTGCGCGGTACTTCGCCTTGACGAAGACCTGGGTGGAGTCCCAGTTGTCCCGTTCGCGCGGCAGGTAGTCGCCGCGTTCGAGGAGGAGGATCCGTTTTCCGGTGGGTGCCAGGCGGTGGGCGAGCGTGCCGCCGCCGGCACCCGTCCCGATGATGATGACGTCGTACTGCCGCGCCTCGGTCATGCCGCCACCGTCTCCGGAGCACGGTGTGCTCCTGTCAGGTGAGTTGGGTCCGCTCGCATCCACTGCGCTCGCATCTACAACGTAGCCCCGCACGTGTGGCCCGGCGAGTCGGCTCGGCCGGGGCTCCGCCGGTCACAGGACCGCCAGCGGATTGACGGGGGAACCGGTCGCCGCCGGCAGTCGTAGCGGCGCGATCACGCAGAGGAACGACCAGCGCCCCTCGTCCGCGCAGAGGCGCGCCAGTTCCTCGAGCCGCAGGTAGTCGAGCAGGTGCAGTCCCATGGCGTGGATGGCCAGTACGTGCACCGGGTACGCGACGCCCCGCACGGCGCTGGGGGCCGTGTCGTTGTTGCCGTCGCTGCCGAGGACGGCGACCCGGCGGTCGGCCGCATGACGCAGAGCCGTCGGATGGAGCCCGGCCCGCGCGGCGGTCGCGTCCCAGGCACCGAGTTCCTCGCGCCTGCGGCGGTGCCCGACGCGTACGAGGAGGATGTCGCCCGCGCCGACCCGTACTCCCTGTCGCGCCTCGGCGGCGGCGAGGTCCCCGGCGGTGACGTGCGATCCCGGCTCGAGCCACTCGGTGCCGTGCAGACGCGGGATGTCCAGGAGCACCCCCCGGCCCACGATCCCGTCGCGGGCCAGGTCGATGGTCAGGGCCCCCGATCCGTCCGGGGACAGGACGTCGGCCGCGGGCACGCGGCCGTGCAGGGTGCCGTCGTAGATGACGTGGCAGAGCGCGTCGATGTGGCTGTCGGCGTCGCCGTGGATGTTCAGGGCGACGCGGTCCCGGGCGAACTGGAGGCCGTGCGGGTCCGGGACGCCGCCGGCGGGGGCGGTGAGCCGGTGCACGGCCGGTTCGGGGTTGTCGGGTCCCTCGCGGGTGTCCAGGGGCGCGGCGAGCGAGACCGTACGGCCGGAGCGGACCTCGCGGACGGCTGCCAGGGTCCGTTCGGGGGTGAGGGTGACCAGGGCTCCCCGGGGCGCCCGGCCGCCGGGCGCCTTGTCGCGCAGTTCGCGATAGAGCGACCGGAATGCGGCCTCGCTCATCTGGTCGGGCGCACCCATGCCCTCACCATCGTGCACACCGGCGGTTCGCGCGCGCCGAACGGCGAACCGGCCGAACCCGAATTGCCGAGCCCCGGGGGCGCCGGGTTAATGGACGAGCGGCCCGCGTCCGGGCCCCGCGCACCCGTGCGCCTGCCTCTCACATGCGGAGATCCGCTTGGACATGCTGCAGGTTCGTTCCCGTCGCCGCCGGACACCGCCGTGCTGATGCCGGTCGGAACGGGGGCACGCGCCTGTCGGTGGGCCGGGCCGTGAGCGCCGCCTCCGCCCTTTCGGACGACCAGGTGCTCCTGGGACTCGGCCTGATCGTCGTGCTGGCCGTGGGCTCCCAGCTGCTGGCGAGCCGGCTACGCGTCCCCGCGCTGATCATCCTGCTGCCCGTCGGGTTCACCGCCGGCGCGCTGACCGATGACGTGAACCCCGAGGAGCTGCTGGGTGCCGGCTTCTCCCAGTGGGTCTCGCTGGCCGTCGCGGTGATCCTCTACGACGCCGGGCTGGGCCTGGACCTGAAGCGGTTCAGAGCGCACACCCGCACGGTGGTGGTGCGGCTGATCTGGTGCGGCGGGCTGCTCACCGCGGTGTCGGCGGCCCTGCTCGCCCGGGCCCTGCTGGGGATGTCCGTCGGTGCGTCCGTGATGCTCGGGACCATCCTGATCGTGTCCGGACCCACGGTCGTCGGACCGTTGCTCCACTTCGTCCGTCCCACGGACCGGCTCCAGCACGTCCTCATCTGGGAGGGGACGCTCATCGACCCCGTGGGGGCCGTCTTGGGCGCCCTGGTCTTCCACGGTGTGGTGGCGGGAAAGCGCAAGGGCCTGGGGAGCGAGCTGCGGAGTTCGCCGTCAGTGCCGCGGTGGGCCTGGCCGGCGGCGTCGTGGGGACCGCGGTGCTGGTGACGCTCCTGCGCAGGCTGCGCCCCGGGGCGGTGCTGGGTACCACCGTCCAGTTGGCCGCAGTGATCGGTGTGACGGCGGTCTGCGGTGTGATCCGGGACGACACGGGCCTGATCGCCGCCGTCCTGATGGGGCTGGCGGTGGCGAACCTGCCCGGCTCCGTTGTCGCCGCCCGGGATCCCTTCTTCGAGACCCTGGTCCATCTGATCATCGGCCTGCTGTTCATCTCCATCTCGGCCACCGTCAGCCCGCAGTCGCTGCGGCACGTGGTGCTGCCGACCCTCGGCCTCGTCGCGGTCCTGGTCCTGGTGGTCCGGCCGCTCGTGGCGGCCGTCGCGTCCCTCGGCACGGATCTGACCCGCGGGGAGCGGCGGTTCCTCGGGTGGATGGCGCCGCGCGGCATCGTGGCCGCGGCCACCGCCTCGACGTTCTCCGCCACCCTGGCCGACAAGGGCGTGGGCGGCGCCTCGAAGATCCTTCCCGCCACGTTCCTGGTCATCGTGACGACCGTCACGCTGTACGGGCTGACCGCCGCGCCGGTGGCGAAACGATGGGGGGTCGTACGCCCGTCGCGCTCCAGGCCGCTGCTCGT
This sequence comes from Streptomyces sp. NBC_00539, assembly GCF_036346105.1. GTDB lineage: Bacteria > Actinomycetota > Actinomycetes > Streptomycetales > Streptomycetaceae > Streptomyces. The sequence goes on from NZ_CP107811.1 coordinate 168,530, forward strand.
GGGCGATGATCTGTGGGTGGTCGATCTGGGAGTGGCCCTGCGGTCGGCCGGGCTGGAGGTCGTCATGTGGGCGGGGCACGACGCGCAGCGGGAGCGGATCGCCGCCGCCGGGCTGGAACTCGCCCCCGGGGAGCTGTTCGCCGCGGCCACCGGCTCGGGCGCCGAATTGGAGGGCCTCACCGGCGTCCTGCTCCTGACCGACGAGCCCGACTTCAACGCCCTGGCTTCCGTCAGCCTCCAGGGCGGTGTCGAGGGAGCCGTGTACCGCCTCGGGCCCGCCGCCGACACCCAGGGGGTCGTCGCCCCGTACACCGGTGGCCAGGTGCTCTTCGACGCCCCGCTGACCGGAGCCGAGCTGGCCCGCCGCTACGACCTGGGCGCCCGCCTCGTCACGCGTCGCCTCGACGGTCCGGTCCCCGCCGGACACCACCTGCTGTTCCTGGTGCGCCCGGACGGCACACTGCTGCCCGTGACCCGCTCCGGAGCTCCGACGCCGCGCTCGGGCGACATCGCCGTACTCCTGGGCGGCTGACCCCGGCCGGGAAGAACCGGTTCCTCACCGCTGCGGCCCCCCACCGAGGCGGGCGACGGCGCCGCGCGCCCGGGCCACGGTGTCCTCCAGGGCCGCCGTGGCGTCGACGGTCGCGCCGGGCTCGTCCGGTTCCAGCGGGTCGAGCGCCTCGAATTGGGAGTCGACCAGCAGGGCGGGCATGAAATGGCCTGGACGCCGGGAGACCCGCGCCCGGGCGGTCTCGCGGTCCAGCGCCAGGTAGAGGAACCAGACGTTCGGGGCGGCTCCGCGGAGTTCGTCGCGATACGCGCGCTTGAGCGCCGAGCAGGAGACCACCAGCCCCCGGCCCGCCCGGGAGGACTGCCGAATCCGCTCCCTGAGCACGCCGAGCCAGGGGGCGCGGTCCGTGTCGTCCAGGGAGCGGCCGGCGGCCATCTTGGCGATGTTCGCGCCGGGATGTACGTCGTCACCCTCCAGGAACGGCACCCCGAGGGCCTCTGCCAGGGCTTTGCCGACGGTGCTCTTCCCGGCGCCGGAGACGCCCAGCACCACTACGATCACCGGTTCGCGCCCGGGCCCCGTCACGCGTCACCCGCTCTGTCCGCATCGGCCCCGACGGCTGTCCGCCGAGGCCCGGTCACGACGGTGGGGTGCCGGACCCACCCCGGTCGGCGGCCGTGCGCCGCAGGTCGTTCTCGGCGAGGGGTTGCAGGGCGCCCCCGGTGTCCAGCCGGTAGAGCAGGACCAGGGGCGGTCCGACGAGCACCACCGCGATGGCCGTGACGAGGAGCAGCCAGCGCAGTGTCGTCGACGCTCCGGCCGCCTGATCCACGGTCAGCGAGGTGGGGATGAGATACGGCCGTTGGGCCAGCCCCCAGGCGACCACGACGAGGGCGACACTGCCGACCGCCGTCAGCCTCGCCCAGCCGGTCGCGGTGCGGTACAGCAGTCCGGCGGTGGCCACTGCGCTGACCGCGGCCGCGACCACCAGGGCCAGGCCGATGCCGCCGGTGAGGCCGTCGTAGACGTAGCGCGCATCGTGCCGGGTGACGGCGAGGCCGACCACGGCGAGAACGGCGATGACCGCGAGGCTGCACCAGGCCCGCAGCCGGAAGTAGCGGACGAGGTCGGGGGCGTCGAAGCGGCGGGCGTCGGCGGTCAGGAACACCGCGCCCAGGAAGGCCGTCGCCGCGACGGTGAGCAGCCCGGCGAGCACGGAGGTCCCGTTGGACCACGCGTCGGCGGAGGCCTTCGTTCCCGGAGCGACCCGGCCCGTGGCCAGGCCGCCGACCACTGCTCCGAGGAAGAAGGGCGTGAGCAGTGAGGAGACGGCGAAGGCGGCGCCGTAGATCCTGCGCCGCGAGAGGCGTGTCATGGGCTTGCGCAGGGCGAAGCCCGCACCGCGCAGGACGAGCCCGACGGCCGCGAGCGCCAGGGGCAGCCACATCGCCGTGAAGACGGTCTGGAACAGGACCGGAAACCCCGTCCACATGATCACCAGGACGAAGATGAGCCAGACGTTGTTCGTCTCCCAGACCGGCTCCATGGCGTGGTCGATCAACCACCGGGGACGCTTGCCCCGTTCGGGGCCGCCCGCGAACAGGTCCCAGAAGCCCGCGCCGTAGTCGGTCCCGCCGGCGCAGGCGTAGGCGGCCACCGCCGCCAGCAGCACCCATGCGACGACGTCCTCGATCATGGCCCTCCTCCGTCATCGTGCGCGGTGCCGTGGTCCGGTGCCGCCGCGGCGGCCGACCGGCGCGGACCGTAGGGCGTGTCGCCCTCCGGGGAGCCGTCGGGGTGGGAGCCGACCAGTTGTTCGTCGGCGGCCCGCCACCGGGTGCGCATCGTGAGCAGGACGGCCAGGAAGGTGCCGAGGATCAGTGTGTAGACCACGACGACGATCGCGAGCATCGCCCACAACGACGCGGCCCGGGTGTCCGTGACGGCTTCGGACACCCGCATGTTCTGGTAGACGATCCAGGGCTGGCGGCCGACTTCGGTGGTGATCCAGCCGCATTCCACCGTCACCAGGCAGGCCGCTCCGGCCACCGCGGCACACCGGAAGAACCAGGGTGAGCGCGGCAGTTCACGGCGGCGCAGCCAGCACCAGCCGTACCAGAGCGCGAGCAGGACGAGCAGGCTCCCGATCGTCACCATGATGTCGAACGCCCAGTGGGCGATCGTGGCCTGGGTCGCCGTCGGGCGGTCGCTCGCGGGCACCGCCGTCAGTCCCGTCACCCGGGTGTCCGGGCTGAAACCGGCGAGGATCGAGTCCAGTTGCGGGATCTTGATCCCGCCGGAGATCGACCCGTCCGAATGCAGGCGGCCGAACATGTACTCCGGTACGTGGGTACCGGTCTCCCAGACGATCTCGGTGGCCGCGAACTTCACCGGCTGCTTGTGGAAGACGGAGCGGGCGATGGAGTCCCCGAGCACGAACTGAACGGGGGTGAGGATCGCGGCGACGGTGAACGGCACGGTGAAGCCGAGCCGGTGGTAGCGGTCTCGCCGGCCGCGCAGCCAGCCGACCGCGTACACCCCCGCGACGACGTACCCGGCCGTGAGGACGACCCCCGCCACGAAGTGCCAGTACTCGGGCCCGAACATCGGCGTGAAGATAGCCCTACGCACGTCGACGTCCACGGGGTTGCCGGCCGCGTCCAGCGTGAAGCCCCGCGGCGTGTTCATCCAGGAGTTCGCGGCGATGATGCCGAACGCCCCCATCAGCGCGGTCAGCGGCAGGGGCAGACCCAGCCAGAAGTGCGTCCACGGCTTGAGCCTGCGCCAGCCGTAGAGGTAGATCGCGATGAGGACGGCTTCCAGGAAGAAGGCCCACGCCTCGACCCCGAATCCGAGGCCGAAGACATCACCCCAGCGGCCCATCAGTCCCGGCCACAGCAGGCCGAACTCGAAGGAGAGCACGGTACCGGTGACGATGCCGATGGCGAACTGCACGGCCATGACCGCCGACCAGCGGCGGGCGAGCAGCAGGGCGACCGCGTCGCTCTTGCGCAGCCCGCGGTAGTGCATCAGGAGGGTGATGGCCGGCAGGGCCACGCCGAAGGGCACGAGCAGGATGTGGGAGGCCAGGGTGAAGGCCATGAGCTCACGGGCGGGGAGCAGCTGCGGCGGGGTGTCCGCCATGATCGCGATCGCGCTGTTCATGTGGGCCTTGGCGGTTTCGTGTCGGACGGCGGGCGGACTGCGGGCTCAGCCGCCGGTGGCGAAGCCGGGGAACAGCGTCATTCCCCCGTCCACGAAGATCGTCGTCCCCACGACGTAGTCGAGCAGGTCGGAGGCGAGGAGGGTCACCGCGTTCGCGATGTCCTCGGGGTCGCCCACGCGGCGGTACGGGATGAGCCGCAGCAGGTCGGCCTCGGCTTCGGGGGTGTCCCAGGCGCTGCGGTTGATGGGGGTGCGGATCGCGCCCGGAGCGACGGCGTTCACCCGGATCCGCTGCGGGGCGAGTTCCTGCGCGAGCGTCTCCATGAGCATCTGCACGCCGCCCTTGGACGAGGCGTAGTTCACGTGCCCGGCCCAGGGGATGACCTGGTGCACCGAACTCATGCAAATGATCTTCCCGGCGGAGCGGGACACTTCCGGGACGACGCCGCGGCGCAGGAACTCCTTGGTCGCCTCGCGGGCGCACAGGAACTGACCGGTGAGGTTGACCTCCAGCACCTTGCGCCACTGGTCCATGGTCATGTCGGTGAACGCGGCGTCCCTCTGGAGACCGGCGTTGGCCACCATGACGTCGATGGTCCCGAACTCCTCCACCATCCGGGCGACCATGTCGACGACCTGGTCCTCCTGCGACACGTCGGCCTCGTGCGCGTAGGCGCGGACCCCGAAGCCCTCGATCTCCCGGACCACCTCCTCGGCGGCGTCCTTCCCGGCGACGTAGTTCACGACCACGTCGGCGCCCGCCCGCCCGAGGCCGATCGCGGTGGCCTTGCCGATGCCGGAGTTCGCTCCCGTCACCAGCGCCTTCTGCCCCTTGAGGATCTGGGGAACAAGGAGCGTTGGACCGTCACTGCCGCTGGCTTCCACTGAATCTCTCCCTGAGTGCCGACGGGGACATGCAATCCGCGACACCACCAGAGCATCGCAGCTCTGCCCCGGCCCGGTGGCACGACTGCGTCTGCCCCTATGGAGTGCTCCCCCCAGCCGAACGGCTCAACGGCGGCTCGGGAGCCCCGCCGGCGAACGCGCCCACGGCGGGGCCGCCCCGGCCGGGGTGCGCCGCGATCCGGCCGGTGCTGCAATGGAACCACCCGGTGTGCGGGCTCCACGTGCTGTTGCCCCGCATCCCGACCGCCACCGGCGAGGACGGCGAAGATGCATCGGACGGGTGCCCAGTTCAGGCTGACCTGTGGTCCACAGACCGTCGTGGTCGTGGAGTTGGGCGGCGCCCTGCGCCATTACGCGGTCGCCGAGCGCCCGATCGTCGACGGCTTCGACGCCGACGACCCGATCGAGGGCGGACGCGGTCAACTCCTCATGCCGTGGCCCAACCGGATCGGGGACGGCCGGTACCGCTGGCGCGGGCGGGAACTCCAATTGCCCTTGAACGAGGTCGAGCACGCCAACGCCATCCACGGCCTGCTGCGCTGGACGTCGTGGCAGCCTGTGGAACAGACGGACGGCCGCGTGGTGCTGACGACCACGCTCTGGCCCCAACCGGGGTACCCGTTCCACCTGGTGGCCCGGGCGGAGTACGCCCTCGACCGCCAGGGCCTGACGGTCACGCTGACCGCGCGGAACGTCGGCGACGCCCCCGCGCCGTACGGAGTGGGCCAGCACCCGTATCTCGCCGTGGGACCCGGCACGGTCGACGACACCCTGCTGACCGTTCCCGCCCGGACCTGGCTGCGCACCGACGACCGCGGCCTGCCCGTCGCGACCGAGGCGGTCTCGCAGACCTCCAACGACTTCGGCGCGCCCCGGCCCATCGGCCCGCAGCAGCTGGACACGGCCTTCACCGACCTGCGACGGTCCGCCGACGGGCGCGCCGTCGTACGTCTGTCCGAGCCGTCCGGTGCGTACGGTACCGATCTGTGGCTCGGCCAAGGTGCCGACTTCGTACAGGTGTACACCGGGGACACGCTGGCCGAGCCCCACCGGCGCCGGAGCGTCGCCGTGGAGCCGATGAGCTGCGGACCCGACGCCTTCCGCCGCGACCCGGCCCAGGTGCGCCTCGAACCGGGGGCCCGGCACACCCTGCGGTGGGGGCTCGTACCCTGGCGAGGGTAGGGGGTCGGGGGCGCCCACATGGGGCGGGCGGGAAGTGTTCGCCTTCGAGCAGCGCCGCAACCAGGTCATATTCGACATCTACCGGCACAACCGCAACCCGTTCATCGACCACCCGGAGGGGGTCGACTCCATCTGGTAGCAGCCCGGGGGCGCTCGGCGTGCTACTTGACGTAGATCTCGTCGAGGGTGTCGATGACCCCCGCCGCGTTCAGGTGGTAATGGAAGGGGGGCCCCTTGTCCGGGTGGGTGTCCAGCCACCCGGTCAGCTCGCTGGTGGAGATCGGCTTGCCCGTCACCGTGGAGGGCCCGAGGATCGGCGCCGTCGCGGTGATCTTTGCCGTCTCCGCGATCGGGAGGTACGTCCACGGGCCCGACGGTTCGAAGCGCCCGGGGCAGCCGTACGTGCCGTGCTGGACGATGAGACTGGTCATACCGCCCTCGGGCGTGTAGCGGTGCACGGCGATCGTGTCGGGCGAGACCGGCATCCTGTGGTCGGCGCCGCAGGTCGGCGCGGGGGGCGGGGCCGGGGCGGGTGGATTCTTCCCCGCCGGGGTGGCGGTCGCCGAGGGCTCGGGCGCCGCGCCGGTCATCGAGGGGGCCGGCACGGCGATTGCGGAGTGCGGACCTCCGCCCCGGCCCGCGGACGCCCGTGACCGCCCACCGGTCGGGGGCAGGGGGCCAGGCGGCCGGCGAGGGCCTGGAACTGCGGCCAGGCGGCCTGCGGCGGGCAGGGGTCCCAGAGCTTCTGGGAGAGCGCGGCCAGCGGCACCCTGCGCTTATCGCACCCCGATGTCATACCCCAGGGATCAAGGTCCCCAGGACCTACGACAAGGCGAGTTCAACCCGAATAAGCGGACAGGGTCCATGGGGCCGCCGGCACCGGGACGCCGAGTTCCGCTGCCATCCCGGGAATTGCTCCGACGGGCCGACGAACCGTTGCCCGACACCGTCTCGGTGCACTATTCCTGGTCGGATGGACGAGACCGCGTTACAGCCCTCCGGCATACACAGCGTCGACGCCTTCATCGCAGCCCTGCGGGCGCTCAAAGCCCGTTCCGGCTTGACCCTGCGACAGTTGGAGAGCCGGGCCAAGGCCCAGGGGGACGTGCTGCCCCGCAGCACCGTCGCCGACCTGCTGCGCAGGAGTACCCTGCCCCGCCGTGAGACGGTCTCCGCCTTCGTCCGCGCATGCGGGGAAGAGGCCGGATCGGCGGAGTGGTTGCAGGCCTGGGAGCGCCTGGCGAGAGCGGACCCCGCCGCGGACGCCGGCGGCGACGGGGGCGGCGCCGAGGAGCAGACGCGGCCTGCGGGAGCCGGGATCCGGGGGAGAGCCGTGCTGGTGGTGGCCGCCGTGGGGCTGGCGGGAGCCGTCGCGGCGGGCGTTCTACTGAACCGGGATCAGGCCGCCCCTGGGCCGCCCGCGACGGGTGCCACTGGAAGCCGCCTTCCCGGGCTCCTCTCCGTACCCTCTGCCGGGAGCTGGGGCCGCATCCGCCCCGCGCGGACTCCGGAGCTGTGCCTCTCGGCGGGCAAGGAGCGCTCCGGGCGGTACGGATCCGAGATCGCGGTCCAGCGCCCCTGTGCGGAGCCCGGCCCGCGCACGTTCCTGCAGCCTGTCGGAGACGACCTGGCCTTCATCAAGTGGGAACATCCCACGAGCAAGGTGATGGGCTGCCTGACCATCCTCGACAGCGGTCCGGCCAAAGGGTTGGTGGAGCCGCAGGACGACTGCGGTGACGGCAGGGACGCGCAGCTCTTCCGGATCGAACGCTTCGGCGCAACGGCGGAGGGCTACCGGCTGAGGAGCGCCCGCACCGCACTGTGCCTGGGCGTCCTCGACAGTGAGACGGTCGCCGGAGCCGAGGTCGTCCCCCAGGCGTGCGGCGATCTGCCCGCCCAGCGCTTCCTGGTGGACCTCCTGTCCCTGACGTCGTGACAGCACCCGTTTGCTGTTGGAGCGTCAGGCCGGTGGCCCGCTGCCCTGGTAGGGCAGCGGGCCACCGGCGTGGGGTCAGCGGGCCACCGGGGTGACGTAACCGCTGATCTTCTGGGTGCCGTTGACCACGGTGCCCACCTTGTAGGACGGCCAGTGGTGGGCGCTCACACTGCCCGGCTTGCCCTGGTTGCCGCCCACCACGGTGATCTTCTGGCCGGAGATGGCCACCACGATGGCCACGTGGTCGTTCTCGAACCTGCCGTCGCCCAGGTTGTAGAGGATCGCGTCGCCGACCTTCGGGGTCCCGTGCAGGGAGCCGTAGTCGGTGAAGCTGGCGGCGCCGTCGGTGAGCTCGTTCATCCTGCCGCCGACGCCGTTCTTCCACCACACCCAGCCAACGAAGTCGGCGCACCAGGCGTGCGCTTCGGTGTGGTGGGGGCCGCAGCTGCCCGTCTGCTTGGTGCCCCGGCCCCAGTAGCTGCCCTTGTTGTTGAGGCCGCAGGGGCCGGCGCCTATCTGTCCCTTGGCGGTGGCGGCGATGTTCGCCCCCAGTGAGGCGGCCTGGGCGTTGCCGACGCCCGTGACCGATAACGCGGTTCCGGCGAGCAGGGTGACTACGGCGCCGTTGGCCGCGAGGGAGGTGAGCTTGCGCATGGCTGACTCCATGGTCGAGAGCCGTGGTTCGCACGGCAGTTCGCTGGGATGGCAGAACTCTCGACGGGGCAGCCGGCGCAGCCAAGAGAACCCGCTGTCCGGGACTGTCCGGCCCTGTCCGCGCCGCTGTCCGTGCAGGCCAGCTGGTGTGTACCGGACGTTCGTCAGCGGTGCGCCGGACGGCCGCCCGGTTGTGCGGTCGCTCTGCCGGCGGATTCCTCTCGTCCGATAGCCCGAGGAGGAACCGCCGATCGGCCGGCCCGTACAGGGGTGCCCTCAGCTGGGGCCGGGATACGCGTCGAAGGGGCACCTCACAGGCCCGGCCCCACGTCGAACACCTCCCGGACGGAACCGCCCACCGCACCGGGGTGTGGATCGTCAACCAGAAGCAGCGGCGCGAGCGGCGCGGCCAGGACCAACTCGCCGCCCGGGCCGCCCTCGGGGTGGAGTGGGCGGAGTCCAGCTAGATGTACTGGGGGGCTGCGACGCGACCCTGACCGGCGATGCCCCAGAGTTCAGCCGGGGGCTGACAGGGCAGCGGGCGGTGGGAGGATTGCCGTGTGACGGCAACAACCAGTGATATCGAGAAGGCGGCCGGCGTGCTGCGCGCCGGGGGCCTGGTGGCGCTGCCCACCGAGACCGTTTACGGTCTGGGCGCCAACGCCGAGGATCCCTCCGCCATCGCGCAGATCTTCCAGGTCAAAGGGCGTCCGCCCACGCATCCGCTGATCGTTCACATCGGCGGCGCGCAGCAGCTGGACGACTGGGTGGATGAGGTGCCCGCGACGGCGCGCCTGCTGGCCGAGCATTTCTGGCCCGGGCCGCTGACGCTGGTGCTGCGGCGTGGTCGCCGGGTGCCGCTGGAGGCGACGGGCGGGCTTGAAACGGTGGCGGTGCGCGTGCCCGACCATCCCGTGGCGCTCGCGCTGCTGGCGGCGTTCGGCGGCGGCGTCACGGCTCCGTCCGCCAACCGCTTCGGCTCCGTCAGCCCCACCACCGCCGGGCACGTCCGTGCCGAGCTCGGAGACGCGGTCGACTTCATCTTGGACGGCGGGTCCTGCGAAGTCGGCGTCGAGTCGACCATCATCGACGTCACGGCGGAGATTCCTGCGATCCTGCGGCCCGGCGGGGTCACCCGCGAGGACCTCCAGGCGGTACTGGGTATCCCGGTCCAGGTTCCCGCCTCCAGCGGCGTCCGGGTGCCGGGCCAGCACCCCTCCCACTACGCGCCGCACGCTCGGGTGGTCCTCGTCGAGCCGGAGCAGGTCGTCGCCGAAGCCGAGCTCGCCCAAGAGCAGGGGCACCGGGTCGGCGTCTTCCTACCGCCGTCTTCGTCCGGCAACAAGGTGAAGGCGCACGCCGTGGTGCCCCTGCCGGGCGCGGTGGACGTCTACGCCCAGGGGCTGTACGGGTACCTGCGCGAGCTCGACCAGCGGGGCTGCGACCTCATCGTCGCGTCCCTACCCGCAGAGGAAGGGCTTGGGCTCGCCATCGCCAACCGGCTCCGCCGCGCCGCCGGCCCACGCCCCGCCGTCGAATCGCCCCCCGGGGCCGTGTGAAGCGGCCCGGGCGCCGTGTGAGCCGGCCGTGGTGCCGGGACGCCGCCGGGGCGGTCAGGACGCGGCGAGGGCCTCGGCGTCCAGGCCGCGGGTGGTGACGAGCTGAGCGCTGCCGTCGGCCAGGCGGTAGGACATCCCCACGACGCCGAGGCGGCCGGCGGCGACGGCCTCGGCCAGGATCCGGGAACGTTCCAGCAGCAGGTCCACGGTGTGCTCGATGTGCTCGGCCAGGATCTCCTCGGCGCTCTCGCGTCCGGCGGCGCGGGCGGCCAGCACGCTCGGGGTCACCCGTTCGACCACGTCTCGGACGAAGCCGCCCGGCGTCTGGCCGTCCTGGAGGGCGGAGCAGGCCGCGGCGACCGCGCCGCACGAGTCGTGGCCCAGGACGACGACCAGTGGCGCGTTCAGAACACTCACGCCGAACTCGATGGACCCCAGGACCTCGGTACCGGCGACATGTCCGGCGGTGCGTACCACGAACAGGTCGCCCAGACCGCGGTCGAAGATGATCTCGGCGGCCAGGCGGGAGTCGGAGCAGCCGAACATCACAGCGAACGGCCGCTGGGACGGCGCGGTCTCCGTACGGCGCACGGCGTCCTGGTTCGGGTGCTGAGGTGTGCCCGCCACGAACCGTTGATTACCGGATATCAACAGGCCGAAGGCTTCACGGGGCGTCGGAGTCTTGATCTCGTTCATGGACGGCAGCCTACGAGCCGGCACCATCTCCCGCACCACCTGGTCCCACCCCCGCCCTGCGGGAAAACCACCCAGCGGCTCGGGCGGCACCCCAAGACGCCGGGACAGGTGCGAAGCAGTCGTGGTCAGGACTCCCTGCCGGCCAGCACCCGGTCGGCGAGATAGTGCGGACACGTCCTGTCGTGCCAGGTGACCGTCAGGCGCCCTCCCCAGACCGCGAGCGAACGGACCATGTCATCGGCAGGACCCGCCTCGCAGAAGGAACACACCACCGCCTGAGGCCGAAGACCATCCACCCGATCCGCTCCCTTCCGCACCTCTCGCGCACCCGATCGAGACCACCTCTACCAGAAGCTCCGGGGCCACGGACCCATACCCGCAAGTAGGGCGCTCACCTCAGAGGGCGGCCCGGCTCGCTGCCCGGCAGATGCACTGCTCCCCGGGCCGTGCTCAGCGGCAGCGCTGCACTGCACGGCTCCTGTCACCTATCGCATGGTCCACGCCCAGATCGCCACTGGCTTTGTTCATGGGTTGTGAAGCCGTGCCTTCGGGAGGCACCCGCCAAGGCTGGATGTCGATGTTCACGAGAACGGGAGGCAGTGCTCCACACGGGCCCGCGAGACGGCGGCGGAGCTGCACCACCGATCACCTGACTCCGTAGCCAGCGCCTTTGTCCCTGGCATCCCGGCTTCCCGGCTTCCGTGGCCGCATCCGTCGTCATCGGTATAAAGTCCAGGGGGCTGTCAGGGCGTGGTCGGTAAGCAGGGCCTCCAGGCGGCGCTCCGCATACGGCAGGTGGAGCAGTTCCTCGCCCTCCTGCTGCAAGTTCTGCCAGGAGGATTGGGAAGACCACGGCTGATCTGAAAGAGGCATCCCGCCTGGGACTTCGACGACGGTGACCAACGCACCCGGCGACTGCCCTGACAGGTTGCTCTGTACGATCACCGCATACTGGGCGCTGGTCAGCCTGTCCTGTGCGGAGATCAGCAAGTGGTGCCCTGTCCGGACAGTTGAAGGAGGCGGCGGGTGTCCGCTTTGGACTTCTACGCTCACGTCGCCGTTCGCGGTGAGGTTCTGGGAGTTGGCGTTGGCGCCGACCCGGAAGCCTGGGAAGCCGCTCTGGGGGCGACATGCCTCGATGTGCCCGGTGGTGGCCTACTGCGGCGGGACTACGGGCTCGTGGAAATCAACTTCTCGCCGGACCAGCCAGGGCGGCAAGGGCAGATGTCGTGCTTCGGCTTCGGCGTGAAGGTCCAACGACTGCTCTACGACCAGTCCCCGAGCACCGTGCCGTCCCCGCTCTCGCGGGAATACGGGGAATTCGCACCCAGAGTCCCCTTCGAGGAATTGCAGACCGCCATCCTGGCCCTGGGCCACACGATCGAACTCGACAAGCACCACACGTCGCGTGACGTGGACTGCTTCCGCGTATCCGCGTCCGCCGCCCGTATTCACGTCGTCGCTGACCCTGCCCCGTACGGGTCAGGCGACCCAGATCCAGACGGACATCAAAGGGGCGACGTCTGGTCCGTCGACGTGTGGTGACCAGCCGGCGGCCTCCCAGCAGCGTCCGCGATACTCCGCACGCTCCTGAGTGGCGTGGATCAGGGCTTGTTCAGGCCTAGATTCTGTGTGGTGGTGTTGGCAGCGCCGGGACTCTTGATGTTGTTGTTGGTGCTGATGTTGTTGAACGCCGTGAGGATGCCGCTGAGGTTGATGGGCAGGATTGACCCGGTGCCTCCGCCGTTGCCTCCACCGTTGTTCCCGCCGGTCTGTTCGTAGGTGATGGTCACAGAGGCCGGTCCGGTGGCGGTTCCGGAGGTACCTCCCGCCGGGACGCGGTTGGACCCGCCACCGCCGCCACCGGGCCCATACGTCCCAGCGGAGATGGAGTCGCAGCCGCCGCCTCCGCCTCCGCCGAACCAGCCGGCACCGCCGCCTCCGCCGGAGAAAGGACCGCCGCCCTTGCCGCCGGTACCGCCGCTACCGGGGCTGCCCGGCGTGGCGGGTACGGGGCCGCCGGTGGCAGGGCATGCGGCCCCACCGGCGCCGGGGGTCGTCTGAGTTCCCCCTCCGCCTCCGCCGCCGCTGTTGGGCCTGCTGCCGCCGGTCTGACCGGTGACTCCGGCGTCTCCTCCGATGGCCTCGGGGTTCGGGTACGGGTCGAAGCCGGCTCCTCCGCCTCCGCCGCCGCCCGCGACGATCAGCCGGGGGTCGGTGGCGGTGTTGCCGGTGAGGAAGCAGCTGGCGCTGGTGGAGTCGCAGGTGCGCACATCGCTGGCCCCGCCGCCGGCGCCGCCCTCTTCGAACGAGCCGCCTGCGGCGCCTCCGCCTGTGTCGACGTTGACGTAGAGGGTGGTGGTGCCCGACGGCACGTTGACGGTGCCGGTGACGGTGGAGCCGTCACCGCCCACTCCTCCGTCGGTCCCGTTCTGCCCTGCGGCGCCGGTGGCGGTGATGGTCAGTTGGGTGATGCCAGACGGGACGGTGAAGGGCTGGTTGGCGCCGGGGGTGAAGGTGACACTCACGGGCGCCGCCGCGGCGGGTGTGGCCAGGGGCACCCCCAACGCCGCCGGCAGCGCCACCATGGCGAGCAGGAGGGCGCTGCGCCGGACCGGAGGCCGCAGCCGTTCGGCGCCACGTCGTGGGGATACTGCATTGTGCATGGTCAGTCTCACGCTCGGGACTCCTCGACCAGGGATGCCGATTGGGTTGGATGTTCCGGTGCTGCCTGGGACCGCCCGACGATCAAGCCACAACAGGCCGGTGCCGGAGATGCGGACACACCGTCACATCACGCCGCATGAATAGTCCTCGAGTCGGAGAAACCCGCTGCGTGGCTGGAGAATACGAGGGCATTGCGGGCACACCCTTGACAACGCAGCCGGCCTGGCCGGCGACGGGGGGCGCCCGGCCGGTCCGCGTCACCGTTTGCGGCGAGGCCGCGCCGGAGGCCGCCCGCCCGGCTTTGACGTCGAGGCATACAAGAGGCGCGACACATCGGCGACCCCGTCCACTGACACCCACCACCCACACGAGCACGCCGCCGGAGCCAAGCCCCGGCGGCGTACGCACATCCACCCCTCAACAACTCACCGGCACAACACCTGATCCACCAACCCCTCCAACCGCTGCGTCACCGCGTAATCCGCCGGATCCGTCGTCACCGCGATACTCACCGCACGACCCTCCGACGTCACCCCACCCCGCGTCTCGAACCCCGTGATGTCACCGCCGTGCCCCCAATACACCCCACCGCACGACAACGGCCGCCTCATCAGCCCCAACCCGTACCCCGCCCCCGAATCACCGATCGGCACGGTCGTCAACATTGCCTCCTGCTGCGCCGCCCGCAGCAGCCACCCCTCCAGCAAGGCGGTGAAGAACCGGTTCATGTCCGAGTTCGTCGACACCATCTGACCCGCAGCCCATGCCGCCGACGGATCGATCTCCGTCACATCCCGCAGCCGGCCACCGGCCCCCTCCTGGTGATAAGCGCGCGGATGCGCCTCACGGATGGTGCGGTCACGCGGCGCCGGAAAATACGTGTGCCGCAACCCGAGCCGCTGCACCACCCGCCGGCCGATCTCCTCCGCCAACGGCCGCCGCGCCACCTTCTCGACGATCAGCCCGGCCAGCACGTAATTCGTATTGCTGTAGTGGAACGTCTTCCCGTCCCGGGACGTGGCCCCATGCTTGAACGCGATCTCCAGCAACTCCCGCGGCTCCATGTACCGCCCCTGCGTGATCGCCTCCTCCACCTCCGCCTCGTAGTCCGGAATCCCACTCGTGTGCTGGAGCAGCTGCCGCACCGTGACGGTCCGCCCGTCGAACCCGTCCCCCCGCACCACACCCGGCAGATACTCCTCCACCGTGTCATCCAGCCCCAGCCGCCCCTCACCCACTAACTGCAACACCACCACAGCGGTGAACACCTTCGTATTGCTCCCGATCCGCACCTGCCCATCCCGAGGCACCGCCGCGCCCGAAGCCAGATCACCGACCCCAGCGGTATACGTCCGCGTACGCCCCTCCCCATCCGACACGGACGCCAACGCCCCCGGCACCCCACCCTCCCGCACCAGCCCGTCCAGCCCCTGCTGCACCCCGTCCGGCCGACCAGCAGCAATCGCCACCGGCTGCCCGACCACCCCCAAGGCCACCACCCCGACCGCCACCGCGGCCACCATCCGCCTCGCCACCACACCCATGGGCCAACCCCCAGCAATCGCAGGAACACCGTGCTCCACGCACCATCCCCCGCCCACGCCCACCCACGGCATCCCGCTACCCACCCACCCCAGGTGGGGCAAACCCCCCTAACTGGCCTGAGCGCCCTGCTGACCGCCCACCCCATCGCGGCCCACGCCCGTGTCGCGCACACCCGCAGCCAGGACACGGCCCCCGCGTAACCACCCGCGGTGGCCGCCAGGCAAAGGTGGCCACCGCAGCTGCAAGGATGGCGCCGTCCCGAGTGTGTGCCGCGCCGGATCAACCGGCAGCGACCTGTTCGTCGCCAGCGCCGACCCGTGAGGCGCATGGCGCCCGCTCAGGCGTCCACGCCGAACGGCTTCGTTTGGGGCCGGTCTGGCGTTGGCGGCAGGCCGTCGATCAACGGCCCTTGCTCCAGCACACTGGCGCGCGTGCAGCCGCTTGGCAAGTAATCCGTTGCGCCATGGGACTTTGACAACGAATTTAGTGGCATGTCTGGTCATCTAGTTACCATTTCGCTAGTCTCTGGTCCGACCCTTCTCCAACGACTTGCTCAGGTACGGCTGTTGCCCGGCGTATGTCCCGCACCTGTTCCGTGCCCTCCTGCGCGGAGACCGGACCGCTCCGGGCCTGCCGGACGGGCCGCCGACCCCTGCGAAACGCCGCACGCGGCACTCCTGGCACTCGCGGCACAGCGATGAGCGGCCCTGACAGTCTCGACGGAAAGACCCGATATGACCGAGCAGACGCCCAGCTCTGACCTGCAAGAGACGGAACGCACCCGCCATCGCCGCTTGCGAGAGCAGGGCAGTGTGAGCCGGGCCGATCTCGACGCCATCCTGAAGGCCGGCTTCCTGTGCCACCTCGGTGTGGTCGTCGACGGCACCCCCATGGTGGTTCCGACCGTGTACGGCGCTGACGAGAACACTCTGTACTTCCACGGCTCGGTCGCCAGCCGAAGCCTGATCGCATCGCCGCGGGCCACGATCTGCCTGACGGTGACCCACGTCGACGGCCTGGTCCTGTCCCGGTCGGTATTCGAACACGGAGTCAACTACCGCAGCGCCATGGTGTATGGAGTGCCCCGGACGGTCACCGATCCCGAGGAGAAACTCGAGGGCCTGCGGCTGCTCACCGAGCACACCGCGCCTGGTCAGTGGGACTATGCGCGCCGACCCAACCGCAAGGAGCTCGCCGCGACCGCGTTGCTCGCGCTGTCCCTGGACGAGGCATCGGTGAAGGTGCGTACCGGTCCGCCGGAGGACGGCGACGGGCCTGACGCCGAACTGGGAATCTGGGCAGGCGTCATCCCCCTGCACACCGTGTGGGGCGCCTTGGACCCCGACCCCTTGCTTGACGAGGGCATCACGGCACCGGCGCACCTCGTCGCGCGGGCCCACCAGCACCTCGGGTAACCCTCGCGTGAGCCTCCCGGTGGGTCCCTCGACCCGCTTGGCCCTCATGGGCCGCAATCGCATGGGCGCATCCTGCCGTCAGTGCGGCTCCAGGGCGCAAGGGAAGTGGCGGCCGGGACACGCTCCCGCGGCCGGAGACGCCGTGCCGCAACCCTCCGCCTCGCGCTCAGCGCCACTTTGACTGTTCGGCCCGACTCCCGTGGGCTGCCGAGCCGGTCCATAAGCGGCGCGTCGGGCGTGTCACCCCGCACGCCGTCCACCGCGTGCGGATCACCCGCCGCGATCTCCCACGCCAGACGCTCGGCCTGGAGCGCTACGCGGGCGATGGTTTTCAACGGGGCGCAGGTGGGCGGCCGGATCGTCGCAAGGGGGCAGGGACCGCTCCTCCACGAACAGGATGACGACCGGCCGCAAAATCCTCGGCCGTCGCGGAGGCCTTGCCGGTATGGCGTTCGGTCACCGCCGCGGCGGCGCCGGCCGGCCGGAAGATCCGTGAGCTGGAGGGACGGGTGATCGGCGGAGCCGCCAAAGACAGCAGAGCGCACCGCTGTGCCGGGACCACGGCTGAGCAGAGTCATCCCCACCGGCGCGGCGGCAAATCGCCGCACGGTGTCGAGGACGTCGTCGGTGAGCATGCGCTGCTCGTCGGTGAGGACGCTGACCAGCCCGATCCGGTGGCCCCATCGCCGTCATTCGTCGTCGACTTCTGCCGAGCTCTGGGCATCATGCATCGAAGATCCCAGCCCGAGATGGGCAGCTCGGCTGTGATCCCGGACCTGCTGTCGTACTCATCGAGGCGGCCAGTGTCGTGGCCCTGCTGTTATTGGTCGAGCGACGCAGCTGCGATCGGCGTCAGCTCCGGCCCTTGGAGTTCGACCTGCCGGGCCACCAAGCCTTCGGCGTCAACCTCGAATTAGAACCAGATGTCTTCCTCGTCCCAGTAGCAGCGCATCCATGTGGTCACCGGTCCAGCTGATCGCCCCGCCCCGCTCGAGGAACTTCTGTTCCAGGGACCGCTGCTGGTGCTGTGGCTCCCAGCCGGTGCCCGGCCCGGTCAGGGCGGCTGGCTGGTCGAGCAGCGGGAGGGCCTGGCCGTAGGAGAGCCGTGACAGGTCCGCACCCGGACAGACATCCCGGGCAGTGAGCGCCTTGCCGGGGCCGGGCCTCGCCCGTGCCAGCCCCCCACTGTCGACGGTCTCGTAATCCCCCGGGCAATCGTCATGCAACTCCCCAGGTGTCCGGGGGCAGTGGCCGGTGGGCGCCGGGCCGTCCGGCGTGCTCGGAGCGGCGCGACTCATATCGCAGGTCCCGACGTCCGACACCTCTAAGCGGATAGTTCATCCGCTTGTGTGTTACCGTCCGGGTAAGCGGATGAACTATCCGAATATCTGGGTGGAGGGGCACATGACGAAGACAGCTGTGGTCACAGGGGGGGACGGCCGGCATCGGACTGGAGACGGCCATGGGACTGGCCGACGCCGGGTTCTCGGTCACCGTGGTCGGACGCAATGCCGACCGCGGTGCCCGGGCGGTCGACCGGATCAACGCAACGAACCCGGCGCATCCCGGACGTTTCCTGGCCGCCGACCTCGGCTCGCTCGGCCAGGTGCGCGCGCTCGCCGACCGGATCGCCGCTGAGCACACCGCCTCCGGCGACCCGCTGACCGTGCTGGTCAACAACGTCGGGGCGATGTTCCGGCAGCGACAGACCCTGGACGGCATCGAAGCGTCGTTCGTCGTCAACCACCTCTCGTCGTACCTGCTGACGGAACTGCTGCTGCCCACGCTGACAAGCGGGGCGCCGAGCAGGATCGTGAACGTGACCTCGGGCGCGGTGGGGCTCGCGAAGAGAACCTTCGACGCCGTCGAGCCGCCCGGCGGCTACTACGGCTTCCACTGGTACGGCCGCGCCAAGCTCGCCAACCTCGCCTACACGCTCGACCTGGCGAACCGGCTGAAGGGCACGGCCGCCTCCGTCTTCGCCGCCGACCCGGGAGGCGCCGCGACCGACATGACCAACGGCACCATGTCCGACCCGAGGATCGTCGCACCGGCCCTGCGACTGCTGTGGCCGCTGGTGCACCGCAAGTTCGAACGCTCCACCTCGGGTCCGGCGTCCGTGGCTGCCCGGCCCTCGATCGTCGCCGCCACTGACGAAGCCCTCGCGGGCCGGACCGGCATCGTCATAGGGGCCCAGGCGCACCCGGTGACGCCGCTGCGCGCAGCGACCGACCCCCGCATCGCCCAGGACGTGCGCCGGCTCAGTGAACGGTACGCACCACTCACCCTCACCTGACCCGCCAGGCGGTGCGGATGCTGTCGGCGGCGTCATCCGGATGGAGAATCCGGTTAGCATGTCCCCCATGACGATGCCCCTGCGCAAGGATGCGGCCCGCAACTGGGACCGGATCGTCGCGGTCGCCCGCGCGCTGGTCGACCAGGGCACACCACTGCAGCTGAACGACGTCGCCAGCCGCGCCGGACTCGGAGTCGGCACCGTCTACCGGCACTTCGCCACCCCCGAAGCGCTACTGGAGACCGTCGCCACTCCCTGCCTGGAAGCCCTGGCCGGCCACGGCCAGCAGGCTCTGACCGGTACCGACCCCTGGCGCGCACTCGAAGGCTTCCTGTTCCGCACCGTCGAAGCGCAGGTCACCGACGCGTCCCTCGCCCCGGTCACCGCGGCAGCCACCGACACCCTGCCGCGCACCACGGAACTCAAAGAGACGCTTCGAGCGGTCGGCACCGCACTCCTCGGCCGGGCTCGCGATGCCGGAGCGGTCCAACCGGACCTAGCCGCCGCCGACCTCCTCCCGCTCATGTGCGGCATCGCCCACGCCGTCAACGTCCACGGCGGCACACCCGCCGAACGGATCGACACCGCACATCGCTACCTGGCCACACTCCTCGAAGGACTGCACACTACGCCGCAGCACCCGTGAGAACACCGCCCGCGGACCAACCGGGGCGATCCATACCTGCCGCCACGACCTGTATGGCACACCGGTCTGCGATCACTGCCAGGGAATCGTGACCACGAGCATGGGCAATTCCCTGACGCGGAAACGGTCGAAGATGGGGAATTCCGTGACCGCCGACACGCCCCGTCAAACCTGCGCAGCGCAGGAGGGCATCGCCGCGCGCCACCTGCCGCGTGCGGGCCCCCAGCGCTAGTTCAGAGAACGACCAGGCCAAAACTGATCGCACCTGGCCGAATGAGACGCATATGCGCTTCTCCTTGCAAAGGCTCTCAATCAGGCACCGCACCATCCGCGGCCCCTTCACCGCCGCAGGAGCGCCGGCCGGGCGCACACCGGTGCCTGGCCAGCGGCCCCGGCCGTGCCGAAGCGCGATAGTTGACGCAGCGGCAGGATTGTTGTCATCCGGACTGCTGACAGGATCTACGGTGACGGGATGAACGACGATCCCGTGAGATTACGTCCAGTGGTCGAGGACGACCTGTCGGTGCTCGAGCGGTTCCTGACAGAGCCGGAGGCGACTGGGCCGTTCCAATGGCTGGGCTGGTCAGATCCGGGGCGCTGGCGACGCCGCTGGGCGCAGGATGGGTTGCTGGGCGATGACGGCGGCCAGCTGATGGTGGTGACCGGCAACGACCGGCTCGGTTTCGTGGCATGGCGGAAGGTCGTGACCTCGCGCAGCTCGTACTGCTGGAATATCGGGGCCCAGTTGCTGCCGGACGGCCGCGGACGTGGTGTCGGCACGCAGGCGCAGCGGTTGCTGGTGCTTTATCTGTTCGCGCACACTCCTGTGGTCAGACTCGAGGCGGACACCGAGACGGAGAACATCGCCGAGCAGCGCGCACTGGAGAAATCCGGCTTCGCCCGTGAGGGCGTGCTGCGCAGCGTCGTGTTCCGGGACGGGCAGTGGCGGGACGTCCTGCGTTATAGCGTGCTCCGCGACGAGATCGCCTCGGATAAACCCCGCGGGCAACTGGCCTGAGGCGGCCGCGGGAGTCGATGCCCCCACGGTGACGGCCAGGCCCACAAGTGCGGTGATGGCCAAGTCTCCGACACGAGTTAGCAGCATCGATGTCCCACCGCGGTGTCTTCGCAGGTTGGAATACAACAGTTGTTGTCACGTCCATCGGGTCGTGATGCCGTCGAGAAGCGCCGCCCCGGCGGGTTCGCGGGCCCTGGTTCGACCTCTCAGCATCCCGGCAATGTCTGCCCTGTCCATCTTCGACTGTTTCACTGTCCGCTCAGTCCGACACAGGAGCCCTTGGACGCTCCCGGTCCCGCCCGGCAGTCACGGCCAGGCCTGCGGCCGGGACAGCGCATCGGCTCCTACTGCGGATACAACAAGTCCCCCACCTACAGCGACATCGGCGACCAAGGTCTCCGTGTCCAGGAGATCCGGCTTCGACATCGGTTCCTCCGGAATCGACGGGGATTTCGGCCTCCAGCCGCCGACCCCCATGCCAGCCCTGGAAGGGACGGAACACGTAGGCGTCAGGATCCCGGGCCCCCACCCTGGAAGCTCGGGGCGTCCAGGGCAATGTGTCCCAGCCGCTGCAACGAGCCGCAGCAGAACCGGAACCGCACCACCTGTCCACCGGCAGTCGCGTTGATCCAGCCAGGAACGTGCCCAGGAGACAGAAAAACCGTTAAAGCGGCATGAACGACGAATCTGACGACCTCAACGACCAGGAATGGGACGCCATCCACAGCCTCCTGCCCCGCCGCATGCCTGGCAGCGCCGACTACCGGGCCATCGTCAACGGCATCCTGTGGCAGCAGACCGGAGGCCGCCGCTGGCACGACCTGCCCACCCGCTACGGACCCTGGCACCGCTGCGCCGAACGCCTGCGCCTGTGGACCACCGACGGCACCTGGCAGCAAGTCCTCACCCTCCTGGCCACCCACCGTCAGCTCGGTGACAGCCGCCCTCTCCCCCGTGACACCGGACACCCCCAGAACGCGGAAAACCGTAGCGCCGACGACTGGAACACCCCCTGGCTTCCCTGAACCCGTACGGCACCGGACCAGGCCGGCAACTCGGGCCCACGAACAGCGAACGGGGCTCCGCTCACCTCGAAGAGGTGGCGCACGTCGTGCAGGACCCCATCCGCGTCCCAGCCGTTCCGGTTCATCAGCTGGTGAATCCGGTCCGGACACATCGGCACACAGGCCCTTCCGTCGGATGGGCAGGCCGACTGGCCGGCGAATAATGGCGGACCGGCTTGGCTTCCAGGAACCCCTCGGGGGCATTGCAGCACCCGGTCGTCTTGATCAAGTTGGAAACGGGGGCGCTGGCGCGCGAGTGTCGGCGCGAAGCCGGCCCGCCGCGTCGTAGCGGCCCAGCACGAGCAGTCCGGGACGGGTCAGGGTGCCGGTGACGGCGCCGGTGATCGCCTCGGTGGTGTCCCGTCTCCGGATCTGGGTCCTTCTCTGTATCAAGTCACACTGCCCAGGCCCCTGAGCAAGCGAGGTGACCAGCCGTTGCCCCTGACGAGGGGAATATGCGCCTATGCACCTGCGGAGGCTCCGCGGTCCCTAGAGTCTGTGATCTTGCCTCTTTTGACCAGAGGCAGGTTCGACCACCCGATGACGAGCGATTGGAAAGCCTTCCGTGGAGCACGAACTTCGAGCGGAATACGTCGACGGCACCGCGCCCCGAGATGCGGATGCCGAGGTCAAGACTTGGCACTTCGTGCGCGAGGACGACATGACAGGCATGTGCGGTCGGGAGCTGTTGCCGGAAGCGGCGACACGATCCGCTGACGACTTCGGAGCCGGCGGGGTGCCGGTCTGTCACAGCTGCGGAGCCCTGTTCCTGCGGGAAGCGTCTTGACCGACGGACAAACACGCAGCGGATGAAATCTGCCTGCCGCATCGCGGAAGCCCCGGCAGTTGCCGGGGCTCCCCAACGCCGAAGCGCGAAGACACCTACCGCTGCGACTCAGTGACGATCACCCGCGGTGTCGCAACGCCAACTGCCCATCTGCTGAACGCCCAGCGCAGCACCTCCCGATCAGGGCGGTCTCGGCCTGTCCGTTCAGTGGCCAGCTGCGCGAACTGCACGAGCAGCGCGAGGAGGCGTTGCGCGCGCCCTGGCCGGGACGGCCGGACCCGAGCACGCACCGGGGCGGACCGGGCACCCCGCATCGCCCCGCGCGCCGCAGCGGCACTGAGTTCGGCGGCGAACCGGCTGATGTTCCGGCGGATCCAGGACCCGACCCTGGCCGGGCGGCCGGACGACGAGATCGAGGCCCTGCCGAAGCCGTAGGCCGATCACGTGTACGGCCTGCTCACAGCGGCAGTCGGCGGCTTCCCGGGCGGCGTCCGCGCCCGGTAGCCCGGTACGACCGAAGCCGGACGCGCGCCCCCGACCGCCGGCCGCACGAACCCTACGGAACCAGCACGATCTTGCCCCGGACCCGCCCGGTCTCACTGAGCTCGTGCGCCTTCGCCGCCTCGGTGAGCGGGAGGGTCTCGGAGATGGTGGGCCGGATGCCGTGGCCGTCGATCAGCGCGGCGAAGTCGGTCAGTACGGCAGGGGTCGGCTCGAGGAAGAACTCCACGAAGCGCACGTCCAGTTCGGCGGCGCGGGCGGTGACCTCGGTGCGGTCGACGCCGACCCCGACCACGTCCACCAGGATGCCGCCCGGCTTGAGCGTGCCGAGGGAGCGCGGCCCGTAGTCGTGGCTGATGGTGTCCAGTACGGCGTCGATGTCGCGGAGCGCGCCGAAGTCCGCCACCGTGTAGTCGATCAGCTCGTCGACGCCGAGGTCCCGCAGGTACGCGTGCTTGGCGGCGCTCGCCGTGCCGATGACGTACGCACCCCGGGCCTTGGCGATCTGGACGGCGAGGTGGCCGACGCCGCCGGCCGCACCGTGGATCAGCACCCGGTGGCCGGGCCCCACGTCCGCGAGGGTGATCAGGGCCTGGTAGGCGGTGAAGCCCGAGATGGGCAGGGCCGCGGCGCCGACGTGGTCGAGGGTGCGGGGCTTGGGGGCGATCCGGTCCTGGGGTACGACGACGTGGTCGGCGTGGCTGCCGTGCGGCGGCACGGTCCAGCCGTACACCTCCTCGCCCTCCGCGAAGCGGTCCACGCCCTCGCCGAGCCGTTCCACGGTGCCGCTGAACTCGTGGCCGAGGACGTAGGGCGGCGGCCCGAAGAAGTCCACCTTGCCGACCCGGACCTTCCAGTCGGCCGGGTTCATGCCGGTGGCCCGCACCCGGACCAACACCTCGCCCGGGCCGGGCACAGGGAGGGGTGTCTCGGCGAGTTCCAGCACGTCGGAGCCGCCGATGCCCCGCTGGGTGATCACACGCGTCGTCGTCATGAAGATCATCTTTGCATCGGGATGTTTAGTTGAACAGTAAATTTGACGACGGGATGCGGAAGCCCGAGTTCCGCCCCGGCCCCACCACCGCGGTGGACGGCACACCCGCCGGCAGGGTGCCGCCCTGTCCGAGCACCGCCCTGTCCGAGCACCAGCGCGACCTCGTCGGCTACGGCGCTCAGCCGCCGCCACTCCGCCCGGCACAGCGGCGCCTGGGTCACCGTGAGCCTCGTCGTCAACATGAGGAGGGCGGCGAACTGAACGTCCCGGAGGGCCACTCGGCCTCCGAGGGCTACCTCCACGAGATCGTCGGCGCCCCGCCGGTACCGCCCACGGCGAGGGCGCGTCACGAGGTGGTCGGTCAGGGCGGGAAGTCGACGTGCATCCGCAACCGCCATGTGGGTCTGCTGCACCTGGAGCACACCGACCTGTGGCTGGGACCCGCCGCGGGCCCGCGCCTGGTGACCTGCGTCCCGCTGGGCGCGGAGACTCGCGAACGCCTCGAACGCCCCGAGTCCCTTTCGCTCGCCCGGTCTGACCGGTCCTCACCGCCCGCGGACGCCGAATGAGGGAGCGGACTCAGCGCCCCGCGAGCCCGGCCTTCGCCTGGACGTGGGCGACGTAGCGGGCGGTGAAGATCATCGGGATGGCGAACCCGGCGACCTGGATGACGGTGGCGGCGGTCGAGTGGGCGTTCCCGGCGTGGGCCACGAAGGCCAGGACCGCGGCGGTCAGCGCGAAGGCGGCGGTCCATACGGCGGTGATGACGACGTTCGTGCGGACGAAGGGCCGCAGGCCCCACACCTCGCGCGGAGTGGTGCGCTTGGCGATGCCCAGGGTGAAGGGCTTGCGAATGGCCAGCGAGACGCCGGCGATGACCGCGAGGGTGGCGGAGGAAAGTGCGGCCGAGTAGTCGTGGACACCGGAGCGGGGATCGGCGAAGGCGATCGCGGCCAGCACGGCGAAGAAGACGGCCGAGCCCAGTTCCATGATCAGCGCGTCGAATCCGGCGCCGGCCCGCACCTGCTGGGCGATGACCGCCACCGCGACCGCCAGGGCGGCCAGTGCCGCCCACTGCCAGCTCCCCGACGGCAGGACGGCGAAGACGATCCACGGCAGGAAGGTGCGCAGGTAGGTCATGATTCCCCGTTTTCGTGATGACGCTTGGTCTGGGTTCTGCTCTGACATGTCAAAAGTAGAAGGTCGAATATGACCTGTCAACTGTGGAAGGTAGACTGGGTCCATGAGCCTCAAGCACGCCCTTCTGGGCCTTTTGTCGGAGCGTCCCGCCAGCGGCTACGACCTGCTGAAGCGGTTCGAGACCTCCTTGGCCGACGTCTGGCCGGCCACGCAGAGCCAGATCTACACGGAGCTGACCAAGCTGGCGGGCGTCGGCTGGATCGCGGTGGCGGCCGAGGGGCCCCGCGGTCGCAAGGAGTACACCCTCACCGACGAGGGGCTCGCCGAACTGCGGCACTGGCTGACCGGGACCAAGCCCCAGCGCAACACCCGCAGCGATGTCCTGCTGAGGGTGTTCTTCCTCGGGGTGCTGGAGCCGGCCGAGGCGCAGGCGTACCTGGCGGACCTGATCGAGATGTCGGAACGGGGCGGCGAGGAACTGCGCCGGCTGGCCGACAGCATCGAATGGGGCGATGACGACCTTTCGCTCTACGGCCGGATCGCCCTGGAGTACGGCCTGCGCTTCAACGCCATGCGCCGCGACTGGGCGCGGTGGGCGGCCGACCGGATCGAGGCGACCGCGAAACGCTGAGAGCGGCGGCGCCGCCCGGGCGGGGCGGCGAGACGCCGAAGGGGGCGGCGCCGCCGGCGCCGTACGGGCGCGCCCCGGTCGCCGTCGTCAGCCCGCGGCCCAGCTGTTCGTGAGGGTCGCGATCGCTGCCGCCGTCCGGTCGAGTCCCTCGTCGTCCCCGCGGACCGTCCTGTTCAGCTCCAGGTGCAGGAACCGTACGTTCTCCCCGGCAGCGACCTGGCCCTGTTCGTTCTCCGTCCCCGAGAGCCGGCACCGGCCGGAGTACGCCGTACAGACCTGGCGGCCGTCGCCCCGCAGGGCCGCGGTCAACCGGGCGGCGTCCGCCACGGCCTTGTCGCCGGCGCCCGTGGAGACCACCGCGTCGCGGCCGGGGAAGGACTCGTTGGCGAAGCCGTGCAACTGGATGCCCGGGAGTTCGCGGCGCATCAGCTCGTCGATCACACCGTGGAAGACGGAGTCCGTGCGGTGGGCCATGTCGGCCGATCCGTCCTTGGCCGCGTTGCGGTGGGCCCCGGCGATCACCATCACCCCGCCGGGCGCCCCGCGCAGCACGCGGGCGCCGAGGAGCTCGGTGCGGGCGTCGGCGATGGGGTGGGGGACCTGTACCGACCAGCGCGGTGGGTGGTCGAGGTCCACGTACACCCGGCCCCAGCCGCGGCTGCCGCGGCCCGATTCCCCCGCCCCGTCCGCGACCTCCGCGTACCGTCGGCCGCTGACGCCGTCCGTCACGGTGTGCAGGGTGAAGCCGACGGTCTCGAGCCGTGCCCGCGCGGCCTGCGGGTCACCGTCGAGCAGGAGGGCGACGCCCCGGGTGAGCGTCGATCGTTCCTCGCTCGTGGGGACGCGGTAACCCCCGCGCTCGCCGAAGCCCGCGGTGAAGAGGGCGATCCGCCGCACGAGGTCGTTGTCGGGGGAGAGCTGTGGCGCCGACGCGGCCTGCCGAGGGGGCGGCGTCGCGTCCGGCCGCACCAGGAAAAGCGTCAAACCGGTACATAGCAGAGCAAACGCTGCGCACAGTGCCGCAATTGTTACTCGCCTGGTCGACTGTGCGCTCATAGTCATATAAAAATAGCGGAGTGGCGTACTCCGTTTACCCGGCGGCACGACAACCCGAGCTTCTCCGGACCGCCCCGTAACCAGACCATGCAATCCCTCGGCCACACCGGCTCCAGGACAGAACGAAGAGGAGCCTCTGTTGGCCGCGTCGCGATCGAGGCGGCGGCGCCGGACCCGCCGTAGGGCGGACATGTCCCTGCTGGGTGGCATCCGCCCGCCCATCGCAGCCCTGTCCGCCTTGTTGCTGACCCTCGCCGCCCTCACCGCGTTCCAACTCGGCCACGTGGGCAAGGGCACAGTACCGCCTGCCGTCCTCACTTCCCAGCAGCATTTCGCCGAGGACGGCGCCATCGCCCTGCGCGCCTCGCTCGACGAGAGCGTCACCGACATCGGCCGGACCGCTTCGCTGTTCAGCGCGGGCGAGCCCGTCTCACCGGACTCGGTGCTCGACAAGCTCGGCAACGTCTACCAGAAGTGGCGCGGCACGGCCGTGATCGAGATCAAGTCGGGACGGCTCGAAGCGCAGCGCGGCGAGAACCTGCCCCTGACCGCCCTCGACCTGACGACCCTCAACGCCCCGAACGGCCTCGCCCCCCGCATGGTGCGGCTCGAAAACGGCGAGACCCGCCTCCTGACCCTGGCCCTGCTCTCCTGGCAGGGTCGCCCGCAACAGCTCCTGGTCGCCTCCAACAGCCTGCGGGTGCCGGGCGTCAGCCTGGGCAAGGGCCGCGCCATCGCCGTCCTCGACGCCTCCGGACAAGTCCTGGACAGCAGCGGCGTCGCCGACGCGGGACGCGAGCGCAAGCAGCTCGACGCGTTCGCGAAGACGACGGCGCAGAAGGCGAAGCAGCACCCGCTCCAGTCCAAGGAGCCGGGCTCCGGCGGCTTCCCCGGCGTCAGCGGCAGTCTGCTGGGAGACGCCGCGTCAGGTCACCGCTCCGTGGCCGGCTACGCCAAGCTCGCCGGACCGGCGCCCGGCGAGGGCACCGATGCCACCGCCCTCGGGCTCACCGTCGTCTCGTTCGTCGGCGTCACCGAACAGGGCTCCGCCGTCGGCGACTCCTTCTTCTGGCTCGCCGCCGCCGGCGCCCTGCTGGTCCTCGGCGCGATCGCCGTGGCCCTGCTCGTCGTCACCGTGCAGCGCCCGCTGCTCCAACTGTTCCTCGAAAGCCGCCGGATCGGCCGCGGTGACCTGAACCGGCCGGTCACCCTCCCCAAGTACGGCGAGGCGGCCCGTATCGGCGCCGCCCTCGACCGACTGCGCCGCCAGGCGCTCGGCGAGCCGGGCGCCTCCGCCGACGGCCCTCGCCCGGGCCGCCGCGGCCGGATCGGAACGCGCGCCCTGATCGCGGTGTGCGCCCTCCTCCTGCTGGCATGGTCCGCGCCGCTCCTGCTGACGCTCAACCGCGCGGGAACCTCCGTCAAGGTGCCCCAGACGATCGTCGACGACCAGCGCGAGCGCACCGACACCCTCGCCGACCGGGTGCGCCGCGCCCTCAACGAAGGCCACGCCGACCTCACCTCCGTGGCCTCCGTCCTCGGCGCCAAGACCACCCCCGCCGAGGTGACGGACCTACTGGAACGCACCCGCACCCAACACGCGCGCTACGCGTCGCTCTACGTGCTGAGGTCCGACGGCACCGTCATGGCCCGGGCCGGCGCCGCGCCCCACCACCTCGGCGGCAAGGGACCCTCCCGCGAACCGGTGACCGTGATCGACAGCGGCCACGAGCCGGTGATCACCGAGTACGCCGAGGCGCCCGCCCTGGGCGGCGCGGCGGTGGTCGGCGAGCTGCGCATCGACTTCATCAACGCACTGCTCAAGCGTCCGGGCCTGGGCGAGGTCCGCGTGGTCGACGGCAAGCACCGCGTGGTCGGCGGGAACAGCGGTTACCTCGCCTTCGCGCGACTGCCGAACGACCGGCTCGACGCGCTGGTGACGAGCGCGAACCAGAAGACGGGCAAGGGTCCCGGCGCCCGCGCCGGCGTCATCCGCGACGGAGGGACCTCCATCGCCGCCGCCGCACCGCTGACGGGCGGGGGCGTGGCCCAGCCGCTCGGATGGACGGTCGTCAGCCTGCAACAGGCCAAGGGCCTGGAGATCGCCCCCTACACCGCGCAGAACCGCACCGTGCTGGCCGGACTGCTCGGCCTCACCGGCGCGGCGGCCTGCCTCGGCTGGCTGCACATCATCGTGGTGCGACCGCTGCGCTCCCTCGCCGAGCGGGCGGAGGCCCTCGCCGACGGCGACCGCCGCACCGTCCTCTACCCCACACACCACGACGAGGTCGGAGCCGTCACCCGCAGCCTCGAAGTCATCCGTCAGCAGCTGCAGGAGCAGCGCAAGCGGGACGCCGGCGGCGGCGCCGGCCGGACCGGCGCCGCCCCGGCCGGAAGGAACTGATCCGCCGTGCTCTTCCTCTACTGCGTGCTGCTCGTCAGCTGCCTGGTCATGCTGGTCGCGGGCATCATCGAGCAGCGGCGGCACTACGCCAACCTCGACCGGATACCCCACCGGGTCCTCGTCAACGGCATCCGCGGCAAGAGTTCCATCACCCGGCTCTGCGCCGGGGCGCTGCGCGGCGGCGGGCTGCGCACGGTCGCCAAGACCACCGGCACCGCGGCCCGCTTCATCCACCCGGACGCCACCGAGGAGCCCGTCTACCGCAAGTTCGGCATCGCCAACGTCGTCGAACAGATCGGCATCGTCCGGCGCGCCGCCGCCTACCGGCCGGACGCGCTGGTCATGGAATGCATGGCGGTCATGCCGGCACTCCAGGAGATCAACCAGTCCAAGCTGATCCAGTCGACCATCGGCGTGCTGTGCAACGTCCGCGAGGACCACGTCGCCGAGATGGGCCCCACGCTCGACGACATCGGGCGCTCCCTGTCGCGGTCGATGCCGCACGGCGGGATCTGCGTCACCGCGGAGAAGGAGCGCTTCCACGTCCTCCAGGAGGAGGCGGACGCGCGTGACTGCAAGCTCGTCTACGCCGACCCCGACACCGTCAGCGACGAGGAGTTGCGCGGGTTCAGCTGGTTCACCTTCAAGGAGAACGTCGCCATCGCGCTGACCGTCGCCGAACTGCTCGGCGTCGACCGGGAGACCGCCCTCCAGGGGATGTACGACGCCCCGCCGGACCCGGGCGTGCTGTCCGTGGAACGGTACGTCGCGCCCGGCGGCAAGCGGGTGCGCTTCGCCAACGTCTTCGCCGCGAACGACCCCGAGTCCACGCTGATGAACATCAACCAGCTCCTCGACCTCGGGGCGGTCGACCGCCCGTTGAACGTGGTGATCAACTGCCGGCCGGACCGGGTCGAGCGCAACGGTCAGATGGGGCAGATCGTGCCCGACCTGATGCCCGAGAAGGTCTTCGTGATCGGGCACCCCGCCAAGAGCGCCATCGACGCGATCCCCGCCGAGTGGCGTTCGCGCGCCGTCGACCTCGGGGGCGACCAGCGCGACGGCGAGGAGTTCATGCACGAGCTGCTCGGCCACCTGGGCGAGCAGTCCTCGCTGGTCGCCATCGGCAACATCCACGGTCAGGGGGAGATCCTCCTGGAGCACCTCGCGGAACTCCCCGGCTTCGAGGACGAGCCCGCCCCCGAGCCGGTCCGGCAGGCCGGAGCGCAACAGCCCCAGTACGCCCCGCACCTGGACCCGTACGCGGACCTCACCGCCGCTCAGGAGGCGCGGTACGCGCAGCCGCCCGTGCCGAGGCAGTACGTCCGGCAGCAGCCCGACGGGGGCGCGGCGCAGTACCCGCAGCCGGCCCACCACCAGCCGCAGTACCCGCAGGCCGAGTACCACCAGGCGCCGTACCCCGGGCCGGCCCGGCAGCACCCGCCGCTCGAACAGCCGTGGCCCGGTCACCCGCAGCCGCACGACCCGCAGCCGTACCCACCACATTCACACGACCCGCAGTCGCAAGACCCGCAGTGGTACGACCCGCAGCAGCACTATCCAGGAGAGCCCCGTTGATCCCCGCAGTCCTCACCCCCGAGATCGCCGCGATCGGCATCGCACTGGGCCTGCTCTTCTCCCTGCTGTGCTACCTGACCACGAACCTCTCCCCCGGCGGCATGATCACCCCGGGATGGCTCGCCCTCACCCTCATCGAGGACCTGCAGCGGGCGGCCCTCGTCGTGGGCATCACCGTACTGACGTACGTGCTGACTCTCGTCACGCAGAAGTTCGTGATCCTCTACGGCAAGCGGCTGTTCGCCGCCGTCGTCCTCATCGGCGTGCTCCTGCAGGCCACGGTGGTCATCGTGCTGCAGATGAAGTTCCCCCTGCTGTACGCCAACCAGACCCTCGGTTTCATCGTCCCGGGACTCATCGCCTACCAGCTGGTCCGCCAGCCCAAGGGCGCCACGCTCCTCGCGACCGGGTCCGCGACCCTCATGACGTACGTCGTCCTGACGTCGGGCATCCTGCTGGGCTTCCTGCCGCACGCCTGACCGACGCCGCGCCCGACCACCCGCAACGCCGTCCGCCGTACCGCCCGGAGCAACGATGACCGTCAAACCCGCCCGTCGCGCCCGTCCCGTCCTGCACGCCTTCGTGGTGACGAGCCTGCTGGCCTCCAGCGCCTACCTCACCTACGAGTTGCGCAAGGAGGAGCAGGCCCAGGCGCCCGCCGCCGTGCGCGTGACCGACCAGGCGGCGAAGGGCGGCGCCAAGGGCGGACAGGACGGCACCCAGAAGTGGGAGCGGCTGCAGAACCCGCAGCGCTCGGTGCTGCGCAGCGGCGACGGTGCGGTCCTCGCGACGTTCACGGACGGAGCCCGGACCGCGACGCTGACCGGCAAGAGCCGCACCTTCACCGAGCCGGCCACCACACAGACCCGGGTCGTCACCGACACCTGGGTCCGCCTCCTGCCCGAACCCTGGCGGGCCGGCGCGGAACGCGAACAGTGGTTCCAGGACTGGTTCAAGAAGTACTACGGCAGCGAGGAGGACGACATCTTCGCGATCGCCTTCCAGTACGGCGACAAAGCCCCGGTGAAGAAGGACGCGGCGGGCGTCCAGTACGCGGGCGACGCGGCGTTCGGGCCGATCAACCCGAGCGGCTCCGAGGGAAACGACCTGCGCCTGGAGCAGTCCGACTTCTACGACTACCTCGGCATCCCGTACACCTTCCGCGACGGCACGACGGAGCAGCCCGAGAAGGCCAAGTTCCGGGACATGGACTGTTCCGGCTTCATGCGCACCGTCTTCGGCTACCGCAGCCGCTTCCCGCTGATGGCCACCGACTCGGGCGGCACCGGGCTGCCCCGTAGCGCCAACGGCATGGCCCGCTCGAAGATCGGCGTGGACGTGCTTCCGCTCAAGGGCGTCGCCGCGAAGGACCGGCCCGCCTCCATCGACGTCCTCCAGCCGGGCGACCTGGTGTTCTTCAAACTCGACGCGCGCACCGGCGAGCGGCTGGACCACACCGGCATGTACCTGGGCAACGACACCGACGGCCACAAGATCTTCATATCGAGCCGCGAGGAGGCCAACGGCCCCACCATCGGCGACAAGGGCGGCGCGTCGCGCCTCGACGGCAACGGCTACTACGCCGCCACCCTGCGCAGCGCCAAGCGCCTCTGACCCGGGCAACCGGGGAGGGGTCGGCCGACGGTCCTCCCCCGCGGGGGTGATGGTCGTGCGGAGGAACGCCGGGTGCGGCGGAGCTGGTGCTTCGCGGGCTCCTCGGCGCCGACGGGCGTGCCGGCGCTGGTTAACGTGACGACGCTGGTGGGCGGGGTGGTCCTGCTCCTCGGCGGCTGCGCCGCCTACTTCGTGCTGGTCGCAGGCACCGGGGTGCTGCTGCTGTCCCTGAGAATGCTGCTGGCCGTGGCCGCCGCCTGTCAGGCTGGCGGTGCCGGCCTGCGAACGGAACCGTTCAATCACCTGCGCCTCCCCCAGCACCGCCAATGGCAGCTTTCCCGGCGGCGCCGGCCGGCCCACCGACGCCCCGGACTCCCTGCGCGTCTGATCCCAGCCTTCCGGCACCGGCTGCCCCTGAAACAGGGTCCATCCCGAAGCTCTTCACGGCTGTCAGCGGCATCCTTCCGGCCAGATCTACCGGAGTGAACTTGACCCCTAGCGCTACGCCTCACCCGAACAGGGCAGCGAGATCAGGCGCCCCTCCGTCCTCCGTGCCAGGCTCGACGAGTCCCTCCCCCCACACGAGCGGAGCACCCTCATGGGCATCAAAGACGAGATGCAGGCGAAGGCTCAGCAGGCCAAGAAGAAGCTGCAAGGCGAGCAGGACGAAGCGAAGCAGAAGGGCCAGTCGGAGCAGGAGCGCCTGAGGCAGCGCACCGACCAGGCCCGGCAGCAGGGCCAGCGGAGTTTTGACGACGTTCAGGACGAAATGGACGACCGCACCTGACACCTCAACCGACAGGTCCGGGCCCACGCCCCCAGAGGCCGTGGGCCCGGACCTGTACAGGCGAGACGGGCGCCCAGTGCGGCCTGCGGCGGGGAATGCGGACGTGGCGGAGCTGTGCCGCGCGGCGCGGGGCGTGACAGTCGCGCCGTCACCGCGCTCTACCCCTGTCCTGCGTCACCGAACGTTGACCGATGTCAGGAGCTCTGAGTGGTCACGGTCGCGGCAGAACCGGCCCGGCTGCCAACCCGGAGCGGATCAGCAGCTGATCGGCACTTCCTGACCGAAGGCGTTGTCGGAGCCACTCGGCGGCTGGTATCACCCTTCGGCCGCGCCTTCACCGCCTCGCACTCACCTGCCTCGCTCCCACCCATCGGGCAGACCATCAGCCTCAGCCCGAACGCCTTCGGCGCCACGCCGGCCGTGAACCTCCCACCACCGCTGCCCACACTGGACTTCATCGGCTCCATGCGCGTGAAGGTTCTGACCGGCGGTGCGGACTTCGTACGACCGCAGACACCCCATCTCACGAGGGAGGCGGCCCACCCGTGGTTCGGGAAGGTCACCCTGCGCCAGCCGCATATTGATGTCGGACCTTTCAGCATCCTCAGGATCGGCCCCGGTGGGATCATCGCGAGCTGGAACCAATCGATGGAGGCCACCTTCGAAGGGTCAGGGGACACCAAGAGCCCGTTCGCCTACGAGACCCTGGACCCGGCGAAGTGGGTCGCGCACCTCTCCCTATTGAAAGTGCCTGGTGAGGATGACGGAGAGCCCATTTGTGATCAAGAATGATTGGATGGTCATGCTTGAGACTCCCCGTTTGATCCTGCGTCGCTGGCGCGAGGAAGACGTTGCGCCCATGGCTGCCGTCAATGCCGACCCCGAGGTCATGCGGTGGATACGTGACGGCGGCGTCCTTGACGAACAGCAGACTCGCGGCCGGGTCCAGGCGTGGGAGAGCGAGTGGGAGTCGCAGGGCTTCGGCCTGTTCGCCGTGGAGATCCGGTCCACTGGCGAGCTGGCCGGGTTCACCGGCCTTTCGGTGCCCCATTACTTGCCGGAGGTACTGCCGGCGGTTGAGGTCGGCTGGCGGCTGGGACGTTCCCACTGGGGGCAGGGCTTGGCCACCGAGGCCGCTGCGGCCGCTGTACGGTTCGGGTTCGAAGAGCGAGAGCTGGAGCGGATCGTCAGCATCGCTCAAGTGGGCAACGACGCCTCCGAACGGATCATGACCAAACTGGGGATGCATCCCGTCCGTGAGACCGTCAATCCCGCCGGTGGTCGGCGAGTACGGGTGTTCGAGTTGTCGTCGGACCAGTACGTCACAACCACTCGTTGATGGCCGCTACGAGGACGGTCGCCTCGTAGCGGACCGCGAGTTTGTCGAAGCGGGTGGCCACAGCTCGGTGCCTTTTGAGTCGGTCGATTCCACACTCGACCGCATGCCGAGCCTCGTAGTCCTCGTAGTCCTCGTAATCCTCGTAGTCGAATCTGGGCGGCCGGCCACCTAAAGCGCCTAGCTTCTTGCGGTTACATGCCTGGTCGGCCTTGTTCGGGATGGTGCAACGGATGCCGCGTCGGCGCAGGTAGGCGCGGTTCCTGCGGGAGGCGTACGCCTTGTCAGCCCTCACGCGATTGGGGAGGACAGGTGGCCGGCCGGGTCCGATGCGGGGCACGCGGACCTTCTCCAGCACGCGTTCGACTGCGGCGAGTCACCGCGCTGCCCAGCCGTGATCACGATCGACATGGGCCTCCGGCCTGTTCGACGGCCACGTGCAACTAAGTTGTGCACCCGCCGCGGGAGCGTCCCAGCCCATGATCTCCGGGCTCGGTGAAGACACCTCCCGGTGGTTCCTCTACAGGTCACCCCACTTGCGGGCAGCGGCCGCATGCTGGTGAGCGCGGCACACCGTGGAGTCGACGCTCAGGTCCCAAGTGATCGCACCCTTCGCGTTGGCCAGGGACCGGAGCCGGGTAAGGACCCGGTGCCAGCTGCCATCCCGCTGCCATCGGCGGAAGAGGTCGTAGATCCGGCCCCACGGCCCGTACTCGACTGGCACGTCCCGCCACGGCACGCCGGTACGGACCCGAAACCTTATGCCGCCGATCAGCTGCCGCCGGGGCCAGACGGGCGGCCGCCCCGCCTTCATCCCCTTCGGCGACAACGGCGCCAACGGCGCCAACAGCGCCCACTGTTCATCCGTGAGATCTCCCCGACGCATGAACCGTGATCATCCACAACCCAAGATCCACTTTCGATACACGGCCGAGGGGCCTGTCTCTTTGGTCGGCACTGAGGCGATCCGAACTACGGGCGAGACGGGGTCAATTGGTAGCGATGGCGAACCCTCCGGTGCGCTCGGCCAGGCCGCGAAGTGCTGAGGCGGAGATCCAGCGTTCGACAGTGTCCACCTGCACGACGGGGGTGTAGCGTCGCGATCATGAAACCGTTAAGCGGCAGCACCACTGACCAGGCGCCGGCTGATCCCGCCGCCACAGACGACATGTTGGCCAGCCAGCCCATCGGCTATTGGGCCGGCCTCGTCAACGAGGCTGTGACGCGGCGTTTGCGTGATGCCATGGCCAGGATCGATGTAACCCAGCCGCAGTACTGGGTACTCAACCGAGTAGTCGGCGGCCCCACGGCACCCAGCCGTGAAGAGGTGGTCGCCCAGCTGACCCCCCTTGCGGGCGGGCAGCACGAGATCCCTCGGGTCATCGACCAGCTGCTGCACCGTGGCTGGCTGAGCATCGACGCCGGACAGGACCTGCACCTCACCGATTCCGGTGAGGCTGCCAGGGTTCGGCTGCGTGAGCTGGCCACGGAGCTGCGTGCCGAGGTCCATAAGGGCATCAGTGACGAGGAGTACGTGTCCGCGCTCAAGGTGCTGCGCACGATGATTGCCAACGTCGAGGGAGATGGGAGCTCCTAGCTACTTCGTTGCCGTTGGTCAGCTGCGATCCGGATGAGGATGGCGGCGAGGTGGAGGGCGGCCTGGAAGGCAATGGCAAGCTTGTCAGTTCGCATGGCCAGGCCGCGTCGCTGCTTGAAGCGGTTGATGCACCGCTCGACGGTGTTCCGCTGCTTGTAGGTCTCCGCGTCGAAGGCCGGCGGTCGGCCACCGCGCTGCCCGCGCCGCACGCGGTGACCGATCTGGTCAGCATGCTGCGGGATGACTGCCCGGATGCCGCGAAGGCGGAGATACCCGCGGATCGCGCGGGAGGAGTAGGCCCGGTCCGCGAGGACTGCCGTGGGTCGCGTTCTGGGCCTTCCGGGACAGACCGAGGGACCCGGATTCGGGCCAATGGCGGCTTCGAAGGCGGGTGCATCCCCGGCCTGGCCTGCTGTCACGAAGAGGGCGAGGGGCCGGGCTCGGTCGCCGCTGGCCAGGTGGACTTTCGTGCTCAGGCCGCCACGGGAGCGTCCGAGCTCGTGGTCTGCGGACTCGGCCCGGCCGGCCGCCCCTTTTTCCCCGCACCTCCTGCGTGCTGGTGAGCCAGGCACACAGTGGAGTCCACCGATACGGTCCAGCCGATGTCGTCGCCGGCATCCGCCGCAGAGAGGACCGCTCCGAAGATCCGTTGCCACGTGCCGTCGACTGCCCACCGGAGCAGGCCTTTGTGGGCTGTCTGGAACGAACCCAGTTCTTCAGGGGAGGTCGCCAAGAGGCAAACAGGTGCGGTACTTCCATGCGATGACCTCAAGAGTGCGGCGGTGGTCGGCCCACCGGCGTCCACGGGCCGGATCTGCCGGCATTAACGGCTCGATCCGAGCCCACATCACACCGGTGATTGCTAACCGGACAGACACATCCGACTAACTGACGAATGGATCAAAGAGAGACGGCCTAAGCGTGGAGTCCTCGGGCTGGGCAGAACCAGCCTGAGATGTTTCCGAAGAATGCGCAGCCCCACCACACCAGGACAGCCGGACCGATGTAGTAAGACGGCCACAGCAACCAGGCCACACCGTAGCCGGAGCCCACGGTGACGAGCAGCGGTACGCCCACGTACCAGCCGAGGCGCGCGGCGCAGAAGCCGTACCGTGCCCCAGCCGGCGAAGAACGCGGAGAGCGCGAACAAGGTCAACACGACGAGGCCCATCAGCGATTCCATGCCCGCGACGCTACTCGCCGGTAGAGACGACGTAGGCGGGAGGGTTCCCACACCGGAAGGCCCCTATAGTGGCCAGTCCGACAACGGGGGGGGCCATGGGTGGAGTGTGGGAGCGGCGGCCGGCTGCGCGGAAGCTGGTACTCGCGGGGTTCTGGCTGACGCTGCTCGCCCTGACAGGCTGGTTCATGAGCGACATGGTCTCTGCTCACTGGCCGCAACGGCCCGTGTGGGACCTCGGCAGCGCGGCCCCCTGGGTCGCCTTCTGCGCACGAGGGATCGGCATAGGGTCCTCGATGGCAGCCAGCAGCTGTATGTTCATCGCCGCCGTCATGTTGGCCTGGGATCTCCTGTGCCAGACCATGCGCACGGTACGCAGAGCCGCTCAGCAGCGATGACCGCTTCAAACCCGGCTCGTCCACACGGGTCCGGTCAGATGCGGTCCTGGCGGACCGCGCGTATTCATCCAGCGCGGTCCGGATGCATCTCCGCCGACGCGGGATCCGGGCTGTCGTACCCCGGCAATCCGGCCAGGTCGTTCACCGGCCGGGCGAGGCCGCGCCGGAGGCTGCCGACCGGCCTTTAACGCCGAGGCGTACAAACAGTGCAACACGGTCGAACGATGCATTAATAAGTCCAAACAGTGGCGCGGTTCTGGCCATGCGAACGAACAAGCTCAGTCCACCGCGGCTCGCTCGTCACGGAAACCCTTTGCTGGCGCAAGAACTTCCACCCGGCGCAGAAAGTGAAACCCGTCGTCCCGCACGGCCTCGAAGGAATTGAATTCCCGAACGAAATCACTGCAGCCATGGTCTACGACCGCCTACAGGTGATGGACCACTTCAAGAGGGTGACGACGAAACACTCATGGGAATCATGGGCGAGGCAATGACATCGTTCTCGACCGGCGACGCCACCTCTACTTCTCCGTGAAGCGGCGGTAGCGCGGCGATGATCACTGCTGATCCCTAGATGCTCGATTCCAAGGGGCCGCCTGATGTGGCGAGGCGGGTCCATGTGCCTCGGGCATCGGCCGGTTACCCCGTGATGGGCCAGCCGATGACCTGGTCAAGCTGAAGGTCGCGGAGCACGGCGTTGTCCAGTTTGATGCCGGTCGCATTGGTCAGCCCCTGAGGCGGGTTGCCGGTGAGGACCTGACCCAATCGCGCGCCGGTCAGGTCGGCCGCCCGGAGATCAGCGCCGGTCAGATCACACCCCGCCAAGGAGACTCCTCGCAGGGAGGCGCCGCTCAGGTTAATCCGGCGAAGATCGCACAGCTTGAAGCGGCAGCCGTCCAGGGTGGCTTGCCGCAGACCAGCCCCGCGAAACGAGCACCGCGTGAACCACAACTGCTGCAAGTTCACCGATACGAGATCATCGCCGTCGAAGGACTCCCGATGGAGAGCCGCATACCGACGGCGGGATGCGAGGTCTTGCTTTGCCGTCACCGCTCTGGCCATGGCGGACATCGTGCCAGCCCTGGGAGACCGCCGTCGTCTGGTGCGCGCCGGCGGCACCGGCCGGCCCAGAAGGCTGTACGGGAGCAGAACGCACGGCGCTCCAGTCCTCAGCTGTCCCCACTCCCCCGGTCGGGCGTAGGCCATGGCGTGGCGGACCACCCCGCCCGCCGGCCCTGACGCGGGGGCGCGCCCCGCAGACCGGCAGGCCGGGCCGGCGTCGCCCCCAGCCCGCCCGACACCGACCGGAACCGCTCGATCACCCGCACCTGGCCGAGCACCACCAACGGCGCCGTCCCCGGCGCGCTCAGCCGGCCCACCGACTCCCCGGACTCCCCCTCCGTCAGGGCGACCAGCTCGTCGGCGTCCGCCTCGTTGGACCAACCGGACAACCGGTCCTCCAGCGAGTCGCTGTCGCCTTGCCTCGGGTGGTGACGGGTCAGCGGCGATTCTCTTTCGCGGCCGTGCATGCCTTCTGCGCAACGGCCTCGGAGAAGCCGTTGCCCTGCATCTCTTGCACGCACTCCTCCTGAGTGAAGCTCCCCTCTCCTGTGGCACCACAGATGATCAAGCCCTCACTCGCATCGCCGCTCTCACCGCTTGCCTCCAGCACCCGCAGGCAAGCAAGCTCATTGGCGTGGGCGGCAGGGGCGGTCAGAGCAACGCCACCCATGGCCAGAGCGACTGACGCGACAGCAGACAGAACACGAACACGGATGATCACGACTTGCTCCTTCGACCATCAGACAACGTTTGTCGACGTCGATCCTTCCCGGGCGCAGCGCACCAGCCAGTCGGCAGACCCCCTGATTCACCAAGACGGCCGGTAGGCGCTTCGCGCCCCGCCCGCTCCCGCCTCCGGCAATGCCAGCGCTTGTCGTTGATGCCGATCCCGAATCTTCCTCAGAGCTACTCTTCGCCCGTTCACGGAGTGAACCAACTGGGTAACGCGGGGAGCGAGAGAGGCCGGCGGCGTGGTTGCTCTTCGACGGGTGTCAGAGCCGTGGGGGATGATCGGGCCATGCTGCGAGCGAGAGACGAGCACGGTCATCAGGTGAGGAATCCGGGGCCCACGGCCTTGAGCCGGATGGTGGCGAACCTCAGGCGGGGCAACGCCTTCATGATGGTCGAGCGACTCGATGCTGAGGTGTCCGGCGATTGGTATGTGCAGGTGTGCCTGAGGGATGACAACACCTATCAGCTGGAGTTCCGTGAGGGGACGGCGGCAGAGCACTACCAGACGCGGACGATCTCCCAGGAAAAGGTGATCGTTGCCCTGAACGGCTGGGCCAAGGGGCGCCCGGACTGGAAGGACACCTTCATGTGGAACAACATCGGGGCCTCGCTCGAGAACGCTGACTGACCCTGTCCTCGCCTGCGGGCGCCAAGGCCAGTGACGTGTGGTCGCTCAGCTGCGACACATGGGGATGACGTCGGGACTTGCTGCGGGGATGGCGGGCCGCGCGGCCTCGGGGGTGGCGAGAAGCGCCACGATGGTGACGGTTTTGTCGCAGTGCAGGCAGTCGCGGGGAGCTGCGCACGGCGACGACCGGCGGTACCGGCCAACGGCCCAGCACCCGGAGCCAGCGCAGGCTGCCCTGGCTTGCCCGAGCTCACCGGCATTCGTCTGCGGATCGACGGTTCCACGGTGATGCGGAAGGGGCTGTGTGACGTGCGGCAGGCGTGCGGGGAGGCCGGCGCGCGCGCTCCGGCCTACGGGGAGCCGTCCCGTGGACGGGCTGCGGGCGGGAACGCCTGCCCCTCAACGACAGCCGGCAGGCGGTTGGTCAAGGACCAGCGCCACCTTTTCGACCTCGGCGGCGACCTCCGCCAGGGACCCGTACGGCACCTTCCGCCCGGACATGGACAAGCGCCTCGACCTGGGGCCGGCCGCCGCCGTGCCCCGCCCCCGCACCCCGGCGGACACTGTTGCGAAGGCAGCCGCAGCCGCGCGAGGGCGCTGAGCCCCTGCCCGAAGTGCTCCGCTATGGGGCGTCCCAGCCGTGCTCGAGGAGAGTGAACGCGGTGTCCACGGCGTACTCGGCGTTGTCGGTGCGATGGGCGAACGCCGAGGTTTCCAGGGCGAAGTGGGCGAGGGCGGCGCACCGGAAGTCGTCGGGGCTGCTGCCGGCGGCCTCGGCGATGGCGCGGGCGAGTGCGTCTTGGTGGCGCATCCACATGCGGTGCGCGTACTGACTCAGGGCGGGCGTGTCGGCCACGAGGCGGACGAAGGCGGCGAACCGTGTGTCGGGGTCGCCGGTACCGATGCGGACCTGCTTGATGTGCGCGCACAGCGCCTGGGGGATGCTGCGCCCTTCCGGCCGGTCGCGGACGGCGGCGACGAGGGCGGCCTCCTGCTCGGTGTCCTCGTCGAAGACCAGGGCTTCTTTGGTGGGGAAGTACTTGAGCAGCGTGGTGGTCGACACGTCCACGGCGTCCGCGATGTCGCGGATGGTGACGTTGTCGTAGCCGTGCTCGAGAAACAGGGTCAGGGCGGTGTCGGCCAGCGCCTGGCGGGTTGCGGCCTTCTTCCGTTCACGGCGTCCAACGGGTGCACTCATACCCGCATCATACAGAACCAGATACAACCAAGAAAGTTATGTCGTTGCACTTTTTGCATGAGTGTGTTTTTTTAGTTCTGCAGACCGACGAGGCAACTCCCGGCCCTGACCCAAGGAGAACGACCATGAACGCTCCCGCCCCCCGCATCGCCATCATCGGAGCCGGCCCCGGCGGACTGACCTGCGCCCGCATCCTCCAGCAGCACGGCATCCCGGCCACCGTCCACGAACTCGACGCCTCCCGCACCGCACGCAACCAGGGCGGCACCCTCGACATGCACTCCGACACCGGCCAGCACGCCCTGCACAGGGCAGGACTGTGGGACGCCTTCACCGCGCTCTCGCGCCCAGAAGGCGAGCAGATGCGTCTGGTCAGCCGCAACGGTCAGACCGTCTTCGACGCCGCACCGCCCCAGGACGGCCAAGGCAATCCCGAGATCGACCGCGGACAGCTCCGCGACCTCCTCCTGGACTCCCTCACCCCCGGCACCGTGCGCTGGGGCCGCAAGCTCACCCATGCCGAGCCGCTCAGCGACGGCACCCACCGCCTGCACTTCGCCGACGGCTCCACCGTCGACACCGATCTCGTCGTGGGCGCAGACGGCGCCTGGTCCAGAACCCGCCGCCTGCTGTCCGACGCGACGCCCCACTACACCGGCGTCACCTTCGTCGAGACCGGCTTCGACGACGCCGACCGCCGCCACCCGGAGCTCGCCGCCCTCACCGGCAACGGCACCATGATGGCCCTCGACAACAACCAGGGCTTCGTCGCCCAGCGCAACAGCAGCGGCCACATCCGTACCTACGTCGGCCTGCGTACCGACGAGGACTGGCACCAGCGGCGCGGCCTCGACCTGGACGACGGCCATGCCGTCCGCGAAGCGTTGCTGAAGGAATTCGCCGGCTGGAGCGACGATCTGCTCGGCTTCATCACCGACACCGACACCGGCTACATCAACCGGCCCCTGTACGCCCTGCCCGTCCCGCACACCTGGACCCCCACCCCGGGCATAACCCTCGTCGGCGACGCCGCCCATCTGATGTCCCCGTTCTCCGGCATGGGCGCCAACCTCGCCATGCGCGACGGCGCCGACCTCGCCTCTGCCCTCATCGAGCACCCCACCATCGACGACGCGGTCACCGCCTACGAGGACATCCTCCTGCCCCGGTCCATCGAAGCCGCCCAAGGAGCGGCCGAAGGCATCGACAGCGCCTTCGCCCCCGACAGCGCCAACCAGACCCTCGCCCACATGACCCAGAGCCGCTGACCAACACCGCCCAGAGCCGGAGCACCACCACGCGACGCCCCTCTACCCGACCGAGGGTGTTTCATTGGTGGTCGCTCGTTCGACCATCTGGCAGTCCCTCGACGCACCACTCGACTCACTCGGCGAGGCCCGGGTCACCCGAGTCTTCTCGGAGAAGATCTCCACCCGCGCCACGAAGCGCCCCGGACTGGAGGCCGCCGTGAAGCGCGCCGACGAGATCCGCTCTTCCGGCGTCGCCGTCACCCTACGGACGCCGTCCTGGACCAAGATCCACCTATGGGTGCGACCTCTCCTCCTCCCCTGGTGCAGCACCTCGGACTGGAGCCGCACGCCGAGGGCGGCTGGTTCCGGCGGACCTGGCAGACCTGGCAGACCTCGCAGACCTGACCGTAAGCCAACCCCGGCAAGCGCGGCGGGCCACGCCCCTACGCGCCCGGCATCTCCTACCTCCTCCACCCCGGCATGTCCGTCGCCGACAGCGGGAGGTTGCGGCGGTCCCCTGCGCTGCCGCAGCCTCCCGCCTGTCAAGCGAACGTGGGTGTGGTCGTCAACGACGACTGCCATGCCCTCTGGAACATGAAGAATCCGCGCTGAACACCGCGCCCAGGAACCAACGAGTGCCGCGTCAGGAGTCTGCAGCCTCCTGACGAAGCTCGCACATCAGCTCAGGCGGGTGTCGGCGTAGGCGACCATCGCGTCGCGCTGGTAGGCGGCCAGGCCCTCGGCGATCTTGTCGAAGTTCTGGCGGAACTGCGGGTCGTCGACGTACGTCTGAGCCAGTCCCTTGTAAGCCGTCGCGTTCGGAGTCCAGAACCGGCACACGCCCTGGTAGTGGGCGTCGATCTCCGCCTGCACCGCGGGATCGGCCACCGGTGTTCCGGCCGCCATGAACTCCGCGATGCGGACCATCTGCGCCGTCACCTCACGCTGCCACTGCTCCATGTCCTCGGCGGTCAGCGTCTCGATGACCTGCCGGGACTGCTCCCACGCCTGCGGCCACCGCTCGCGCGCCTCGTCCGACTGGCGTGTGCCGTCGAAGCCTTCGAACAGGTTCTCCGGCCTGTTGATCTTCGTCATGCCGCTTTTGCTCCTTGTTTCCTCAAGCTCGGCGATGGTGCGGCCGACGGTGCGGACCAGTGTGTCCAAGCGGTCCCGTTCGGCGATGAGCCGCAGGTGGTGCGCCCGCAGCGCCTCCACCCGATCGACCTGCTCGGCCAGCACCGCCCCGATCTCCACCAGCCCCAGGCCCAGCTCCCGCATCACGAGGATCTGCTGCAACCGCAGCAACTCGCCTTCCTCGTAGTAGCGGTAGCCGTTGCTCCCCACCCATGCCGGAGGCAACAGGCCCACCTCGTCGTAATGGCGCAGCGTCCGCGACGTCACACCCGACA
Organism: Streptomyces sp. NBC_00539; assembly: GCF_036346105.1. GTDB lineage: Bacteria > Actinomycetota > Actinomycetes > Streptomycetales > Streptomycetaceae > Streptomyces. The sequence continues at coordinate 212,072 of NZ_CP107811.1, forward strand.
TCCGGGCCACTTCCGCGATCGACCAGGCCATCACCGACTCCCATCCCGACCGGACCCTCCGGCCACACATGACCGTAGAAGTTGACGCAACGGCAAAGTCAACCTGCCCAACCGAGCAGGGGGCATTGCCTCGACTTCTCCCACCGCAGGACGAAAGCTGCCTCGTCCAGGCACTTCACACTGTTCGCGGTGGAACGGCTCGAGAGGTGGCAGCGGGCCACGAGTCGTGGGCGTATGCGTTGGGGAGCCGTTCGTTCTCCTCGTTCAGCTTCCGGTTGGCGTCCCGCAGCCGGGTCACCACCAGGTCACACGAGGCGGCGGTGCGAGCCCGTTGTCACTGGGCGACGGTGAACGCCCCTTCGGTGAGGACGGGAACTGCGGTGCAGGCGTCCAGTTCGGTGGCGACAACGACGTCCTCGGCAAATCCCCCGCCGATGAGCTCCCGCCCGGATGAACTGGCGGCCACTGCGGCACTGATGTCCAGTGTCGCCCGGAAGCCGGCCGCTGCCAGCGCGGCTTCCGGTGAGAGCATGCCGCTGAGCTGTTCATCCATTGTCGCGATGATGGCGCCCGCGCCGAGCAGGTCCTCCATGGCGGGCCGCAGAGTCCCGTCGGGCCACCGCTCGCCAGAGGCGATCACCGCGACGGGTCGGTCGGCGGTCCCGTAGCCCTGGCGGACGAGCCAACAGACCGTCGTGTGCCGGTCTGCCGGGCGTGGACTCCGCGCCTGGCAGTGTGCCGCGTACGGTCAGCGAATGCGTGATCAGCGAAACCAAGATCAAGATGTCGGCACGCCAGAGCACCGGCAGGCCACGCTGCCCGCTGAGATCACCGACGCGGCCGCAGGGGCTGAAGCGGTGGTGTTCGTGTGCGCCACATGCAGCGTCCCCCTGACGGGGCCCCTCACACGGCTGCCCGAAGTGCCCGAGGCTCCCTACTACGCGTGGTGGGACGCCGATGAGCCGGGTCCGTCGCCGGCGACCGTGCCGTCAGGCTGCTACGCGGTCGAGACGGAGCCGTACGGTGGGCCCTTGGTGGTCGCTCAGGCGCCCGGGCCGGTGATGCCACGCCACGGAGGCCACTGGAACGTGGAGGGGAAACCCTTGGTGTCGCAGGGCCCACGAGGCAACATCGTCATCAACCCGGACGACGCCCGCGGCCTGGAGCTGCAGCATGCATCTCCCGCCTGCTGCGGAGCGACCCCAGACGGCGGAATGAACCAGCTGTGCGCCTGCGGAACCCTCGTCGCGACCCTCTGCTCCGACTGCTGCCTGCCGTACGAACTCCATCTCTCAGCCGAGCACGTCCGCGCGGTTCGCCCCTGAGTTTGGGCCCGGGCCGGTGCCGCGAGAGAGGCGAGGATGTCGTAGGCGAGTGCGAGGGCGAAGTCAGCCGCCCGAGGTGGGATGCACCGTGATGCGCCCGTCGTGCGGGGCGTGGGAGCCGGGTCTACGCGGACACGAACCACGTCGTGATGGGGGTCCGGACCACGGCGACCGGTGGCAGGATCGGACAGTGCCACTGGAAGGAAGCGGTGGGTGGTCGTGACCCGGCCCGCATGTGGGAGCCGCCCTGCTGACCTTGGGCGACCGGATGCCCGAGCTGCCGGCACTGCTGGCCTGGGTGGTCAAGCGGGCCGAACCGGCAGGCTGGGTACGGTCACCCCGCCCGAGCCGGCAGACCCAAGCGGTAGGCCCTCGACCTGTCCCCGTCAGAGGGCCAGGCTGACAACCCAGTAGTCGTACTCCTCGGCGGTGACGCCGCAGATGTGGCCGCCGGGCAAGGAGCGGGCGATGAATTCGATTCGCCCCTGGTCATCGAGGAGACGGGAAGTGGCGGTTCGGCTGACAGGTAGCGGGCGGTCTCGGGGGCGCAGTTCCGGCAGCCGTTGTAGGGCAGACCACCGCGACGAGCGCATGGCCGAACACGTCCTCGCCTTCGTCGGTAGAGCCGCAACGCTCGTCGACTACCGCCGATTGGCGACCCAACTCAGGGCCTGAGCCGATCCTGCTGCACGTCGAAGCACACCAGCCCCATGCACTCAGCCACAGCCGCCGCGTAGGCCGACGCCTTCTCGGCCATGCTCCACCGCATCGGGAAGTAGATAAACGGACCACTGGCTTCGCCGATCAGCGGGCCGGTCGACCAGGGCGACGTGTCCTCATCGTCCTCCGTGATGTCACACCACTGCTCAAGCAGCGCGGCGACGTAGGCAGCAATGCGTTCGGACGGGGGCTCGTCCAACTCAGCGTCGATGTAGAGGTCGTACAGTTCGTTGAAGATCCGGCCGGCGGTCATGTCATCCGCCGGTCTCTCACCTTCCCAGACAGCCAGGTCGTAACTCATGCCCGGAGACTTTCACACCCCGCTGACAACCCGTCACCACCCACACCCGCTGACACCGAACCAGCGCATCGCGCCCGATACTGACAGCTGGCACGCTCCGCTGCGGGTGGCACGGCCCCGGCTTGCTCGTGCGCAGCAGCACGGGGACGCGGCAAGCCGGGGGCCGCGATCAGCGATCGTGGAGAAGGGCGGCGGCTTCGGCGAAATCGGCATGCGCGAGTTCGAAGGATCGTGCCGCGACGAGGAACATCGACCGGTCGATCAGGGCGCGGGCGAGGCGTGCGGGGTTGTCGGGCAGGCGGCGGGCGAGCGTCACACCGCCGTCGAAGTAAGGCGTGAACTTCTCTTCGAACAGGTAGGGGTGGTCGCCTTCTCGGACTGCCGCGCGTATGGCGATCCGGCGTTGGACGTCGGCCAGCTCGGGCAGTAGGTCGGCCTCGCGCAGCCTCGCCGCCTCCGCTTCGAGGCCCGGCAGCATGCCGAGGAAACCGTCCCGCACGCCGCGCGACCATCCGAGCTGCGTGCCGAACGGCGGCATCGGGGACTCGGGGCTCGCGGCGGGTTCGGCTGCCCGCCCGGACAGGACGAAGAGCGTCCTCCACCACTCGAGGATGCCACTCCAATTCATCGGCTCACCCGTGGTCGCGAGCTCCTCCAGCACGCTCTGCGCCTCTCGCCGGGCGGCCGCAGCACCCGCCCGATCCCCGACGCTCTCCCGCATCCGGGAGAAGTGCACCAACTCCCAGGTGAGTATCGCCAGAGCAGTGCTCTGTTCGGCTACCTCCCGCCGGGTCTCCTCAAGGAGCTCACGGAAGACGGTCGATGCGGCGTCGTGCAGCCCGGCGCCCTCCAGGTTCGCCGCCCACCGCACTGCGGTCCAGAAGGAGCGCCCTGGGATCCCGTCCCGGGCGGCCTCCTCGTCGAGCTTCGCGGCCTCCCAGAAGCTTCCCTCCTCCGCCAGAACTCTCACCAGAAACTCACGTTGACCGGCCTCGGCGAGCTCCTCACAGATCGCGCGTCCTTCCGCCCGGCGCCCGAGGACGAACAAGGAAGCCTGGTAGGCGTCCAAGGCCCGGCGCAACCGCTCCTCCCGCTTCGGGGTCCCGACCTCTACCCTGCGAGCGGCGCGGGAGGCCTCCGCGGTCAGCGCGACGTTCACTTTCGGATCCCGGCTCTCATAGCGCAGCGCGAGCAGGGCATCGGCCAACTTCGGCAGGTAAGCCTTCGGACTCACCTCGGCCAGAACCCGGTACGCGCCGACCAGTTCGGCCCGACTCGGCCGGCCGGACCCCAGCAGCAGCACCCGGGCCCGAAGCACCGCGTCGTGATCGATCGTCACCATTCCCCCTGTCTCCGGACAACGCACGAAGGAGATTCTGAGAGACAGGGAACGGACCGGACAAGCCTCGCCAACTGTGCGTTCCGTCCTACGAAAAACGGCCCTGACCTGTCATGATGGACATGCATTCACCCTGGACCCCACGAGCGGCGAGCCGCACCGAACGCCTCCCACGGCCACGACCACGGCCACCGCAAGATCCACCTGCGCCGTAACGGGACGAGGCTGGTGGGGACGGGGCAGCGGTACGGCGGAGCCGTCAGGCCGCTCGAACTGCCAGCACTCGGGCGCGGCGGTCGCGCTTGACCACCGGACAGCGCAGGATGCGTACACAAAGGGGTCCGCCGACGTGGGTCCGAAATCGGGCCAGATGTCGACGACGTCCTACTCCTCCACGGCCCGAACTTCACACCACGGTCGGGGCACCGCCGAGGTGATCGCGACCCCCTGCCGGCCGTCGGACGCCATCACCGTCGACGCGTACGCCGTTCGGCACATGGGCCGGGGGCCATGCGCTGCACCGCACACGCCGTGAATCACTATCCGCTCCTCCCCATGCGCACCGAGAGGACGTGTGGGTCTGGTTCAGCTCGGCCGAACCATCACCCTTGCCGATCCAGCCCCAGCCGACGCCTCTTGCGACTGATCGATTCGCCGCATGCCCGGGGAGGTGCCGGCTCACCTGCCCGGGCCCGCGGCGGCTCGTCAGGCGTGGACATGGAAGTCGATGCTGAGGGGAAGCAGGAAATCTGCCTGCTCGTGGTCGGGGTAGCGGCGGATCATTTCGGCCGTGGCCTCTTCCCGGCCCGTGGCGGCTTCGGTGACGTTGAGGAAATCGCGCAGGTAGCGGCGGATCTCCTCGTAGCGGGCCGTGCCGCCTTGCGGGCCGTGGCCCGGGTGGACGGTCACGTGGGTGCCGTAGCGCTCCAGTAGGGTGTCCAGCGCCGCCAGCCAGGACTGGATCTTGTCCCTGGTGACCTGGGGTCCCTCCCAGGCGTGAACGCCCGAGTAGACCAGGTCGCTCGTGAATACCGCGTTGGCACTGGGGACGTGCACCACGGTGGTGTGGTCGGCTTCCGCAGCGGGCCAGTCGGTATCCAGACGTACGACCGCTCCCTGGGCGAGTGTCAGTTCCATGCGGTCCGCGACCTGGATGATGCCGTAGTCGAAGCCGTCGGGATTGGCGGTGCTGCGCGCCTTCATGGTGGGTTCGGCGTCCAGCCAGCCGACGGACTCCATCCAGGCGGTGAAGCCGGTGATGTCGTCGGCGATCTCCCGGGACGCAACGAGTAGAGGCATGTCCGGGAAGCGTTCGGCGAAGGTGCGGAGTCCGATGTAGTGGTCGGGGTGGCCGTGGGTGACGACCACCGCGAGGAGCTGCTTACCGGAGGCGGCCACCTCGTCGGCCAGCTCGGCAGCTTCCGCGCTGCTGCGCAGGACGTCGATGACGATGAGGCTGGTGTCATCGGCCACCAGCCAGCTGTTCACACTCGCTGTCGGCGCGGCGAACCTGGTCACGGACACGGACACGGGTTTCTCCTATAGGAGTAAAACGGGGCGAAAACGGCACAACGCATTGTGTCGTATCCGGGTGCGCGGCTTGGGGAGCCCTGGCGGCGCGGCAGGTCCGCCAGGTGAGCCGTAGTGGCTGTGCTCAAGACCCCCGTTGCCCCGGCGGCCAGCAGGTGACGGACACGCGGGCGCCTACCGTTGACTTCCCCGTAACCCGAAACGAGTGGCCCTGCCCCGCGCAGGACGGCGACCCTATCCCCTATCCGAAGACGCCCGAGCTGATGGGCCAGAATTACCCACCGTCGCCGGGAACCCGGACGCCTGGACCGCCTGCCTCCAGAGCGCCCGACTGACCGCCCTCACCCTTGAGCGGGCAACGCGATCCTGCCGCGCTCCACCTCGATCGCCCGCGTGGTCACCGGACCGGAGAGCTGGACGACGAGGGACGCGGGGGCGGGCTGGGTTTCACATGGTGCGCGAGGGCGGCGCCGGACTCCCGCAGGAGGGGCCCGGTGGGTTCCAAACCCAGCTGGCCAGCGAGATCGCGGGCGCAGAGGCGAACGGTGGCCTCCAGCAGTGTGGCGTACGTGTCGGCTGCTACACGGGTACGGTGCCAGCCCCCAATGGCCAGAACGGCCGAGATGGCAGTGGCGGGCCACCACCACACGGCAAGGAGCAGGTACAGCAGGGACCATGCGGACAAGGTGCTCGCGCGGCTCAGTGCCTGACGGGCGTCTGAGATCTCCGTTCGGACCGTCTCGGGTGCGGTCAGCCACAAATGCGGCCACAGCGTTGCCAGATCAAGGTGGTAGTCACGCTGCACACGGACAGCAACGGCATGGACGCGGTCTCCGCTCCAGGTCGGACGGCGAGGGGGTTCCGGGGAGATGCGGGTCATCGCCACCCGCGCGGCATGCCGGGCGGCGGGATCGACGCGGCCGGCGACGGCCTCATCCATGTGTCGGTGCCAGGCCTCGGCGAGTGGGATCCAGCGCTGATGTCGATGTTCGGTGATCCGCTGCACGAGGCGACGGATCGGGCGGGGCCAGGTGTGCCAGTCGGAGGCAAGGTGAAGGGTTTCGACCACTGAGCCGATCGCTTGCGCGACCAGTCCGACGGTTGCGGCGCCCGTCAGCACAGCGGCCAGGAGTACTACTTGGCCACCGGCGGTCCGGGCAGTCGGTGCGTCAGCCCATTCGGTGATTTGGCTGGTCAACCGGCTCAGGCCGAAAGGGTGCCTGTGACCGAGAGTGGTGGCGACCGTGGCAAGGGCCATGTACAGGGCCCCGGGGAGCACGAGCAGCGAGACCCAGCGTTCGGCCAGTTTCTTGCCGAGCTCCTCCAGCAAGCCACCCATCGGTTACCTCAGCTCCCGGCGCAAGGTTGCATCGCTGACGGCACAGTGGGGCACGGGAGCAGGCCCCTGGGGCCACCAATACCGTGTACACCGTGCGGTCGGACACAGATAGATCGGCTCGGGCGAGCACTCACGGTCGATGCCCACCGCACGGACGCCTCGATCTGCTGTACGCCCGTTGTCACCGTAGGCATAAAGGCCCTGGACGTCCCCGAGAGCCTGCAAGACTGCATGGAGCACATCGACTGCGTCCGAGACGTCGTCGCCGCGGCGTGCCGCGGTCAGCAGATCCTGGACGATCGTGTCACTTCCGGCGCGGCTGTTGCGCAGCCGGGCACTGATGCCTTCGGCATTCGCACACACGATCGCCAGCCTGTGTGCAGCTTCGTCATGCTGAGTCATGAGCCCCCCGGTCCGACAAGTCCCCGCACTCTTGCCCGTCCGAATACGAGGTTATACAACACGACCCCCTCACGTACGGGAATGTGTTAATAACTCAGTGTCACTCAGCATCGGGGGGTAAGGTGCGCGATGAACAGCTGGCTGCGCTGCGGGCGCGGCTGCGCCGGATCAACGGCCGACGTGATCTGGCCGTGGTGTTGGACCCCGAAGCGGTCCGCCAGGCGCGCAGGCTGGAGCCCTACGGCGAGCGGGGCGATCTGGAAGTCCTGCGCCTTCTCGGCTGGTTCCACCTGTACCGCGCACAGGCGCTACCGGACAGCGTCCACGGCATCTTCGCGATGAAGTCTGCACTCGACGCGTTCGGTGCGTGCTTTAGGGCTGCCGTCTCCGGTCTGCCCGAAGTATTGCTTCCCCTTCTCGCCGATGAGGCCGACCGCACCGCGACCGCCATGTTGGAGCACGCACTGGCCCACCCGGACTCCGGCAGGCTTGCGACCACGGTGGATCTGTGGCAGCGCATCCTGGGAGCTACTCCGGCCGAGCACCCCGAGCGGGCCAGTCGGTTGGCCCGACTGGGGACGGCGAAGGCTGTCCTGTTCGACCTGACCGGCAGTTTGGAAGACCTGAATGACGCCGTCACCGTGCTGCAGGAAGCGGTGGCCACCGCCCAACCGCACGACCCTCAGTACGCGGGGATACTGTCGCATCTCGGCCTGGGGCTGTTCCTGCGGTCCGAGCGAACCGGTGACCCGGACGACCTGAATTCTGCCATCGGCCACTTTCGGAAGGCGTTACGTGCCTTCCCCGCCGACTTCTCGGACCGCTCGGGAACCTTGTCCAATCTGGCGGGCGCGCTGGTGAGGAGATACGAACGGACCAGTGCGCCAAAAGATCTGAACGAAGCTATCGCCTTGGGCCATGAGGCGGTTGCCGCCAGCCAGCCCCGCCATGCCGACCGGGCAGGGCGGCTGTCGAACCTCGGGACAGCGTTGATGATCCGGTTCGCACGGACGGGCGCGCTGGAGGACCTGAACACTGCCATCGATCACTTCCACGAGGCGTACAGCATTCCGGTCGACGCTCCTTTCGATCACGCCGGCATGGTGCTTAACCTCGGTTGCGCACTCCTGCAGCGGTTTCACCGCAAGGGTGGGCCGGAGGACCTCAATACCGCCATCGATCACATCAAGGAAGCGGTGGAGACCGTACCTCCGGGCTATCGCCACCGGGCAGGATGGTTGTCCATCCTCGGCGGCGCTCTGGGTGACCGGTTCGAACTGACCGGTGCGCTCGAGGACCTGGACGACGCCATCGCATTTGGACGTCAGGCAGTGGCCGCGACCCCGGCCGACCACCCAGACCGTGCCTCGTGGTCGTCCAACCTGGCCGCGGCGCTGCGGCACCGGTTCGACCGGACGGGAGCCGAGGCCGACCTGGAGGCTGCCATCGACGCAGGTCAGCAGGCGGTGGACGGGCTACCCCTCCATAACGCGGCTCGGGGGAGGGCGCTGGCCAACCTCGGGGGTGCGCTGTTGAGGAGGTACGAGCGAAACGGATCTCTGAGGGACTTGGACCTCGTGATCGACCACTTCAGCAGAGCCGTGGACGAGACCCTGCACGACCATGACGACTACGCGAGGTGGCTGTCCAACCTGGGGACCGCACTACGAAGCCGATCCGAGCGGACTGGTGCCGAGGCGGACTTGGAAGCGGCCGTCGCGGTCGGCCGGAAGGCGGTGGCGACAGCACCACTCGATCACCCAGAACGCGGAAGGACGCTGTCCAACCTCGCACTCGCCCTGTTCAGTCGGTTCCGGCGAACCAAAGACCGGGCGGACCTGGATGCCGCCATTCTGGGCTTCCGCCAGGCGGTATCAGCCGTTCCCGACAGTCGGCCCGAGCGCGCGAGCTTTCTATGCAATCTCGCAGTCGCGCTCGGCGAGAGATTCATACGCGGGAGCGCTGCCGCGGATCTGGACGAGGCAGTGCGGTGCCAACTGGAGGCGGCGGCCGCAGAATCGGCAGCTCCTTCGGTCCGCGTCCGAGCAGCGTGGACGGCGGCTGCGCTGCTGTTTGAGTCCGGTGATGTGACGCGGGCTGCGGAGGCAGCGGAAGAAGCCGTGCTGTTGCTCCCGCAAGTGACCCCTCGTCGCCTCGAGCGCAGTGACCAGCAGTACGCGATCGGCGCCTTCGCCGGACTGGCGACCACGGCCGCCGCGTTGGCGCTTACCGCCCCGGGTGGAACCGCTTCCGGGCGGGCTGGGCGGGCTCTACGGTTGCTTGAGGCGGGCAGGGCGGTACTGATCGGCCAAGCGCTGGACACCAGGAGTGATCTCACCGATCTGCGCCAGCACCACCCGGAGCTGGCACGCCGGTTCACGCTGTTGCGCGAGCGGCTTGATGCTCCCACGGATTCCATGACTTTCGTCGAGGGGGGCGGTGGCCCTGCGGTCCAGCACGACCCTGAGGCACGGCACCGTCGTCGGCTCGTGGACGAGTTCGCCTCTCTCCTGGCTGAAATACGCAGTCTGAAGGGCTTCTCTTCCTTCGCGTCACCACCCACCATCGAAGAGCTCCTTTCCGAGGCCTCCCATGGTCCGGTGGTGATTTTCAACGTCAGTGCCTTCCGCAGTGACGCCCTGCTGCTCACCAGTGCGGGCATCACCAGTGTGGAACTACCGCTCCTCACTGAGGACAAGCTCTTCGATCAGATCACCGGCTTGCAGCGAACCCGGCAGGCAGCGTCGGCCGGGTCGGACCAGACGGAACGAGAGCAGGCTCAGGCACACCTCGTCGACATGCTCCAGTGGCTGTGGGATGTGGCCGCCGGGCCGGTGTTGGAAGCCTTGGGATATGCCGACTCCCCTTCAACAAGTCGTCGGCGGGAGGGCCAGGACGAGGAGTGGCCGCGGGTGTGGTGGATCCCCGGCGGCCTGTTGGGACAGCTGCCCCTCCACGCCGCCGGCTATCACACCGACCCTGCCGAGGGCGCACCAATGCGTACCGTCATGGACCGGGTCGTCTCCTCTTACACGCCGAGCGTGCGCACTCTGCGATACGCCCGTGAACGTGCGCACGCCCGTGCCGCCCAATCGGCACAGGCCACACGCAGCTTGATCGTGGCGATGCCGACCACGCCAGGTCTTCCGGACGAAGGGCGCCTTGATTTCGTCGCGAAGGAAGTGACCAAAGTCTGGCCTCACTTACCGCATCCTCTACTCCTGAAGGAGCCTGGGACCACCGAGGGAACCGCCGAGCCAACGCCGCTCATCCCCACCAGCGTCAACGTGCTTACGTGCCTTCCGGACTGTACGTTCGCTCATTTCGCATGCCATGGTGACAGCGACTCGGTCGACCCGTCGAAGAGCCTGCTCCTGCTCCACGACCACCGGGAAGCCCCGCTCACCGTGGCCACTCTGGCCGCAACCGTGCTCGATCGGGCCGGACTGGCCTACTTGTCCGCCTGCCGCACCGCGGCCGTCGACCACCTCCAGCTCCTCGATGAGGCCATCCATCTCACCTCCGCGTTCCAGCTCGCCGGCTTTCCCCATGTCATCGGAACGCTTTGGGAAATCGACGACCAGGTGGCTGTCACCATCGCTGATGACTTCTATACCGGCCTGCGGGTCGGTTCCGGACGCATGGACCCCGAACGCGCAGCGCGCGCCCTTCACGAGGCCGTACGCCGGGTACGCGACGGTCACGACCTGCCGCCGCCCTTCGACCGGAGAGGAGCGCCCCTGCTCTGGGCCGCCTATCTTCATGCGGGCGCGTGAACCCCGAGCCGCTCGCCGCTGTATCGGGCGACGCACCGCTTCCGGACAGGACGGCCAGGCCTCGGTCGGCCAGGGGGGAACCAGTGTCGCCCGCTCCGGGTTATCGGTGTGGCAGACGTCTGTGACACGGCGATGGGCACCGTTCGTTCCAGCGCTTACACCTGGACGTGCGATCAGCGCAAAGCCCCTCGCCAACTACCTCGACTACGTCGACTCCGCGAACGCCTCGCCCACATCCCGGTTGCAGCCATGCGCTCTTTCGCGACTCGGTTCTGTCTTCTTGGTCAGCGCCGCGTCTGAGGATGCCCGCGAGGTGGAGTGCGGCCTAGTAAGCGGTCGCGAGCTTGTCGGTTCGTGTGGCCAGGCCGCGCCACTGTTTGAGGCGGTTGATGCGCGATCGACGGCGTTCCGCTGCTTGTAGGCCTCCGCGTCGAAGGCGGGGGCGGACGGCCGCCGAGCCGGCCTCGCCGCAGGCGGTGGCCGCCTTGGCCGGAGGGCTGCGGGATGACCGCACGGATGCCCCGACGGCGCAGGTGGTTGCGGATGGCGCGGGAAGAATACGCGCGGTCGGCCAGGACAGAGAGGGTCCGTGGCCTGCCCGGCCCGCTTCGAGGCACGCGAATGCGGGACATCACCGTCTCGAAGGCGGGTACATGACCTGCTTGGCCTGTGGTGACAGTGAAGGCCAGAGGACGTGCGCGGCCGTCTGCGCCAAGTGGGCCTTGGTGCTCAGCCCGCCGCCGGAGCATCCGAGCCCGCGATCGGCGGGCTCGCGGAAATGGACCGCCAGCTGCCCGGATGACCGCGGAGTCCACCGAGACCGTCCAGTCGATGTCGTCGTCGACGTCCGCCGCCAGGGCGAGCTGGTGCGGTACTTCCACGCGACGGCCTCAAGAGTGCGGCGGTGCTCGGCCCATCGCGCAGTCGGGCCCTGGTCAGATCGTGACCGGACCGTGGGCGGTGGCGAACTCGACCGAGACCAGGCCCGGCTCCTCATCCTCGACCCAGGTGACGTCGATCTGGTCGAGGGGGTGGTCGGCCGGTTCGCCGAGGAATTCGGCGATGGAGGCGGCGTCGCCGGCGATGGAGACCCCGTGGATGGTGGTGGAGGTGCGCGGGTCAGCGCTCGGGCGTTCCTCGACGGGGACCAACCACTGAAGGAAATAGGGCAGTTGCGGGTCCTCCAGCAGTTCCAGCAGGCCGATCTGCTTCCACCGCAGGTCGAAGCCGTCGGGGCGGACACGGTGTCCCTCGGCCGAGGTGCGGCCAAGGCGGGCCTCGACTGGGGCGATGTCGTCGACGGAGACCACCCAACCGAGCCAGCCGCCGCCCTCGGCGGCGCGGCGCGCGACCGCCCGGCCGAAGGGTGCGCGGTCGGCGGCGGGGTGGTCGAGGGTGGTGACGACCTCGACGTAGGTGCCGCCGCTCAGCGGGAGAATGAAATTGCGGGTGCCGAATCGCGGATGCACGCCCCCGTCGACGAACCCGGCGCCGAGGGCCGATCCGATCCACTGGACGGTCGAGACGAAGCTGTCGCGGGCCACCGCATAGGACACGTGATCAAGTCGCACTGCGGCATCATCACCCCGCAACCCGCACAGATCCCGACGCCACGCCCGCCGCCCGGGCCACGTCCCCCGTGGATTCAGCCGTGGAGCGGAACATCATCGTCACCCCGGCAGGGGGAGGCCCGGTTGAAGCCAGGCAGCAGCGCTGCTGCCGTACGATTCGATCCGCATGCAGCACCGTGCGCAGAGCACTTCCAAGAGCCAGGCTCTCGTTGCAAAAGCGGCTCGCGTGCCCCACCCTGCGGCCTTCTCCAGCGTCCCCGGACACCGAAGTCCCGCTCACGCGTAGGGCTCTCACACGTCACAGACCGGTCACAGTCACCTCACAGCCGCACACGCCCCGCGAGCATGACCGGATGCGCACACACCACGCCATCGCCCTGCTCACCGCGGCCGCAGCCCTCACCCTCACCGCATGCCAAGGCGACCTTCCCAGCATTGCCCCCACCTCGGCGGCGCCCACAGCGACCACGCCGGCTGCGTCAGCCCCGGCGGCCGCGCCCCCGGCGAAGGGCAAGACCGCCACCCTCCCCAACCTCGTCGGTAAGGGCCTCCAGACCGCACAAGACGAGGCGCAGGCCAGCGGGTTCTACGCCCTCAAATCCCACGACAGCCTCGGCCGGGACCGAATGCAGGTCCTCGACCGCGACTGGAAGGTGTGCAGCCAATCCCCGGCCGGTGGCGTGGCCATGGAGACCAGCACCACCATCGATCTGGGCGCCGTGAAGCTCGAAGAGACCTGTCCTGCCGGCGACGTCGCTGCGCCCAAGCCGGCCGGCAGCACGATGCCGAACTTCGTCGGGCAGGGCATGAAGGCCGTACGCGGGGCGCTCCCGTCGAACGCCTCCATCACCGTCAAGGACGCCTTGCAGGGCCGCATGGTGCTCCAGGAGTCGAACTGGAAGGTATGCACACAGGCTCCGTCCGCCGGGACCGCGCTGTCCGGGCAGCCCGTCAGCTTCACCGTGGCCAAGACCGAAGAGACTTGTCCCTGACCCATGTACGAGGCGGTGAGCGGGAGGGGAGGAAACCAGCGCTCCCGCCCGTTCACAGCCGAGGACCGCGACACCCTTCGCGCACTGCACGCCGACGTGCCTCGGTAGCGGCGATCTCTTCCTCTGTCGCACCCATGGCACCGGGCAACCGCTCGCGCAGGGTCCGCTCCAACAGCTCCAGGTCCGCCGAGAGGTCCGGCGCCGTCCCGGGTGCCGGTCCGGGCAGGGGGCGCCGGGGCTCGGGTTCCACGCATCCGATCGTCCATGCGCAGACCGCATGCGGAGCAGGACCCGTCGGGCGGCTCAGCATCGGATCGCTCCGGAGTCCCGACGGCTCAGCGGTCCGGGTTGATGCCCGACGACACGGACTTCACGCGGGCGACCTGGACCACCGCTGCGTGCTCCACGTTGCTGCGCGCGATGTCGTCCGCGTGGATATGGACGAGGACGTCGGCGACGACGGTGCCGATGCGCATGACGACGTGGTTGACGTCGCCGTCCCGGAACGCTTCGGTCGCGTCGGCGCCGGAGTCCACCGTCAGCGGCTTCGCCGGTACGCCGTCCTCCGCGCTCGACTTCCGCCGCTGCTCCGCGAGGCCCTTCATCGCCGTACCCGCCTGCGCCTCCGTCTCGAAGGTGAAGAGGGTGAACTCATATCGCGTTTTGTCCGCGTTGCCCCGGGCCTCCATCTCCTTCTTACCGGCGGCCTGGACCCCGGCACACTGCGTCTTCGTCTCCTCGGAGCAGGCGCTGCGCGCTGCCCCGTCCTGGACCAGGACGGGATCACCGCCGACGAAGACGTCGCCGATGTTCCTCTCGGTCGGGAGCGCGTAGTACAGCCCCGTCGCATCCACCCAGACCGGGGGCATCCTCGGTGTGATGGGCTGCTGGGTCGCGGCGGGGGCGGAGGACCGCTCACCGCCCTCGGCGGGCGAGTCCGACGCCTTCTTCCCCGTGGTCGGGGCACCCGCGGTCGCGCTGCCCGTCGCCGCACCGCCAGACGCGGAACCGCCCGCAACGGCGCCGTTCGTTGCCGCGCCGCTCGTTGCCGCCTTCCCCGTCTGGGCGCTCCCGCCCTCGCACGCCGTCAGCGACAGCGTCAGCGCCACCGCGACTGCGGTCCCCCGTGCAACAGCCTTCACAAGAACTCCTCCGCCGGTCGTCGCGACCGGGTCACAACCCAGAAATTTTCATGATCACCCAACATCATCAGCCGTTGATCACCAAACCCGTAGCCAGGGCCGTCCCCCGGAACGCCGGGCAACCGAGCACACGTTGCCCCCGTACGGGCAGCGGGGCGACAGCGGGGACGTCGGCGTGGGGTCAGGGCAGGAGGTGCCGGCAGGCGTGGTTCGACGGGCTCGACCAGCTGGAGCGGGGCCATCTCGCTGAGACCGGCCGGGCCGGCCACGTAGGCCAGTGCCTCGCATCGACGGCCCTCAAGACCAACCCGGTCATCGACTCGGTCTCCGCGAACGGCGATGCCTTACGCCCAGACGCCGTGCGGACGCCGCTCGACGGGCCGAGGACGACCAGCTCCCACTGGTCACGACAACGCGCGACCTGCGCATCTCTCACCAGATGACAGTGGGCAGATGACGAGGCGGTGACGGGCGCAGACAGGCCGGATTGTTCACGAGTTTCCGGTTCCGGCACGGATCTTGGGGTGCGATTGCGGAGAGTCACGCGCCACCGCCACGTCCATGCCGCGCAAGGCGGGCAACGAGTCCATGTGCAGTCCAGGAGGAAGGCGAAGTGCTGGGATGGAAGCTGCCGCCAGGGTGGTTGAGGCGAGTTCAGCCCCGGCCGCCGAGGCTGGTCGGCATCCCGAAGGTGCGCCGGTACGGCCGCCGTTCGCTCGCCATGCCGGCACGGTACTGCGGGCTCACAGCCCGTACGGCGTGTCCGGCGTCACCGGGACGTACGCGCCCCCGGCCGTCCGGATAAAACGGATGGGCGCGGGCGATCCTGACGCGGCAGGATGCTCCACATGACCTTGCCCACCCCCGAGCTGCACACCGCCCGCCTGCGACTGCGGCCGTTCACCGACGCCGACGCGGCGCCGCTCTACGCGCTGCACAGCAGCGCCAACGTGCTGCGCTACTGGGACTCCCCACCGTGGACCGAACCGGCCCGCGCCCAGCGCTTCATCACGACCTGCCGGACGATCGAGGAGGAAGGCACGGGAGCGCGGGTGGCCGTCGACCGCGTCCGCGACGGCGCCTTTATCGGTTGGTGCGGCCTGACCAGCTGGAACCCGGACTTCCGCAGCGCGTCCCTGGGCTACGTCTTCGATGCCGCCGCCTGGGGCCACGGCTATGCCACGGAGACCGCGCACGCCGTCCTGCGGTGGGCGTTCGATACCCTCGACCTGAATCGCGTCCAAGCCGAGACCGACACCCGCAACCTGGCGTCCGCCCGGGTCCTGGAGAAGCTCGGCTTCGTCCACGAAGGCATCCTCCGCGAGGACTGCGTCGTCAACGGCGACGTCTCCGACTCCTGGGTCTTCGGCCTCCTCCGCCGCGAGTGGCACCCGACGGCCACGCCGATGGCCGGCCGCTGGGACCGCGTTGAGCGGTAAGGCGTGAACACCCCGTCCCGTCTTCCCGGGCGGCCCGCGCGTGACGGCCCTGAACTCGCCCGGACGCAGGGCCGTCTCCGCTTCCCCACCACCCGCACGCCGTGGCAGACGGCTTCAGAGCCTCGGTTCTCAGCCGGCCACAACGCCGGCTGCTTCGCCGACGCCGACGCGGGGACGGCTTCGTCCGCGCCATGTCGCGCCCTGCATGGACGGCCATGGGGAGCCGCGTGAAAGCGGGCAGCCGGCGAACGGATGCGAGCGGATCGGTGACGAGTCGCAGCAAGCCGACCCGGTGGCGTGCGAAGCGGATGTGCGCCGCGAGTCCGGAGAGAGAGACGCCGGCATCCATCCGCGGTAGCGGTGGGCCAGTGAGAAAGCTGGGAGCGCTCGCGCCCGGAGGCCGCCGCCCGGGGGTCTGTGCCCGGACGGTGGGGCTCCCGCCGATACGGCCCGGTCCGAGCTCAGGCTCGGTGTGAGACTGCCGCCAGGGCCTCCTTGACCTCCCGCACCACGCGGGCCGCGTCCTCGGGGTTGTTCACCACGTCCGTGTGGTTCATGTCCACGACGAGGACGTCGCTGGCCGAGTAGTGCTTGTGCACCCAGTCGTCGTAGCCCGACCACAGCGTCCGGTAGTACTCGACGAGGCTCTCGTCCTGTTCGAAACCGCGGCCGCGCAGCCCGATGCGGTGCAGCACCGTCTCGAAATCCGCCTTGAGGTAGACCATGAGGTCGGGCGCCTTGCGGTACGGCAGACCGTCGATCTCGCGCATCATCTCGCCCAGCAGCCCCTCGTACACCTGCATCTCAAGGGAGCTGATCCGGCCCAGGTCGTGATTGACCTTGGCGAAGTACCAGTCCTCGTAGATGGACCGGTCCAGGACGTTGTCGCCCTGCTTGTACGCCTCCTTGATCGCGGCGAACCGCGTCTGCAGGAAGTAGAGCTGCAGCAGGAAGGGGTAGCGCTTGGCCTGGATCTCCTCCGGGCTCGCCGTGTAGAACAGCGGAAGGATCGGATTGTCGTCCACGCTCTCGTAGAAGACTTCGCTGCCCAGCTCCTTGGCGAGCAGCTCGGCCACACTCGTCTTGCCGATCCCGATCATGCCTCCGACGCAGATCACTGGCATACCTCACTTCTCCCTGGGGATCATCTGTTCCTGCATGGGTGGGCTGGGCACCCCACACCACTGAGTGGCCCGCCGGCGGTCACGCGATTCCCCGGGTTTCTTCATGATCAGCGTTATGTGGTCCTCACCCGGACCAAGGCCCCGACCCCGTCCGATCTCATCGATCGGCCGGCCTGAGCCGTGGCCCCGCGGCCGCCTTGAATCTTAAATGACCATTTGCGTCGTGCTGGCCAGAGCGCTGGTTGTCCCTCTCGCCTGCCCCCCGGCACCGTCATGGTGAGTCCTGTTCATCACATCCGGAGCGTGGGCCCCTGCCGGGAGTTCGGCAGGGGCCCACGGTTCAGACCGTTACGGAGGGCCGGGACCCTCCTCGGTGAGCGGCGAGCCGCCGAGATCAGTACCGCCTACTGCGGGCCTGACGGCCCGGCCTCACCTCAGGTGCCGGGTGAAGAACCGGGCCGCGGCGTCCCCCGCGAACTGCGGGACGCCGGTGTGCCCGCCCATGTTGGCGTGCAGCGTCTTCTCCTTGGAACCGAAGGCGTCGAACAGGTCCAGGGCCGCCTGACGGTCGTTCCCTTCGTCGTCCCACTGCAGCAGGACGTGCAGCGGAATGGTGACCTGCCGGGCCTCCTCGAACATGACGCGCGGTACGAGACTCCCCGCGAACAGAACGGCGGCCTCGATGCGCGGCTCGACCACCGCGAGCCGGATGCCGATGGAGATCACGCCCCCCGAATACCCGACCGGACCGCCGATCTCCGGCAGCGAGAGGAAGGCGTCCAGCGCGTCCTGCCACTCCGGGACCGCCTTGTCGACCAGGGGCAGGACGAGGGCGTCGACCACCCCGTCGCTGACCGGCTCGCCGGCCCGCATCGCCCGGCGCAGATCGGCGCGGGCCTGATCGAGGGCGGGCCAAGCGGGCCGGTCGCCGCTTCCGGGGAGCTCGATGGTGGCCGCCGCGAAGCCATCCGCAGCTGCGTCTTGGGCCCGGGCGACCAGCCGGGGGTACATCTTGCGCAGCCCGAGCGGAGGGTGGCCGAGCAGGATCAGTGGCACTGGTGCGGAAGCGGATGCGGCTTCGGGCGTCCACAGGATGCCGGGGATCTCACCGAGGGTGAATTCGCGTTCGAGGACGCCGTCGTCGAGGCGTTGCTCGGAAGTGAAATGCATGGTCGTGCCTTTCGGGAGTGCACTGGAACGGCGCTCCCGGACGACCTGTCTATCGCCCGACCGTGACCCCGGAGGGGAGCACCCATGTCGATACTGCGTTCACGGGTACCACCTCCTCGTTCTCTCGCACGGCCTCCGGAAATGTAGCAGTGGCCGACCTTCGTCCGCCAAACGGTTTTTCCCTGACTCGGCCGGGCCGGCGACCGGGGTGTCCAGGCGAAGCCGCGTCTCCTGGAACCGCTGGTGGTAGCGGTGCGTCTCCGGCCGGTCTGCAACCAAGCAGTTCCCCATGGGAGCCCGTCACCCCCTCCCGTACCGAGGGCAGGGCCGACCGCGGGGCTTCCGCCCCCACCGCCTCACCGTTACCTGGACGCCTTTCCTCCGGTTGTCGCTGCCGGCAGGCCATTCCACCCCCTACGAAGGCGACTGCATGACGACGAACAAGGTCACCGCACCCACGCTCACCCACGCACTGCTGACGGCAGCGCTGGCTGCGGTGTTCACCACCGGGGTCCAGCCGGCGATCGCGGCCGGGCCCGGTGACGGGGGCTGGAAGGGGGAGGGCGGGCTCACCCTGGACGCGGCCGACAACACCAAGGTCGACGCCTACCTCGACCGGGCGCGGGAAGCCGAGCGGACGATCAGTACGGATGTGCACACCGCCGCCCTGGCCACGGGAGCGGAACTCATCGGGTTCGACCACCGCCTGAAATCCCCCGACTCCCTCAAGCGCAAGGTCGCCACCTCCCTCAAGGAACAGCCCCAGCAAGACGTCGACGACGTCCTCGCCCGCTTGAGCGACGCCGTCCGCTACACCCTGCAATGGCCCGACGACACCTACACCCAAGGGGTCACCACGGCCTCGACCCTCCTGTCCGCCTGGGGCAACGACTCCACCAAGTGGTCCAACACCTGGGGCCGCACCGCCGGCTACAAGGGCCTCAACACAGGTTGGCGCGCACCCGGCTCCGGCCAGCTCTTCGAGGTCCAGTTCCACACCCCCGCGAGCAAGCACGCCCAGGAAGTGACCCACCTGCTGTACGAGGAACAGCGCCTTCCCTCGACGAGCCCTGACCGCAAGAAGGAGCTCCAAGCGCAGCAGGACGCCGTCTTCGCCGCCGTCCCGGCCCCTTCCGGCGCGGACCGCCTGACCGCGCCCGTCAGCCCCGCCGCCCCGCCGCCCATCCCGGCAGTCCGCTGAGGTCCACGATGTCAGCCCTGCCGTCGGTCCGAGGCACGATCGTGTCGAGCGCGCGCCCCGGACCGACACTCGTGCGTGGCTGGGGACTTGGGCAGGTTTGCCGCACGACGGCTACGGCACGTTCTGCCGTAGCCACACGTACGGGTACCTGTGCGTGCAGACAGACCTTGACCCCCCATTCCCTCAAGGGCCCGTGCGGCCGGCGGGCGCACGATCTGGGCCCGGCGGTCACCGAGCCTTCACCTGTCGGGCCCGCTCCAGTCGAAGGTGATGTGCTTGCTGGACTGGCCTTCCCTGCTCCACTGGAATCCGTAGGCGTCCGCGCGGTCCGCTGTCGAACGGCCCCAGGTCGCGACCTGGCCCGGTCCGGTCTCCGCGCCGGGCAGGTTGGTGGACTGGACGCGGGCGCCCTCCGGCGTGTTCGGTCCGGTGAGTGCTGCCGCGCTTGCCTCGACCCGGCCGGGGACGACGGCCCGCCAGCTCCCGAGGTCGTCGGCGACCTCGAACTCGATGGGGGCGAATTCCATGCCGCGCACTTCTGCGCCCATCATGTTCATCATCTCGGCGGGCCAACTGCCCGCCTGGCCACCGAAAATCATCTGGAGTGCTTCGCGCTGCGCGTCGTCGGCGCGCTCGTCCACGAAGACCGCCGCGAAGGCGTCGGAGTGCTCGGCCCAGAGGTTGCCGACGAACGAGCCCAGCATCAGCACATTGAGGCCGTCCAGCCGTGTGTCCCCGTATTGACCCTCGCGGATGTGCCACGCCAGGATGCCTTCGCAATCGCCGTCGGTGGGCAGCTGCGCGAAGGAGCAGGGGCAGGGCACGTTGCACTTGCAGGTGTCGAACCAGTCGCCTGCCGCGTGCCACTTCGGAACGGTCGCCGTGGTCTCGGACATCTCCCTGCCTCCTCGTGACCGCGTACCGGACGTCGGTCTCGGGCGGATGGCAGAACCCCCGGGATCCGTCGCCGGCCCACGCCCGGGTCGTACAGGGTCTCCCTCCAGAGTATCCTCCTCTGGCCGCCGAGAGGCCCCGGATCCGCACGGGCACGTACAGGTCCACTGTGATGTGCTGGAAGTGTGCGCTTCGACCGGAAGGCCATGGCACCACCCCTGCGTCCGGCAAACCTGCTGTCTGCCCGGCA
Organism: Streptomyces sp. NBC_00539; assembly: GCF_036346105.1. Taxonomy (GTDB): domain Bacteria; phylum Actinomycetota; class Actinomycetes; order Streptomycetales; family Streptomycetaceae; genus Streptomyces. The sequence continues at coordinate 232,587 of NZ_CP107811.1, forward strand.
GCTGGCACTCGCCTGGTCCCTGATGACCCTGATCGCCCTGCTCGCCTGGGTGCTGGTCGTCAGCCAGGCCCGTGACACGGGGGTCGAACCGGGGACCATGGGCATGGGCATCCCGCTGTTCCTGCTGTTCTGGCTGACGATGATGATCGCCATGATGTTCCCGTCCGTGGCCCCCGTCGCCATCACCTGGACCAGGGCCATCAGCCGGCAGTCCGCCGGAGCCGTCCGGGTGGCCCGTACCACCCAGTTCGTGGGCGGCTACCTCCTGGCCTGGACGGTCTTCGGCCTGATCGCATACGGGCTCCTCGCGGCGACCGGGGCCTTGGTGGACGAGCACCCCGCCGTGGGGCGCTGGATCGGTGCGGGCGCCTTCCTACTCGCCGGGCTGTACCAGTTCACCCCGCTCAAGAGCCTTTGCCTGCGCCACTGCCGCAGTCCCATGGGACAGCTCGTGCGCTACGCCGGCTTCCGGCCCGGGGCCCGCGACCTGCGGGTCGGGGCCCACCACGGGGCGTACTGCGTCGGCTGCTGCTGGGGACTGATGATCGTTCTCGTCCCGCTGGGCGTGATGAACGTCCTGGGGATGGCGGCGGTGGCCGTGGTGATCTTCATCGAGAAGCTGTGGCGCCTGGGCCCGGCCTTCTCCGCCGCTGTCGGGTTGGCGTTCGTCGTCCTTGCCGTCGTGGCCCCCTTCCAGCCCTGGCTACTGCCGGGTCTGACGCCGCCGCAGTCACCGATGACGACGATGCTCCCGTCCTGAAAGGTGCGGCAGAAGGGTGGGTGCGGCAGCGTCGCATGCTGGCTGACCTGCGGTTTCACCCGTCCGTGGCGAGGTCGTGCAGGGTGGCGACTGCGCGGACGGCGCGGTGGGCTGCCCACCCGGCGCGCCGTGATCGCCCTCGTCCGGGACGCGGCGCCGGCAAGGAGCCGACCGGGCAGTGGTGGCAGGCCGCCTCCGCCAGACAGGCGAAAGCGCCATTCGGTTGGGTGCCACCGGCCCCGAACCGGTTGCGGCCGTCCGCGTTTGGCTGGTTGCTGAGAGTGTCGTCAAGAACGGCGCGACTCCTGGGAGGCACCATGAGCTACCAGCAGGATCTGATAATTTGCCGCGAATTGGGCGAACGCCATGGCGAGAGCCGGGCGCTGAACAGCCTCGGCGTCGCCCTGCAGCAGGTGCAGCGGTTCGACGAGGCCATCGAGGCCCATCAGCAGGACCTCGTCACATGCCGCGAGCTGGGCGAGCGCCATGCCGAAGGGCAGGCCCTGAACAATCTCGGCACGGCTCTGCAGCAGGTGCAGCGGTTCGACGAGGCCATCGACGCACACCAGCAGGCCGCCGCCCGGTTCACCGAGCTGGGCGACCACCACCGTGAGGGACAGGCCCTGAACAACCTGGGTACGGCTTCGCAGCAGGTACGGCGGTTCGAGGAAGCCATCGACGCACACCAGCAGGCCGCCGCCCGGTTCACCGCACTCGGCGACCACCACCGCGAGGGGCAGGCCCTGAACAACCTGGGTACGGCCTCGCAGCAGGTACGGCGGTTCGACGAGGCCATCGACGCACACCAGCAGGCCGCCGCCCGGTTCGCCGAGCTGGGCGACCACGACGGTGAGGGCCGGGCCCTGAACAACCTGGGTACGGCTCTGCAGCAGGTGCGCCGGTTCGAGGAAGCCATCGACGCACACCAGCAGGCCGCCGCCCGGTTCGCCGAGCTGGGCGACCACGACGGTGAGGGCCGGGCCCTGAACAACCTGGGTACGGCTCTGCAGCAGGTGCGCCGGTTCGAGGAAGCCATCGACGCACACCAACAGGCCGCCGCCCGGTTCATGGAACTCGGCGACCACGAGGGCGAGGGCCGGGCCCTGAACAACCTGGGCATGGCTCTGCAGCAGGTGCGCCGGTTCGACGAGGCCATCGACGCACACCAACAGGCCGCCGCCCGGTTCGCCGAGATGAGCGACGACGAGGGCAGGGTCCTGAACAACCTCGGCACCGCCCTCCAGTCCCGCGGGCTGTGGCGGGTACGCAAGGGCAAGAGCCAGAGCGAGGCCAAGGGCCAGAGCGACGGCAAGGGCCAGAGCGACGGCAAGGGCGATGCCAGTAGCGATGTCAAGATTCGCGGCGAACGTCTGGTACCGCTCATCGTGGACATCCCCTCGGGATCCTCGGCCGTATCGGCGTCAACGACCACCGCCGCCTCCTCTTCCCCGGAGCCGGCCGCGAAGATGGAGGTCATCCCGCTCACTCCCTTGGACGAGTCGTCATCGGCGCAGGCCGACCTCCAGATGGGCAACAAGCGCTGGGGACGCCGCCGCAAGGCGCAAGACCCGGTGCTCTCCGACGACCGGTAGTAAGACGGGGGCGTGCGCGGTCAGCAGCCGCGGACGCCGAATCCACACACCGTCTCCGAGCGGTACACCGTGCCCGGCCGCAGTTCCTTACGGGGAACCGCGGCCGGTTGGGGTTCCGGCAAGTGCTCCTCGAAGAACGCCGGCGGGTACGCCTGCCCCGATGACGGCCGTGGCGGGATCTCCGAGAGGTGTCAGGTCGAACCACTCCCCGCGCCCCCGGTGCACCCGGTGCGTCAGCCGCCGCCCGACGATCCGGCCGCAGCTCCGGGCAGGGGCTGAGGGAGCCGGACGACGCCGTTGCAGACGTCTCGCGCCTGCGTTCGACCGCCGCACTGGCGTCCCGGTCCCGCGCTCGGCCGACGCGTGGGCTCGCCGGAGCGGGCCGGTGACGGAGCGCGGGCGGTGTGTGGGGCGACCATGGACAGGTGCGAAACGTTCCAGGGCGTGACCAGGGGGCCGAGCAGCCCGAGCCCGCCGACCCCGCCGAGGGCGTCGAGGGGGCCGATCAGCGGGCGCTCGGCGCGGCCCTGCTCGAAGTCTGCGCGGCCACAGGGGCGTCCATCGGCATGCTCTACTTGCCCGATCCCACCCGGCGCGTCCTGCGTCTGGCGATGACCCTCGGCCTGGCCCGAGAACTCGCGCTGCCCTGGTCCCGGGTCCCCATCGACGATGCCATCCCGGTGGCCGACGCAGTTCGCGACGGGCGGTTCGTCTGGCTGGGCGGCCGGGAGGAGACGGCCCGGCGCTACCCGCGCCTCGGCCTCGTCCTGCCGTACGACTTCGCCCTCGCCGCCGCCCCGCTCGTCCCCGACCCGGTGTCCGGGGCGGAGCCCACCGGGGCCGGTCTCGTACTCCTGTGGCCCGGCTCCCACGCGCCCTACCTGACCGACAAGGAACGCGTCGCCGTGGACTCGGCCTGCGGCCGTCTCGCGAACCACCTGCGCCGGGCCGCCGAAGCCGGACACCCCGTCCGTCCCCCGGCGCAGCCGGTCATGCTGCGACCGCCTCCCCCTCCCACGCCCGGACCGGCCGAGGCGGCCGCCGCCATGGCCTTCATCCGCCGGCTGCCCGGAGGCAACTGCGCACTCGATCTGAACGGCACGATCACCTTCATCACCGCCGAGGCGGCCGAGCTGCTGGGCGCACCTGTCTCCCGGCTCCGCGGAGCCCTACCGTGGGAAGCCTTGCCCTGGATGGACACCCCCGTCATCGAGGACCACTACCGGGCCGCAGTGATCAGCCGAGTGCCGCGCAGCTTCACCGCCGCTCCCCCGATCGGCCGCTATCTGCGCTTCGACCTCTACCCGGACAACACCGGGATCAGCGTCCGCATCACCCCGGTCACCGCCGACGAGCCCGTCCCGCCGCCCGCCGCGCCGACGGCCACTCCCGCGGAGCCCTCGCCCAGCCGGGCCACCGCCCTCTACCAGCTCATGCACCTGGCGGCCGCCCTCACGGAGGCCGTCCACGCCCGCGACGTCGTCGACCAGGCCGCCGACCTGCTCGTCCCCGCCCTCGGCGCCCAGGCCCTGGCCCTCTTGGTGGCCGAGGAGCAGCGTCTGCGCATCGTCGGCTTCCGTGGTTACACAGCCGAGCTCATGGCTCGCTACGACGGCATCCCTCTCGGCATCCATACAGCCAGCACCCATGGCCTGCGCACGGGCAAACCGCTGTTCTTCGCGAGCGCCGACGAGCTCGCGGCCGCCTTCCCGGCCGTCGTGATCGGAGACGGCATGGCGGCGTGGACCTTCCTGCCCCTGATCGCGTCCGGCCGGCCCATCGGCACCCTCATCCTGGCCTACGCGCGTCCCCATACGTTCGCGCCCGGTGAACGGGCGGTCCTGACCTCCCTCGCCGGACTCATCGCGCAGGCCCTCGACCGCGCCCGCCTCTATGACGCCACCCACCAGCTGGCCCACAGTCTGCAGACCGGCCTGCTGCCGCGCGCCCTGCCCCACGTCCCGCACCTCGAAGTGGCCGCCAGCTACCTGCCGGCGGCGCACGGGCTCGACATCGGTGGCGACTTCTACGACCTCATCCGGATCGACGACACCACCGCCGCGGCCGCCATCGGCGACGTCCAGGGCCACAACGTGAACGCCGCCGCCCTCATGGGCCAGGTCCGCACAGCCGTCCACGCGGGCGCCGGCGCACCCCCCGAAGAGGTCCTCGCCCGCACCAACCGGCTCCTGACCGACCTCGAACCCGGGCTGTTCACCAGCTGCGTGTACGCCCATATCGACCTCGCCGGCCACACCGTCCGCCTGGCCTCCGCCGGCCATCCGCCCCCGCTGCTGCGCCATGCCGGCGGCCCGGCGAAGATGCTGAACCTGCCGCCCGGGCTGCTCCTCGGCATCGACCCGGACGCCTCGTACACCGCCGTCGAGATCCCGTTCGAGCCGGGCACTCTGCTCACCCTGTACACCGACGGGCTGGTCGAGGTTCCCGGCGAGGACCTGGAGGACGGCATCGCGGCCGTCGCCGCCCGCATCACCGCGACCCACGAAGGCCACCCGGTGCGCACGCTGGCGGACGACCTCATCGGCCAAGCCCGCGGCGGCACTGCCCGTACCGACGACATCGCCCTGCTCCTGCTGCGCTTCGCCAGGGAGGGGCGGCACACGTGACGGGCCCGGAAGTCGTTGCCGTCGGCGTCGCGCCCCACCACCGCGCACCCCTTCTCTCGCCTCCAGGCTCAATTGCGCCTGTCCGGTCCACGCGGTCCCTGCTCCGCCTTCGGACCGCTTCAGGAGGAGGACCCGCTTCGCGGGCGGGGGCCTCGTGCGCCTGGTCGGGGGCCTCGCGCGCCTGGTCGCCGCCGACGCTCCGCTCGGGCCCGAGCAGGCCGCCGCCCCGCTCCGGGTGCACCGGGCCGACTCCGGTAACACGCGCCTTGGTTGCCGCAGATACAGCCGGCACTCCGCCGCGGCAGCAGCCACCTCGTGGTCGGCGCGCGCCTACTCCCGTACCGCCCTGCTCCATGCCTCCAGCAGTTCCCGCTCGCGCTCGCCGCTGAGACCGGCCCGGCGGGGCCGGTCCAGACCTTGCTCCCGCTCCCAGCGCAAGGTGTCCGCCAGCAGCTCCGCCCGGGGCCGGTGCCGAAGGCCCGCCGCGCCGGCCGCGGAACCGTTGCGGGCGCTGAAGCCGACCCAGTCCGGGTCGGCCATCCACATCGCGAGCGATTCCGGGCCCATGAACTGCCCCACCTCCTGCTCGAGCAGCCAGTCGGCACCGGCCTTCACCACCGGACCGGTGTGCCCGCCGACCTCCCGGGACAGTGCGACCCACTCGCTGAACGGCACGATCGGCCCGACCGCGTCGTACGTTCCGGTCGTCCCCTTCTCCGCACAGTCGAGCAACCACGCCGCGAGGTCTCGCGCGTCCACCGCCTGCGTCGCGACGTCGGGCGATGCGGGTACCAGCAGTGGCGCCAGCGGCTCGCGCGCCGCGCGGCCCACCCAGTACCCGGTGCGGCCGCTGTGGTCACCGGGGCCGCCGATCAGTCCGGCCCGCGCGATGAGGAGCCGATCGCCCACCGCAGCCGTCGAAGCCTCCTCACACGCCGCCTTGGCCTCCCCGTACTCCTCACGGTCGGCCTCATCCCCCTTGACCGCCGGGAGCAGGCACGCCGACTCGTCCGCGTCCACCTGCGCGTGCGAGGCGTACGCGCTGATCGACGACACGTACGCCCAGTGGGCCGCCCTCGCCCCGAGCGCCGCCAGCGCTCCGCGGACGAAACCCGGCTGCCACGAGACCTCGACCACGGCGTCCCAGTCCCGGTCCGCCAGGCCTTCGTACGCCGACGGGTCACGCCGGTCCGCGGCGACCAGCACCGCACCCTCGGCCACGGCGCCACTCTCCCCGCGGGCCAGGCAAGTCACCTGATGCCCACGGTCCAGTGCCTGCCGCGAGACCTCGCGGCCAACCCATGCCGTTCCACCCAACACCAAGATGTTCATCGGCCCACTCAAACACGGCCCGTGAGCCTGCGCCCCCTGCTTCGCCCAGGGCATAGTGATCCGCCGGAGACACCGGACCGGCCCTGCCCGGCCGGCGGCTCCCGCGACGCTCAGGTCAGGCGGAGCGCCGCGACGGCCAAGCGCGCCGGCCGTTGCAGAACCAGCCTGGCCGGATCCGGCCGAGGGAGCGGCCGGATCCCTCCGTCATCCCGTACGGACGCCGTTGTTGCGGAGCAGGGACTCCCGTAACCCGGTTTCGGGCCCTCCGCAGCCCCTCACTGGACCAGGTCGGTGTGCGGGTGGCCTCCGCTCGCCGGGCAGGCGTACAGCTGGAGGTGATTGGCGTCCAGCACCGTGATCCCGGGCGGATTGCACCAACTGTCGTCGGATGCGCCGGGGACTCGGTCCTCGTGAGGGATCCAACTCGTGCTGTTGCGGTGCCATTCGGACGAGGCGATGGTCAGCAGCGGCGTCATCGCGGTACCGCAGGCCACACAGAACCGCGGCACGGGGTCGGTGAGTCCCCAGGAGGCCCAGCCGCCGATCTTCCAGCCGGGGGCGTGGGACAGCGCGTTGTCATAGAGCTCCCGCGGGTCGGCATCGTCGACCACGATGCCCGCCGCCCGCCAGGCCGCGGGGTCCGTGATCTGCTGCTTCAACTCCTCGGGGAGTTCCAGGGAATCGGGGTACTCGGTGACCTGCTCCGGCGCGAGCACGCACGGCTCGGGCACGTAGAGGTACTCGTCCGCGTCGAACGGCTCGGGCGGCGCGGCCAACACGTCGGTGACATCCGCGGCGGTCCGCCAGGACAACGCGATCGGAATGCTCGAGTCCGGTGCGTGCTCCGAAGGGCACCACAGGACCTGCAGCAGGTCGCTCCGCCCGGGCGGCCGCAGCAGGGGTATGTCCCGCGCGTACAACTGGGCCACGGGCACCAGGGGATGGAGGCCTTCATGCTCGATGCGGCAGTACAGCCAGGGTTCCTGTGCGGGCCAGAGCAGGGGCCCCCCGATCGAGCTGTCGTGCACGGTGGGAGAGCCGGGACGCGGGTGCAACCGGACTGCTTGGCGCGCCAGCGGAGCCAGCGCGAGGAAGACCGCGGCGACGTCGACCGGCCGCGGCGGGGTGGTACGTGTGCCATTCATGGCGACGATCTTGCCAACCCGCTCTGACAGCGGGCCGACCAACAGGACGAGCCGCTTCCTTCCTGCGTGCGACCCACACCCTGCCGGCTCCGATCGAAGTGCTGCGGGCGGTCGGAAGGATCGTGCAGCTGACTCGCGGTCCGAAAACCGGCCTACCTCACGGGGGCCTCGAAAGAAGTGGCCTCCGGGAGCAGCCAGAAAGTAGCTTGTCCCCGCCCTGCACATCGCCCACAAGGAGTTCTCATGTCCGCAGACGTCCAGGGCCTCGCGCCGGAACGTGCTGCCCGGCTCGCCTCCCTGGTCGAGCAGTGCAAGCCGTTGCTGGAGCAGAACCAGGACATGGAACAAGTCCAGCGGCTGCTTCGAGACCTCGGAACCGGAGCCATGGACTCGATCCTTGTCACGCGGGAACTGCTGGGAGCCGGACCCGGGGCCCTCGGGGAGGCCAAGAGTGCCGTGCTGTCGAGCGCCGCGCGGATCACTGGGCTGCAGACACCTCAGCAACGCGTGGACATGATCGAAAGAGCGAAGGACGTAGCCGACGGCTTCCTTCGCTTGGCCCACGCCCCGGGGAGCACCAGGACCGTCGCCATCGACGGCCCCGGAGGGTCGGGCAAGACAACGTTGGCCGCCGCGGTGTCCGGACAACTCGACGATTCAGTCACCGTCCACGTCGACGACTTCTACCGTCCCCTACCCGACCAGGAGCGAGAGCGGCTCGACGCAGAACAGGGCTACCACCGCTACTTCGACTGGGAACGTCTCCGGGACCAGGTCCTGGTCCCGCTGCGGGCCAACCAAGCCGCCCGATACCAGATCTACGACTGGGCCACCGGACGACTCGGAGGCTGGCACGAGATCGGCCCCGGCACCGTGGTGATCGTCGAAGGGGTCTACTCAACCCGCCCGGAGCTTGCGCCCTATTACCACTTCACTGCCTACGTGGATGCTCCGCGAGACCTCTGCCTGCAGCGAGTGCGAGCACGCGGCGAACATGCGGACGAATGGATCACGCGTTGGCGCGCCGCCGAGGACTACTACCTGCACACCACCTGGCCCCAGACCAGAGTCAAACTCCTCGTCCGCGGCTACTGAGGCAGGGAGAGCACCCGATCACCGAGGCAATCCGAACTGCATCGGCCTGACACCCCGTCACCCACGCGTATGGTCTCCGTCATTCCATATGGCTCAGCGATACAACACAGCCCCTCGTGATCGCGGCGAACGCCGGCAGGTAGACGTATCTCTGCGTGGGTGACCCAGCATCGAAGGACCCCAGTCGACGCTGGACTTCCGCGGCCACATTCCCATAAGCCCAGTGGCATGCAGTTCGGCTACCGGACTCGGGCACCGGCTGGAGAACCGGCACTCGGGAAAGGCGACGGACGACGACAACCTTTGCGCGACGCCAGCGACCTGACGGCCGAATCGGCGGCGGAGTGCACACCGGAGACGACGGTTTGCTCCCGCCTCGGCGCAAAGACCGGTAGCAGGGCCGACGGCCGGCACTGCCGACCGGAGTCGGTGAGCGGTGCGGGCCGCTGCGGCGCCCTCATCCAAGCGCGGACCGGCGCGTCAATCATGGCTATCGTGAAGCGTCCCGACGTTCTGCAGGTCGGACCCCGGTAAACGAAGCCCGGCTGCGGAGACTGGTACTTCGTGGAGGGCCAGGTAACCGTGCCGGGCCGCCTCGACTCCACTCGCCACGAGCACTTGCGATCACGTGGAGGCGGGCGTAGAGAGGAAATAGGGCACATTCCACTCGATCCTTGAGTATTGGGGATGGTCCCCGTGCCTGACACAGGATGGGCTCTGCTGGGGTTGTTGATATTCCTCGGTGTGCTCGGCGCGGTGGGGGCGTGCTTCGCGTGGCGGATGGCTTCCAAAGAGACAGAGCGCGAACCGAAGATCGAAGTGCTCGTCGGCATCGGGGGCGCACTCATTACCGGCATTGCCGTGGGCGTGTCGGTCCTTTACCTGCAGCAGGCACTTGAGGAGAGCCAGAAGTACGCGGCGTGGCGCGCCAATGTCGAAATCGCCGCCTCCATCCCGGGGTTCAGTCCTGCAGGCCGCGACATCAAGGCGATCAATTTCAGCGGCAAGGCCCTGCACAATGCCGACCTCAAGGGAGCCGACCTGCGAAACGCCCAGCTCCGGGACACGGACCTGACAGGGGGCCGACCTGACAGGAGCCAAGCTGCAAGGCGCGAACCTGATCGGGGCCAACCTCTACGAGACCAACCTGACGGGTGCTCACCTCGACGACGCCCTCCTCCAAAGCGCCAACCTGACCCACGCGGTGATCGACAGCGAGGGCACCACCTTCCACGGGGCGACCGTTGACGCGCGTACGTGCTGGCCGGAGGACGTGGTCCAGGAGAAGGTCGATTCGGTCAACGTCAACAACGAGGGCCACGACGGCTTCCGAGGCGGGGAGAAGGCTCCTGATTGCTCCCTGTGGAAGGCAGGGCACCGCGCCGGTTGAGCGCCGGGCCGGCCCGCTCCAGCCGTTGAAGGACGGCCATCTCTTCGCCCGCCGGACCCTGGACGAGGCCCCTACGAGACCCCGGTGGCCGAGCGCGGCCTTCCGGCTCTGTGCGCCGCGATCGCCGCGCACGCGCCGCAGCTGCTGGCCGACTTCGAGGCCAACTGGCGGGCGAGGATCGCCGACACCTGCGACATCGCTGGCCGCCGACTGCGCCCGATCAGACAAGGTCAAGGACCTCCTGGAAGAGGCCTCCCGGATCCACCAGCGAACGTCTTCGCTCGGACCTGGAGAGTGAGCGCAGAGTTCACCGGCCGCCCTGGGCCACGGACGGGACCAAGCTGGCCGCCGAATACCACGACGTTTTGACTACTCGCGTGCGAGAGCTGACCATCGGGCGCCGTCAAGAACCCGAAGCCCGAACTCAACTATCCCGGCCACCCCTTGACCGTTGACGGGATCTTCGGCCCCGGGCTCGGGGCGTCTGAGGGCACGGACGGCATACCGCAGGGCACGTGAATGGCCTGGCCCTACCGAGGTTCGGGAGGGCCAGGCCCTGATTGCCCCTAGCGGAATGCCCCGCCTGTCACCAGGGGCTGCGGACCCTGATGCCCAGCGCCCGGACTCGGTCCTGGTCCTTCGGCGCAAGCCTCGCCAACTGGTTTTCGCCGACGACCCCAACGTGCCGCCAGATGGTGCAGAGGCTCTCCATTGCCGCTTCGGCGACCTCCGGCTCCTCGTCCGCCGCGGCGAGCACCAGGGCTTCCACGACCGGACTGGTCCGGAGTCCTGCGACCGCCCGTGCCGTCCGGGCCCGCAGCTCCGCAGGGACGGCCGGGTCGACGAGCGAGCCCAGGACGTTCGCCGTGTCACGTGCGTCCTCGCAGGGCAGTACCCAGACCACGTAGGCCAGCTGCGCGCCCAGCATGATCAGGTACTGGAGTGGGATGAGCATTCCCACCGGCAGCAACAGCAACAACGGCAGGATGACCATCCAACCGCCCCGGATCCGCTGGGCGCCACCGGTCGGCGGTTCGAACCGACGGCCGGCCAACAGGACGAGTACGAACATGGTCGCGACCGTCAGGAGGGGGACGCCCACGAGGCCGACCCGCACCTCGAGCGCGAACTCCTCGATGAAGGGCTCGTCACCGAGAGCGGGCAGCACCGAGGCCGCGGCCACCCAGGCAAGCACGATGGTCAGGACGTAGCGCCGCAGGGAGGTCCACAGCCACTTACCCGAACTCATGACAGCTTCCCCACTTGAGCAGCTCTTCGTCCAGCTTGGGCCATGGTGTCACGGGCGATCTACTGCGCTTCTGCCCCTTCTGGTACCGTTCCCGGCCGACGCCACGCTCGACCAGAGGTGAAGGGCCGGGCGAGCGCGGTCGGACGCAGCCGGCCAGGTGGTCCGGTTCGCGTCCGAACAGCGGGCCGCTCCGCTACTCGGACCTGCTGAGGCCACGCACCCTAGCGACCGATGCAATCCGCGCGGTCACCCCGCGTCCTCGGGTTCGGGTTCACGGACGAACCAGAGGTCGAGGTCATCCCGCGGGCATAGTGGTGGCAGGGCGGTGAACCTCCAGGATGACTGCGGTACCGGCCACGGATCGGTCCTCGTGCATGGTGATCAGCTGGCCGGGCTGGACGTGCTTCCACTGCGAGGGGGTGAAGGGCACCAGGCGAACCGTGGCTCGTCCGCCGGGCTCCAGAGAAGGCATGTCCTCTACCCAGAGCCGGGCAATGCTGACCGCTCGTTCACCGGCGGGTGAGAGATGTCCGATGTCCCACATGGGCCGCAGAACACCGTGAGCAGCGATTGGCGTTGTGCGTCGCGCCTCGGCGGCAGGGCGGAGCGTCAGGTCAGCTCGGATCACGCCGTTGCGGATCTCGGAACACCGCCAATGGCACCAGGCCGAGCTCCGCTCAAGGCGGAGCTGTTCCGCCGCGTCGGCGAGCTCAACCCAGAATGCGAGAGGAGGGGGATGGCCGTTTCCCAGCTCCTCCAGCAGGCCCAGGGCGATCTCCCACTCGTCGTTGACGAGGTAGTCCCAGATGTCTCGCACCGTAATGTCGTTCTCGGTAGCGGTCTCTTCAGAAACCAGCAAGGAGACCGCTTCGAGCAGCTCAGGGACGTTCATGCGCCTCATTGTCGGCCACGGCGTTGTCTGGCTGCGTTGCCCTGATCCCGCTTGATGGCACCCAGCCGGTTATGGCGTCTCGTTGACCAGATCACGTTTCATCCGCCGGCCTCGCTGATGCGGCCTGGGCGGTTGCGCGGCCGGCGACTTCGTCGAAGCCGCGAGCCCGCTCCGTGGCAATCAGCAGCCACGCGCCTGTCGGGTGGTGGCGGGTGTGGGCGTGTACTGGAAACTTCGGCGGTTTCGAGGGCCTTCGAGTCGCCGTCTAGGGGGTGTGGTCGGGCCAGGGGACGTCAGTGGCGACTGGCACTGTGTAGTCGATGCCGGGCACGGAGAACCCGTAGAGGCGTCGGACCTCAGCGCGAAACCAGTCGAGATCGGCCAGGTCGGCGATGGTCGCCGTGGTGGCAGCCTCCCAGCGTTCCGCGACAGCCGCCTGGACATCGTCGGTCAGTTCGAAGGTATCCAGGCGGATACGCCCCTCGGCGTCCAGGGCGAGCGGGGCAGCGCCGGTGAGTTGGTCCCACAAGGCGGCGAGTTGGAGGATCGGTGGGACGAGGTCCTCGCCGAGGACGCCGCGCAACAGGCCGGTGTACAGGGCGATACCAGGAATCGCGGTGGAGGACTGGGTGACGGCGGCGCCGTTGACGGAGGTGACGGCCCGCCCGCCGACTGTCTTGTCGAGCCGCTCGTTCAGCGTGCGTGCCGTGGCCTCCAAATGGGCCTTGGCCGCGCCGATGGTGCCCTGCCGGTAGATCGCCGCCGTCAGCGGCGAGCCGATGTAGGACAACGCGGCGGTGGCGAACCTGTCGGCAAGCAGTCCGCGTGCGGCAAGGTGGTCGATCCAGCGTTCCCAGTCCGTTCCGCCCATCACGGCCACGGTGTGCTCCACGTCGTCGCCCTCGGCCGGTCCGGTCTCCACCTCGCGGACCTCCGGAACACCCTCGTCATCGAAAGCGAGGGTCTTGGTGCGGTTCGCCTGGCCGATCGGCTTGAGGACCGAGGCGTAGGCGGTACCGGTGTCGGGGTCGGTCCGCCGGGGCGCGGCCACCGAGTAGATCAGGTAGTCCAGCCGACCGCCGAAACGCTGCTCGACGAGGTCGGCGACCTGATTCTTCATCGAGTCGGAGAAGGCATCGCCGTTGAGGAAGACCACGTCCCGACCGGCGCTGCGGGCGATGTCGGCGGTGGCCGCGGTGCGATACCAGCCGGCCGTCGCCGTACGCCGCGCGGTGGGGGCTTTCTCGAAGGACACCGCGATGCCGCGGATACCAGCGCGCTTGAGTCCGGCAAGTGTGGCCGCGAGACCGTAACCGGCGGAGGAGCCGATGACAAGCGCGACCGGCCCGTTGCCTTCCGGCACGCCGACGGGGGCGGGGCACGCCTGCCACATGTCGGCCACCAGTTGCCGGCAGCCCGCCGGGTGGGAGTCGAGGAAGAGGAAGCCCCGGTTGCGGGGGGTGAGAACACGCTCGCTCACGATGACAGTCCTTGGGTCGGCCGGGACACGGACGCGGTGACCAGCCAGGCCGGCCACGCCCTGCAAGTCTGCGATAGCTTCCCCAGACGTGGTGGCCCCACCGGGAACAACGATCATGAGCCGGTCTTGGAGTGTTCCACCACTTCCAGCCGAGCAAGAGGCACCTACCTGCGCAGCTAGCTTGAGGGCGTAGAGGGGGCACTGTTCGCTGTCGAGGAAGCCGCCGCGCGCCGCCGTCCGCCGGCGGAGCCGTTCGCGTGGCCGGTCGAGGGTCAGATAGGCGCCGTCCGGCCTCCGGGCCGCGTCCACGTCGCGACGTGCCGCGACACCGGCAAACGCTGCGCCCCCGCCACCGCCGACCAGATCCGCAAACTGCTCGCCCAGGCGTGGCCGCCTGCGCTCCAGTGCCGCCCCGACACCGCACTCGTGTCGGCGTACGCATGAACGTGGTCGGACGCGTACCGATGTGCCGCCCCGTCGCGCTGGTGGCCAGGCACTCCTTGACCTGAAGCGAGATTGAGGTTTTAGCGTGTCGCCTACTTGATCATCTGATGACGGGAAGACACACCCATGATCCTCGTGACCGGAGCCACCGGAAACTCAGGCAGTGCCCTGCTGAAGGAGCTGCACGCGCGTGGTGTCGGCCCGCTGAGGGGGCTGACCCGTGATGCCTCACGGGCAGTCTTCCCCGATGGAGTCGGGGCCGTGGAGGGCGACTTCGCTGAGCCTGCGACGTTGAAGCCCGCGCTTCGTGGGGTGCGTTCACTGTTTCTCGTACCGCGCCTGGGACCGGACGCCGACATAATCGAAGCCGCCCGGCAGGCGGGCGTGGAGCATGTCGTGCTGGTGTCGTCCATCACCGTCCAGACCCACCCGCACCTCGGCCCCGCCGACGAGAACCTGGCGGTGGAGCGTCTACTCAAGGCAAGCGGCATGGCCTGGACGATCCTGCGACCGACGCAGTTCGCCTCGAACGCCTTGATGTGGGCGGCTTCCATCCGTGGCCACGAGACCGTCCGCGCGCCGTACGCCGACACCGCGCTGCCGACCATCCATCCCGCGGACGTCGCGGCGGTGGCACGGGTGGCACTGACCGAGCCCGGCCACCACGGGCACACGTACGCCTTGACCGGTCCAGCGCCGGTGACCGCCCGACAACAGGTCGAAGCCCTCGCGGCAGCACTGGGGCGGGAGGTTCCCTTCGCGGAGATCAGCCGCCGGCAGGCCCACGCACAGATGGCTGCGGTCTTCGGGGCGGAGGCCGCGGACGCGGTGCTCGACGTCACGGGCGGCGACGTGAACGACCAACTGCTGATGGTGCGCGACACGGTTGCAAGGATCACTGGAAGGCCCGCCCGCCCGTTCCAGCAGTGGGCTTCGGAGAACGTCAACGCCTTCCGTTGAACCGCGAGCACACATCCCGCCGCCGGGGTGTCGCGGTCACGGCCGTGGGCGTGGTGAGTCGAAGGGCGGTACGGAGCTCTGGTGCGGGCCACTGGCCCTCGAGCCCCGTGACCAGACGGGGGCGGCGTACAGGACCGGACGTCTCCACTCCCCCGTCCTGTCCTGGTACAGGAGGCCGGTTCTTTGCGCGGGCCAGGCACATGTGGATCGCCGGCAGGTGCCTTGGCCTGTCACATGCCGAGCACCCGTCTGGTCTCGACGGCGATCTGCTGCGTCTCGCCGGTTGCGACCACGAGGACCGGGACACCTCTCCCCGCCCGATCGATGCGCCGGAGGCCCTCCCGCATCAAGTCCCCCAGTTCGGGGACGAGCAGCCCGCCTCGTACACCGAGAACGGTCAGGGCCGAGCAGATCTCCTCGCGTACCTCCGGTTGGTCTTCGCCGATCTCCCCGGTGAAGACCAGCGCGTCCAGCCGGTCCAGCGAGGCGGCCATCGAGGCGATGCCCCTGCGGCAGCTGAGTGTGAACGTCGCCAGCGCCAGCGCGGCCGCGGCATCACCCTCCGCGCGGGCGCGCACCAGGTCCCGGGTGTCTCCCGAAGTACCGGAGAGGCCGAGCAGACCGGAATGCCGGTGGAGCGTGTCATCCAATTCGTCCGTGCTCAGACCGTGCCGCCGCTGCAGCCACAGCAGCGCGCCGGGGTCGAGGCTGCCGCTGCGCCGGCTCATCACCAGGCCTTCCAGCGGAGTGAGCCCCATGGTGGTGTCCACGCTGCGTCCGTTGCGGACGGCGCAGGCCGAGCAGCCGCCGCCCAGGTGCACGAGCACGACCTGGAGGTCGTCGACGGGTCGGCCCAGGGCCTGCGCCGTCCTCTGCAGTGCCCACGAGTAGGAGAGCCCGTGGAAGCCGTACCGGCGCAGCCCGTAGTCGGCGCGCCATCGCTCCGGCACTGCGTACGTGCGCGCCTGTGCCGGCAGGTCCTTGTGAAAGACAGTGTCGAAGCAGGCGACGTGGGGAACGTCGGGCAGGAGTTCTCGTGCGGCATCAACCACGGGCAGGGCAGGGGTCACGTGCATCGGCGCGAGATCGGCGACGTCCGCCAGCAGAGCCCGTACGCGTGCGTCGATCAGCGTATGACCAGTCAGGTGCGGACCGCTGTGGACGATGCGGTGACCGACCGCCGCGGGAGCGGGTACCTCGCTGAGGAAGTTCCGCAGTTCCACCGCCGCAGCGGGCCCCGGGGGCTCCGAGGCGTCCCGCTCTGCCACGCGTTCACCGTCCGCCGCGAACAGAGCGATGTGAAGGCTCGATGAGCCGGCATCGAGGACCAGTACGTGACCACCAAGGCTCTCGTCGGAGCGGTCGGCACTCATCACACACCTCCAGTGCTCTTGCGTCCCCGGCACGGTGCGCCCACCAGGCAGCAACGGGCCCCGTACATGTGGGTGGCGGCGCTCGACGCGGCAGGGAGACCACTTCCCGCTCCGGGAGGCGTTACGTTCCCTGCGGCCGGCGCCGTCACCCATCCCGGTGCGCCGGCCCTGATCCGTCACCTTCCGCAGCCGCGGCCGCCCGCACCCGCTGCTCCTCGCGGGCGGAGCCGACGTCCCGTTCCAGGGGTGTGCGGCTCACGGCCGTCGCGAAATCCTCCAAGGCCCGCTTCTGTAGTTCCGCCTCGCGCCGCACCACCGGGTTCCGGTCCCCGGCGGCAGTGCCCTCCCATGCGTGGAGCGCCTCCTCCACGCGCCCCCACTCCGGATTCCTGTGCCCACGCACGTCGACTGCCGCCTGCGCGGTATCCGCCTCCAGGGCCTCGGCGAGCCGCTCCGCCTCGGGGGCGAAACGGCTGTCGGCCCGCGGGACATGGCTCTCCATGAGCATCGCCGCCCGGTCGAACCGCTTCAGCGCCTCCTGCGCCTCTTCCGCCTCGCGCGATGTCAGATCTCTGGGGCGGACCGGTTCCTGACGTGCCTGGTCGTAGGCATCCTGCCAGGCGGTACGTGCCTCCCTGCTGGCCAGCAGGGCCCTGCGCGTGTCGGCGCGGTGTTCCCGGGTCGGTTCGGCGTAGCTGCGGAGCACCGCGGCCGCGTAGCGGCCGTCGGCGGCGAGCCAGTCCGCAAGCCGGCCCGGCAGCCGGGGGGTCTCCCATGCGGGGAACACCACGTACGCCAGCATGGCCAGGGCCCCGCCGAGCAGGGTGAGCACCACCCGCTCCGGGACCGTCTGCTCCCACGCCTGGCCGCCCATGCCGAGCAGGAAGACGACGTACGCGGCAGTGAAGCACTGGGAGTAGGCGTAGCCGGTGCGGATCAGCGTGTACGACAGGGCCGCCGAGACCACCGTCAGCGCGCCGAACACGTGGGCGTCCGGGCCCAGCGCCCGCACCATCCCGGTGGCGAGCGCGACCCCCGCCAGGGTCCCGGCGAGACGGCCCACCGCACGCGCGTACGTCCGGTGGAAGTCGGGCCGCATCACCATCACCGAGGCGATGGGCGCCCAATAGCCGTGGCCCACGGGTAGCCGGGAGGCGATGAGATAGCCGAGCGTGGCCACCGCCGCCAGGCGGACGGCGTGCCGGAACACGGGCGAGTCCCGGCGGAGCTCACGGCGGACCGCCCGGACGACGACCGGGAGCAGCCGGAACATCGTCGGGCGCACCAGGAACTGGGCGCTCGCGGGGCCGGACGGCGTGGGTGCCTTGTCGCGCGCGCCGCCGCTCCCTGCGATCTCCAACGCTTCGGCGAGGAGTTCCACGAGCCGCTCGGCGGCCTGCCGGGCGGGCCCCTCCAGCACCTCGTGTTCTTCGTCGACCCGCAGGACGTCCGCGCTCCCGGGCGGCACCTCGGCGGGAGTGCCGCGGCGGATCGAACGGGCCGCCGCGTCCAGGACGTCGGCGGCCGCGTTGAGCAGCTCCCGTGCGCGGTCCCGCCCGGGTCCCTCCGCCGGGGCGCCGACGTCCGGGTCGGCGAGCGCGGCGGCGACCGGCAGAATGCGCTCGGCGAGGCCCCGGGGGCCGTGGAGGACGGGGGGACGGGTGCGGGCCTGCGACGGCGTCACGGCGGCCGCGTCCCGGGCCGTCATCAAAGGCACGGGGTCGAACGGGGCGGTCGGGTCGTGCCGCAGCCGGCGGGCGTAGTCCGCCACGGCGGCCAGGGCGTCGGCGAGCGCGTCGCGGTGCGCCCCCCAACGGCGGATCGGGAACAGCAAGATCAGCAGGGCCTGCGCCACGCCTCCGAGCGCGATGGCCCCGGCGTGTTCCAGGGCCCGCCCGACGCTGGTCGGCAGGGTGACGGTCACCAGCAGGGTGCCGACCGTCGTCGCTGCGACGATCCCGGCGGTCGACCCGAGGGCCCATGCCATTCCCGCGGCGAACGCCCATACGGCCAGCAGCGGGAGGAACGTCACGAGTCGCCCCGCCGCCAGGTAGCCCACGAAGGTGCTGAGCGCCAGCCCCGCGCCCGCGCCGAGCGCGATCACCTTGCGCGGACGCCAGGTGCGCTGGAAGGTGGCCCCACCCGCGGAGTAGGCACCGAGGGCGGCGGACGCGGCGTACTCAGGGGAAACCAGCCACAGCGCCGGCCCGATGACGATCGCCACCCCGGCAGCCGTGCGGAGCGCGAGCAAGGGCTCCAGCCGCGTCTCCTCGATCGTGAGCCCGGAGCGCACGACCTCCCCGAGGGCCCGTAGCCACCTCATGGGTGCGAGCCCAGCCGGAACGCTCTGCCTGCCAGGGCGCGTCGGCCGCCCCGCCGCCCTCCTGACGGCGCCGCGCTCGGACGGGCGCCCCGGACCGAGGTTCACCGGGCATCACCCGTCCCGTCATCGCCGCGGTCGCGGTCGTGGTCGTTCCGGAGCGTGAGACGTCGTTCCTGTTCGCGCTTGGAGTAGGCGGCTGCCCGGATCGCATCGTCGCTTTCCAAGCCCGACCCCAGCGCCCCGCCCACGGTGGCGACCGAAGCGACGAACCAGGACAGCGTCAGGTACTCCTGGGCGTGCAGTGGGGTGCGTGTCACGGAAGCGAACGCCTGGCCGTTGAGGATGAACAGCGCCCACACCCAGTTGACGACCATCAAACCCACGTAGCAGACGAGCACCCCGATACCCACGGTCACTACCGTCGAGGCGTTGTAGAGCCGCGTCCTCTGCCTCGCCTCCGGCGAGCTCGCTGCTGACCGGTGCCACAGCTCCGCGTCCACGATCAGCCAGCCGATCATGAGCGCGACAGATCCGACCGTGGCGATGACGAGGCGTGGCACGCTCAGGCTGACGGCCAGGTTCCAGACGGTGGAGTTCACGGTGGCGACTGCTCCCGTGGCGAGTGCGGCCGCCAGGGCCTTCGACAGGCCCGGCACCAACCGCCACGGCCGGTTGGCGCGGACCATTCCGACGAGTACCCGCAGGTAACCGCGCGGCCCGCTGACGACGTACCTGAGGTCGACGGTCTCTTGTTCACCGATCGGGCCAGGATGGATGGGCGCGAGACGACTGACGAAGGGCCCCATAGCGGGCTGACTTCGCGGAGCCCCTTCGGCCCCGGTGATCTGCGAACCCGCCAGGCCGAGTACGACTTCTTCCACCACGCGTTGGGTCCTCGTCTGCAGACGCAAGCCCCCCAGCGCGGGAAGGGACAGCAGCGCCAAGCCGTGTTCGTGGCTCAGATCCACAACGATCTTGCGTCCGTGTGAGTGCAGCGGAAGGTCGGTGAGGGCCACGACGACGTCCCAGTTCTCCGCTCTCCCGCGGTCCGTGATCCGGCGCATCAAAGTCGGCACGTCCTCCGTTTCCGCGGTGAAGGGTTCACTGACCACCTCGATCTCGAACCGTCGCCCCGGCCCTGACTTGTCTGCGAGCCGCGTGGGGAGCATCCAGGCCATGCGCTGTGCGATTTCCGTGGGCGCGTCCGGATCCGCCAGGAGAGCCACGACCGTAGTGTCCTGGGGCGACATCCGCATGACCGGGCCCGTCAGCTCCGGGACACGGGCCGGCCCGCCACCGGCCGAGGCCCCTCGGGTCCCGCGGTGCGGACGAGGTTGCCCGCCTTTTCCCGGTGCTCGTGTACGAGGCGGATCGCCATGGCACCCTCACCGGCCGCCGAGGTCACCCGTTTGACCGAGCCGCTCCTGACGTCGCCGGCGGCGAAGACTCCGGGAAGGGTGGTCTCCAGGAGCAACGGACCACGGCCGAGCGAGTCCCACCGGGTCGCGTCAGCCGCAGCCTGGGCGTCGGCGCCGGTGAGGACGAAGCCCTTCTCGTCCAGGGCCACCACGCCCTCGAGCCAATCGGTGCGCGGCCGGGCTCCGATGAACACGAACAGGGCCGCCGCCCGCAGCTCCCGGCGCTCACTGCTCGCGTTGTCCTCCACGATCAGCGACTCCAGCCTCTGCTCCCCGCTGACGCCCCTGACTTCGGTGCGGAGCAGCACCTCGATCTTCGGATGCCGTTCCACCTGGTCCACCAGGTAGCGCGACATGTCGGCGTTGAGGTCACCACCCCGCACCAGGAGGTGGACCCTGGACGCGTGGTTCGCGAGGAACAGCGCCGCCTGCCCGGCAGAGTTCCCGCCGCCGACCACGGCGACCGGATCCGCCTGGCAGAGACTGGCCTCGTGGACGGTCGCCGCGTAGTAGACGCTGATGCCCTCCAGACGGTCGATGCCGGGCACCTCCAGCCGGCGGTACCACACGCCCGAGGCGAGCACCACGGCGCCCGCCCGGGTCGTGGACCCGTCCGCGAAGGTGACGACGTACTCGTCGTCCTGCGGGGTGAGCCCGCTGACCTGGGCCGGCACCATGAGTCGGGCACCGAACTTGTGGGCCTGGAGCACCGCGCGTTCGATGAGTTCGCCCCCGGAGATGCCCGAGGGGAAGCCGAGGTAGTTCTCGATGCGGGACGAAGTACCGGCCTGGCCTCCGGTGGCCACGGCCTCGACGGTGATCGCGGTGAGGCCGTCGGAGGCACCGTACACGGCGGCGGCGAGCCCCGCGGGGCCCGCGCCCACCACCAGCACGTCGCATCGGCCGGCCTCCGGCGAGGGGGCGGGCAGCCCGATGAGCCGGGCGAGTTCGGCGTTGCTCGGATTGCGCAGCACCCGCTCGCCCTTCCAGATGACCACCGGAGTCTCCTCGGGACGGATGGCGAACCGACGCAGGAGCGCTTCCGCCTCCTTGTCCTGCTCCAGGTCCACCCAGCGGTGGGGCAGCCGGTTGCGGGCGGCGAACTCACGCAGCCGCAGGGTGTCCGGCGAGTAGCACGAGCCCAGGATCCGGAAGCCGGCGCCGAGACCGATGAGCAGGTACCTGCGCCCCAGGTAGGCGCGGAGGATCAGGTCGCCGAGGACGGGGTCGCGGCCGACCAGGGCGCGCTGCCGCTCCACCGGTACGGCGAGGATCTCGCCCGCCTCGCGCACCACGGCGGTGTCGAACGCCGCCTCGCCCTCCAGCAGCGCGAGCTCACCCAGGAACCTGCCGGGTCCGTGTACCGCTACCGTGCGCTCCTCGGGCCCGCCGTGGTCCTGGAGGATCTCGACGGTCCCGCTGAGGATCGCGAGGAACTCCCGGAACGGCTCGCCCTCGCGGTACAGCACCTCGCCCGGGGTGGTCTCGCGGCGCTCACCGTGCGCGGCCAGGTCCTGGAGCTGCGCCGGTGTCAGGCGGGGGAACGCCCCGTGCAGGTCCGGGGTCTCGTGGACCGCTCCCTGCACGTGCTCGGCGGCGCTCATCAGACCGGGGCCTCGTCGACGTAGCACCAGCGCCAGTCCTCTCCGGGCTGGAAGGACTGCACGATCGGGTGACCGACGCTGCCGGCGTGCCGCCTCGCGTGCTTGAGCGGCGAGGAGTCGCAGCAGCCGACGTGCCCACAGGTGAGGCAGAGCCGCAGGTGCACCCACGGGGAACCCACCCTCAGGCACTCCTCACAGCCCTGGGGGGTTCGCGGCGTCACCGGGCGGACCAGCGCCAGGTGCGGGTCAGGAATCGTTGCCATGAGAACTCTCCTTGCGTGCCGGGGACTGTTCGGCCGCAGCCCGCGCCGGTCCCCTCATCCGGCGGCGCAGCTGCGTCGGGGCCGGTTTCGTGGGTGAGCGGTGGTGGCCGGCCCATCGTGTTCAGCCTCCCGCAGCGGTTTGCCGGCCCGCCATCGCCTGCTCGACCCAGGAGCGCAGGACGTGCGCGGGCGCCGCGCCGGCCTGCCGGGCGACCGTCTCGCCGCGGTCCAGGACGAGCAGGGTCGGCACCGCCTGCACCTGGAACCGCCCGCTGAGCCGCGGGTTCTTGTCGACGTCGACCTTGACGAGTTTGATCCGTCCGGCCAGGTCGCGGGCGACTTGTTCGAGAGCGGGGCTGACCATGCGGCAGGGGCCGCACCAGGTGGCCCAGAGGTCGACGACGACGGGCTGGGTGGCGCGTTCGGCGATCTCGGCGAAGTCGTCGTCGCCCGCGTCGGCGATCCAGGGCAGGGCCTGCTTGCAGTGGCCGCATCGGGGGCGTCCCTCGGCGGCCACAGGAATCCGGTTGCCGCGCCCGCAGTTCGGGCAGGTCACCGTCGTGGTCCGGGTGGTGTTCACGCCGCCCTCGCTTCCCGGGCGTCCTCCTGCTGGTCGTAGGCGACGACCAGCTCTCCGTGTTGGGCGTCGACGCGGACCGTCGCGCCGTCTTGGACGTCACCGCGCAGCAGGGCGCGCCCGACCATCGTCTCGACCTCGTGGGAGATGTAACGCCGCAGCGGCCGCGCCCCGTACACCGGGTCGTAGCCCTGATGCGCGATCAACTCCAAGGCCGAGGGCGTGAGCTCGACGCTGATGCGGCGTTCGGCGAGCCGCTGCCGCAGCTCGTCGAACTGCAGCTCCACGATGCGCTCGATCTGCCGCTCACCGAGCGGCTTGAACAGCACGATGTCGTCGACGCGGTTGAGGAACTCCGGCCGGAAGTGCCCGCGCAACTCGCCCATCACCAGCGCCCGGGCATCCGGCTTGATCTCCCCCTCGGCGGTGGCTCCGTCGAGGAGGTGCTCGGACCCGATGTTGGACGTCATGATGATCACGGTGTTGCGGAAGTCGACCGTGCGGCCCTGGGCATCGGTGATGCGGCCGTCGTCGAGGACCTGCAGCAGGGTGTTGAAGACATCCGTGTGCGCCTTCTCGACCTCGTCGAACAGCACGACCGAGTACGGCTTGCGGCGCACGGCCTCGGTGAGCTGGCCGCCCTCCTCATAGCCGACGTATCCGGGCGGTGCGCCCATGAGCCGACTGACGGTGTGCCGCTCCTGGTACTCGCTCATGTCGAGGCGGACCATGTTCTCCTCGGAGTCGAACAGAGCCCGGGCAAGGGTCTTGGCCAGCTCGGTCTTCCCGACGCCGGTGGGGCCGAGGAAGATGAACGAGCCGATGGGGCGGCGAGGGTCGCGGATGCCGGAGCGGGCGCGGATGATGGCGTCGGCCACCAGCTTGACCGCCTCGTCCTGGCCGATGACGCGCTCGCGCAGGATGTCGTCGAGGCGCAGCAGCTTCTCGCGTTCGCCCTCCTGGAGGCGGGAGACGGGGATGCCGGTCCAGGCGGCGACGATCTCGGCGATCTCCTCCTCGGTGACGACTTCGCGCAGCAGCCGGTTCTGCCCTTGTTTGGAGGCCAGTTGCTCCTCCTCTGCGGCGAGCCGGCGCTCCAGGTCCCGGAGGCGGCCGTAGCGGAGTTCGGCGGCGCGGTTGAGGTCGTAGGCGCGTTCGGCCTCCTCCGCCTCGTGGCGGACCTGCTCCAGTTCCTGGCGCAGTTCCTGGACGCGGCGGATCGCCTGCCGTTCGGCCTCCCACTGGGCGTGTTTGGCGTCGGCCTCGCCGCGCAGGTCGGCCAGTTCCTTGCGCAGTTCCTCCAGGCGGGCTTTGCTGGCGGGGTCGGTCTCCTTGGACAGGGCGGCTTCCTCGATCTCCAGGCGGGTCACCCGGCGGGTGATCTCGTCGAGTTCGGCGGGCATCGAGTCGATCTCGGTTCGCAGCCGGGCGCAGGCTTCGTCGACGAGGTCGATGGCCTTGTCGGGCAGGAACCGGTCGGTGATGTAGCGGTGGCTGAGGGTGGCCGCGGAGACCAGCGAGGTGTCCTGGATCTTCACGCCGTGGAAGACCTCCAGGCGTTCGCGCAGTCCGCGCAGGATCGAGATGGTGTCCTCCACGCTCGGCTCGTCGACCAGGACCTGCTGGAAGCGGCGTTCGAGGGCGGCGTCCTTCTCGATGTGCTTGCGGTATTCGTCCAGGGTGGTGGCGCCGATCATGTGGAGTTCGCCGCGTGCCAGCATGGGCTTGAGCATGTTGCCCGCGTCCATGGCGCCCTCGGCGGCGCCCGCCCCTACGACGGTGTGCAGCTCGTCGACGAAGAGCAGGATCCGCCCCTGGGCGGCCTTGACCTCGCTGAGCACGGCCTTGAGCCGTTCCTCGAACTCGCCGCGGTACTTCGCGCCGGCGACCAGGGAACCCATGTCGAGGGCGAACACGATCCTTTCACGCAGTCCTTCGGGCACGTCGCCGCGGACGATGCGCTGGGCGAGACCCTCGATGATGGCGGTCTTGCCGACGCCCGGGTCGCCGATCAGGACGGGGTTGTTCTTGGACTTGCGGCTGAGGATCTGGGTGACGCGGCGGATCTCGGCGTCCCGGCCGATGACGGGGTCGAGCCGACCGGCCTTGGCCTCGGCGACCAGGTCACGGCCGTACTTCTCCAGGGCCTCGTAGGCCACCTCGGGGTTGGCGGAGGTCACGCGCTGGTTGCCGCGGATGTGGGTGAGCGCGCCGAGGAAGGAGTCCCGGGTCACGCCGTGCTCCTTCAGCAGGCGCCCGGCGGCGGTCGCCGAGCCCTCCTCGGCCAGCGCCAGCAGCAGGTGTTCCACGGACACGTACTCGTCCTTGAGGCGTTTGGCCTCCCGCTCCGCCTCGTCCAGCAGCCTGGCCAGGCGCTGGGTGACGAAGACCTGGCCCGGCGCCGCGCCCGGGCCGGTCACCTTGGGCCGGCGGGAGATCTCCTTGCGTACGGCCGCGCGCAACTCCTCCGGGTCGGTGCCCGCCTGCTGCAGCAGCCGCGGGATCAGGCCCTCCTCCTGGTCGAGGAGGGCGAGCAGCAGATGTTCGCCGTCGACCTCGGTGTGGCCCAGGCGGCCGGCGGCGCTCTGGGCCTCCTGCAGGGCTTCCTGTGACTTCTGGGTCAGGCGGTTCATGTCCATGGTGGTAGATCACTCCTCATGCCTGCACGCCGCAGCGCGGCTTCGAGCAAGCTGATGCGGTCGAGCAGGTCGAGCACCAGCGCGAGGGAGGCGTAGTTCAGGCACAGCCCGGTGCGCAGCCGCTGAACGCGGGCGAGGGCGGCCGGGGCCGTGGGGGCGAACACCAGCCGTCCGGAGGCGTCACGGCCGGCGTCCACCAGTCCGAGGGCGACGAACCGACGGACCAGGTCGGGATGGAGGCCTGCGCGCCGGGCCACGGTCTCCAGGGAGAGCCCGGGCACGTGCACGATCGCGTACTGCACGCCCACCTCGGTCGTCCGTGCGTGGGACGGGCGGGCCTCGGGCGGTCGGTCGGTCATCAGGTCCTCCTGGGGTCGAAGGAGGAGACGGCGGCGAGTTCCTCCAGCAGCTCGCGCTCCCGGTCGTTCAGCCGGGGCGGCACCATGATCCGCAGCTCCGCGTACAGGTCTCCGTTCGCGCCGCGCGGGTTCGGCATGCCCTCGCCGCGCAGCCGTAGGCGCCGTCCGCTGGAGGACCCGGCGGGCACGGTCACCTTCGCGGTGGCACCGCTCGGCGTGCGCACCGGCACGGTGGCGCCCAGCGCCGCCTCCCACGGTGTGACCGGAAGAATCACGTGGACGTTCCGGCCCTCGAGGCGGAACTCGGGGTGCGGCTCGATCCGCACCCTCAGGTACAGGTCCCCGGCGGGAGCACCGTCGCCGCTCCCGCGCCCGCCCTCGCCGGCCAGCCGGATGCGCTGCCCGTCGGTGGTGCCGGGCGGCACGTCGACCTGGTAGCGCCGCTCCCCGGCCGGCCCGGCGAGGGTGACCGTACGGCGGCCGCCCCGGTATGCCTCCTCGACGGTGAGCGGCAGTTCGGCCTCCTGGTCGGCGCCGGGCACGCGTGTCCGCCCGCCGCCGCCGAACAGCGAGCCGAACAGATCCTCGACGTCGACCCCCTCACCCCCGAAGCCCGCCGTGGAGTACCGCACCCGGGGACCGCCGCCGGTGGTCCACCGGGGGCCACTGCCGGCGCCGGCGGCGACCCGCTCCTCCCAGTCCTCCGGGACCTTCCGGAAGTCCTCGCCGAAGCGGTCGTACCGGGCTCGCTGCTCCGGATCGGACAGCACGCTGAAGGCCTCGTTGATCTCCTTGAACCGTTCCTCCGCCTGTGGGTCCTTGTTGACGTCGGGGTGGTGCCTGCGGGCCAGGGTGCGGTAGGCCCGCTGGATCTCGTCCCGGTCGGCGGTGCGCGGAACGCCGAGCACCTCGTAGAAGTCGCGTGCCATGGACGGTCACTCCCGCTTGGCGACGGTCACGGCGGCAGGCCGCAGCTGCCGCTCGGCCTCCCCGTAACCGGGTCGCAGCACCTGGACCACGGTGTTCGGATCGGCGTCGGGATCCTGGACCACTCCGACCACCTCGTGCCGGGCCGGGTCGAACGCCACGCCCGTCTCCGCGTGGCGCGGGTAGCCCAGCCGCTCCAGGACGTTCACGGCCTGGTCACGCACGGCCCGGACACCTTCGACGATCGCACCGGGGTCGGCGGCCCCCGCGTGGCTCAGGGCAAGTTCCAGGTTGTCGATGACGGGCAGGAAGGCCGCTGCCGTACGGGCGCGTTCGGCCCCGGCCACCCGCTCCACCTCCCTGGCATGGCGTTTGCGCTGGTTGTCGAGGTCGGCCAGGGCGCGCCGCCAGCGGTCCTCCGCCTCTCGCAGCGCGGCCGCGTCTTCGTCATTGGGTGCGGCGGTGCCGGTTGAGGCGTCGGGCCCGGGCTCCGCCTCCTCGGTCGGCGGTCCAGGCTGCATGAGGTCCCCGCACGACGGCTCTACGGCGCCTTCCGGCGGCGGGTCGGGCTCTCGGCCCCGGGGTGGGATGGGCATGGCGGGCACCTCAGCCCTTGTCGAACTCGGCGTCGATCACATCGTCGTCGCCCCCGGCGCCGCCCGGCGCGGCCCCGCCGGGACCGGATCCGTCCGGTGAGCCGGTGCCCGCCGGACCGCCTGCGGCGGCTCCCGCCTGGTGGGCCGCGAGCCCCGCGAAGACCTGCTGGAGTTCGGACGTCAGCGGCCGGACCTCGTCCACCCCGGCCTCGTTCTTGACGGCCTCGCGGGCCTGCGCCACCAGCATCTCGGCGCGGGCCTTCTCGTGTGCGGGCGCGGCGTCGCCGAGCTCGCCGAGGCGCTTTTCGACCTGGTAGGCGATGGCGTCCAGTTCGTTGCGCGCGTCGACCGCCTCGCGCAGGGCCTGGTCCTGGCCGCGGTTGCGTTCGGCCTCCTGGAGCATCCGCTCGACTTCGCTGCTGTCGAGGTTGGAGCTCTCGCTGATGGTGATGCCCTGTTCCTTTCCGGTGTCCTTGTCCCGCGCGGTGACGCTGAGGATGCCGTTGGCGTCGACGTCGAAGATGACTTCGATCTGCGGCTCGCCGCGCGGCGCGGGGCGGATGTCGGTGAGCTGGAAGCGGCCCAGGACCCGGTTGTCGGCAGCCAGCTCACGCTCGCCCTGCAGGACGACGACGTCGACGGCGGGCTGGTTGTCCACGGCGGTGGTGAAGGTCTCGGTGCGGCGCACCGGAATGGTGGTGTTCCGCTCGATGATCTTCGTCATCACGCCGCCGCGTGTCTCCACGCCCAGCGACAACGGGGTGACGTCGAGCAGCAGGACGTCCTTGACCTCGCCCTTGAGGACCCCGGCCTGGATCGCGGCGCCCTTCGCCACGACCTCGTCGGGGTTGACGCTCATGTTGGGGTCCTTGCCGCCGGTCAGCCTGCGCACCAGGGCCTGGACGGCGGGGATGCGGGTGGAGCCGCCGACGAGGATGACCTCGTCGATGTCGTTGTCACTGACCTTGGCGTCGTCCATCGCCTGCCGGACCGGGTCGAGGCAGCGCTCCACCAGGTCGCCGGTGATCTGTTCGAACGTGGATCGCATGATCGTCGTGGTCAGATGCTTGGGCCCGGAGGCGTCGGCCGTGATGAACGGCAGGCTGACCTGCGTCTGGGTCACCGAGCTGAGCTCGGTCTTGGCCTTTTCGGCAGCCTCGAACAGGCGTTGCAGCGCCTGGGGGTCCTGCCGCAGGTCGATCCCGTTCTCCTTCTGGAACCCGTCGGCGAGCTGGTCGACCAGCCGGCGGTCGAAGTCGTCGCCGCCCAGATGGCTGTCGCCCGCCGTGGACCGTACCTCCACCACGCCGTCGCCGACGTCGAGGATGCTGACGTCGAAGGTGCCGCCGCCCAGGTCGAAGACGAGCACCGTCTCGTGCTGCTTCTTGTCCATGCCGTAGGCGAGGGCGGCCGCGGTCGGCTCGTTGATGATCCGCAGTACTTCCAGGCCGGCGATCCGTCCGGCGTCCTTGGTGGCGGTGCGCTGGGCGTCGTTGAAGTAGGCCGGCACCGTGATGACCGCCTCCGTGACCCGCTCGCCGAGCTGCTTGGAGGCATCGTCGGCGAGCTTGCGCAGCACCTGCGCGCTGATCTCCTCGGGAGCGTAGAGCTTGTCGCGCACCTTGATGCGGGCGGCGCCGCCCTCTCCCTCGACCACGTCGTACGCGACGGCCTTGGCCTCTTCGGAGATCTCGTCGAAATGCCGGCCGATGAACCGCTTGGCCGAGTAGATGGTGCCCTTGGGGTTGAGGATCGCCTGGCGGCGGGCCAGCTGGCCCACCAGGCGCTCGCCGGTGTCGGTGAAGGCCACCACGGACGGCGTCGTGCGGTTGCCCTCGCTATTGGGTACGACCGCCGGCTCGCCGCCCTCCCAGACGGCGATCACCGAGTTGGTGGTGCCCAGGTCGATGCCTACTGCCTTGGCCATGAGGAACTCCTTCCGCGACGGGCGGCCCCGTTCGCCTCGGAGTCGCGCCCGGTCTTCCGCACTCGCTCAGGTGGCGGTGGAACCGCTCCGTGGGACGCTGCTCTTCGAAGCTCCGCTGCTCGTGCTGGTGCCGGTCCCGCTGGACAGCGCGGCCAGCAGCCGCACCGCCTCGTCGGCGACCGCTTCGTCGGCGACGACTTCGTACCGGCTGGGCTGCATGGAGCTCACCGAGGCGAAATCCCGGCGACCACGCTGGGCCGCGTGAACCAGCAGACCGAGCAGCGCACCGACGAGTGCTCCGAAAATCAGCCCGTACAAGGCGAGGAGCAGTCCCGACACGACCGGGTTCAGCCAGTTCAGCACCCCGAAGATCCACCCGATCAGTGCGCCGGGCAGGGCGCCGCTCGCCGCGCCGTGCAGCGCGGCCCCGCCATTGCCCATGCGGCCGGTCACCTGCTCGACCAGGCGCAGGTCCTGCCCGATGATGGCCACCCTTTCTACGGGAAAGCCCTGATCGGAAAGGTGATCGACGGCGCGTTCCGCCTCTTGGTAGGTCGCGTACGAGGCGATGGTCCTGCGGGCCTGTTCGTTCATCAGCCACTCCTTCCACGGCCACCGGTGCGCCCGGCGACCCTGACGCGCCCAGAGTGGCAAGAGAGCAGCGCGCTCCGCCTGCGCCCGGCAGGTCAGAAATCGCGGGAGTCGGTCGGCCTGAGAGAGCAAGACGCACATTCGGACAAGCGGGATGGTTCGACCTAGGCTGGGTGCACACGGTTCGCCCAGACGTGGAGCCCGAGAATCGCCCGATCGCCCCCGCTGACCGGAGGAGAAACGGAGTGATCTATGGCCGGCCGTCCGTCACGGAGGCTGTCCCCCCACGTCTCCGACCAGGAGGTGACCCGCCGTCCGAGTGACACTGCGGGCACCGAACGGCCCGGCCCCCGTCCGCTCGCGGCGCTGGACCCGTACGGGCTGCTGGTGCTGTCCCACACCCTTTTCACCTGTGTGCAGCAGGGTGAGATCGTGCGGTTGGCCATGCAGCACGTCAGTGCCCTCGGCCCCTACCACGCCGAGGCCGGATACCTCGCGACGGTGGACGGCTTGTCCCGCGTCCCCGGCCACGACGCGGGAGCGCCAACGGTCGACGACGCGCTGATGAAGGATTTCGGCGGGGCAGACGGCTCCGTATCCCTTCCGGAGCGGTCGTGGACCTGGGCGTTCGGCATGCGCGGGGCCGGTGGTCTGCTCGGCTACATCCTGGTCTCCTCCCATTCCGAGCCCGACGAGCAGGGGCACTTCCTCCTGTCGACCCTCGTGGGGCTCACATCGGCGGCCCTGTCACTGACGGCGACACGCACCGCGCAGCACGACAACGCCGGCGAACTGAGCCGCCTGCGCACCGAACGCGACGACGCACTGCAGCAGCTGGACACCGCGCGCTCCGAGCTGCACCTCCAGAAGACCGTGCACGAGACCCTCGCCCGTGTCACTGCCCGGGGCGGCGGTGAGGACGCCCTCACCCAAGCGCTGTACGAGCTCACCGGGCTGTCGGCGCTCATCGAGGACCGGTTCGGAAACCTGAGGTCCTGGGCCGGTCCCGACCGGCCCGACCCCTATCCGGTGCGGTCCTCGACCGACCAGGAAGAGATGTTGCGGCAGGTCGGGCGCGAGGCGGGTCCGGTCAAAGTCAAGGGCCGGCTGATCGCCCTGGCCCGGCCCCGCGGCGACCTCCTCGGCGTGCTCGCCCTCGAGGACCCCGAAGCGACGGCCGACGAGTACACACTGTTCGCGTTGGACCACGCTCAGCGGTCGCTCGCCCAGGAACTGATGCACATGCGCGAACTCAGCGAGGTCGAACTGCGGCTGCACCGTCAGCTGATGGACGATCTGCTGGAGGGCACGGACGAGACGAACGCCTACGCCCGAGCCGAGGCCATCGGCCATGATCTGCAAAGTACCCATTACGTAGTCGTGGTGCACTGGCCGGGCAACGCCGCGAACGGTTCCTTCACCCGTGCCGTCGAGCAGGCGACGGCCACCTCGGCGATCCGTCCGCTGATCACCCGTCGCGGCGACCGGGTGGTCCTGCTGACCGAAGCGAGGCCCGACGACGATGCCGTGTACGCGGCGCTGGCCCATGAGCTGGGAACGCCCGACGGAGCGATCGGGGTGAGCACCCGCTGCGACTCCCCGGAGGGCATTCCCCGCTGTTATCAGGAGGCACTGCGGGCCCTGGAGGTGCGGCAGAACTCCCGCCAGCGCAGCGGGACGACGTTCTTCGACGACCTCGGGCTGTACCGGATCCTGGGGCCCGGAAACGATCTCCGGGAGCTCGAGGACTTCGTGCGGGAGTGGCTCGGCCGGCTGATCGACTACGACGCACGGCACGACACGGAGTTGGTCGAGACGCTCTCGCACTACTTCGACTGCGGAGGCAACTACGACGATGCGGCCGCCGCACTGACAGTCCACCGCAGCACCCTGCGCTACCGGCTGCAGCGCATCCGTGAGATCAGCGACCGCGACCTGGCGGATGTGGACACCCGGCTCAATCTCCAGGTGGCAACGCGCGTCTGGAAGATCATCCTGGGCGGGCGGCGCTGACCGCGGACGCCCGGTGGGCCGACCTGCCGGGTCAACCCGGCACTCGACCGGGTCGCCTGGGAGTCAAAGTCGACGTTGCGGCCTGATCGTCGGCCCCCCAACCCTTCCGACCTGCGGAAACCGTCCGTACATGAGGTGCGCCGGCGCCCCCCACGGGACGCATCAGCACGGACGTGGGTGGTGAGGCCCGGCGTGCAGTCGCACGTCGGGCCTCACCGTTTTTCGCGAAGATATTCGAACATGTGTTGCAATAGAAGGGTGAGGCCACCGTTCCGTTTCCCCGATGACCTGCTCGCCCTCCAGGAGGCGTGGCTGCGTACTTACACCGATCTCGCCGAGGCCCCGCCCGCCTCCGGTTCGACCGTGCTGCGGCGCCGGCTGATCGCCCTGTCCGGGCTCCTGCACACCCACCCCTACTGGACGACCCCCGCCGGGTGGCGGGCAGGTGGCGTCGAGCTGCGCCGCGCAGCCCGCGGCCACACCCCCGCACCGGTGGAACGGGAGACGACGACATGAACGAGCCCGCTGTGGGTGCTGCGGCGGGCGCAGTACGGAGGGTGAGCGGTGTCCGTCCCGCCGCCTGATCTGCCACGTCTGCGG
The DNA here is from genome assembly GCF_036346105.1 of Streptomyces sp. NBC_00539. Taxonomy (GTDB): domain Bacteria; phylum Actinomycetota; class Actinomycetes; order Streptomycetales; family Streptomycetaceae; genus Streptomyces. The sequence continues at coordinate 264,763 of NZ_CP107811.1, forward strand.
ACGTTCGTCACCTACCTGCGCGGAGAGCTGGGGCGCAGTGCGGGCACCGAACGCGGCCGCGGAAGCCGAGGAGGCCGACGCGCGCCGCCGTCCGCCGGCGCAGCTGCCCGGGTGGCTGGTCGAGGATGGTGTCCCGCCGGGTGGTGGAGGCCGTGAGGATCTGCGCAGTGGGTGTGGCATGGATGAGCACCGTGCGGTTCGACATAACTGATCGACACTGTGGTCTTGATCGGGTTGGCTGGGTGGCATGCCAGAGCTGCGAACCGATCGTCTTCTGCTCCGCCGGTGGCGGGAGTCCGACCTCGAACCGTGGGCGGCTATGAACGCCGATCCTGATGTCCGGGAACACCTGGGGGAACTGCTGACGCGGGAGCAAAGCGATGCCGCGGTGGCGGTCATGCAGGCCGAGTTTGACGAGCGAGGTTTTGGGTGGTGGGCGCTCGAATCACGGGAGACTGGCGAGTTCATCGGCCGTGCAGGCTTGGACGAGGTGGGCGGGGATATGCCGTTCGCGGGAGTGGATATCGGTTGGCGCTTGATGCGTTCGGCATGGGGTCGCGGTTACGCCACCGAGGCCGCCCTGGCCGCCCTGGCTTTCGGCTTCGAGGCCCTCGGGCTGCCGGAAGTGGTGGCGTCGACGACCGTCCACAACCTTCGTTCCCAGGCAGTGATGCGCCGCATCGGCATGACCCGGGATCTGGCCGACGACTTCGAGGATCCGAGCGTGCCCGAGGGGCCGCTTCGCCAGTGTGTGCTGTACCGGATCCGATCGTGCCCCCGCGAAGTGGTGTAGTCACTGGCCGAGCTGCTTCGGTTTTGGCGGGGGAAGACCTGCACGACGTCTGCCCTGCGTTTGATCTCCCGGTTCAGCCGCTCCAGCGGATTGGTCGACCAGATCTTCTTCCAGTGGACGCCTGCGGCCTGCACCATGGCGGCGGCGACCTCCGCCCCTTCGGCGTCCGACAGCGCGACCGTGGGCGCCTCTCCCGCCTCATCGCGGCCGTCCCGCATCCACCCGCGCCACCGCCTCTGCCCCGACGGTGGCGGCCGCTTCCGCAAAGCCGGGTCGGAGGCGGTGGGCGAGCGGAGCGCGGGGACGGTATCCCGCAGGGGATCTCTACAGTTCGACGGCGGCGGTGGGCGTCTTGCCGTCCAGCGCCTGCTGCGCCCGGGTGGCCACAGTCCGGGTGAAAGCATTGAGCGCATCGAGGTCGACCGTGCTGCCATCGTCGTCGGAGACGATGACCCGCACCACGAGGCTCCCGCAGCGGGCTACCGCAAGTCCCTCCGATAGGTGCGAGCCGCTGCCCGGCACGGTGCCCATCATGGTGACAGCCGACGACTCGTCACCGTAGGACGGCAGCGCGACTTGCGTCACCTGCTTCGCCTCGTTGCTGTCAGCGTTTTCCGCCTCCACTCCCACGTAGCCCTCGGCTGCCGCGGCCACCGACGGGTACGCGAGAACCTCGACGTACACCTTGTTGTAGCTGACCTCGGCCCCCGGGACATATCCCGACTGCAGGTCGAGAACCGGTCCCGTCTTGCAGATGTAGTGGGACTCCCTGTCCTTCGAGATGCCGACTCGGCCACGGCGACACTGTTCCGTCGTCGGCGAACCGCTTGCGACGGCCCAGCCCTGCGGCAGGCTCGCTGCGTCCGGGAGGATCTGCGCGGCCCTCGCCTCGTCACGCACCACCGGACCAGGAGCGTCCGGCGCAGCGGGGGAAGACTTGGATGGCGTAGCCGTGGGGGCCTTCGGGCCGGACGACTCGCCGGCCGCCCGGCTGGAGGAACCGTCGCCGATGATCAGCTGCACTCCCCGATAGAGGCCCAGGGCCAGTAATGCGACCAGCAGTGCCGCGATCCCGGCGAGGGAAGCGCGGCCGGCCCGGGTGTTGTTGATGGTCAGCGGCCCCAGCGAGATCTGGCTGCTCCGTACCTTGCTGCCGCTTCCGATGATGATGCTGCCGGTGTACTGGGGACTGACGGTCTGTGCGGGCGGCGCGGCCGGCGGCGGCCCGGCAAGCGCCACAGCCATACGGGCGCGGAAATCGGGATCGGCAGCCAGCGCCTCCCTGATCGCCTCCTGCAAATCCTGGACCGCCGACGGATCCGCCGGGTCGGCGCTGACCCCGTCCAGAGCGGCGCGACCGTCCTCGGTAGTACCCAGCCGCGCCCGCACCAGCTCACCCACCGCCCGCCCGGCCTCGCTCCCCACCGCCGTAGCCACCCCTGTCGCCAGGCCGGTCAGTATCTGCACGGCGGATAACGCCATGCTCCCTGCCACATCCATGTGCCCCCCTAGCCGATCGGACCCTGAGACAACCACAGGCCCGGCCGCAACGCCAGAACGCCCACGACTCCCCCCGCAGCCCTGGTGGGGACCCGAATCGCCTCAGGACGCGCCGAGTTCGAGGTGTGAGCTGATCAACCCACCACCAGCTGAGGTCCACGATCGCCGAGCCTCGCCGACCTGAGGGTCGACCAGACCCCGCGCGTGCTCGTGAGGCGAAGAGCGACAGCGGCCGTTTCCCATGCTGGGACCGTGCTTTCCGTTCTGGCTACGGCAACTGACGGAGCGTGTGGCGTCGGACGAGCCCTCGCACGTGCTACTTTGTGAGCGATCGTTCAACTACGAGGAGCGCCGGTGGGTCGTAAACAGGTCTGGGACCAGGAAGAGGTACTGGCCTCCGCCATGGGGCTGTTCCGTCGTCGCGGATACCTCGGCGCATCGCTGCGCGACCTCGAGGAAGCAACCGGAATGCACCCGGGCAGCCTGTACCGGGCGTACCACAGCAAGGAGCGCCTGTTCAGCGCGGCACTGGACGCCTATAACGAGCTGGTGGTCGACAGCAGGGTCCGCGTCCACCTACGCGAGACGCAGGACCCGGTGGCCGGCATCCGTGCGTTCTTCACCTCGGCGTTCGACGCGAACCCCGGCCCGGAACCCGATCCCGGGTGCCTGCTCACCAACACCGCGGTGGAGTCGTTCACCGTTCCGCAGGCCACAGCCGGCGTTCGCCGGGGGCTGGAGATGATCGAGTCGGGCTTCGCCGACGCACTGACACGCGCCCGCGCCCAGCAGCTGTTGCCCTCGGACATCGACGTCGAGATGTCGGCCACACAGCTCCTGACCCTCTACCAAGGCCTCCTGGTCCTCGTCCGATCCGGTACGGCCGCCGCCAAACTGCACGCCATCACCGACGGAGCCCTGGCCTCGATCGGGGCCAGGCAAGCCAAAACCTCCAAGCAAGCCAAGAATGAGGAACAGCGATGAGTGACCAACAGCAGCTCTGGAACGACTATGCCGCGTGCTGGTCGGCCGACCCCGCCATACGACTCGCCGCACTCGGCTCGGTCGCGGTGGACGACGTTTCCTACCGGGACCCGGGAACCGAGGTGGCCGGTCTGGCCGCACTGGACGCATACATGGACGGGTTCGCCGGAGCGTTCCCCGGGCACCGCTTCCGTATCGAGGAGGTCTACGACCACCACGGCCGGTCGCTGGCCCGATGGACCCAGGTCGGCCCGGACGGCAAGGCCTTCATGACGGGTGTGAGCAGCGCGGTGCACCGCGACGGCCTCCTCGCCGACGTGACCGGCTTCTTCCTCACCGCCTGAGCGCTTCAGACGGCCTAGCCGAGCACGCCCGTCAGGTCACGCAGGCCAGACGGGCGTGCTCCTCGCCCCGACGTGGCCGGCGCGCAACTCTCGTTCGCTGCCGCGTGTCGTGGCCGCCCTCGTCTCGTCGCCGCTCATGAGCATCGGCAAGAACGTCGCCGTGGTCCTTAGGACAACAGTTCTGGCCGCCACTGGCGTTGTCAGCTTCCGCGGCAATCGCCGCAGCAAGCAGCAATGGTACGGTCCCACCGGCCAGACGCTCACGGAGCGCCGGGGCGAACGGCTGCCGCAGCGGCTCCGCAAGCGCGTCCTGCACTACTCATAGGGCATTGCCTTCCGAGCACACCGGGGGCGGACCGGACTCACGCCGTCATGAAGCGGCCCAATTCGCGCGACTTGTCCTGGAGGGCGGTTGTCCACGCCTTCTCAGCGGCAATCGGGGCCGTCGGCACCTGAACATCCTTGTGGCCGCCGCCCTCGCCGGAACCCGTCGGCAGCCAGTTCACCTCGACGCCTGCCCTCTCCGCCAAGACCAACACCGTGGCGACGAAGCCCTCGGACAGGGCAGTCATGACTGCGTGACTCGTTCGCCGGGGCCACGCGATCAGGGCATCGACGAACGTCTTGAACACGAAGGGGTCGATCTGACACTCGTCAGCCTGCATGGGACCGATGCCGGACGGCAGACCCAGCTCGGCTTGGTAGACACTCACCTGGCTCATGAACAGCCGCGAGGCGCCGGTGGACGGGTTCCACAGGGTCTGGTCGCCCATGTCGTAGTACTGGCTCAACGCAGCCCCTTCCTGCTGGCCGTACCAGCCAGCGTCGCAAGCACATGACATCACAGCCAGTGCGCCCTCCACGGAATGTGAGCCAGAGCTAATAGAGCAGGCCCTCACGGGCGTCACGCCCCTTGCCTGCGAAACGACGTGCTCCTGCACCATACGGACGACACGTCCTCCCCTGTCAGGGTCGGCTCGGCTCCCCGCAACTCGGTGCACACCGTTGTCGTGGGCCCCGTCTGAAAGGCGTGGGGCGATCTGCGCCCACCCCGGGATCGCGGGGACTCCAGCCATGGCCTATTGGATCAGGTCGGTATGCGTGTAGCACGTCAGGCAGACGTAGAGCTGCAGATGATTCGCGTCGGAGACTTGGAGACCGGGCGGGTTCGACACGTTGTCGTTGTCGAGCACGGCGATGGCTTGGTCCTCGTACGGGACCCAACCCCTTCTGTAGTCGCGGCATTCTTCCGAGGCTATGGTCAGCAACGGATGCATCCCGACGCCACAGTTGATGCAGAATCGGGCGATGGGATCGGTGAGTCCCCACGGCGGCCAGCCACCGACCTTCCATCCGGGGGCGACGGACAGCTCGTCGGAATAGAACTCCTCCGGAGCCGCCTCATAGGAATCATCCATCGCGACGCCGGCCGCCTGCCACGCGCTCCGGTCTCTCAGCTGCTGCTGCAACTCCTCGTCCAGCTCCAAGAAGTCGGGGTACTCGGTGACTTGCTCCGGTGCGAGCACGCACGGCTCCGGCGTGTAGCCGTACTGCGCCTCGGTCGGTTCGGGCGGCGAGTCGAGGACGTGGGTGACGTCGGCGGCGGTTCGCCAGAACAGCTCGGTCGTCGGCTTGTGCTCCGGTGGGTGCTCCGAGGGACACCACAGCACCTGGAGCAGATCAGTCCGTCCGGGTGTCCGCAGCAGGGGCACGTCGCGCGCGTACAGCTGGGCCACTGGCAGAAGGGGGGAGACCGGACCCTCGTGCCACTTGTCGCAGTACAGCCATGGCTGGCCGGCGGGCCACAGCAGCGGCCCGCCGATCGAGCTGTCGTACGGCGACGGGGAACCGGGCCGGGGATGCAGCCGGGTTGTCGTGCGTGCCAGCGGGGCCAGTTGTGGGAAGACCGCCGCCACGTCGAGGGGCCGTGGTGGAGTGGTACGGATGACGTTCACGACGGCGATACTGCCAGCAGCCTCTGACAAGCTGCATACGGCGAGATCGGTTACGGCCCCGCCCTCCCCCGCGAAGACTACCGCCGCGTCAGCATCGGAACACCGCAGCCGGCCCCCGGGCACTACCAACGCATGCTCCACACCTGGTCCACGCGCTATTCCCCGTGCAGCCTTGATGGCGATCGCCGGCGCCGCGGGTCAGGGCTTGATCCGGAAGAGACGGCCTATGGCCGCAGCCGCCGTGCTCGGGCTTCTCGCTGAGTCCAGCACCTCTCCGTTCTCCCCGCCGGCCGCGGCGCCACCAGATGCCGAACCGCAGGACGTAGGGCTGGCCCGTGCTGCTGGCACGCGTCACTCGGCGCTCGTGGACGAGGCGCTGCAGAACCTGCACGGCACCACGCGCTCAACCCTCACCGCCGCCTGGCGAGGCGGAACAACGCCACGGCACCGCTGTGCAGTTGGCCTAGCTGGTCCCCGCCTACCCCCCGGAGCACGGCGGAGTGCGCAGGGTCCGTGAAGCGGTGGCCGCGCAGCTCGACGCGTTCACCGAACAAGTGGCCTCACGTCTCGGGCCGGGCCGACGCGCTGGGTGAGGGCTGGGGTCGGGAGGACCTGCTGATGCCGGCCCAGCTGTACGCCGACCGGACGGTGATGGCGGCGTCCGGCGAACTTTTTTCGTGTTCCTGTCACATCTTTGGGACCACACGCGTCAATGCGATGACGGCAGTTGCCGTCGACGAACCGTGACGCGACGGCAGAAACCCAGGGCACTCAGGTGCGCCGAAGGCTGCCCGAAAACAGAGAGCCGACATGAAGACGTCTGGAATTTCACGTACGACGAACACCGCCGCGGTGCTGACCACCGCATTGGCCTTGGGACTGGTCGGCCTGACGGCCCCCCTCGCGAACGCCGACTCCCCCTCCCCCGGCGCGGCCGGCGCCGCTTCGGCCGCGGACGACTACCCCAGTCCGGGTCAGGGCCCCACCACTTCCGGGTCCGGAGACGGGAGCCTGGCGGCGTCCATCGCCGCAGCTCAGCCCATCACCCGCAGCGAGGTCCTCAAGCGGGCCGCCACCTGGGTCGGCCTGGGTCTGCCGTACAACATGGGGGGCTCCTACCAAGGATGGCGCACCGACTGCTCCGGCTACGTCTCGATGGCCTGGGGGCTGCCCGGCCCCGGGAGAGCCACCCCCGAATTCCTCCCGTCCGGCGTCGCCCACGCGATCACCAAGGACGAATTGAAGCCGGGCGACGCGCTCAACAACGACCATCCCGATAAGTACGGCCACATCGTGCTCTTCGAGAAGTGGACCGACGCCTCCAAGTCCGCTTACTGGGGATATGAATTCAGCGGGACCGGTGTCCACCATCGCGTGATCCCCTACGCCTACTTCTCCCGCTCCTCGGAGTACCAGCCGATCCGGCTCGACAACATCGTGGACGACGAACAGACCCCGGCGGCCGAGGACGGTTCCAGGGTGAAGGGCGATTTCGACGGTGACGGCCGCGATGACGTCGCGGTGCTCTACGACTACGGCCGCGAGGGCGGGCGGAGCCACTCCGGACTGTGGACGTTCAGCAGCAACGGCAGCGGCTTCAACAGCCCGAAGAAGGTCTGGGACAGCGGCTCCGACAGCTGGAACTGGGCGTCGAGCAAGCTGACCGTCGGCGACTTCAACGGCGATGGCAGGGCGGACATCGCCGCCCTGTACGACATGGGCCGCTCCGAGGACGGCCGCAACCGCACCAAGCTCTTCACCTTCGCCAACAACGGCAACGGGTTCAGCGCCCCCGAGAAGGTGTGGGACAGCCAGGAGGACGCAGCGGTCAAGAGCTGGAACTGGTCGGCCAGCAAGCTCGGCGTGGGCGACTTCAACGGTGACGGCAAGGCCGACGTAGGCGTCCTCTACGACTACGGCTCCACCGAAGGCGGCAACCGCACCGGGCTGTGGACGTTCACGAGCACCGGCAGCGGCTTCGTCGGCCCCAAGAAGCTGTGGGACAGCAACGACGACCTGGTCAGGAGCTGGAACTGGTCGGCCAGCAAGCTCAGCGTGGGCGACTTCAACGGTGACGGCAAGGCCGACGTCGGCGTCCTCTACGACTACGACCAGACCGACAGGGGGAACCGCACGGGGCTGTGGACGTTCACCAGCACGGGCGTCGGCTTCAACAGCCCCAAGAAGGTGTGGGACAGCGAGGGTGACCCGGTCAAGAGCTGGAACTGGGACGTGAGCAAGCCGGTCACCGGCGACTTCAATCACGACGGCAAGGCCGACATCGGCGTCCTCTACGACTACGGACCCGCCGAAACCGGCAACCACACCGGGCTGTGGACGTTCACCAGCACCGGCAGCGGCTTCAACAGCCCCAAGAAGCTGTGGGACAGCAACGACGACCCGGTCAAGAGCTGGAACTGGGACGCGAGCAAGCCGGTCACCGGCGACTTCAACGGCGACGGCAAGGCCGACATCGGCGTCCTCTACGAGTACGGCAGGACGCACGACGTCAACCGCAGCGGGCTGTGGACGTTCACCAGCACCGGCAGCGGGTTCAGCAGCCCCCGCCTCGGCTGGGACAGCCAGTCGGACGCCGTGAAGAGCTGGAGCTGGGCCGCCAGCAAGACCGCCTGACCCACCCCATCCGACCACCCGAGAGAGGCAGAACGTGAGGTTTTCCCCGAGCAGGAACAGAAGGCACGCCGGCGCCGTGGCCGCGGCCGTGTCAGGGCTGGCCCTGGCCCTCGTCTCCCCCACCCAGGCGCATGCAGCCTCCGTGACCACCTGGGAGAAGCTGGCCCAGTGCGAGAGCAGCGGGAACTGGGCGTACCAGGGCCGCTACCACGGCGGTCTGCAGTTCGATCCGAACACCTGGGTGGAGTACGGGGGTACCGAGTACGCGCCGTACGCGTACCAGGCCACCAAGGAACAGCAGATCAGGATCGGCGAGAAGGTGCTGGCCGGCCAGGGCCTGAACGCCTGGCCGAACTGCTGGTGGAAGGCGGGCCTGGCCGACGACCACCAGCCGCCCTTCCCCGACGTCTCCGCGGGCCAGGAGGATTCCGCCGACCGGACCGAGGGGGACTTCGACGGCGACGGCCGGGACGATGTCGCGGTCCTGTACGACTACGGCCGCGAGGGGGGTGTGAGCCGCACCGGGCTTTGGATCTTCAGCGGTTCCCGCACGGGCCTGACCAGCCCCAAGAAGGTCTGGGACAGCGGCTCCGACAGCTGGAACTGGGCGTCCAGCAAGCTGACCGTCGGTGACTTCAACGGCGACGGCAAGGCCGACATCGGCGTGCTCTACGACATGGGCACCGCCGAGGGAGGCCGCAACCGCACCAAGCTCTTCACCTTCACGAGCAACGGCCACGGCTTCAACGCCCCCGTCAAGGTGTGGGACAGCCAGGACGACCCCGTCCGGAGCTGGAACTGGTCCGCGAGCAAGCCGGTCACCGGCGACTTCAATCACGACGGCAAGGCCGACCTCGCGGTCCTCTACGACTACGGCCGGACCGGCGAGGTGAACCGGACCGGGCTGTGGACCTTCAGCAGCAACGGCAGCGGCTTCAACAGCCCCCGCCTCGTGTGGGACAGCTCGACGGACGCCGTGAAGAGCTGGTCCTGGACCGGCAGCAAGCTGACGGTCGGGGACTTCAACCTCGACGCACAGCCCGACATCGGCGTCCTGTACGACAACGGCAGGACCGACGGCGTGAGCCACACGGCGCTGTGGGCCTTCACCGGCAACGGCAGCGGCTTCGACAGCCCGAAGCAGCTCTGGACGAGCGGTCGTGAGAGCTGGAGCTGGAGTGCGAGCAAGCCCGTCTCCGACGACTTCGACAACGACGGCACGACCGACATCGCCGTGATGTACGACATGGGCCGCACCGAGGACGGCCGCAACCGCACCAAGCTGTTCCTCTTCCTGGGCAACGGCCGTGGCTACGAAGCCCCGTTCAAGGCCTGGGACAGCCAGGACGATCCCCTCCGCAGCTGGAACTGGTCCGCGAGCAAGCCGGTGGTCGGGGACTTCACCGGCATCGGACTGCCCGAGGTGGGCGTGCTGTACGACTACGGCGTCACCGACGGCGCCAACCGTACGGGGCTGTGGACGTTCCCCAGCGCAGGACGCGGTCTGGCGGGCCCGAAGCAGCTCTGGGACAGCAAGGACGACGCCGTCAAGAGCTGGCGGTGGGGCGCGTCCAAGGCCGGCTGAGCCGGCCCTGGCTCACGGCGATCGTGAACCCTCACGGAAGGAGACCGTGGTTACCGTGAAAACGAAAGAAAGCGGACGAGGAAGAGGAACGCAAAAGGGTCGGGGGGCGGCCCTGGCCGCCTCGGCTCTGTGCGCCCTGTACGCCGGAACGCTCACCACTGCGACGCCCGCGACGGCGACGCTGACGGCGGCCGTCCCGCAGGACGCGCAGTCCGCCCGGTCACCACAGGCACCGGCCCCCGGCACGGCCGCGGCCGCGCCGGCACTGCTGGCCGAGCCGGCACTGCGCGTGGTGTCCTGGAACATCTGCGGTGAGGCCGGCGGCGTCCGCGGCGAGGACGGGTTCTGCGCCTACCGCAACGAACCGCAGCAGAAAGTCGACCAGATCGCCCGGGTCGCAGCGGAACACGACGCCAACGTGATCATGCTCCAGGAGGTCTGCGGCGAAGCACCCGGCAGCCACATGGAGCGGCTGCGCGCGGCCCTGGGCACCGGATGGTCCATCGAGCACGCGAAAGGAGCCCGGCCGGACGGGACGACGTACTGCCGGGGCGGGCTCGGCGGAGAGCTGGGCGTGGGCATCGCGGTGAAGGGGCGGGTGAGCGAGGTCACCGCGGTCAACACCGTGCCCTCGGGCGGAGACCTGCAGACGCTGCCGATCCTGTGCGTACGCGTCGAAGGGTGGTCGCCCCGTGCCTGCACGACCCACATCCTCGCCGATGGTGCCGACCCGCGCCGGTCGGGACAGATCCAGAACGTGAAGAGCGCGATCTGGCCGGACCGCAACCAGATCGTCCTCGGTGGCGACTTCAACATGTTCCCCGGCAGCCCCGACCTCCAGCCGATCTCCGAGGCCTTCGACGAGTGCGACCGCAGGGCCTACGGCGACGGGGACGAGGTGAACGAGGTGACCCACCACTCCTGGAGCGCGCAGGGCGGCCACCAACTGCGCAAGCGCGACCACATCTTCGCCTCCCGGAGCGAGTCGGGCAGCCCCTTCACGGCCTGCGACGTCGACCGCTCCCTGATGGACACCACCGAGAACCGGAGCAACAGCGGTCCTCCCAACGGCTATTCCGACCACGCCCCGGTCATCGGCCACCTCCGGCCCGTGAAGCACACCGAAGTCGCCGGCGACTTCAACGGCGACGGGCGGGCCGACCTCGCCGTGCTGAGCGGCCAGGGCAAGTCGGCGGACGGGCGCAACCAGACGAGTCTGTGGATGTTCTCCGGAACCGCCACGGGGTTCGCAGCGCCGCGCCGGGTCTGGGACAGCGGTACCGACAGCTGGAACTGGGCGGCCAGCACCCTGACCGCCGGCGACTTCGACGGCGACGGCAAGGCCGACCTCGGCGTCCTCTACGACTACGGCCGGAGCGGCGACCGCAACCGCACCGGACTGTGGACGTTCAAGGGCACGGCACAGGGGGTGGAGGCCCCGCGCAAGGCCTGGGACAGCCAGGACGACCCCGCGAACCCCGACTGGAACTGGAACGCCTCCAAGCCGGTGGCCGCGGACTTCGACGGCGACGGCAAGGCCGACGTAGGCGTCCTGTACGACTACGGCTCCTCCGGCGGCAGCAACCGTACGGGGCTGCGGGTCTTCACCGGCACCGGCACCGGGTTCAAGAACCCGCGGCAGCTCTGGGACAGCCGGACCGATCCCGTCAAGAGCTGGAACTGGGCGGCGAGCAAGCCGGTCGCCGGGGACTTCGACGGCGACGGCAGAGCCGACCTCGGCGTCCTCTACGACTACGGCCGGACCGGCGACCGCAACCGCACCGGACTGTGGACGTTCACCGCCACCGGGAACGGCTTCGCCGGTCCCCGGCAGGTCTGGGACAGCAGCACGGACAGTTGGAACTGGGCGGCGAGCAAGCCGGTCGCCGGGGACTTCGACGGCGACGGCAGGGCCGACCTCGGCGTCCTCTACGACTACGGCCGGACCGGCGACCGCAACCGCACCGGACTGTGGACCTTCTCCGCCACGGGGAACGGCTTCGGAGGTCCGCGCAAGGTGTGGGACAGCGCCGACGGCGGTGACAGCTGGAGTTGGGCGGCGAGCAGCCCGGCGGCCGGCGACTTCAACGGCGACGGCCGGGTCGACCTCGGTGTCCTGTACGACAGCGGCAACGCGTCCAACGGCCGGAACCAGACGCGCCTGTGGGCGTTCACCAGCCGGGGTGCGGAGTTCGGCGCACCCCGGCGGTACTGGGACAGCAGCCTGAACGGCTGACCTGCCCGCGGCGGGGGCCGGCGTATCCCTCGGGGGAGACGCCGGCCCCCGCAGACGTTCAGCCCGTTCCGACAGCGTCGTACGGGCCCGCTCCAAACTGGCATGTGCAAGGCAAGGCGAAGACGGGGTGGGCTGCTGTGCGTGGTCAGCGCATGCTGACGGTGATCTCGGGGAGCGGTATGTCGGACAGGTTGAGCTGGAGCCCGGTCATGGTCAGGTAGGTCTGGGAGTCACTGAGGGTGTTGGACGGTGCCTGGGTCTTCCCGCGGGTGCTCACCAGTAGGTGCCAGCCCCCGCGCTTGTAGCTGCGTGAGGCGTCGGCGCTGTCGCCGTTCGGGTTCAGCACCCAGCCCTGGCGCTCCAGGTCGGCGCAGATCGCGTGCATCTCCGACTTTGCGGCGGTCTTCTCGCGGACGGCCATCCAGCCCGTCCTGTTCGAGTCGGCGCCGGCCGGGACGGTCGGACGGCCCTGCGCCGGGTCGAGGCCCGCCGCGCTGACCGCGGTCCGGATCACCTCGTCCACGGCCTCCCGTGTGAGGGGCGGTGACGTGGACTCCGGTGTGGGCGGCGCCGTGTACGGGGACGGCGTGGACGCGGGCGCGCCCAGGTGAATGCGCCCGTCGTCGTTTATCTGGATGTGGTCCGGCAGGGCCACGGCGGCCAGGCTCACGATCAAGGTCGCGGCCAGCCCGATCCACACCCTCTTCAACAGCGCGTTCAACGCGGAACTCCCCCCGAGTGATCATTCGGAGGAAGTTTCACACATGCTCGGCGCCCGGCAGCACTTACAGGTGCACTTCGGCTTCGCGGTGACCGGGGTGCACGCCTCCCCTCGGCGCCTTGCCCCTGGCCATCGCCGGGGATGCCGGCGGCTCCTAGGACGCAGCCCACAGCACGCATGAGAAAGGCAAGGAGATCGTTGCCCACTCCTTGCCACTATCAAGATATAGCGCACAGGGGGCCTTGCGGCAAGGCCCCGATGATGTTGCAGAATCTCCGACCGACCCGGAAATTGCCGCACATCGGGGACTGACGACGTACGCACGCGCTCGATGGCCTACAAGGCGGTCGGCGGGCACACAGCAGCCGGGCGTTGGCAACACGCTCGATGGGGGCTTCTCATGACGCACACAGACATGGCCGTGAACGCAGACGTGGACACAGACCTGGACGCAGACGTGATCGTGGCCGGTGGAGGCCCGACCGGCCTGATGCTGGCCTGCGAGCTACGCCTTCACGGCGTACGGGTGCTCGTACTGGAGAAGGAGACGGAGCCGACCCGGCAGTCCCGTGCCCAGGGGCTGCACGCCCGCAGCATCGAGGTCATGGCACAGCGCGGTCTTCTGGACCGGTTCCTCGCGCTCGGCAAGCAGTACATGGTCGGCGGTTTCTTCGCCGGGCTCGCCAAGTCCTGGCCGGAGCACATGGACACGGCGCACCCCTACGTCCTGCACATCCCGCAGACCACCACCGAGCGGCTGCTGACCGAGCACGCCGTCGAGGCCGGCGCCGAGATCCGGCGCGGCTGCGAGGTGACCGGGCTGGACCAGGACGACCAGGGTGTGAGCGTCGAGCTGGCCGACGGTACGTGGCTGCGCTCGCGCTACGTCGTCGGCTGCGACGGTGGCCGCAGCACGGTGCGCAAGCTGCTCGGTGTCGCCTTCCCCGGCGAACCGTCCCGGGTCGAGACGCTGCTGGGCGTCATGAAGCTCGATGTGGAGCCGCAGACCCTGGCCGCAGTGACGGCCGAAGTGCGCAAGACCCAGGTGCGGTTCGGTGCCATGCCCATGGAGGACGGGGAATACCGGGTCATCGTGCCCGCGGAGGGGGTGGCAGAGGACCGTGCCGCCGCGCCGACCCTGGAGGAGTTCAAGCAGCAGCTGCGGGCGTACGGCGGCACCGACTTCGGCGCCCACTCGCCGCGCTGGCTCTCCCGCTTCGGCGACGCGACCCGGCAGGCCGAGCAGTACCGGGTCGGCCGGGTGCTGCTGGCCGGCGACGCGGCGCACATCCACCCGCCGACCGGCGGCCAGGGCCTCAACCTCGGTATCCAGGACGCGTTCAACCTGGGTTGGAAGCTGGCCGCGGAGGTTTCCGGCTGGGCACCGGAAGGCCTGCTCGACAGCTACCACGCCGAACGGCACCCGGTGGCGGCCGACGTACTGGACAACACGCGCGCGCAGATCCAGCTGATGTCGTCCGAGCCGGGTGCGCAGGCGGTGCGCCGGCTGATGGCGGAACTGGTGGAGTTCGAGGAGGTGAACCGGTACCTCATCGAGAAGATCACCGCGATCGCGATCCGCTACGACTTCGGCACGGGCCACGACCTCCTCGGCCGCCGGCTGCGGGACGTGCGGCTGGAGCGGGGCCGCCTGTACGACCTGACGCACGAGGGACGCGGCCTGCTCCTCGACCAGACCGGCCGCCTCTCGGTGGCGGGCTGGGCGGACCGCGTCGACCACGTCGTCGACGTCAGCAAGGAACTCGACGCGCCCGCGGTACTGCTGCGACCGGACGGCCACGTCGCCTGGGTCGGCGAGGACCAGCAGGATCTCCTCGCCCACCTCCCCGCATGGTTCGGCGCCGCCACGACCTGACCGCACCGCCGCACGCCTCCCCGCACCCGCGGCCCTTCCGTCAGGACTCGTGCGACCTGGATGCCGTGGGCGGCGAGCCAGGTGGCGGCGACCAATGGTGCCCGGCCGGTCACGCCGCGCAGTCGAAGCTGTTGCCGCGCCGGCCGGCCGGACTCCGGGAGTGCCGGAATCCGTGTGCCCCCGCCACCTGTCCGCGGTTACCCTGCTTCGTCGGACCAGGCCGCGGAGGAACCCCATCATGACCAGCACGAACCCGTCGTTTCCGGAGCGGATCGAGCTCAAGGGAGAAGGCCTCGTCCTACGGGACTGGACGGAGGCGGACCTGGCCGCGATGCCGGGACTCTTCGATCACCCCGACATCGCCTACTGGACACCGATCGTCTCCCCCTTCGACGCCGCGGCCGCCCGCGCGCGCCTGGACCGGGACCGCAAGCTGCGGGCGGAAGGCACGACCATCCTCCTCGCCATCACCGTCGACGGCGGGGCACCGCTCGGCGAGGTGATGCTGCGGCGCGCTCCGGAGGGAACCGAGATCGGTTACGCGGTCGGCCCGGCGCACCGCGGCCGAGGCCTGGCGGCCCGAGCCGTCCGGATCATGTCCGCCTACGCCTTCGAGCAACTGGGCGCGGAGCAGGTGATCCTGGAACTGGAGGCGGAGAACGCCGCCAGCGTCGCCGTGGCCACCAAGGCGGGCTTTCGCCTGCTCGACGTGCCGCTGATCACCGGTGAGGAGAAGGGACGGCCCTACAGCCTGCAGACATGGGGACGCACCCGCTCCTGAGGCCTCCCCCGCCGCGAGGGACGCCGTACCGCCCGCCCGCGACCGTCACCGCCCCGCCGTCCGGCTCCCGCGCCGTTGTCCTACCCGTTCCGTACGCTGGCAGCATGCGCACGCGCCCCACTCTGAGCTGGACGCCCACCGAGGACCCGCCCCCCGGCACCACGGAGCCGGCGCCGGTCGTCGACGCGCTGAGGAGCGGTGGTGTGCTGGTGCTCAGCGGGGCGGGCATCTCCACGGAGTCGGGCATCCCCGACTATCGGGGAGAGGGCGGGAGCCTGAGTCGGCACACCCCGATGACCTACCAGGAATTCACCGCCAGTGCCCGTGCCCGGCGCCGGTACTGGGCACGCAGCCACCTCGGCTGGCGCACGTTCGGTCGCGCCCTGCCCAACGCCGGGCACCGGGCGGTGGCGGCGTTCGGGCGGCAGGGCCTGCTCTCGGGTGTGATCACCCAGAACGTCGACGGGCTGCACCAGGCCGCCGGGAGCGAGGGCGTGGTGGAACTCCACGGCAGCCTGGAGCGCGTGATCTGCCTTTCCTGCGGCGCCCTCACCTCGCGCCGTGAGCTCGCCCACCGGCTGGAGGAGGCCAACGCGGGCTTCGCGCCGGTGGCGGCGGCACTCAACCCGGACGGCGACGCCGACCTCACCGACGAGCAGGTCGGGGACTTCTGCGTGGCGCCCTGCCACGAGTGCGGGGGCGTCCTCAAGCCGGACGTGGTGTTCTTCGGCGAGAGCGTTCCGCCGCCTCGGGTCGAGCACTGCCGCGGCCTGGTCGAGGCGGCCACGTCGCTGCTGGTCCTGGGCTCCTCGCTGACGGCGATGTCAGGGCTGCGGTTCGTCCGCCAGGCGGCCCGGGCCGGGAAGCCCGTCCTGATCGTCAACCGGGATCCGACCCGGGGCGACCGGCACGCCGTCACCCGGGTCGCGCTGCCCTTGGGGGCCACGCTCACCACGGTGGCCGAGCGACTGGACGTCCCGCTGGACGCCCGATCGGAGGGGCCGGCACGGCGGCCTTGAGGGGAACTCAAGGCCGCCGGCGCCGGGCCGGTGCGACGCGGGGCCGCCCCGCGTCGCGCCGGGCCCCGTCTCGTCTCGTCTCGTCTCGTCTCGTCTCGTCTCGTCAGGGCGCCATCTCGTACGCCCCGGCCAGTGCCTCCACGCGCGCCCAGACGCGCGCCGCGCGGTCGGCGTCGACGACCGGGCGCCGAACCGCCCCGAGCGCCCAGCTCTGCTGGTCCGCCGTCGCGGAGTCCTTGCCGTACAGCTCCACCGCGTGGGCGGAGAAGTCCCGCACGAGGACGGCGAACAGTTCGTCGAGCACGTCCTCGTCCAGGCCCGACAGGCGTGCCTGCTCCAGGATCAGCTGGCCGTGGACGACCAGGGCGAAGAGCTGGCCCACGGCCAGGAGGAGGTCGAGGTCACGGCTCTGCTCCTCGTCGGGGGCGGCGGTCTTGACGAACTCGCACAGGGCGTCGGCCTGCTCGCGGAAACGGCCGACGTTGGGCAGGGAGGCGTACGCGTCGAAGGCCGGCCGCCAGTCGTGGAAACGTACGGAGCCCAGGCCGCGCGCGGGCCCCTGGCGGAAGAGGAACGCGTCGTCGGCCGCGTCGAGGCGGGTCGGCACGGGCGCGTAGTCGGCGGACTCCAGCAGGTGGTTGCGCATGAACTTGAGGATCAGCGCGAGGTTGACGTGGACCGTGCCCTCCAGCTTCGGCAGGCTGCGGATCTCCACGGCCGCCTGGGCGAAGTAGGCGTCCTTCTCGAAGCCCTTGGCTGCGATGACGTCCCACATGAGGTCGATGACCTTCTCGCCCTCCGTGGTCACCTTCATCTTGGTCATCGGGTTGAAGAGCAGGTAACGGCGGTCGTCGGGACCGGCGGAGCGGAAGTAGTCGACGGCACGGTCGCTGAACAGCTTCATGCCGACGAGTCGGACATAGGCATCGGCCAGCTCACGGCGCACGTGCGGGAAGGCGGTGACGGGGCGGCCGTAGAGGATCCGGTTGTGCGCATGGGTGACGGCCTCGTACATCGCGTGCTCGCAGATGCCGATGGAGGCGGTGCAGAGGTTGAACTTGCCGACGTTGACGGTGTTGAGCGCGGCGTCGAAGGCGGCGCGGCCGGTGTGCAGGACGTCCTCGGCCCGGACGGGGTAGTCGTCGAGGCGGAACTCGCTGACGTACTTGGACGAGTCGACGACGTTCTTCACCAGGTGGTAGGCCGGGTGACGGCTGTCGGCGGCGAAGAAGACGTACCCCTCGGGCCCCTCGACGTCGGTGCGGCGTCCGAAGACGGACACGAGGCCGGCGGCGTTGCCGTTGCCGATGTAGTACTTGGACCCGCGGGCGCGGAAGCCGCCTTCGCCGTCGGGCTCCAGGAGCATGTCGGTGGAGTAGATGTCGGCGCCGTGCGTCTTCTCGGACAAGCCGAACGCGAACACTTCGCCCTCGCCGAGGAGTTGCGCGGCGCGGGAGCGGGCGGCGGCGTTGTCGCTCTGCCAGACCGGGCCGAGACCGAGGATCGTGACCTGCCAGGCGTACCAGTAGTCGAGGCCGTAGAAGCCGAAGATCTCGTTGAGGGCGGCGATCCGCGCGGTGTCCCAGCGCTTGTCCGGCTCGTCGTCGCCGGCCTCGGGCGCCGGGGTCAGGAAGGTCGCGAAGAGGCCCTCCTTCGCGGAGAACGCGAGGAAGTCCGCCAGCCAGGCCCGCGAGCGGTAGTCCTCGATCAGCTTGCGCTTGCCGCGGGCCTCGAACCAGTCGACGGTGGCGCGGAGCAGCCTGCGGGTCTCGGGGTCGAAGTGGGCGGGGTCATAGGTGTGCGGGTTGAACAGCAGCGTGTCGGTCATGAGGGTTCGCCTTTCGGGCCCGGGTGCGGTCCGGGCTCTGTCGGGGGCTGGGGACACGGGGATGGGGAAGCGTCGGGGGGGGCTCGTCGGGCGGTTGCGGCGTGGCGGGGACGGACGGTGGCGAGGTGGTGCACGCCCGACGACGGGCTGCCGGAGCGGCCGGGTGGGCCGGACCGTTCGCGCGCCCGGCCGGCGGTCTAGGCGATCCGGCGGAGCGTGGCAAGGACGTCCTCGAGCCAGGCGAGCATCATCCGCTCGTAGGCGATACCACCGCGCAACACCACGTGTTGCAGCTCCTCACCGGTGTCCGGCGCGGCGGGAGCCTCCGGGCCGGTGAAGTCCCGCAGCTCCCCCGCGAGGTAGTGGGTCAGCCGGTCGGCGTGCGCCTGGTGGTGCCGCTCGACCTCGCTGATCAGCGCGGCCGGGTCGTCGAAGGCCGCGCCACGGATCTTGACGGCGATCTCGTGACGGACGCTGTCGGGTTGGACGGGGTCGCGGAGCCAGGCCGAGAGGGCGGCGCGGCCGGCCGGGGTGACGGAGTGTTCCTTCTTGTCCGGCCTGGCCTGCTGCTGAACAGCGCGGACCTCGATCCAGCCGTCGTTCTCCATGCGCTTGAGCACACGGTAGATCTGCTGATGGGTCGCGGTCCAAAAGTAGCCGATGGACCGGTCGAACCGCCGGGCCAGCTCATAGCCGGAGCCCGGCTGCTCCAGCAGGGAGACGAGGATCGCGTGCTCTAGCGCCATACCCCGATCTTTATATGCAACTCGTTGCATGGACAAGCGCCACCGGACCGATGAGACACGCCTCACCCCCGGGGCCGCCCGCGCCCGACGTCCCTACTGGCTCAGCCCCACGACTCCCCAGCCCCGCCGCGCCGCCTCGGACAGGACGCGGTCCCAGTCCTCCAGCAGGTCGGCGAACTCGTCGAAGTCGCAGACCCATGCCCCCGGGGTGGCGGCGTACCGGTCGAAGGCCGGACGCAGGTCGCCCAGCCGGGGGCGCAGCCGCTCCGATGTCGCGGCCAATTCGCGCACGCTGTCCGGCGAACGCGCCAGCAACACGCCGTAGTTGACGGCGGGGTCGGGGCAGAAGAAGCCCGGATCGACGTGCTCGGCCTCGCCGTCCATCCCTCCCCAGATCAGCCCGCGCAGCAAGGCGTCCAACTCGGCACGCATCGGCCGGTCGGTGTGATCGCGTGCGGACTCCCACCGCTCCCCGGCCCAGAAGTGCGCCTTGAACGAACCGAGGGTGTTCCGGAACTCGTAGACGGAGAACGCGGCGCGGTGCGGACCTCGGGGCCAGTGCCAGTCACCCTCCACCACCGGCGCGTCGTCGTCCCACAGCCCGGTCTCCTCGGCGTACCAGGCGTTCCTCAGTTTCGACAGCCTGCCGTTTTCAGGGGCTTCGCCGAGCCAGGACCAGTCCGCGATCAGCACGTTGATGTCCAGCCCCATGTCCCGGAGCATACCGGTCACCGATCTCCGGACCCCGCGGCCTTCCGCCGGATGCCTACGTTGAGCGAGACGCTGCCGGCGCCCCCGACCGGGTCGGTGCCTGGATGCGACTTTGGTCGCAGAGGGCGTGCCTCGGACTGCGACTTCGGTTGCACCTGACGGCGACCCGGGAGCGATGTGGTGGGGCTGCCCCGCACCAAGGATGGGCGGGTGACCGAGATCATCACGGGACTGCACATGTCCCCCCTGGAAATCCTTGCCTTGCTGGGTGCCGTTGCGCTGGTGGTGGCGCGCTGGCTGCCTCCCGCCGCCCGCCCACGCGTGACGATCGCGGCGGGATCGGGTTTCGTACTGTCCGTGCTCGTGCTGAGCGTGGTGGGGCTCCGCTGGCAGATGCTGCCGGTACTGGCAGGCGGCGCCCTCACGTTGCCGTTCGCCGTACCTCCTCTGCTGCGTCGCCGTCCCGGCCGGCCGGTGGGGCGGGCCCGGTGGTGGCTGGCGTTGCCGGGGGCGGTGGTCTGCGTCGGCCTGATCGCCGCAGGGCCTGTAGCCGCCTGGGCCTGTCCCGTACCCGTGTTCCCCGAACCGACGGGCAACTTCGCGGTCGGCACCCGCGTGGTGCAGTGGACCGACCCGAACCGCCCCGAGACGGCCACCGCCACGCCCGACGACCGGCGCACGGTCGTCGTCCAGCTCTGGTACCCCGCACGGAAGAGCCCCGCAGGTACGCAGCCGGCCCAGTACCTGGGCCGCACACAGCAGGAGGCACGCACCGTCTCCGACGCCCTGGCGCGCTACGCCGGCCTCCCGGGCTTCCTGGTCGACGGTGTTCCGCGCGCCCACACCCATGCGGTCTTCGACGCCCCGGTGGCCGACGGCGCGGGACGGTTCCCCGTCGTGTTGTTCTCCCCCGGGCTGGGCGGAGTGCGCACACAGAACACCGCCTGGGCGGAGGAACTGGCCGGCAACGGCTACGTGGTCGCCGCCCTCGACCACCCCTACGACTCCGCCGCCGTCGTCCTGACCGACGGCCGGACGATCAACACCGAGATCGCCTCCACCGGCGACGACGACGAAGACGACAAACGAGCCGCCGAAACCACGCGCATACGGGCCGCAGACCTCAGCTTCGTCCTCACCCAGCTGGAGCGGCTGGACCGAGGTGAGATCGCCGGCCCGCTGACCGGACACCTGGACACCGGCCGGGCCGCGGCGACCGGCCACTCCCTCGGTGGCGGCGCAGCCCTCCAAGCAGCCCGCCAGGACAGCCGGTTCGCCGCCGTCATCAATATGGACGGCTACCCCCGCGACCCCGATCCGCGTCCCTTCCACCAGCCGGCGCTCGCGCTCACCCAAGCCATCGGCCCGCAAACCGACCCGCGCTACATACCCCGCCTCACCGAGGTCCTCCAGCGCAGCACCGCGACGAGCTACCGGCTCACCCTCCCCGGCGCCGCGCACCTCACTTTCACGGACGCCCCCCTGTACCTGCCGCCGGTGCCCTCGATCGTCGGCTCACTGGGCCGCACCGAGAGCCCGCGCGTCGTCGCCGCAACCACCCTCGCCTTCCTGAACACCACCTTGCGGCACGACCCCGGTGACCTGTCCGGCGCCCTGTCGGCCTACGGCGACCTCAGCGTCTACCGCCCGGGCAGCAACCGCTGATCGGCCGTGCCGCCGCAGCCGGGGGCACGACCGATCCCGCGCGTCGCCGGCTGTTCGGCACGGTGCGGAAGCCACGTCACCGATTTGGACGACGCCTGCGAGGTTCAGCGGCGACGGCGACGGGTGGTCGCGGTCCAAGCGCTGCCTACGCCTGCCACGTGGAGGGCGAGCAGCATCAGGCCCAGGACCATGAAATTGCCGGACGAGAACACGTGGTTCGTCGAGATCTCCGCCGCGTTGATCAGGAAGCTGATGAAGAACAAGACCGCGGCTGCGATACCAAGCATCACTGCTCCTTCCAGAAGGTGGGGCGCGTCTGCCCGCACATTGCGGCCCCATGCGGGCGACGCGGCAGCCCCGCAGCGATCAGGTCCGTACGGGCGCGCCAGAGGGGGGCGAACACGACGGAGCCCGGTGGACGGCCTCACGGGCAGCGGCCCCACTTCCGAGGCGATTTCAGAGGCGATGCCCCTGGGCGGCGAGCCAACGGTGGACGGCCGACTTGTCGGAGACGCTGATGCGGGTGGGTCCCGTCTGAGTCGGCCCCTCCTCCTCATTGAACGCCGTATCGGTGACACGAGCCGTCACCCAATCGGCCAACTCGCGCGCGGCCTCGCCCGACAGACGCCGGTGCTCCCAGTCCTTCCCGGCTTCGTCGGCCGTGGGGGAACCATGCACCGCCGCCTCACGCAGCCAGACCGGCACGAGCCGTTCGACGACTTGTTCGTCCGACTGCGCGGAGGATGCCTCACCCGATTCGCTCATCCTCCCAGGCTGACAGCTCCGCCCCCGAGCACCGCTCTCACACTCCACCCGATCCCCCTGATGCCACACCCTGCGGGGCGGGAGGACCTCCCTGCCTGGCGACGCCCTCGGCATTCACCCTCCGGGGCGGTGCGGCGGGCCCGTAAGCCCGCCGCCCGACTCCCACGCTCAGGCTCGTCCCAGCAGCGCCGTGCCGGCGACGGCCTCGCTCCGCGCGGTGAAGAACTGGGCGAACGCGGCGACGAACTCCTCCTCGTCGATCCGCCCGTCTCCATCGGCGTCCAGTTCCCGGAAGCCGTCGTTGAGTTCGGCCGGGTGCACTCGGGTGCCGCCGAACAGCACCCGGTACTCGTCCGGGCCCAGGTACCCGCTCCCGTCGCTGTCGGCAGCCCGGAACAGTGCCCGCACCGCGGGTACCAACCCCTTCTCCAGGTACTCAGGGTCCTCGTCCACCCCGGCCAGCATCGCGCCGACGAACTCCGCGCACGTCACAGCGCCGTCCCCGTCGGCGTCAGAGCTCTGGCGCAACTGCTGCCACCAGCCCTCGAACGCGGCGTACACGGTGTCCTCCCGCTCCACGGGCAGTTCGAGCCGCCAGCACATGGTGTGGACCATGGCCTGGAGGTCGGCGGAGTCGACGCGGCCGTTTCCGGTCTGGTCCAGCACCTGACGGAAGAAGGTCTCCAGCCGGGCCGGACGGGAGTCGACGCCCCTCGGCCGCGGCACGCGCGCGGGCGGTGCGCCGCCGGCCTCGGACCGGTGGCGGTAGCGCACGCGGTCCGGCGCGAGGTTCATGGCGTGCCGCAGTCCGCGGTGCAGGCTCCACGACAGTGCGGCGCCCACACGCCCGCGGGACGTCCCGAACCGCTCGTGCCAGGCCGGCGGCAGATCGCTGACGGTCAGGGTGGTCAGAGTCCATGCGATCACCGCCCGCACCACCGGCCACGCGGGCCCCAGCCCGGCCAGCCGCCGCGGTACGGGGGCCTCGCGCAGCATCTCGTAGAGCATGTGGCGGACCTCGTCGCCGTACTCCAGCACCTCCCGCACATGCCGGTCGACGTACGCGGCCACCTCCGCGGCGCTCGCCGGGACCGCCTCACCGGGAATCCCCAGCGCCCCGCACACCTCCAGGAACTCGCCGTACAGGACGTCGAGCTCACGCGCCGACAGCGGATCGCCACCCAGCTCGCGCATGGTGGTCATCGCCTCGTACAGCGTCACCATCACCCAGCCGCGCACCTCGGGATCCTCGGCGGAGTACGCCCGTCCGGCCGCGTCCGTCCCCTGGATCCGGCGGTGCGTCCGGGCCAGCCGCGCCACTTCCAGCAGCCGCTCCTCGGGCCCGGCGAAGAACAGCCGACTCCCGCTCTCCATGGTGTGCTCGATCCGCCGCCACGGGTGCGCGCGGTAGGTGGAGTACCGGGCCATTCCGGCCGCGACGACAGGATGCGCGATCTGCAACACGAGCAACCGCCAGGCCACCAGCCCGATCCGCCGCTCTCCGAGCGTCCGCCTTAACAGGGTCTCGACTTCAGTTGACACCGCAGAGGGCACAGGAGACTCCCCGTCTCACTAGAGAAACCACATCACCCCTACAACGCCGCCACTCGCCATCCCGCCCCACCCACCACCCTGACGTGCGTCTCCCCGAACACCCACACGCCTCTCAGCACCCGCATCAGCCCCGAATCCCGGCGGTGAACCCTCCGTGAGGCGCCGGCGCCGAGCCGGCGCCCACCGGTATCGCCGGACTGCGTAGCCCGCCGTCCGTGGGGTAAGCGCGGCGTAATGCCGGCGAGTAGAGGAGGTCCCGCATGTCGGCGCGCCCGAGTTCGGCCCACGCAGTGCAGACCCCGCTCGGCTCCCTGCTCGGAGGCCGCTACCGGCTTCGAGCCCTCATCGGTTCCGGCGGGACGGCGGACGTGTTCCGCGGTGTCGACCAGGTCCTGGAACGAGAGGTGGCGGTCAAACTCTTCCGCCCCGGAGCCGACACCGTCACCGCCGACCACTTCTGTGACGAGGCGCAGACCCTGGCCCGGCTCTCCCACCGCGCCCTGGTCACCGTGTACGACATCGACCGCCACGGACAAGGGGCCTACATGGTGACGGAGTTGATACCCGGCATCACCCTGCGCACCCGTATAGATGCCGGTCCCCTGAGCCCCGTACACGTCATCCGGCTCGGTACCGAGATCGCGTCGGCCCTTGACCACGTCCATGCGCACGGCATCATCCACCACGACATCAAGCCGTCCAACGTCCTGCTCAGCGACGACGGCTCCCCCTTCCTGGCCGACTTCGGGCTCGCCCGTGCCGTCGACGACCACTCCCGCAGCGAACCGGAAACGCTCGTCGGAACGCTCGCCTACATGGCTCCCGAGCAGCTGCGCGGCCAGGGGGCGGGCATGGCGAGCGACGTCTACGCCTTGGGCTTGACACTGCTGGAAGCGCTCACCGGCGTCCGCGAGTACGTGGGCACGCCCGCCGAGATCGGTGTCGCCCCGCTGTTGCGTCCTCCTGAGGTGCCCGAGCGGATACCCGGCGGCCTGGGCAGGTTGCTGAGGGCGATGACGGATCCGGACCCGCAGGCACGCCCCGACGCCGCCCGCGTACACCTGACCCTGCAAAGCCTCGGGGCGGTGCGAAAGCCACCCCGGGGCATGCCGGTGCGTCCGGTTCCCACCGCCGTTCCGGCGGAGCCGGTATCGGACACGCACCGCGCACCCAGCCCGCTCGGCCACCTCCCGCATGTTTCCGGTCCGCAGAAGCGCCCGCGCCGCCCGTCCCGCCGTACCGCGGGAGTCGTCACGCTGGCCGCGAGCGTGGTCGGCGCGTCCGTGCTCCTGGTAGGGGCGACCGACTCCTCCCACGCGCCCTCCGGCAGCCGGCCGACGACGCCCCAGGCGGTCGCGCGTCCGTCGCTCACACCCACGACGCCCGCGGCGCCCGCTCCCTCCGCGCCCGGGGCCACGAGCTCGGACGCCACCACCCCGGGCACCGCGACCCAGGTTGCCGGGGCCCAGGCTGCCGGGGCCCGTAACCGGACATCCACTGCCGGTACTGCTGCCTCGACCTCCGTCGACCCCCGTGTCGACCCCCGTCAAACGGGCCACGGGCCGGCGCCCAAGGAGAAGGAGCAGCAGGCCGGAAACAAGGGAAGCAACGGGAAGAAGGAAAAGGAAAAGGGCAGGGAGAAGGAGAAGGCGCCGTCGGAATGAGACGGTGAAGGCCTGCTTGGGGCACTGAGCCGCCACCACCCCGCTTACGGAACGGGCGAGCCCTTCTCCAGCCCACACCTGGTCGCTGTCGAGTTCAGGAGGCTTCGACCGGCCCGGCCCGATCCCATCCGGGCGCCCGCACGTCGATCGTGAGACCTCCCGACCCGACCTCCTCACCGCAGGTACGGCACGTCGACGTCAGATCGAGGTCGTGCTCGGCGTCGTGCTCGGAGCCGGGCCCGCCCCGATGCCGGAACGCGACCGGCGGGGTGTCCACCGCCCAGCGATCACCCCAGGCCAGCAGCGCGCGCATCACCGGCGCGAGATCCCGGCCGGCCTCCGTGAGGTGGTACTCGAAGCGCAACGGGCGCTCGCTGTAGGCGCGGCGCTCGACCACGCCCGCCTCCTCCAGTGCGCGCAGCCTGGCGGCGAGACGGTCGCGGGGGGCGCCGGTGTTGCGGACGATCTGGTCGAAGCGCCGATTGCCGTAGAAGATCTCGCGGATCGCCAGGAGGGCCCAGCGTTCGCCGACGAGTTGCAGCGCGGCGGCCACGGAGCACGGCCGGCCGGGCACTTCGGGGTGCGGAACCGAGTTCTCGCCCTGCTTCACGTTCGAGGTCACCTCCCCATCATCCCCCGAGTCCGTTGCGTTCTCAAACTCACACCGCTAGCCTCCGGTCCATGACAGTTGGATTTTCAAACTCACGCGCGGCGTCCCGAGCCGTGCTCGCGACGGTCACGGCCGCGGTCTTCATGTCGAACCTCGACCTCTTCATCGTCAACGTGGCCCTCCCGGCGATCGGCCACTCGTTCGGCGGCAGCGGCCTCGGCTCCCTCTCCTGGGTCCTCAACGGCTACGCGATCGTCTTCGCGGCACTCCTCGTGGTCGCCGGCCGCGTCGCCGACCGCTCCGGCCACAAGCCGGTCTTCCTGACCGGATTGGCGGTGTTCACCCTCGCCTCGGCCGGCTGCGCCCTCGCTCCCCACGTCGGGACGCTGGTCGCGGCACGGCTCGTGCAGGCCGCGGGCGCTGCGCTGCTGATGCCGACGTCGCTCGCGCTGCTGCTCGATACGACGGCGCCCGAGAAGCGCGCCGGGGCGGTGCGGGCCTGGGCGTCGATCGGCGGGATCGCCGCCGGACTCGGGCCGGTGGTCGGAGGGCTGCTGGTCGAGGCCGGATGGCGCTGGGTGTTCCTCGTCAACGTGCCGGTGGGGGTCGCGGCGTTCGCGCTCGGCGTCAAGGTGCTGCCGTCGCCCGGACGCGCCGGGGCGGAGAAGAGTCCGCTGCCCGACCTGTTCGGCGCCGCCCTGCTCACCGGATCCATCGCAACGCTCGCGCTCGGCCTGGTCAAGGCGCCCGACTGGGGCTGGATGAGCGCCGGCACCCTCGGCGGCCTGGCTGCCGCGGTGCTGCTCGGCGTCTGGTTCGTCGTGCGCTCGGCCCGCCACCCCGCGCCCATCGTCGAGCTGCCGCTGCTCCGGGTTCCGTCGTTCGCCTCCGCGGCGGCCGCCCTGACGCTCTTCACCGTCGCCTTCGCCGGAATGCTGCTCGGCACGGTGCTGTGGTGCCAGGGCGTCTGGGGCTACTCGGCTCTGCGCACCGGCTTCGCCATCGCGCCGGGGCCATTGCTGGTGCCACCGGTCGCCTTGCTGATCGGGCCCGCCGTCGCCAGATTCGGTGCGGGCCGCATCGCGCTGGCGGGAACCGTCCTGTTCGCGACCGGCATTCTGTGGTGGGCCGCGACGCTCGACACCGGCTCCGCCTACGCGACCTCGCTCCTGCCCGGCATGGTACTGACCGGCCTCGGCGTCGGCATGACGCTCCCGGTCCTGACCGGGGCATCGGCGGCCGCCCTGCCGCCGGGCCGCTTCGCCACCGGCTCGGCCATCACCTCGATGGGCCGCCAGCTCGGCGCGGTCCTCGGCGTCGCGATCCTGGTCGGCATCCTCGGCACCCCGGCCCCCGGACACGCTGTCGCCGCGTTCCGGCACGGCTGGTACGCGGTCGCCGCGGCGTCCCTGCTCGCCGCGTGCGCGTCGGTACCGCTGGTCCGCACACCGCGACCGGCCGCCGCCAAGACGACCGACGTAGCGGAGTCCGCGAAGGTCGGCGCCGCCTGAGAAGCGGGTCCCGCCCGTCGACGGACGGGACGGGGTGTTTCCGGCCGCGGGTCCAGCCGCCGGCGCCCGTAGGCCACCAGGTTCGGCTCCATGGGTGGTTCAGGACGGTGGGCCGGTGTTCTTGGACAGTGGGATGCGGTCCGTCGGAGCCGTGCCAGCCAGCGGATGGCCGGTCAATTCTGCTGGCCGTACCGGTTGTTGGCCTGCTCTCCGTCCGAAGCAGGCCGACTACCGCCATGACTTGGACGGACGGATGTCGGGGGCGCGAAATCGATGACCGGCGGCAGCGCCAGCCCGTGACGGAGACCCATACGCCCCATGTCCCAGCGAAGCTCGCACCCCGGCACGGTGTCGACGCGGGCGATCCGGCACGCGCCGCTGCGGCAGATGGTGAGCGCGGGCCGGCGGCCGAAGTGCAGGTGGTCGACACGACCAGCACCATGGCGTCGGCGATGGTGAGGCCGCCCGCCCAGTGGGCGCACTCGTCCTGCGGGCGGCGGAAGCGCGCGCCCGTGACCACGCCCGGGTCAACGCGCTTCTGCCACCCGTCTCCAGGACCCGGGCGGCGAGGCGCACCAGCCGCCTGCCGCCCTGCCGGCCGCCCTTCCCGTGCCTTGGGGACGAGGCCATCCGACGCCCCGGCAAGCGTGCCGCCCGCCCGACCCGAAGGGGACCGCCTGTCAGTCTGCGGCCGCGCACGGCCCGCATTGCCCACGGGCGGACGGCCACACGACGTGTGCGGCCGACGAGCTGGTGCTCCTGGTCGGCATCGGCACCGGCTGCCAGGGTGGCGCCGACGGCCCTGCCCGGTCGTGTGCGAGGCCGCCCGCTTCCCCACCCACCTCCCGGCCGAGACCCGGACGGCACGCAAGCGACCTGCACAACACACCACCGTCGCGGCCGCCCGCGAGCTGGGCGCCGACCAGGACTTCGCGGCGAACACCCCTCTTCGGGGCACAACCCCAGATTTCCGATGTACACCGACCCGGAGCAACCCCAGGGGCAACGTGGGAAGCACCCGGCGAGGTGCCTCGTCTGCGTGATGAGGTCATCACCGCACTCGGAAGCCGACGGGCGATGCCGGCTGCACACGTGCGGCCCATTCGGATCGGTCGGCCGCTGCTCCGGCTCCGGCTCCGCGAGGTCAAGCGGGGCCGGACCGCACCCACCCCTGACGCCTCCCTCCCCCGGCCGATCGCGTCAAGCGCGTGAACCGTGACGCCGGACGCCCGCGGGAGGTCCCGCTGGCTTTCGAGCCGCGGCTGTCGGACGGTTGGGCAGGATCTCACGCCGCGTGGCGGTGCGCGGCCTCAGATGCCCGGGGCGGGAGGGGTGTTGCCGTAATAGGCGTCCGGACCGTGCTTACGGGTGAAGTGCCTCTCCAGCAGATGCCTCGGCGGTGCGGAGGCGTCCCCCAGGTGGGACCCCAGCGCCAGCGTGTGCAGCGCCATCTCCGCCACGGCCTCGCAGACGATGGCGTTCTCCAGCGCAGCCTTCGCGGTGGCGCCCCAGGTGAAGGGGCCGTGCCGTGAGACGAGCGCTCCGGGGACCTCTTCGGCCCGCCGGGGGTCGCCGTCGAGCCGGGCGACGATCACTTGTCCGGTGTTGTACTCGTAGTCCTGCGCGCACTGCTCGGCAGTGAGATCCGCCGTCACGGGTACGGGCCCGTTGAAGGTGTCGGCATGTGTCGTGCCGAGCACGGGGATCGGGCGGCGCGCCTGGGCGAAGGCGACGGCGTGCGTCGAGTGCGTGTGGGTGACGCCGCCGATGGAGGGGAAGGCCCGGTAGAGGCACCGATGGGTCTCGGTGTCGGTGGACGGCTTGAGGTGCCCGTCGACGACCCGCCCGTCCTCCAGCGCCACCGCCACCAGGTCGTCCTCGGTGAGGTCGGCGTAGGAGACCCCGGACGGCTTGATGACGAAGACGCCGGCGTCTCGATCCACTCCGCTGGCGTTTCCCCAGGTGAGGGTGGCCAGACCGGCCTCCGGGATGCGCAGGTTGGCTGCGAGGACCTCGCGACGGAGGTCCTTGAGATGGTTCTCGCTCACTAAGCTCTCACCGTCTGTCTGACATGCGCGGCGGTTTCCCCGGAACCGGCTGCCGGCGGGCCCCGCAGTCGCGCATGAGTGGGCTGGACTGATCGGGGGCCGCACCAGGCATGGCGGCTGCGCTACCGCAGCCATCCCACCTTCCCCAGCTACCCTGATCGAATTGTGAGCGCTAACAAGCAGCAATCTCAAGAGTTACGAGCAGATTCCTGCCCACGCCACGGGGCCAACGCTGCATAATGTGAACGCGAACATCGCTGCCTGGCCGCCGATCTCCCGGTCGGCCCGAGATGTGTGCGGGCCGCGGCTGGTTCGGTACCGTGAGGGAAGGCCGCTCGATGAGGAAAGGAAGAGAGTTGACCCAGCTCCCAGACGTCTCGCGAGCGCCCACCATGACGGACGTCGCGCGCGTCGCCGGCGTGTCCCACCAGACCGTTTCACGCGTGCTCAGCGACCACCCGAACGTCAGCGCCAAGACCCGGGCCGCCGTGACGCAGGTCATCGAGCAGCTGGGGTACCGCCGCAACTCGGCAGCACGGGCCCTGGCCACTCGCCGGACCCACACGCTGGGCGTCATCGCGGTGAACACCACTTTGCACGGGCCCGCCAGCACCGTGGCGGGAGTTCAGGAGGCGGCTCGCGACCGCGGCTATCTGACGTCCGCCGTCACACTGCGGACCGCCACGCAGACGGCCCTCGCCGAAGCCATGCAGCACCTCGCCGGGTGGGGCGTCGAGGGGATCGTCGCCGTCACTCCCCAACGCGCCGCGGTGAGGGCCCTGGCTGCATTGGAGGCCCCGTGCCCGGTGGTCACCGTGGAAGGCGGTCACACCCTCGACCTGCCAGGGGTGTCGCTGGACCAGAGCCTCGGGGCTCGCATGATCACCGAACATCTTCTCGCGTCGGGCCACGCCACCGTCTGGCACGTCGCAGGCCCCGCCGACTGGCTCGAAAGCGAGGCCCGCACGCAGGGGTGGGAGGACGCGCTACGAGATGCCGGCGCCGAGGTGCCGCCCGTGCTGCGCGGCGACTGGAGTCCGCTGTCGGGATACCAGGCCGGCCAGCAGCTCGCGGGCCGGGTCCGGGCGTCACGGGGACAGGGAGCGGGCCTCACCGCGGTGTTCGTCGCCAACGACCAGATGGCCCTCGGTGTCCTACGGGCCTTGCGGGAAGCGGGCCTGCGCACGCCGGAGGACGTGGCGGTCGCCGGCTTCGACGACATCCCCGAGGCGGAGTTCTTCCCACCCCCGCTGACGACCATCCGTCAGGACTTCGCCTCGCTCGGCCGCGACAGCATCGGCCTGCTCCTGGACCACATCGAAGGCCGGACCGACGAGTCGACACACCTGGTGGTGGCGCCCGAGCTCATCGTGCGCGCCAGTACGGCCCGCAGGATCGGTCCCCCCAGCTCATGACCCCCATCGCCCAGGGATTGCCCCTTCCCCGGGGGTAGGTGGCCCGGGCACCGACGTGTTGTCGGTGCGGACAGGGCCGACGCCGCCCCTCTCAGGCGATGACGGTTGTGAAACTGTGGATCGTGCTGGACCGGTACGGCTCGCCCGGGCGCAGGAGGACCGTCGGGTAGTCGGGGCGGTTCGGC
The DNA here is from genome assembly GCF_036346105.1 of Streptomyces sp. NBC_00539. Classification (GTDB taxonomy): domain Bacteria; phylum Actinomycetota; class Actinomycetes; order Streptomycetales; family Streptomycetaceae; genus Streptomyces. The sequence continues at coordinate 295,893 of NZ_CP107811.1, forward strand.
GAGTTGGGGAAGTGCTGGGTTTCCAGCGCGACCCCCGCGTAGGCCTGGTAGGGCTTGCCCCCCTTGCCCGTGATGTCACCGGTCAGGCCTTGGGCGGTGTGGACCTGGAGGCCCGGTTCCGTGGTGCGCACGTCCATGCGGCGGCCGGATGCGGGGGCGTACAACACGGCGGCCTTCCGAGGACGGAGTCGCCGGGCGCCGCCGAGGACCCAGTTGTGGTCGAAGCCGCCACCGGCGAGGGCCAGTTGCTCATCGGCATGGGTCAGGACGTCGGAGAGCCGCCGGGGCCGGCGAAGGTCGAACGGGGTGCCCCTGACCGAGCGGTGCGGGCCGTCGGGGATCAGCTCGGCGTCGACGGGGGTGTACAGGGGGGCCTCGACCTGGAGGTGATGGGCCAGGACGTCGCCGCACCCCTCCCCTTCGAGGTTCCAGTAGGCGTGGTTGGTGAGGTTGACGATCGTCGGCGCGTCGGCGACCGCCTGGTACGACAGGGTCAGGTTGTCGCCCCGGTCCAGCGTGTAGGTGACGCGGACGTCGAGGGCGCCGGGGAATCCCTGGTCTCCGTCGGGGCTGTGCAGGAACAGGCGGAGACCGGTGCGGTGCGCGGAGTGGAAGGGTTCGCACCGCCACACGCGCTGGTCGAAGCCGTCGGGACCCCCGTGCAGCGTGTGCCCGGTCTCCTGGGTGGCGAGCCGGTGCGTGACGCCGTCGACGACGAGCCGGCCGCGCGCGATCCGGTTGGCGCAACGGCCCACCGTCGCACCGAAGTAGCGTGCGGAGCCCGCGCGGGCACCGGGGTCGCGGGCGGCGAGCACCACGTCGGCGATGTGGCCCCAGCGGTCCGGCAGGGTCAGGGAATGGAGGCGGGCGCCGCGTGTGTGGACCTCCGCGCAGGCCCGTCCGGGGAAGCCGAACCGCCACCTCTCCCCCGGTCCTTCATCGTCCAGGCGCAGGGGGTGGACCGTCGGCGGACAGCCGACGGTCGGCCTGGGCTCGGCGCCCTCGGCGTCCTGGCGGACGGATTCGTATGCGTGGTCCATGGCGGCTCTTTCCTGGAAGTCGGTCCACAGGGGGGCGCGCCGGGAAACGAGCCGTGGTCGCGGCGCGAACGCGGTGGCACGGGCTGATGGAGTCAGTCGGTGGCGGTGCCGCGGCCGCTCATCAGACGCTGCAGCACGATGAACACGAGCAGCAGGGCGCCGATGACGATCCGGGCCCACCAGGAGCTGAGCGTGCCCTGGAAGTTGACGACCGTCTGGATCAGGCCGAGGACGAGCACGCCGAGGGCGGTGCCCAGGACGAAGCCGGAACCTCCGGTCAGCAGCGTGCCGCCGATCACGGTGGCGGCGATCGCGTCGAGCTCCATGCCCATGGCGTGGAGGGCGTAGCCGGAAAGCATGTAGAAGGTCAGCAGCAGGCCGCCGAGTGCGGAACACAAGCCGCTGACGGCGTACACGGCGATCTTGGTGGAGCCCACCGGAAGGCCCATCAGGCGGGCGGAGGACTCGTTGCCGCCCAGCGCGTACACGTTGCGGCCGAAGCGCGTGTGGTGCAGTACGACGAAGGCGATCACCAGCACGGCCAGGGCGATGAGCACCGGGATCGAGACGAACAGTCCCCCCGGACCGTACAGCCGGGTCTGCGCGATTTTCGCCGTGGCGGGGTCGTTGACCGTGATGGATTCGGTGCTGATCGTGTAGCAGAGCCCGCGGGCGAGGAACATGCCCGCCAGGGTGACGATGAACGGCTGGATCTCGAAGGTGTGGATGATCCAGCCCATGAGCGTCCCGCTCGCGGCGCCGACCAGCAGGACGAGGGGGATGACGGCGGCCAGGGGCCAGCCGTGCGACTCGACCAGCCAGGCGGTGAGCATGGTCGACAGGGCCACCACGGAGCCGACGGACAGATCGATGCCGCCGGTGAGGATGACGAAGGTCGCCCCGACCGCGACGACCAGCAGGAATCCGTTGTCGATCAGCAGGTTCAGCACGACTTGCGCGGAGAGGAAGCCCTCGTAGCGCACCGACCCGACACCGAAAAGGACGACCAGCAGGACGGCCGTGACGATCAGCGGGATACGGGTACGCGTGCGCGGCGGCACGGTCGCGAAGGGACGGGTGAGTCGCGCCGCGGCGCTCGCGATGCCGGTACTCATGCGCCTGCCTCCTGCTGCCGCGGGGCGGCGCCCGCTGTGGTGTGGGATCGGGGAGTGGTCCTCCTGCGGCGGCGCAGGACCTTGGCCCGGAAGGCCGGGGACTGCACGAGGCAGACGACGATGACGACGAAGGCCTTGAAGACGAGGGTGGTCTCGGGTGGGACGCCGAGGGTGTAGACGGTGGTGGACAGGGTCTGGATGGTCAGGGCGCCCAGGACGGTGCCGCCGAGGGAGAAGCGTCCTCCGGTCAGGGCGGTGCCTCCGATGACGACGGCGAGGATCGCGTCGAGTTCGATCCACAGGCCGGCGTTGTTCCCGTCGGCGCTGGAGACGTTGGAGCTGATCATCAGCCCGGCGACGGCCGCGCACAGCGCGCTGGAGACGTAGACCAGGGCGAGCAGACCGCCGGCCCGGATGCCGACCAGGCGGCTGGCGGCGGGGTTGCCGCCGACCGACTCGATCAGCATGCCGAGTGCGCTGCGACGGGTGACGAAGGCGGTGAGCGCGACGAGGGCGGCTGCCAGGAGGACGGCGAACGGGAAGGTCAGCCAGTAGCCTCCTCCGATCATCTTGTAGGGGGCACTGGTCACCGTGATGATCTGACCGCCGGTGATCAGCTGGGCGACGCCGCGGCCCGCGACCATGAGGATCAAGGTGGCCACGATGGGCTGCACCCCCAGCCCGGACACCAGGAAGCCGTTGGCCAGGCCCAGCACGAGGGCGAAGCCGAGCGCGAGGGCGACGGCCGTGAGCGTGGTGGCGACACTTCCCGGATCTGCGGCGGTGGAGAGGTGCCCACAGGCGAGGGCGCCGGCGATGGCGACGGTGGAACCCACCGAGAGGTCGATCCCGCGGGTGGCGATGACCAGGGTCATGCCGAGCGCCACCAGGATGAGGGGCGCACCGAACTGGAGGACGTCGATGAGGCTGCCGTAGAGGTGGCCCTCGCGCATGCGGACGGAGAAGAAGTCGTGGTGGAACGCGAGGTTGCCGAGGAGCAGGGCGAGCAGGACGAGCGCGGGCCACAGCAGGCGGTGGCCGGCCAGTCGTCTTCCGATTCCGCCGGCCGCCTCGGACGTGGCGGGCTGGGTGGTCATGAGTCCGTTCCGGTGGCGATGGTCGTGAGGAGGCGTTCGGGCGTGACGGTGTCGTCGTTCGCGAGGGTGGCCACCATGCGGTGGTCGCGGAGCACGGCGATGCGGTGGCTCAGGCGCAGGACCTCTTCGAGTTCCGCCGAGATGAACAGCACGGAGGTGCCTTCGCCCGCCAGGCGGGCCACGAGTTTCTGGATCTCCGCCTTGGCCCCGATGTCGATGCCCCGGGTGGGTTCGTCGAGGATCAGGAGCCGGGGGGCGGTCAGCAGCCAGCGCGCGAGCAGCACCTTTTGCTGGTTGCCTCCGCTGAGGTGGCGTACCTGCGCTTCGGGATCGGCGGGGCGGATGTCCAGGGCTTCGATCCATTGCCGAGCCAGTTCGTCCTGTTGCGCACGGGCCACCGGCCTGGTCCAGCCGCGAGCGGCCTGCAACGCGAGGATGATGTTCTCGCGGACCGTGAGCTCGCCCACGAGTCCCTCCGACTTGCGGTTCTCGGAGCAGAACGCGATGCCCCGGGCGATGGCGTGCCGGGGGGTGCGCAGGACCACCTTCTCGCCCTCGATCCTCACCTCTCCGGCGTCCGCGCTGTCGGCGCCGAACAGCAGGCGCGCCACCTCGGTGCGGCCCGAACCCAGGAGGCCGGCGAGTCCGACGACCTCGCCGGCGTGGACGTCGAGGTCGTACGGTTCGATCGAGCCCGCGCGGGTCAGTCGTCGCGCACGGAGGAACGGCTCTCCGGTGGTCGCCCGTTCGGCCGCTTCCTCGTGGGCACGGCCCGACAACTGGTCGAGGGTGGCCAGTTCTCCGCCGATCATGCGCTGGACCAGCGTCACCGCAGTGAGTTCGCCGATCGGGTACTCGCCCTCCAGCCTGCCGTTGCGCAGGATGGTGACGCGGTCGCAGAGGTCGAATACCTGGTCGAGGAAGTGCGTGACGAACAGGATGGCCACACCGCGGTCCCGCAGGCGCCGCACCAGGGTGAAGAGCTGGGCGACCTCTTCGCGGTCCAGGCTGGAGGTGGGTTCGTCCAGCACGAGCACCTTCGCCGAGACGTCCACGGCCCTCACGATGGCGACCAGTTGCTGGACCGCCAGGGAATGCGAACCGAGCAGACTGGTGACGTCCAGGTCGAGGTCCAGTTCCGTCAGCAGCTCGGCCGCCCGCTGCCGCATCGCGGACCAGTGGAGGAGACCGAACCGGCGCGGTGCGCGCCCGATGAGGATGTTCTCGGCGACCGAGATGTTCGGGCAGAGGTTGACCTCCTGGTAGACGGTGCTGATGCCGGCCTGCTGCGCCTGGAGGGGGTCCGCGAACGCGTGGGCCCGGCCGTCGACGACGATGGTGCCGCCGTCGGCGGGGTGGACACCGGTGAGCACCTTGATCAAGGTGGACTTCCCGGCGCCGTTCTCGCCCATCAGGGCGTGCACCTCACCGGGGAACAGCCGCAGGGCGACTCCGTCGAGGGCGAGCACGCCCGGGAACTGCTTGCGGATGCCGTGCGCTTCAACGACCGGCCGCGGGCCGCCGCCGCCCGTGGACGGCGGGGTGGTCGGAAATGCCATCCGCCCTCCTCTCATGTGTGGGGTGGTGGAGTGGGCTCCGGATGGCGAAGTGGACACCGGGGCCGGGCCCCGCGCGACACCGGAACCTGCTGTTTCAGTAGTTCCGGGACGGCAGCGCGGCCGCGGCCTTGTCCTGCGGGAAGACCCCCTCCTGGGTCTCGACCCGGGTCGGCACGCTCTCCCCTGCGACGACCTTCTTGGCCAGCTCCATCAACTGGTCGCCGAGCAGCGGGTTGCACTCCACCACGACGTTGATCTTGCCCTCGGTCATGGCGACGAAGGCGTCCTTGATCCCGTCCACCGAGATCACCTTGATGTCCGTACCGGGCTTCTTGCCGGACTCCTCGATGGCCTGGATGGCGCCGAGGGCCATGTCGTCGTTGTGGGCGTAGAGGACGTCGATGTCCTTCTGCGACTTCAGGAACGCTTGCATGACTTCCTTGCCCTTGGCGCGGGTGAAGTCGCCCGACTGCGAGGCAACGATCTTGAACTTGCCGTCGGCGCGGATGACGTCGGCGAAGCCGGCCCTGCGGTCGTTGGCGGGTGCGGAGCCCGTGGTGCCCTGGAGCTCGACGATGTTGACCGTGCCCTGTTCGTTCGCGTACGCGCTGGTCAGCCACTCGCCCGCGGACTTGCCTTCCTTGACGAAGTCCGAGCCCAGGAAGGCCTTGTAGAGGGAGGTGTCCTTGGTGTCCACGGCGCGGTCGGTGAGGATGACCGGGATACCCGCGTCCTTGGCCTCCTTCAGCACCGTGTCCCAACCGGACTCCACGACCGGCGAGAAGGCGATCACATCGACCTTCTGCTGGATGAAGGTACGGATCGCCTTGATCTGGTTCTCCTGCTTCTGCTGCGCGTCGGAGAACTTGAGGTCGATCCCGGCCTTCTTCGCCGCCTCCTGGACGGACTTGGTGTTGGCGGTTCGCCAGCCGCTCTCGGCGCCGACCTGGGCGAAGCCCATGGTGATGGCGCCGCCGGAGTGCGCCTTGGCTCCGGAGGCCGGCCCGGAAGCGGGGCCCGAGGTCGAGCAGGCGGTCAACGCCGAGGAGGCCAGAAGGATGGCGGTGAGGACGAGAGCTGCTCTGCGAGGCATGACGGGTGTCCTTTCGGGGTGTGCGGAAGGGGCTCTGCACGACCGGGGCCGGGCTGTGCGCGGAGGCAGGGGCGGGGCGGGGTGGGGCCGGGGTCGGAGCCGGAATCGACAGGAGGGGATGCCCTTGAGAAGGCGGCGCCGTCGCATTGTGAGCGCTAACAAGCGTGGTTCTCAACCCCCTTGCGTGCGTTACCTGTCCGTTACCAACGCATGAGGCGCGAAGGAAACCCCCGTCCCTTCGCGCGATCCTCGACGCCGCCAACCGGATCAGGAGGCCTCAACCCGCCCCGCCTCACCAGCAGATCGAGTCGAGCCCCTGACATTGGGAGGCTGCTGCACCGCAGCAGCCCCTCGCATGATCCGCGCAACCCTCTTGCCTAGCGACATTGTTAGCGCTCACACTGCATGACATCGGACCTCCGCCGACCGCCAGGATGGTCGGGACGGCATCTCCGGCTGCCGGGCCGCACCGCTCGCCGCCCCAGGCTCCTTCGAAAGGCACTCTGTTGACGTCACCGCACCCCCTCACGCCCACCCCGCCTTCCGAGGCATCGGAGCAGTACACGGTCGGCGTCGACTTCGGCACGCTGTCGGGCCGCGCCGTGGTGGTGCGGGTTCGCGACGGCCAGGAGCTGGCCACGGCGGTCCACGCCTACCGGCACGGCGTCATCGACCGCCACCTGCCGCACGACGGTGCGCAACTGCCTCCGGACTGGGCCCTGCAACACCCCCAGGACTGGCGGGACGTACTGCGTCACGCCGTCCCGGAGGCCGTGACGGCGGCCGGGATCGATCCCACCGCAGTGATCGGTATCGCCACCGACTTCACCGCCTGCACCGTCCTGCCCACGCTGGCCGACGGGACCCCCCTCTGCGAGACCGAGCTCGCCGCCCGGCCGCACGCGTGGCCCAAGCTGTGGAAACACCACGCGGCCCAGTCGCATGCCGACCGCATCAACGCACTCGCCCACGCCCGGGGGGAGAAATGGATCGCCCGCTACGGCGGCCGGATCTCCGCCGAATGGCAGTTCGCGAAGGCCCTCCAGGTCCTGGAGGAGGATCCCCTCGTCTACGAAACCTGCGCGCGGTGGATCGAGGCCGCCGACTGGATCGTGTGGCAACTCGCCGGAGCCGAGTCCCGCAACGCCTGCACCGCCGGGTACAAGGGCATCCACCAGGACGGCGCGTACCCCAGCGAGGAGTACCTGGCCGCGCTGAACCCCCGGTTCGCCGACTTCGCACGTACCCGCCTCGCGTTCCCCCTCTCCGCGCTGGGCTCACGCGTGGGCTCGCTGAGTGCGGAGGCGGCGGCGTGGACGGGGCTGCGCCCCGGCATCGCCGTGGCCGCGGGCAACGTCGACGCCCATGTCACCGCAGCGGCGGCCCGGGCCGTCGAGGACGGCTCGCTGCTCGCCATCATGGGCACCTCCACCTGCCACGTCGTGAACGCCCCCGTCCTCGCCGACGTACCCGGCATCTGCGGTGTCGTGGCCGGTGGGATCGTCGAGGGGACCTACGGCTACGAGGCCGGGCAGAGCGCGGTCGGCGACATCTTCGCCTGGGTACTGGACCAAGGCGTCCCGTCGGACTACCTCGCCGAGGCCGCCGACCGCGGCGAGGACCTGCACGCCCTGCTGACCAGGAAAGCCGCCCGACAGCCGGTCGGCGGACACGGACTGATCGCTCTCGACTGGCTGAACGGCAACCGTTCGGTCCTCGTCGACCACCACCTCTCCGGAGTCATCGTGGGTCTCACCCTCGCGACCCGCCCCGAGGACGTCTACCGCGCGCTGCTCGAAGCCACCGCGTTCGGCACCCGCGTCATCGTGGAGGCCCTGGAAGCAGGCGGCGTGCCGGTGCACGAGTTCATCGTCGCCGGCGGACTGGCCAAGAACGCACTGCTGATGCAGATCTACTCCGACGTGCTGCGCCGCCCCGTCTCCCTCGCCGCCTCAGACCAGGCCCCCGCCCTCGGGTCTGCCATCCATGCCGCCGTGGCGGCCGGCGCGCACGCCGACGTGCGAGCGGCCACCGCCGTCATGGGCCGCCGCCTGCCCGCCGTCTACACGCCCGACGCCTCCCGGGCCGACGCCTACGACGCCCTTTTCGCCGAATACCGCCTCCTGCACGACCACTTCGGCACCGGCGGCCTGCTGCACCGCCTGAGGAAGATCCGCGACACCACCCACACCGCGGACTGATCCCGCCCCACCGTTCGTCACCACTCCCCCACCCGCCCGCCGCCCTCACCACTGGTGCGGGACGTCACCCCCAGGAGTCCATGTGCCCAGCCGAACATCCCCCGCCCAGGACATCTGGTTCCTCACGGGCAGCCAAGGCTTGTACGGGGAGGAGACGCTGAAGCAGGTCGCCGAACAGTCGCGGCGGATCGCCACCGCCCTGGCGGACGTCTCCGGCATTCCCGTACGTGTCCTGTGGAAGCCGGTACTGACCGGCGCCGACCCCGTCCGCCGGGTGTGCCTCGACGCGAACGCCGACGACCGGTGCATCGGGCTCATCGCCTGGATGCACACGTTCTCGCCGGCCAAGATGTGGATCGCCGGACTGGACGCGCTGCGCAAGCCGTTGCTGCACCTCCACACCCAGTCGAACGTGGCCCTGCCCTGGGACACCATCGACATGGACTTCATGAACCTCAACCAAGCCGCCCACGGCGACCGCGAATTCGGGCACATCCAGACCCGTCTCGGCGTACCCCGCAAGACGGTGGCCGGCCACGTCACCGATCCGGTGACGACCACACGCATCGCGATCTGGGCGCGGGCGGCAGCCGCACGGTCCGAACTGGCCACCCTCAAGGTCGCCCGCTTCGGCGACAACATGCGCGACGTGGCCGTCACCGAAGGCGACAAGGTCGAGGCCCAGCTGCGCCTCGGCGTGTCCGTCAACACCTACGGCGTCAACGACCTGGTGGAGGTCGTCGACAGCGCGGACGAGACCGAGGTGGCTTCCCTCGTCGAGGAATACGCCGACCTGTACGACCTGGCGCCGGAGCTGCGACCGGGCGGCGAACGGTACGACTCCCTGCGTTACGCGGCCCGCATCGAAGCAGGCCTGCGCACCTTCCTCGAAACGGGCGGCTTCGGGGCCTTCACCACCAACTTCGAGGACCTGGGCGGACTGCGCCAGCTGCCCGGCCTCGCGGTCCAACGACTCATGGCCCAGGGGTACGGCTTCGGAGGAGAGGGCGACTGGAAGACCGCCGTCCTGCTGCGCGCCCTCAAGGTGGCTGCCGCCGGCCTCCCCGGCGGCACCTCCTTCATGGAGGACTACACCTACGACCTGACACCCGGCAACGAGCTCATCCTCGGCGCACACATGCTGGAAGTCTGCCCCACCATCACGGCCGCCAGACCCGGCTGTGAGATCCATCCCCTCGGCATCGGCGGGCGGGAGGACCCGGTGCGCCTGGTGTTCGACGCCGCCCCCGGCCCGGCCGTGGTGGTCGGGCTCGCCGACCTCGGCGACCGCTTCCGCCTGGTCGCCAACGACATCGACGTGGTGGCACCCCCCCACCCGCTGCCCGCGCTGCCCGTTGCCCGCGCGCTCTGGCGGCCCCACCCCGACCTGCGGACCTCCACCGAATCCTGGCTGACGGCCGGAGGACCGCACCACACCGTCCTGAGTACCGCTCTCACCTCCGACCACCTCGACGACCTCGCGGAGATGCTCCGCCTGGAACTCGCCCTCATCGACAAGACCACCACCACGAGGCAGTTCCGGCGCGATCTGCGCTGGAACCAGGCGTATTACCGGCTGGCACTGGGACTGTGAACCGCTCGAAGCCCGGGGCGACGCCACGTCATCGATACCGACGCGGCCCGGGCGTCCGGGAGAGCTGCGACGGGTGGACGCGTAGGAGCCGGGCAGGCCCTCGCGGGCTGCCGGCCTCGTCGTACGCGGGGCTGTCGGGCCGGCCAGGGCGATGTCCGCCCGGGACCGGATCCGGTGGTGGCGTGAAGGGCGGGCCACATGTGAGCGGCCACAATTTTTCCGCACGGCAGCCCGGGGCGGGGCGAAGCAGGCGGACCCAGGATGTCGCCGAAGCCTACGAGCTTCGGAGAGGCGGTAGTTCGCCTGCGCCGTTGTTGGCCCGACAGTGATCCGAACAGACCCTTGACGGCACTCTTGTGAGCGTTAACACTCAGGTATCGCCAGGCCGGAGCCGCTGCACACCCGGACTTCGCGCAGCGCGAGGAATTGACTCCCGGCCTGCCCCGCTCGACCGCTTCCGGTTCTCCCAGCCGGGTCGCACCGTGCCGGTCGCGGAACATCACTGGAGGAACTGTGCGGAAGCTTTCAGCGGGCCTTGTCACCCTGGGCCTGACGCTGTCGCTGGCGGCCTGCGGCCAGAGCGCCAACGGAGCAGGCGACGGCGGGGGCGGCGGGGACGCAAAAGGCGGCCTCGTCGGCATCGCGATGCCGACCAAGTCGTCGGAGCGCTGGATCAACGACGGCAACAACATGGTCAAGGAGTTCCAGGCCAAGGGTTACAAGACCGACCTCCAGTACGGCGACAACGTCGTGGAGAACCAGGTCTCCCAGGTGGAGAACATGATCACCAAGGGGGCCAAGCTGCTGGTGATCGCCGCCATCGACGGTTCCTCGCTCACCAACGTGCTGCAGAAGGCCGCCGACGCCCACGTCCGCGTCATCTCCTACGACAGGCTGATCCGCGGCACCGGGAACGTCGACTACTACGCGACCTTCGACAATTACAAGGTCGGCGTCCTCCAGGGCAGTTACATCGTCGACAAGCTCGGCGTCAAGAACGGCAAGGGCCCCTTCAACATCGAGCTGTTCGCCGGCTCGCCGGACGACAACAACGCCGCGTTCTTCTACAACGGCGCGATGAGCGTCCTCAAGCCGTACATCGACGACAAGAAGCTGGTCGTGCAGAGCGGCCAGACCTCTCTCAACCAGATCGCCACGCTGCGCTGGGACGGCGGTCTCGCCCAGTCCCGGATGGACAACCTGCTGAGCAAGTCGTACACCGGCGCCCGCGTCGACGCCGTGCTCTCGCCGTACGACGGCATCTCGATCGGCATCATCTCCTCGCTCAAGGGCGTCGGCTACGGCGTCGGCCGGCCACTGCCCGTCGTCACGGGCCAGGACGGCGAACTGGCCTCGGTGAAGTCGATCATCGCGGGCGAGCAGACCCAGACCGTCTACAAGGACACCCGCCAATTGGCCAAGGCCGCCGTCCAGATGGGCGACGCTCTGCTGACCGGCGGCAAGCCCGAGGTCAACGACACCAGCCAGTACGACAACGGCGTCAAGACCGTACCCGCGCAGCTGCTCCAGCCGGTCAGCGTCGACAAGGAGAACTACCAGAAGGTCCTGGTGGACGGCGGCCAGTACACCGCGGACCAGCTCAAGTAGCACACGGAACCGGACCGGCGGGTCCGGCGACGACGAAAACGGCGGTGCGACGCCCGGGAGACCGCCCGGCACCGCACCGCCCCGACGATACGGATGCACAACCATGGCCCGACACGTTCTCGAGATGCGGTCGATCAGCAAGACCTTTCCCGGCGTCAAGGCCCTCTCCGAGGTCACCCTGACCGTCGCCCCAGGTGAGGTGCACGCCGTCTGCGGCGAGAACGGCGCGGGCAAGTCCACCCTGATGAAGGTGCTCAGCGGGGTCCACCCCCACGGCGACTACCAGGGCGAGATCTACTTCGAGGGCGAGCCCTGCCGGTTCCGGGACATCCGGGCCAGCGAGCAGCGGGGCATCGTGATCATCCATCAGGAACTCGCGCTGGTGCCCTACCTGTCCATCGCCGAGAACATCTTCCTCGGCAACGAGCACGCCACCCGGGGCGTCATCAGCTGGCACCGGACGCTGACCCACGCCGCGGCGCTGATCCGGCGGGTCGGACTCGACGAGAGCCCGCACACCAGGGTCGCCGATCTCGGCGTGGGCAAGCAGCAGTTGGTCGAGATCGCCAAGGCGCTCGCCAAGGAGGTCAAGCTGCTCATCCTGGACGAGCCGACGGCCGCCCTGAACGACGAGGACAGCCGCAAGCTGCTCGACCTGATCATCGAACTCAAGGCCCAGGGCATCTCCTGCATCCTCATCTCACACAAGCTGAACGAGATCGCCCGGGTCGCCGACGCCGTCACCATCCTGCGCGACGGGCGGACCATCGAGACCCTCGCGATCGGTCCCGAGGGCATCTCCGAGGAGCGGATCATCCGCGGCATGGTCGGCCGCGACCTGGAACACCGCTACCCCGAGCGCACCCCGGAGATCGGCGAGGTCGCCTTCGAGATCGAGGACTGGAGCGTCCAACACCCGATCGACCACCGTCGCAAGGTGGTCGACGGCGTCTCGCTCAACGTCCGTCGCGGCGAGATCGTCGGCATCGCCGGCCTCATGGGTGCCGGCCGCACCGAACTGGCCATGAGCGTCTTCGGCCGCTCGTACGGACGGTGGACCGGCGGCCGGGTGCGGCTGGACGGACGGGAGATCCGAACCCGGACGGTCCCGGAGGCGATCGGGCACGGCATCGCCTACGTCACCGAGGACCGCAAGCAGCTCGGCCTCAACCTGGGCGACGACATCAGCCGGAACATCTCGCTGAGCGCCCTCGGCAAGGTCGCCCGGCGGGGCTGGGTCGACCGGCACGAGGAGGCGCGGATCGCCGAATCGTTCCGGCAGACCATGAACATCAAGGCCCCCTCGGTGTTCGCGCAGACCGGCAAGCTCAGCGGCGGCAACCAGCAGAAGGTCGTCCTCAGCAAGTGGGTCTTCGCCGAGCCGGAGGTGCTGATCCTCGACGAACCCACCCGGGGCATCGACGTCGGCGCCAAGGCGGAGATCTACGCCGTCATCGCCGCACTCGCCGCCCAGGGCAAGACCGTACTCGTCATCTCCTCCGAACTCCCCGAACTCCTGGGCCTGTGCGACCGGATCTACACCATGGCCGAAGGCCGGATCACCGGTGAGGTCGACCGCGCGGAAGCCACCCAGGAATCCCTCATGCGGCTCATGACCATGAGCGCGGCATACCCCGACAAGCAGGTGTGAGGCATGGCCCAGACCAAGACCACCCCCGACACCACGCCCCGCACACCGCAGACCGGTCGACGCGCGTCGGCCGGTGCCGTACTGGCCCGAGCGCTGCGCGGCAACCTGCGCCAGTACGGGATGCTGCTCGCGCTGGCACTGATCGTGCTGCTGTTCCAGTTCTGGACGGACGGCATCCTGCTCCAGCCGCTCAACGTCACCAATCTGATCCAGCAGAACGGCTACATCCTCATCCTGGCCATCGGCATGATGATCGTCATCATCGCCGGGCACATCGACCTGTCGGTCGGGTCGCTCGCCGCCTTCGTCGGGGCGGCCGCGGCGGTGATGATGGTCGAACACCACGCGCCGTGGCCCGTGGCGCTGGTGGCCGCACTGCTGATCGGGGCTCTCGCCGGAGCCTGGCAGGGGTTCTGGATCGCCTACCTCGGGATCCCCTCGTTCATCGTCACGCTGGCTGGCATGCTGCTCTTCCGCGGGGGCACCCAGATCCTCCTGCAGGGCCAATCGGTGGCGCCGTTCCCCAAGGGCTTCCAGAGCATCAGCAGCGGCTTCCTCCCCGAGGTAGGCCCCCACACCAACTACCACAACCTCACCCTGCTACTGGGCCTCTCGGTGCTGGCCGTCACGGTCCTGCAGGAGGTGCGCGGGCGGCGGCGGACCGCCTCGTACGGCATGGAACCGCTCCCGGCCGGGCTGTTCCTGGTGAAGCTCGGCGCGATCACCGCGGCCGTGGTGGCCTTCACCCTGCTGCTGGCCAGCTACCACGGGGTGCCGATCGTCCTGCTGATCCTCGGCGTCCTGCTGGTCGGCTTCGGATACCTGATGCGCAACTCGATCCTCGGCCGGCACACCTACGCCATCGGCGGCAACGAGGCGGCGGCGCGGCTGTCCGGGGTGAAGAGCAAGCGGGTCGTCTTCCTGGCCTTCGTGAACATGGGCGTCCTCGCGGCCCTGGCCGGCATGGTCTTCGCCGCGCGACTCAACGCCGGTACGCCCCAGGCCGGCGTCAACTTCGAGTTGGAGGCGATCGCCGCCGCCTTCATCGGCGGCGCCTCCGCGAGCGGCGGTGTGGGAACCGTCCTCGGTGCGCTCACCGGCGGTCTGGTGCTGGGCGTGCTGAACAACGGCATGTCGCTGGTCGGCGTGGGTACCGACTACCAGCAGGTGATCAAGGGCCTGGTACTGCTGGCGGCCGTCGGCTTCGACGTCTACAACAAGCGCAAGGCCGGATCCTGACCTCGCCCCTGCCCCCACCCTGCCCCCCTCCTCGGCCCGGCGCCGCCGCCGCTCGCCCGAGGAGGGGGCGCCCTTTTGTCGGGGCCCCGACTCCCGCTGCTCCGGCCGGACTTCGACGATCTGCGCGAAGACGAACTCCGAACTCGGCGGCCGAGCGCCCAGTTGCAGCAAGCACTGGCGGCCTGGCCGAAGGCCCGGCACGGGCTGCCCGCCCCGCTGCGGGTCGCCCGCATCGCCCCGCGAGGGCGCGGAACACACAGGTCGCTCATCCGGCGGTCACGGCCGCCGTGGCGTACGGGACAACGCCGCCCGGTCGCCCCGAGGACCCGCCCGCTCCCCATATCGCCGGCAACCTTTTCGCGTCCTGCGGCGACCAGGCAGTGCACCTTGACCCGGATCTTCGAACGGACGGACATGCAGACTGCACGGCAGGCCGCGCGGCAGCGCAGGCGTAGACACAGGCTGATGCTGGCGACGGCAGTGATACTGACCGCCGCCGGCGTCCTCTCCTGCCTGGTACCGGCCATGCTCCCCGGCGCCAAAGCCGGGGCCGGCGCCCCGGCCGACGTGGCCGCCCCCGCCGCCACCCTGACGGGAGCCACGCCCCCGGCCCCGACGAGTCCGTCGCCGGCGGACAGCTCCCCCGCCGCGCCAACCCCGGGTGCGGCCGGTGCGACGGCCACCGCGCAGACGCCACGGCCTTCGGCGAAGGAAACCCCACCGTTGGCGGCCACCCCGGCTCCGGCCGCAGGGCGCATCCAGCCCTGGACCACCTACAAGGGCTTGGCCACCGCCTACGCCGCCGGCGACGGCAACGGCGCCTGCCTGTTCGGCCCGAGCGACGACCTCATGATCGCGGCGATGAACACCACCGACTACGAGTCGTCCAGGGCCTGCGGCGCGTACGTGCGCGTACGCGCCGGGAACGGCGCTTCGATCACGGTCCGGATCACCAACGAATGCCCGCTGCCCTGCGCCCCCGGACAACTGGACCTCAGCCAACAGGCCTTCGCGAAACTGGCCGACCCCGAGCTCGGCCGCATCCCGATCACCTGGAGCCTGCTGAGCCCCCACACATCCGGCGCGATCTCCCTCCGTTACAAGACCGGGTCCAGCCCCTACTGGTGCGGCATCCAGGTGATCGACCACCGCAATCCGGTCGCGCGGCTGGAGGTACGCACCGCCGCGGGCTGGCGGAGACTGCCCCGTACCGACTACAACTACTTCCTCTCCGCCGACGGCGGCGGGTGCGGCGGCGCGGTGAGGATCACCGACGTCTACGGAGAGCAGCTGACGGTCGAGGGCACCGCGCTGCTCCCGGACGTCGCACAACCGACCCGGGTCCAGTTCGCCCCGCACTGAATCCACACGGCGGCCGGGGGGCCGCTCCGGTCCGGCGGATCGGAGCGTCCTGGGCCGCGCCGGGCGCTGATACGCTGCCACCCGATTGTTAGCGCAAACATTGGCGGAAGGGACGACGCCCGGACATGGTCCTCGATGACGCGTCCGCGGAGTTCCACGACTTCTTCGAACGCCACTACGCCGAACTCGCCCGTCTCGCCCATCTCCTGACGGGCGAGACGGACGGCGCCGACGATCTGGCCGCGGACGCCTTGATCGCACTGTGGCAGCGCTGGGACCGGCTGCGCCAGGCCGAGTACCCGCTCGCCTACGCCCGTGGCGTGGTCGCCAACCTGGCGCGGTCACGGATCCGCAGCGCGGTGCGCGAGCGCCGCCGGACCGCCCTGTTCTGGTCCCGCGGTGCGGAGCCGTCGCGCGGTCCGGACGTGGCCGCCGTGGTGGACGTGCGGACCGCTCTGGCCCGGTTGCCGTTCCGGAAGCGGACGTGCGTGGTCCTGCGTTACGCCTTCGACCTGTCGGAGAAGGACACCGCGCTGGCGCTCGGCATCTCGGTCGGTACGGTGAAGAGCCAGACCTCGAAGGGGATGGCCGAACTGGAACGGATGCTGGACGCCACGGGATCGGCCGGGGAACTGCCGGCGGGGAGGTGGAGTCGTTGAACGAGGAGCTCACCGAGCGGCTGCGCGCAGCCGCCGGGGCCCACCAGCCCGACCACGCCCGGATGCTGGCCCGCCTGGAACGCGGCATGTCCGGCGCCACCGCGAGCCACCGCGAGCCGTCCGGCGCGAGGCCCTGGCCCAGGGTCGCGCTCGCCTCCCTCGCGGTCGGCGCTCTGGCGGTCGGTGGCTTCGCCGGCGCCGCCCTCGTCCAGTCACCGCCGGCCCGGCCGCACGTCTCGACCACCCCCGCCGCGCCGTCCTCCGCGTCCGCGCCGACTGCGGCGTCCGCCTCGTCCGCACCGTCCGCACCGTCCGCATCCGGGACTCCCCGCCCGACGCCGTCGGTGGCCGCCACCGGCGACCCGGCCACACCGGACCGTTCGTCCTCGACGGGCCCCGGCCCGACTGCGTCAGGCGGCGCCGGTTCGGCCCGGCCCGGCGGCGCGCACGTTCAGGACGGCCCCCTGTCGTCGGCCGGCTCCGTGGACCCGGGGAGCAACACCTTCTGGGCGCAGAGCGACATCACCGTCAAGACCACCCAGCCGCTCACCGCACTCACCGTGGAACTGCGCATCGCGCAGAGCGGCGGAGTGCGGAGCACCGGCAGCTGGCGGACGCTGCCCGCGGACGACTTCACCCTCACCATTCGTGACGAGGGCGCGGCCGTGGTCTACCGCTGGACCCTCAAGCCGGGCCGTACGGTCCCGACCGGGCAGCACGTCTTCGCCGGCCAGTACGACCATGCCGCCGGCGAGCGCGAGGCCGGGCACGACGGCTACCGCATCGACGCCAACGGTCCCCGCGGCGCCCTCTCGGTTGGGGGCGGCTTCACCCCGGCACGATGAGGCCGTGCCCGTAGCCGGGTCGAAGCCGCCCGTGCACCTGTGCGCCGCCTGCCCCACCCTCGCCGAACGCCGTGCGGTCCCGCTCCCCGGCCCGTGGGTGGAACGGCGCTGACCGCCGCACGCCCACGGGCCGAGGCGATCAGGACGGGTCCCCGTACACCACGCCGCGGCCGTAGCCACCCAGGTAGACCCGCCCGTAGGCGTCGGGGTCGCCAGTGATGACGTTGATCGCGCTGCCACCGAACTGGTGCTGGTCGTCGTTGATCCGGACCCAGGTCGAGCCGCCGTCAGTGGAACGGAACAGCCCGGCGACGCCCTTCACCTGCCCGCTGAGGTAGAGCGCCTGGTACCCGGCACCCGGGGCCGGCTTGCCGAATCCGACGGCGGTCGCCCGCTCCACGTCGCCGGGCTTGCCGAAGCTCTTCCCCCCGTTGGTGGAGTGCAGGAGTCCGTTGCCCCCGCCGGCGATCCACAGGTCACCGGCGACGCCCGGAACCGCCTTGAGCTGCCCGTCGGGCAGGCCGGTGGCCCGGGCGCCGAAGTGCTTCCCGCCGTCGGTGCTGGCGTACAGGGTGCCGCCGCTGAGGGCGTAGAAGGTGTTCGCCGCCGACCGGTCGGCCACCACGGACGTGTCCTTGGGCAGACCCGAGGCCGCCGCCCAGGCCGAGCCGCGGTCGGTCGAGTAGAACGGGACCTGGCCCGCGGGGGTCCACACCACGGTGGCGCCGTCCGCCGAGACTGCCGCGGAACCGCCGCCCGCGTCGCGCACCGGCGCCGCGGCGAAGGGCGCCCAGGCGACTCCGCCGTCGGTCGAATAGGCGCCGTGCTGCGCGCCGCCGAGACCGACCCGCACGATGAACTGCGGCTTCGACTGTGCGAAGTCGATACCCGTGGTGTTGGTGAACAAGGGTCCGGAGAGCGCCTTGGTGGGCACCTTGGTCAGGTCCTCGTGCCGGAACCCGCTGACATCGCCGAGCGCACTGATCAGCGGAAGACCGGGGGGCTTGATCAGTCCGAGAGTCGCGGTCTCCTCCAGGCCCTTGGCCGGGATCGTCCAGTGCGTCGCCCGCCCGCTGTCCGCCGCCGTCACGTCGCGGCTGCCCCACATCCCCGATCCCGTGCCGTACAGCACGTGCCCGGAATCGAAGGGGTCGATGGCCAGGGCGCCCATCCAGTGCCCGATGCCGGTGCCCACGTAGGGGGCTGCGGAGGCGTCCCGCACCGAAGTCGCGCCGAGTGCCTTCCAGGAGGCGCCGCCGTCGGCCGACCGGTAGATCTCGTCCGAGGGCCACCAGCGGTCCAGCGTGGTGACCATGACCGTGGACGGGTGCTGCGGATCGACCGCCAGGCCGGCGAAGCCGAACCCGCCGCTGGACGGCGAGATGTCCTTCCAGCCCCCGGTGGTCGGCGTGTACTTCCACACCGAACCGGCCGTCACTCCGTTCGGGCCCGGCGCGTTGGTGTACGTCAGGTAGAGCGAGCCGTCGCCGGACAGCACACCGTGCTGGGGCAGCTGCCCCTTCGGCTGGCCGGGCACGGCCTGCCAGGTGCTGCCGCCGTCGGTGGAGCGGTACAGCGAGGTGGTCTTGTCCGCCACCCCGGCATAGATCGTCCGGCTGCCGGACGGGCCGAAGGTCACGAAGGAAAGGCCGACCCCGCTGCTCGCACCGTCCTTCACGGGGAAGCTGGTGACCTGGTTCCAGGTCACGCCGTAGTCGGTGCTGCGCCAGAGCCCGTTCTTGCGGGTACCCAGGTAGAGCGTGCCGTGGTCGGACGGGTCCACCACCAGCCGCTCGCCCATGGACCGGCCGTCCTCGTTGCCGCCCAGTTTGAACGGCAGGTCGGTGCGCTGGAACGTCCTGCCCTGGTCGGTGGAGCGGAGGATCGCGCCGTTGCCCGCCCAGTCGTTGGTGTAGGTGCCGCTCGCGAGGTACAGGCGGTTCGGGTCGACCGGGTCGGTCGCCAGGCTCTCGATCCCCAGCAGGTTCCAGTCGGCTCCGCCGATCCAGTCGGTCAAGGAGGTCCACCGGGCTGCGGTCGCGTCCCACCGGTAGGCGCCGCCGATGTCGGTCCGTGCGTACAGCAGGTCCTTGCGGGTGGGGTTGAAGACCAGCCCGGTGACGAACCCACCACCGACGATCTGCGCGTTGTGCCAGGTGTACGCCCCCGAGCCGGCCACCTTCACCAGCTTCCACTGCTGGTTGGTGCTGCCCCTGTCGGCGTACTGGATGAGCGGCACCCCTTCGGCGGTCGAGCCGCCCCACACGTCCAGCACCATGCCGCTGCTCCGGCTGACGATCTTCACCGCCGTGCCGCCGACGTCCTCGATCTTCCACTGCTGGGCGGCGGCACCGTGGTCGGACTGCTGCTCGATGGCGGCCGCCGGCTGCCTGGAAGCATCCCGCACTCCGAGGACCTTCTTGCTGCCGCGGTTCTCCAGCGCGTAGTAGCCGTCCCCCGTCGGTCTCAGCCGCCACTGCTGGCTCGCGGCACCGGCCACGCGGCTCTGCTGCCGTGTCCAGGCACCGTCCGACGTGTCCGCCCCGGGCACGTCCAGCACCTTGTCGCTGCGCACGGACACCAACTCGTAGTAGGCGTCGGCATCCGGCGTCGCGGCCTCCGAGTCGGCCTGCACGAACAGCAGGTACGGGCCGAGCACACCGGGCACGCCCAGCGCCAGGACCCACCCCGTCCAACGCCGGCGATGGCGTCCACGCGTACGCCGCTCGCCACCGGCCGCGCGCGTGCGCCGACCGCGTCCGTGCGCAGTGGGATCCGTCTCGTTCATGTGGGGCTCCTTGCTCCGGCCCTGCCTGCGGGCACCCGCCCGGTCAGCGGTGCGCAGCGGCACGCCGCGGTGTGGTCGACGATCCGTGGGTGTGATCGTCTTCGTGTCACCCGTCAGTCGCCACCGACCGCCAAAAGGTTGCCGCCTGTCGAAGTTCTTCTTCGAGCACTGACGGCCCGGCCCGGCGCGCGCACATCGCGGCGACGCGCGTGCCGCGAGCGGTACAACACCATGGTGGCAGTGCGGCTGCGTACAAGACGCAAGACATGAATGCCGGCTGCTCCCGGCGGCAGCAGAGGCCGCCGGGTTCACCCTGTACGCTCGCTCACCGCGAAGGTGCACCTGTTCTTGCGGCGGATCCGAGCTGGACACTCGAATCCGCGCAGCTCAGAGGTACCTGCTCCTGACTTGGTGTCAGACTGTCAGGCCCAGTTGCGTATCCGGGGTGAAGGTGCGGCGCCGTACTCGGCGGACCGCTCCCCCGAGGGAGGTGGGAATGGGGCTCATGGATGCGGACCACGTGAGGTTGGTCGTCGCCGCGCAGGCCGGTGACGATCGGGCGCGCGAGAAACTGATCGCCGCGTACCTGCCGTTGCTCTACAACATCGTCGGGCGAGCGCTGAGCGGGCATGCCGACGTCGACGACGTCGTCCAGGAAACCCTGCTGCGCGTGGTGCGCGACCTGCCCGCCCTGCGCGCACCGGAAAGCTTCCGGTCCTGGCTGGTGTCGATCACGCTCCGCCAGGTCAATTCCTACTGGCACCGGCAACGCGCCTTCGCCGGCCGGACCACGGTCATCGACGAGGCACTCCAGGTACCGGACGCCGGCGCCGCACCTGAGGACGTGACGATCCTGCGGCTGCACGTGTCGGACGAGCGCCGTCAGCTCGTCGAGGCCGGCCGGTGGCTCGATCCGGACCATCGGGTGCTGCTGTCGTTGTGGTGGCAGGAACGCGCCGGCTCGCTGAGCCGTGATGACATCGCCGCCGCGACGGAGCTCAGTGTCGCCCACGTCGGAGTACGCCTCCAACGCATGCGCGAGCAGCTGGAACTGAGCCGGACGATCGTCGCCGCGCTGCAGACCGACCCGCGCTGTCCGCAGTTGGACGAGACCGTCGCCGGCTGGGACGGTCTCCCCGCATCGGTGTGGCGCAAGCGGATCGCGCGGCACACCCGCGGCTGCCCGGTCTGCGGGGGGACGACGACCCAACGGGTTCCGGCCGAACTTCTGCTCATGGACCTCGCGCCGCTGGCGGTCCCGGCCGGGCTCATCACCGCACTGGCGGCAAAGGGCCTGCTGTCGGGTACGGCCGCGAGCGCCGCCGCACTGGCCACGGCACCCGCCGCCTTCGGCACGGCCACGGGTGGAAGCAGTCTGCACAGCTCGCTGATCGGCAAACTCCACGCCGCGGCGACCGCTCATCCGCTGGTGGGCCTCGCCGCCGGCGCGGTACTCATCGCCGGGACCGCCACCTACGCGACCTGGCCCGAACCGGCGCACCGGGAGCCGGGCGCCAACGCCGCTCCCACGGTCGGCAACCCCACGCCGATTCCGTCGAGCACCACCACGTCGGCCGGACCGTCACCGGTGAGTCCGTCCGCCGTCGCAGGCACTGTCCCGCTGGGCGCACAGTCGATGGAGTCCGTGGACGACCCCGCCCTGTACCTCGGGTATGCCGAGCACTTCGCGACGCTCGCCCGCGTCTCGGCGTCCAGCAGCGCGCAGACACGGCAGCGGGTCACGTTCACGGTCGTCCGGGGGCTGGCCGACACGCGGTGCGTCACCCTCCGCGCAATCGACGGCCGCTATCTGCGCCATCAGGACCTGCGGCTGCGGCTGAGCACCGACGACGGCAGCGAACTGTTCCGTGAAGACGCCACCTTCTGTCCGCGCCCGGGGGCGGTCGCCGGATCGGTGACCCTGCACGCGCACAACTATCCCGGATCGGTCCTCCGCCACCGCGACGGTGGCATCTGGCTCGACGGCTCCGACGGCACTCGGGCTTTCGCCGGTCAGTCCTCCTTCATCGTGCGAAGGCCCTGGGTCAACGCTCGTTGAGCATGTGGGACCCCCTTTCCACGGGACGACCAGCCCGCAGGGCTTGTCGTAACGTTTTTTGCCTGCGAGATGCATCACCGGGCAATCGCCCGGACTGCGCGCAGTTTTCGTTACGAGACCGCGGGTGCGCAAGCCTCCACTTCATGGGGTGCCCTTCCCGCCGCTCATATGACGCACCGGCGCGGCAGGGGTTCCCCGGCTTCCCCCGTTGACGTTTCTCCTGACGAAAGCCTTCCGATGACACGACACACCCACGAACCCCGGGCGACCGGCATGCGGGAACGGCCCCACGTCCCGCACCGCGCCCATCCCGTGACGGATCAGGACGTGCCGGCCGATCCGCGCACGAGCACGGCGCCCAGGGCGACCCACGGCCCCCGAGGAGAATCATGAAGGGCATGCACCGACTCGGCCGGAGTCGCCGGACAGTGACGATCGGGCTGTCAGCCGCGGCATTGGTGGCCGGCGTCGTGACGCTCCTCCCCAGCTCCGCCGGAGCCGCGAACTTGGGTACGCAGGCAGCCCCATCCGGCAGGTACTTCGGCACCGCTGTGGCCGCCGGGAGGCTCGGCGACTCGACGTACGCCACGATCTCGGACCGGGAGTTCAACATGATCACCCCGGAGAACGAGATGAAGTGGGACGCCATCGAACCGTCACGCGGCCATTTCAACTTCGGCCCCGCCGACCAGGTCGTCAACCATGCCACGGCACACGGCCAGCGCGTGCGCGGCCACACCACGGTGTGGCACTCGCAGCTCCCGTCGTGGGTCGGCTCCATCGGCGACGCGAACACGCTGCGCAACGTGATGAACAATCACATCACCACCGAGATGACCCACTTCAAGGGCAGGATCTACGCCTGGGACGTGGTCAACGAGGCGTTCGCCGACGGCTCCACCCAACACCGCAGCTCGGTCTTCCAGAACGTGCTGGGCAACGGTTTCATCGAGGAAGCCTTCCGCACCGCCCGGGCGGCCGACCCCTCGGCCAAGCTCTGCTACAACGACTACAACATCGAGAACTGGTCGGACGCGAAGACCCAGGGCGTCTACAACATGGTCAGGGACTTCAAGTCCCGCGGCGTGCCCGTCGACTGCGTCGGCTTCCAGAGCCACTTCGGCACCGGCGGCCCCCCGTCCAGTTTCCAGACCACCTTGTCCAACTTCGCCGCCCTGGGCGTTGACGTCCAGATCACCGAGCTGGACATCGCCGGGGCCTCCCCCACCCACTACGCCAACACGGTCAAGGCCTGCCTGTCCGTGGCCCGGTGCAGCGGCATCACGGTATGGGGCATCCGCGACAGCGACTCCTGGCGCCGGGGCGAGAACCCCTTGCTGTTCGACAACAACGGCAACCCCAAGGCCGCCTACACCGCCGTCGTGAACGCCCTCAAGGCCTCCCCCGGTACCACCGGTGGGTCCGGTACCGGTGCCATCAAGGGCGTCCCCTCCGGTCGCTGCATCGACATCAACGGTTCCGCCACCGCCAACGGCACCCAGGCGCAGCTGTGGGACTGCAACGGCCAGGCCAACCAGCGCTGGACCTACACCTCCGACAAGCAGCTGATGATCTACGGCAACAAGTGCCTGGGCGCCCTGGCCAAGGGCACCACCAACGGCACCGCGGTGGTCATCGGGGACTGCGACGGCAGCGCCGGCCAGCAGTGGAACCTCAACAGCAACGGCACGATCTCCGGCGTCCAGTCCGGGCTGTGCCTCGACGCCGTAGGCGCGGCCACCGCCAAGGCCACCAGGATCCAGCTGTACTCCTGCTGGTCCGGTACCAACCAGAAGTGGACCGGCCCGTCCGGGACCTCGACCCCGACGACGCCGACGCCGACCGGCAACGCGTGTGCTCTTCCCTCCACGTACCGGTGGACGTCCACGGGTGCGCTGGCGCAGCCGGCGAACGGGTGGGGCTCGCTGAAGGACTTCACGGACGTGGTGTACAACGGCAAGCACCTGGTCTACGCCTCGAACACCTCGGGATCCTCGTACGGCTCGATGATGTTCAGTCCCTTCACGAGCTGGCCGGACATGGCGTCGGCCGGTCAGACCGGGATGAGCCAGACCGCGGTGGCGCCCACACTGTTCTACTTCGCGCCCAAGAAGATCTGGGTGCTGGCGTACCAGTGGGGTCCGTGGCCGTTCATCTACCGCACGTCGAGCGACCCCACCAACCCCAACGGCTGGTCCGCGCCCCAGCCGCTGTTCACCGGCAGCATCCCGGGCGCCGCCCCGATAGACCAGACCCTGATCGCCGACGACCAGAACATGTACCTGTTCTTCGCCGGTGACAACGGCAAGATCTACCGGGCGAGCGTGCCGATCGGGAACTTCCCGGGCAGCTTCGGCTCCTCGTACACGACGGTCATGAGCGACACGGTGAAGAACCTGTTCGAGGCCCCGCAGGTGTACAAGGTCAAGGACCAGAACCAGTACCTCATGATCGTCGAGGCCCGGGGTGCCAACGAGCAGCGCTACTTCCGCTCGTTCACGGCCTCCAGCCTGAACGGTTCGTGGACCCCGCAGGCCGCCAGTGAGAGCAACCCCTTCGCGGGCAAGGCCAACAGCGGTGCCACATGGACCAATGACATCAGCCACGGTGACCTCGTCCGCAACAACCCCGACCAGACCATGACCATCGATCCCTGCAACCTGCAGTTCCTCTACCAGGGCAAGTCCCCCACCGCGAGCGGCCCCTACGACCAACTGCCGTACCGGCCGGGTGTCCTCACCCTGCAGCGCTGACCTGCCGGGTATTCGGGTGATGCCGGTGCGGAGGACCTGCCGGCGCGGAGACGGGCGGTCCACCGCACGGGCAACTCCACCTCCCGACTGATACCGCCCGGAGGAACCCCCAGCCATGCGCCGGCTGGGGGTTCCTCTCCTTCGTACGGCGCCGGTGGTGGACCCGCGCAGGTCAGCGCGCGGCGTCTCTCCGTCGGCGGCGCGCGTACACCACCGCACCGCCGGCCGCCGCCAGGGCCGCGGCCCCGGTTGCGGCAGCCGACTGCCAGGACGCGCCGGCCGCCGGTCGCGTGAACGCGGCTACGGACTCGGCCGGTTGGTCCTCCCCCAGACCGTCGTACCCGCCGGCGAGGCCCTTCCGGTCGTACTCCGAGCCGGGCAGCTTGTCACCGTATCGGGCGGTGACCAGCTTCTGGTAGGCAGCGAGGGTGAGGGAGCGCTTTCCACCGAGGCCGGCGGTCGCCTCCTCGTTGAGGGGTTCGACCAGGCCTTCGGCGGTGAGCCGGTACCAGGCGTGGATCTGCGGCTCGGTGAAGGTGCGGGCCTGCGGGGTGCCGCGTTCGGCAAGGCTGAGCTCGGTGTCCCCGTCCCGGATGCCGGCCAGCTGCCAGCCCTCGGCGCCGACGGCCTGCCCGCCGCTTGCCGGTGCAGCCGGGTTTCCCTGGGGCGAGAGCAGGACGGCAGCCCGGTGGCCGTCGGAGGCGGTCACCCGTGAGGCCAGATAGGAGAGCCGCAGCGCGTTCTGGGGGGTCGCCTGTGTCTTGCCGGCCACCAACTCGGGGCTGACCTCGAACATCGGCACCGGGTCCTTGAGCTCGAACCTGGGCGGCGCGGCGACTGCCGAGGGGGCGTTCCGGGGAGTGCCGACGGCGCCGCCGTCCGCGGCGGCGGCACTGCCGGGCGTCCGGGCCGAGACCAGGAAGCGGGAGACGGTGCCGCGGAGCTGGTCGCTGCGGAGGGTCTGCTGGGCAGACTGGTAGCCCGCGATGCCGTCGCCGTCCGCACCCTGCGCGGAAACGTTTCCGCACAGGGTGGCGGCGAGAGCGGTCGTGGCGAGGACGGCGGCCCGGACTGCCGCGCGCCTGGTGCGTCGCATGCTCTGCATGGTCGGTCTTCTCCTCAGCCCTGGATGCCGACGCGGGAGTGCGTCCACTGGAACGAGTTGTTGTTCGCGTAGGTGGAGTAGTTCCACCAGGTATAGGTCTGCGTGGTCTGCCACGGGTCGCCCACCGCGATCATGTTGCTGGCGCTGTCGTAGCCGTAGATGACGTTCATGTGGCCGCCGCCGCTGCGCCAGCCGATCCGTACGGCGAACGGCCGGCCCGCGGCGATCTCGCTGGTCGACTCGCTGAACGAGGCGTTGCGGTACAGGCTGCGGCCACTGTTGCCGAGTCCCACCCTGGCCAGGCCGTTGGCCATGTCTTCCAGCGTCGCGGGCTGGTTGTTGCAGTCCACCCAGCTCCCCTGGGCGGCGAGTTGGCAGAACCGCTCCTGACTGACGGTGCGGCCCCAGTATTTGGCGATGGTCACGCCGGAGGCGTCCCAGCACCACTGGGTCCTGACCTGCTTCTGCATGTCGATCTGGAGCGTCCTCGCGGTCGTGGGAGTCGGCTTCGGGTTCGAGCCGCAGACCGGCAGGACGGTGGTGTTCTCCCGGATGAACGCGTCCGCGATGTAGTACGAGCCGGTGTAGATCCACCGCGGGTTGTTCTCCACCGTGTCGCCGGTGGTACGGCAGGACATCTGGATCCTGTCACCGACCCTGGAGGAGCCGTTGACCTGGGCCGAGAGGGACGGCTTGGCGCGGTGGTTGACGGTGCTGTAGTTGCCCTGCCCGCCGATGACCGTGCCGCTGACCGCATCGGCCTGGGCGAGGGCACCGAAGCCGAACAACAGACCGCCGGAGAGTACGGCGGTGAAGGCGGCTATCAGCGCCTTCTTCCGGCGGGACGTGCGACGTTTGTGCATCATGCTCCTTGATTCGGAAAATTCCGGACTCGCTCGCTCGGCACCCTGACCCGGCCTTCCGGGCTGGGGGCGCGGCGCGTCCGGGCCGTGGGTGCCGTAGCCGTGGCCTGCACTCGGGAGGCCGGCGCGGCACTCCCCCGGATCCGCCCGCCGCCCGGCGGAGAGCATGCCGGCGGGCAGAACCAGGTATCGGGGCCGCCGCTAGGGGCAGCCCGCCCCGCTTGGGCTCGGACGCCGATGCGGCGTCGCCCGCAGAGACGTGAGCCGACGCAGCGCCTCGTTCGTCGGTGAAGGCGGTTGCACCCGACGGCACACGGGTGTTGTGCCGCGGCTTGACACGCTTCTACGGGCAGGCATAACCGCACCGCTTCCTCGATTGGATTGGGTGCGGGAATCCTGCCAGACGGATAAGGAGAGATTTAAACGCCGTTGCTCTACGCGCAAAGATGTCGCCAGTTCAACTACTGGACACGACTATGACGGTTCGTCAATTTGTTTACTGCGCCGTCTACTTGATTGCCGCGCTACCATTGGTCCAGGCCATCCCGGTGGGTCGCTGACGCGTGGACTTTGCTCAAACTTGACGGTCGATCACCTTCATTAGACGCACCGTCAAATAGCGGAAATAGCCCAGCGTATAAGGCATGTGACTGTGAATCATTCCGGGAGAAGGGAATCTCTACTCGCGCATGCGTGCAAGAGACTGAAAGCGAAGACGGCCGCGGTGGACACCGCCCGCTCTCGCCGGCGGAGGTGGGGGTGGATCACGCCGGGCTGCGTCACTGTCTCTTACGACATCGGAAGACGGACGACTCTGCGACGCAGCGACCCGGTCGCGGCCGTCGATCGCGGCCGGTCGAACGCGGACTCGCCGCCCAGGCACACCGGCCGATCGTGGCTCTGCTCCAGTACAGGCGGGAAACGTACGGCGACTCTCATCCGTACGGCGCCCCTGTCGAAGCCCCCGCAAGGGGGGCCGGCATGCCGACCCCCGGGTCGCGGCGGGTCATCCTCCCCGGGCGATCCGAGACAGCCAGCTATCAAGCGACTCCGGACCGAGAACGGCCGGCTGCGGCAACAAGGCCCGCGTTCACCTCGGGCAGCAGGTCGAACAGCTCGGCAGCCACGGCCTCGTCTACCGCGTCAACGAGCTCAGGACGACCTCAGCGCCGCCCGCACCAGCCTCCGCCGGATGATCCGCAAACGAGAACCGCTAGATCTTGATCCAATAACGCCGCGCGGGACCGAACTCGGTGTCCCGGATGCCCTCGAAGACGCCGCCGCAGCGCTCGATGGTCTTCACCGAAGCGACATTGTCGACCGCGCAGACGGCCAACACCCGATCCAGGCCGAGCGCCCGCGCCTCGTCGAGCAGCTGCTCCACCGCCCAACTGGCCAAACCGCGCCGCCGCGCGGACGGCCTGATCCCATACCCGATGTTTCCAGCCCACGACACGTAGTCGTCGCCGCCATATCGCAGTGCGATTCCGCCGAGCACCCGATCACCTTCTACGACCCATCGATGGATGCACCGCATGGCATCGGCCGCTTTCGCAGCGTCCGACTGCTCCGTCAGCCGGCGCACCCAGGCCGCAAATCCTGCGGCCGAGTCCACATCGTCGGACGGACCCAGCCCGAAGCCGTCCTCGTGTTGACCAGGACCCCACTCAGCGCGGGCCTCAAGCCAGGGGACGTGCAGGCGGACAGTGGACGCGATCAACTCTGGCATCCGGTAACACTAACGTCGGAACGCGTCCCTGACCCCGGTCATTGCCTGATATCCCTCACTCCGCACGGGACCGCGCACCGCACGCCCCCCGGCGCCCTCGACGTGCGTCTCAACAGCCGGGATCCGGTCGAGGAACGCCTCGCACCACGTGCGGCCAAGTGGAACCTCCGAACCACGACAGCTGACCCAGGCGGTACGCGGCCGCACATGCTGTCACGCCAGGCAGCGAGCACAACGTCATGGCTTGCTTCGCGCAGACCCGCCGAAGCGGCGGGCGCGCCCGGGCTCACGCCGCAGCCGTGGGATTCGCCGATTCGGCAGCGCGGCGGTATTCGGCGTTGATGCGCTGGGCTTCTTCGAGCTGGTCTTCGAGGATGATGATGCGGCAGGCGGCCTCGATGGGGGTGCCTTGATCGACGAGTTCGCGGGCACGGGCGGCGATCCGCAGCTGATAGCGGGAGTAGCGGCGGTGTCCGCCGGCGGAGCGCAGCGGGGTGATGAGGCGGGCTTCGCCGATGGCGCGCAGGAAGCCCTGGGTAGTGCCGAGCATCTCGGCGGCCCGGCCCATCGTGAAGGCGGGGTAATCGTCGTCGTCGAGACGGCCGAACGAGTCGTCTGCTGTCATGTCACCTCTCTGTGGAACGCGTCGAGGGGCCCTGGTGCCGTACGGCACCAGGGCCCCGAAGGAACTTGTTACACCATCTGCCGGCCCTGGTCGTGCGCCGGCCTTCTGTTTCCGCCCACCCGGTCTGAGCTTCGCCGGGTTTGCGGGGATCGCGGATGCGTGACCGGAGACCACCTCACTATCGATGTCCTGCGGTACCCGGGCTGCGCACTGCTCGCCCGGGCGATCCTGATGGCGCTCGGCTCCTCCGTTCTTCCCTCTGGATCAATCACTTACCAAACGGGTACTGCGTACTGCTGGTGTGTTGCGTACTGCTGGTGGCCTCTCACAGCGCCACTTCGGCAGCCAGCCCCGTCGCCCATCCTGCGTCTGCTCTGGCTTAGAACCCCACTGCCGAACCTCCCGGTGCGCGCGCCCGCAGCCGACGCCTTCACCGAGGTACTGCTCACTGACTTCACTGCTGGGTACTGCCAACTGCACCTACTACGGGTACTGCCACTGCGGTACTGCTCACGGCGGCCCCTGATCACTGCGGGCCACCCGGTCCGGTCACCAATCCCGTCGCCGTCCTGCAACCAACCTGGCTTCGGAACTCCGTCACCGCACCGTCCTTCGCACTGCAACTGCGGGTGCTGCGGTCTTGCTGCCCGGCAGTTCGTCTCTGCCGGGCTCTTCGATCTCTTCGGGCTACGAGAGAAACCATAGCCACACCCCAGCCCGATGTCTACTCCGGCCACCATAGATTTCCGAGTGTTCGAAGAGGAGGTAGTCGACCTCGAACAGCGTCGCCAAGAGGTACGAGGTGTCCCACCCGGGTTGCTCGCCACTGGCGCGGGTACAAGCGCGGCGGACAGGAGCGGGCAGGGGCGAACCAGAGACCAAGGTGAATCTGATGGACACAGTGAGCGTCGATGTCGCAGCCGCCCGCTCCAGCGCCTCCATCGCCGACGCCCGCGAACGCGCCCGGGCCTTCCTCGATGGCCTCGTATGCCCTGTCAGGGCCGAGGCTGCCGAAACGGTGGTCCTGGTCGTCTCGGAACTCGTCACCAACGCTCTGCGCCACGCCGGCGGCACCTGCACCCTGGGCCTGACCGCCCGCCCCGCCAGCATCGAGGTGGCCGTCCACGACCCCAGCCCGCAGCCGCCGCGCATGCGCACCCCCGACCTGCTCGCCGGCACCGGAGGCTTCGGCTGGCCCATGGTCAACCGTCTCGCCCACGCCACCCGCGTCACCGCCACCCCGAACGGCGGCAAAACCGTACGCGCCTTCCTGCCCCGACATCCCCCGCCGCAGCACGTCCCTCACCGGGCGGCGTTGCCACGATGAACCGACGTCGTTGAAGCGGACGGACCTGGTCAGCCGCTCCAGCCACTCAAGGGAGACGACCAGATCGTTCGAGTGCGCCATACCCAGCACCCCTCACTGGCGGCGACGACGTACGGTCACCGACTTCGACGGTCCGTAGTAGACGGTCGGCCTCCACTGCCCATACTCACCGGCTATGCCCGACGGTGACGCCCCGCCGGCCCCGGACCCCCGGAACTCTTCCGTCGTCGGAGCCGAAGCAGGTGGCCAGGGCGGCGGCCTCTTCGGGCGTCACAGGGCGGGAGATCGCCGTCAGCCGGCGTTCACGCCGATCGATCTCTTCCCCGTTCGCATCCCAGCCCGGAAGCGGTCCGTCGGCGACGAACGCCCTTACTGCGTGGAATGCCCGGCACCGCATGGATGCCGGGTCAGCGCCCATACGTGCCGGTACAGAGCTGTGTGACGGTGGGGGTGGTGATCCCGCGTGAGGCTGCGCAGAGCTGAGCCATCTCGCGCCGGCCGGCTGCGGGTGCGGCGGGGTGGTTGCGGGGAGCGGGTGCCGGGCGGAACCGGCGGGGTGCGGGAGCTGGCAGGCGGCGGGGCCTGGAGTGCGGAGCCGACGGGTGGTCGGCGGCGCTGCCCTCGGTGCGGCGGCTGTGATTCCCCAGTGGCGCCGGGCTCGCCTCGGCCTCCGCCGGCTCGGGGACTGGCCCGGGCGCAGGGTCGGCGGGGACGGGGTCTTCGGAGAGCCGGGTGAGCGGCGCGCCGTACTGGATCCCCCGGCTCACCGCATGGGCGCCGGTGCGGGCCGCGGGTTCGCTGGGAGCAGCGGGCGCGGCGGGCTGGGGGGCGGTGCCGTTCACAGTGACGCATCCGGATGCGGTGAGGAGGGCAGCGAGCGTGAGCGTGAGGACGGTTCGGCGCATCCGCCCACTGTGGCGAGTAGGCGCCGACGGGCGGGCCGGGGCGCGCGCCCATGCCCTCCATCGAGTGACCTCGGGCAGACGGGTCGGCAACCGCCCGAGGAAACCAGCACGGCGGGTTCGTGGACATCGACAGCGACCTCTACAAGCCCTGCCACCCGGCCTACAGCGCGCTGATGACGCAGGACGACACCCTGATGGCTGCCTTCACCCGGGCCCACGGACGCGCGTGGATGGCACTGGCCGAGGAGTACGTCCGCTCCCACAAGCTGCACGCGATCATCCAGGAGACCTCGCAGAACGCACGGGCCGTGGAAGGCAAGATGCTGGCCCACCGCCGCACGGGGACCCGCATCGAGGCGCTCTTCATGGGCGTCCCACAGGCGATGAGCAACCAAGGCATCGTCAACCGGTACTTCGAGCAGCTCGCCGATCGCGGCCAGGGACGGCCAGACCGCCTGCCACGGTGCTCTTGAGGTTCTCCCCGATACCGCAGGGCTGCTCGACTCTCCCAAGGGCCGCGAGTTGCTCGCGCTCTGTGAGGACTTCGGCGAAGAGCTCGTCACAACGATGCAGTGGCTCCGCATGACGGGTCACTAATGTCGTGAGCCGGATGGCGAGTGCGGCAGCCGTGACAGACGGGTGACCTGGAACGGAGAGCTGCTACGGGCGGCGGTGGATGAACAGGCCCGGTTCGGCCTCGGCGAGGACGCTCAGGCGCGGGGCGCGCGGCGCCTGCTGCGCGTTGCCCAGTCAGACCGGTCGTGTGCCCACTCCGGAGGTGCCGGGTTCGCAGCGCCGGAGCGGGCAGTCCCGTGGACCCGGCGGGCGGGACGCCACCATCCCACGAAGCCCGGGGCGAGGCGGTCAGGCGCGGGCCTGACGAGACCCACCCCGACTCGTGGGGAGGCCGCCCGGGCGCGGGGGCGGCGGTGTCGGAGGGTCAGTCGGGTGCGCGGAGGCCCCAGCGGCGCCGAGGCTTCTCCTTGGTTGCCCTGAACAGTCGGCCGCTCAGCAGCTTCGCGGCCGTCGCGTCGCCCGCCGCTGCGGCCCGCCTGTACCACTGTTCGGCCTCCGCCTTGTGCCCGCTGTGGAAGAGCAGGTACCCCATGTTGACCATGGAGGTGACATCACCGGCGTCACCCGCGCGCCGCAGCCACGGCTCGGCCTCGCGCCACCTGGCGAGCTCGCAGAGCAGGCCCCCGAGCGGTCCCATGGCCCCGACCTCCCCGCCCTCGGCGGCCCGCCGCAGCCACTGTTCGGCCTCCGGGACCCGGCCGGTGCGCCCGAGCAGGAGCCCGAGGTTGACCATCGAGCCCGGGTCTCCCGCGTCGCTCGCGCGCCGCAGCCATGGTTCGGCCTCGCGCAGCCTCCCGGCCTCGCACAACTTGCTGGCCAGGGCGGAAACGGCAAGCAGGTGTCCGGATTCGGCGGCCCGGCGGTACCACTGCTCGGCCTCTGCGGGCCGCCCGGTGTTCTCCATGAGTACGCCGAGGTCGTACTGGGCGCGGTCGAATCCGGCGTCCACCGCGCGCCGGTAGGCGTCCTCCGCCTCCCGCGTCCGGCCCGCGGTGTAGAGGAGCGTTCCGAGGTTGCTCATCGCGCTCGCGCTACCGGCGTCGGCCGCCTGCCGCAGGAACGGTTCTGCTTCCTGTGCCCGGCCGCTGTCGTATAGGAGGACGCCGAGGGTGCCGGCGGCCCGTGGGTGGCCCGCCCGTACGGCCTGGCGTAGCCGGAGTTCGGCTTCCTCCGCCCGCCCGGTGTTCTCCAGGAGGACCCCGAATTCGTAGAGGGCGGTGCTGTCGCCCGCCTCGGCGGCCTTGCGCAGCCACGGCTCCGCCTGGGATCCGCGGCCCGTCCTGATCAGCTGCTCGCCGAGCAGGCTCATGGCGGTGACGTCGCCGGTGCGGGCGGACCGCTCCAGCCAGGGTTCGGCCTCGTCGGCCCGCCCCCGGCTGAGCAGGGCGCCGGCCAGGAGCACGATGGCCGTGGGCTGGCCGGTCTCGGCGGCGCGCCGCAGCCATGGTTCGGCCTCATCCATCCGGTCCGCCTGCTCCAGCAGACGCCCGAGGTGGATCATCGCGGGTACGTGGCCCGCCTCGGCTTCCGCCCGGTAGGCACGTTCGAGGTGGTCCTTCGCGTCGGGTCCGCCGGGTCCGCCGGGTCCGCCGGGATCAAATCCTTCGCGTCCGGCACGTCCGTCGGTGGCCGTCTCCGCGCGCCGCCGGGCGGCCATGATGCGCACGTCTGCGGCCTCATCGCCCCGGCCGAGGCGTTCCAGCAGGTCGGCGAGGAGTGCGTATCCGCCCAGGAGGTCGGCGGTGTACTCCTGCGGGTTCCCTTTCGCCAGATCACGAAAAACGAGGACGGCCCCGGCCGCCGCGACGAGTCCGTCACGGAGATCGGTGTCCAGGACGGACCTGACGAACGCGTACGCCCACTGGGCGCGCGCCAGCTCCGGGAGGTGGGATCCGGGTTCGGCTGCGTTCGACTGGCCGCCCGATTCCTTCCCGCTCGGCCCCCCGCCCGATTCCCCGCTCAGCTCCTCTGCCAGCTCCAGGGCCCAGCGCGAGTAGTCCAGGGCGTCCTCGCGCCGGTCGGCCTGCGCGAGGAACCCGGCGTGGTTGCGCAACGCCGAGACCAGGCCCGCCCGGTACCCGCCGGGGTTCTGGTCGGCCAGTTTGTCCCAGGCCGCGATCGCCTGCCGGGACCGCTCCAGGGCTTCTTCGCGGAGCCCGAACGTCCACAGGTGTCCGGTGTGCGTGGCCAGGGCACTGGCTAGGTCCGGCAGATGGCTTCCCGGATTGGTCTCAGCCAGTTCCGTCAAGTGCTCGACCGCCACCGCGGAACGGGCCACCGCCTCCACCAAGTCGCCCGCTGCGGCATCCAGGAGCGACTGGTTCAGCGACAGACGTGCCTCCATGGGGCGGGTGACGGCGTGGTCGACCTCGCCCAGGCCACGGAACTGCTCCGTGGCACGGCGGTAGTAGTTGCGCGCCTCCTCGTACCGCCCCTCCTCGGACAGCAGGGTGGCGTGGTTGGCCAACGTCATGCCCGTGGAGAGCGACTGGACGCGGGGGAACGGAATGGATTCGGGCAGCGACGATCCGATCAACTCGACGGAGCGGGCGGAACACTCCAGGGCCTCGCGCCGCCGTCCGGCCTTCGCCAGCCGGTTGGCGTGGTTGCCCAGTGCCTCCGCGAGCAGCACCGTGTGGGCGTCGGGGTCGGCCCGCACCAGGGTCTCGTAGAGGTCCACGGCCTGCCGGGACCTCTCCATGGCCTCCTCGTGCTTCCCGGCGTGCGCCAGGGCGACCGCCAGCGCGGACAACGCCCCGGCCCGGTCCCGTGCCGGGGCGGCAGGGTGACTGTGGAGGTCCACGGTCCGCCGCGCGTACGTGAGGGCCTCCGACCACCGCCCCGCGCGGCCCAGGCGCAGTACGAGGTGCCGGTACAGCCCGGCCCGTCCGGCATCGGAGGCGCCGGGTTCGACGAGGGCGGCCAAGCGTACGGCGACGGCGGCCAGGCCGGTGTCGAGGTCCACGTGCGGCATGCCGCCCAGCCTCCGGAACGCGGCCCGTTCGACGGCTTCGAGGACTTCCCTGTCGGTCCCGTCGATGGCGCTGATGGCCACCAGGGCGGCGCTGCCCGCGTCGAGCGCGACGTCGGGGTGGTCCCGCAGCAGGGGGTGCAGGACCTGTTCGGCGAGGTGCGGCCACCGATCGGCCGCCGACGCCAGGAGGGTCACGGCGCGCGGGGCGACGGCGGCGGCGCCGGGCGCCGTCAGCAGTGCCTTCGGGACCCCCGTCGCCCACGCGTCGGCGCGGTAGCCGGTGACCGTGTGCCCGGGCACGGTCAGTGCCAGGAAGTCCTCGGCCAGCCGGTCGGGGTAGAGCGGTTCGAGTACGGTGCGCGGGTCCAGCGGCGGGTAGACGCGGGCGTGGTCGCGCAGGAGGGTCCGCAGGGTCCCGGGTACGTCGGCCACGCCCGCTCGTTCCAGCGCCGTCGCGGCCGCCTCCCAGGTGGAGGCTCCGGTCAGGGTGGCGACGAACGCGACGCTCGCCATGTCGTCCGGTGAGGTCCGGAAGTCCAGGCCCGCCGCGCCGTTCTCGTACAGCCTCCGCCAGTTCTCGTGCTCCCGCTCCAACAGGTAGGCCGACATCCCGGCCGGGTCGCGAGGGGCCGTTCGCCCGTGGACGTGAGCGTCCACGGTGACGAGGGCTGCCATGTGCACGGTGAGCGTGAGTCCGAATGCGGGGTCCGCCAGCGACACCGTGGAGGGGGCCGATGCCGCGTCTGGTCGCCCGTACAGTTCCGCGAACTCGGTGCGCGCGGTCGCGAACATGCGCTCCCGGTCTCCCGGTTCCACCGCCAGTGGCGCCAGCTCGTACTCGGAGGCATCCGCCCGTCCACCGATCATGGACTTCACCGCCGGCCACGCGTGCGGCGTACGGGCCATCAGCAGGACCCGTACCGGAACCCGCTCCCCTTGGTCGCCGCCGCGCGGGCCACCGTCGAACATGCTGTTGGCGAACAGCCAGGCCAGGTCCCGCAGGGGCCACCGGTCGGCGTAGTCCACCAGGACGAGCAGCCCGCGGAGGTGGCCGGCGCGGGCGTCGTGGCTGCCCGCGGACTCGGGCAGGACCGTACCGCCGTGCCGGACGACGATCGTCTTCCAACCCTGGCGGACGGACCGCGCGGCGAAGTGATCGGCCAGCCGGGTCTTGCCCCGGCCGCCCGGGCCGTGCAGCCAACGGACGGCCAGGGCGCGGCCGCCGTGCCCGGTGCTACGGGCTCCGGTAGCGCTGTGGCTGCCCGCGCCCGGGCCGCGCCACCGGATCAACTCGTCCACTTCGCCCCCGCGTCCGGTGAACGGCACGACCGCGTTGCCCGCGTTGAGCAGTCGGCTGGGCTGCTCGATCCAGGCCGGGTCGGGATCGCCGTCCGGCGGCTCGTGCTCGGCGAGTACGTACACGGGCCGGCCGTCACCGTGGATGTGGACGTCCGCGTTGATCGCCCCGTACGCGAAGCCGTCGAAGGCGTAGACGTTCTGGACGATCCTGGCGCCCTCGGCGCCGCCGCCCCGGAATGCCTCTGCGGGCTCCTCTCCACCGGGCGACCGGGGCACCGTCATGCCCCGGTCTCCGACGACGGGAGCGCGCCGAGACCGGGCGGGGCGGCAGGAGCGTGGTTGTGGATGCTGCCTCCGATCACGCCCTGCGCCGTCGAGTTCGGGGCGCTCGCCGTGATGTGCTGGGTGGTGGTCGTCGTCGCCTGCGGGTGTTCGCGCCGCATATCGGCCAGGAGCTGCTCCAGTTCGCCGCGGGCCGCCGGATCGGTCAGCAGCAGGTCGCGCAACCGGGTCTCCCACACCACCGCCACGCGCGCCCCGGCATCGGGGGTCTCGGGCGGCGAGTCGGCGAGCTCCCGGGCCGAACGCTCCAACTCCGCCGCCATCCGTTCCTCGGCGCCCTCACGGCGCCAAAGCTGCGGGAGCCTGCGCGCGGCGCCCACCAGCCCGGTGGCCAACGCGGTGACGAGCACGGTGCCACCCTCGTGTGCCAGGCTCTCGATCACTTCCGACATGGTCGGCTCCCCTCTTGCGCTCCTTCGACGGCGGCTCGAACAACCGCTCCACACCCAGACGCTACGAGCCGACGGCCGACGACGCAGGAAGATCACCGAACAGGCAGGTCACACGAGGGCGGAGCGACCGGACGGCGTGGGCTGTGAGGCTCCGTCCACGGCCGGAGCGGTCCGCTTCCTCGCCGCGTGGACGGACTGTCCTGGCGCTCGGTGTGTCAGCCCGGGCGGCGCCCTTCCCCGTGTGGTGCCATGAGGTGTCTCCCCCTCGGGCTCCGCGCCCCGCTAGGCCGCGGACCCGGGCGCCACCTCTTGGAGGAAAGCATGCCGCAGCGCAATCCCTTGGCGGGCCGCACAGCCGTTGTCACGGGCGCTGCGCGCGGGCTGGGAGAGGGGCTGTGCAGGCAATTGGCGAAGCGGGGCATGCGGATCGCCTTGCTCGGGCGTGAGGCCGAAACGCTCGAACGGGTGGCGCGCTCGCTGCCGGTGGAGTCCCGCTGCTACGAGGCGGACGTCACGGATGACGAGGTGATGGGCCGCACCGCCCTGCGTGTCTCCCGCGACATGGGAGACCCGGCGGTCGTCATCGCGAACGCGGGAGTCGCGGAAGGCGGACCGTTCGCGACGTCGGATCCGAAGACGTGGCGTCGTGTCATCGAGGTCAATCTCGTCGGCAGCGCCGTGACGGCACGGGTATTCCTTCCCGCGCTCCTGAGGTCGCGAGGCTATTTCCTCCAGGTGGCCTCGACAGCCGCCTTCGGGGCGGCTCCCATGATGAGCGCCTACTGCGCCTCGAAAGCGGGAGTGGAGTCCTTCGCCCAGTCGCTGCGTGCCGAACTCGGGTACCAGGGAGTGGGCGTGGGCATCGCCTATCTGCACTGGACGGACACCGACATGGTTCGCGACGTCGACGCCCACGATGTCCTGCGCGAACTGCGTTCGCACATGCCCGCTCCGGCACGGAAGGTGTATTCGGTCGAGCAGGTGGCCGGGTGGCTGGTCAAGGCGGTGCACCACCGGGCGGCGACCGTGTACGCGCCGCCCTGGCTCCGGCTCGCGCAGCCCGTCCGCCCGGTGCTGCCCCTTCTTGTGGCGATGGCCTCGGCGAGAACACTGCCCCGCGTCACACGCCACGGCTCCCTGCCCCCGACCGGGTTGCTCGGCGCCGGCGGCCTGGCCGACACCCAGGCCCACGGCCGGAGGAACGACCCCTGACCGGAACCGGGCCGGTGGATCAGGCCGGACGCAGAGCGATCCAGGGCACGGTGTCAGCGGGAGCGTCGGGCGCCTCGGGGAAGGTGGTCTGGATGACAACCCGTACGGACTGGCAGGCATTTCGTGGTCCATCGGCCGGTCTCCCGTGTCGGGGGAAGTGGCAGATCTCGTCAGCACCACCTCACTGTCTCAATTCGCGTCGAACGACCAGAAGACGCCGACCTCGTCCGAGGACACCGCGATCAGACCCACGTCCATGACGTGCTCGGTGAAGGACCGACCACCTTCCAGACGGCCCACCAGGAAGTCGGGAGACGTTGACGTCCGGGCCAGGTCGGAGGAAGACCAGTAGCCCGCGCCGGGGCCGAACCGGGCGAGTACGGTGCGGGCGTCGGTCAACACGTCGTCGCGGTCGGCCCGGGACCGGAGAGGGTATGCCTCGAAGGACCACTCCTGGGTCAGCGAGGCGAGCAGCTCGACGGCCGCTCCTTCCGTGATCGGGTGGACACCCGCACGGATGTCCTGCGCCACGAGTGTCCCGAAGGGGTACGAGGGATGCCCTGCCACGCGAACCGCCCGGTCGCATTGCCATTCCATCACGCGCCAACCCCGCGGGTCGGTGACGCGACGCTCCAGGACGGCGAGGACGTCCTGAGTCCAGTCCTCGTGCAGGCGGGGCCCTGCCATCGCGAAGGTGTAGACGTCGTCGAGGAGCCGCACCAGTGCGGCTTCCCCGACGTTGCCGTCGAGAGGCTTCATCGAGTTTCCGGAGTTGTCGGTCACGGCACCGGCACGAGCGTGTAGTTGATGCAGGACGGGATGAGACCGGAATCGTACTTGGGGACGTCGGCGACACAACACCGCTAGAGGCGTTCCTCGTCGTAATGGAAGCGCGGGCCCGAGTTCGGCTCTTCATAGTTCTCTTGGTGGGCCGGGGTCAGCATGTCGGTGCAGGGCCCCAGCAGGAACGGCTTGCCGTGGTCGGTCAGGGTGAAATCGGCACGTTCGCCGCTCGGCATGGTGACGGTCACTTCCACCGTCATGCCGTAGGTGGCTTCCTGGGGCACGATGACGCGGCCGATGCCGTATGCACCTCGGCCGTCCGGGCGGGTCCGGCCGTCCAGGCCGGTCCGGCTGAAGGAGAACGTCTCGTCCGTGGCGAGCGGCATCGAGAGGCCGACACCCAGTCCGGGATGTCCACGCATGAGGGTGTGGGGAAGCAGATCCGGTGTGGTGCTGAGGCTATTGGCGTGGGCATGCGGGTTCACGCCGGAGCGCGCGCACGCGTAGCGGTAGCGCTGCTCGGCGTCGAGACGGACCGTTTCGAGCCGTACTCGTGCGTTCAGCACGGCCCCCTCCACGCCGGCGGGGCCCGTGATCACGAGTTGGAGTTCGTGATCACCGGCCGGAACGCCCCCGGCTCGGACCACGGAGTCGTACATGCGGTGACAGCCCATCCCACCGAGGCGTGCTTCGCCTCCGACGGCGGCCGCGGGGTCCAGCGGTCGGTCGGACTCCGCCTGCCAGCTCTCGGACGTCGGGAGCAGCGCGGCTACCGCGGAGACCCCGGCCTGAGGCGGTTGCGGGTCGCCGGCGCCACGGGACAGCGGCCGTTGCACTACCGACTCTTGGTCGGCGGAGGTGGCGAGGGGGGGCACCGGCGGTGCGAGGGTGAACGGCCGGCCGTCGTCGTCCACCCGTACGGTGACCTGCTCGCCGTTCTCCTCCACGTCCAGTTCGAGCCACCAGGCGCAGGAGCAGGCCGCCGTCGTGACGGTGACCAGCCCCGTGGCCGTGCCGCCCGCCCGAACCGCGAGCGGGGCCTCCTGACGGGATCCGGCATCGTCCAGGGAGAGGCGGACGGGACGTACCGGCTTGCCGCGGGCCACGCTCACGGCGGCCAGCCGTTCGTCCTTCACCTGTCCCGCGCAGGCGACGTCGTCACCGCGGGGCACGGGGACGTCCGGCCCTCTGACCACGCGGATCCCCCGGACCAGGGCCGCGCGGGACGGGGACGCCCCGACGGAGTACGCGAGGGTCACCTGCCCGCGGGGCACGGCACGGGCTTCGGTGGCCCACTGGAAGAGGGGGACGCAGCCCAGCGCGTTGCGCATCAGCTCGGCCGGAGGCTGCCGGCCGGGCTCCGGGAGGGTGGCGGCCCAGGTGTCCTCGTTCCCCAGCAGCGGGGCACCGGTCGCGTACATCCCCGCGTCCGGCCGATCGGCGCCGTCCGGGGCGCGGGACGGTGAACGCAGCAGCGTAACGGTCAGGGCGGAGCACAGGGTGAGGACGAGTGCGGCGGTGGCCGTGGCGAGGACGGAACGGCGTCGGGCTCCCGACTTGTCCGGCGTCATGCCGCGATCCACTTGTAGCCGACGCAGTGGAACCCCTGAGTCCAGTTGTCGGTCCCCTGGGCGAGGACGAACGGGCGCCCGGCCCTGTCCACGAGCAGGTGCTGCTGCTTGTCCCCTTGCGTGTAGGTGACGTCGAGCACGAACTCGTAGGCGACGGAGGACGCGCCCGTCGCGTTGCCCGTTCTGACCTCGATGTCGAAGTAGGCCGGGTCCCCCTGTGCCGCTACCTGGACCTTGGTACTCGGGTACTGCGCCGTCAGGCGGCGTTCGGCGTCCTGCTCCATGGCCGGCCGCCAAGGGGTGGACAGGTCGAGGAGCACCCGGCTGACCTCGGAACTTCCCTGGGATCCGCCGCAGTAGAAGAGCGGGCCGGTGGGCGCGGGGCGCGTGCGCTCGATGCGGGCCCGGACGGAGGTGATGGTGGCGGGTGTCCGGGTGAAGTTCGTGACGATCAGACGGACCCGCATCATGCCCGCGTCGGTCCCGCCCTCGGTGACCATGCGGACGAGGGTCTCCTGGGCGTCGCCCAGGGGCACCGGCTCCCTGTCGTACGCCGAGCCGGGCGCGGACCGCACCAGGTGCCGGTCTTGCATCAGATCCCACCAGACCTCGGAGCCGGCCGTGATCCGCGGTGCGCCGGGCGGCGGTTCCCGTACCGACCAGATGTCGAGGTACGCCGAGACGACCGCGGCGACGACGGCGCTGAGCACCACCCCCGCGGCCGCGAGCCCCACTGTCCGCAACCGCCTGGGCAGCCACCTTCCGGCCGGGCCGCCTTCCGGCTCCGGCGCTGGCTCCGGCTCCGACTCCGACTGCGACTCCGGCCCCGGCTCCGGCTCTTCGTGCGGGGCGGCGGCCTCGGCTCCGGGCTCTTCCCCGGCCTCCGCGTCGCGCCCGGCGTCCGGCGTGGCCTCGGCTTCCGGCCCGGGATCCGGTTCCGAGTCGGCGTCGAGCTCCTCGCCCTGCTCGCTTCCGGGCTCCGGCACCGGTTCCTGCTCACTGTGCGTCTGTGTCACGGCTCCCCCAAGCCCTTCGCCCCGGTCACCCCGGGAATCGCCATGGTGCGGCACCCAAGGCCCAGAGTGGAGGCGAAATGCGGCCGATCCGGGAAAGGCCGGGGCTTCCCCGTAAGGGACCGCCGGCGCTACAGCCTGCGCACCCTGCGGGGGACTTCCGCCCTGGTGGGTGCAATTCAGCCGTCGCACCATCCCGGACCGGTCGCCTCTGCTCGGTGCGCTCGCCGGCGAGCGCGGAGGGGTCAGCCAAGCAACACCCCGAAGCGTGCAGGCACTTAGCCCCTCACCGACGCGACAGCGGTGACGCAGGAGGCCGGCCAACTCTCCAGAATATTTTCTGCAAAAATACTTTTGGAAACCCCTTCGGGCACCCTAGTCTCCCGTCATGATCAGTGATGAGCAGAAGCGCGTACTCGATCCGGAGCAGGACGCAGCAGCCCTGAAGGCCCTCACCCACCCTCTGCGTATCCGGCTGCTCGGGATGCTGCGACAGGACGGCCCGGCCACCGCGAGTGAGCTCGCGGTGAGGACCGGGGAGTCATCCGCCTCCACTAGTTACCACCTGCGCGTCTTGGCGAAGTACGCCTTCGTCGCCGAGGCCGAGCACCGCGACGGGCGGGAGCGCCGCTGGCAGGCGGTGCACGCCGTGACCTCCTGGAGCAGCAAGGCGATGGAAGCCACGACCGGCAGCCGCGCCTACGTCAGCTTGTCGCGCAGGGCCCAGATCCAGCACCTGGAGGCTTCTCTCGTCCGGCACGAGGCAGACATCGCCGACGGCCGACTGGGCCCGGAGTGGGTGGAGCCCTCCGGCATCAGCGACCTACTGCCCCGCCTGACCCCCGAGTCGCTCACCGAACTCTGGGAAGTCTTCCACCACAAACTGACGGAACTGACCACCCGCGATGCGGAGGATCCGCGCTCCGCGCAGGTCGTGCTCCTCACCGCCGGACTTCCCCTGGCTCCACGTGACCCCGGGGCGGAACCGGCCGCTTCTTCCCCGGCGGGTGCACAGACCGAGGACGCCTCATGACCGGGCTGCTGGACGTTCGCACGGCACGCCGCCGGTACGTCACGGTCTGCGTTCTGTTCTGGCTGCCGCTGGGACTGACCATCGCTCCCCTGATCCTGCTGTTCACCGAGCGCGGCATGGCCATGGAAGCCATCGCAGGCTACTTCGCCGCACACTCCCTTGCCGCCGCCGCGCTGGAACTGCCCACCGGAGGACTCTCCGACGTCCTGGGACGCCGCGCGGTCCTGGCGACCGCCGGCCTGCTGAACCTGACCGCCCTCACCCTTCTGGGCCTGGGCACCGCCGGCTGGCTGCTCGGACTCGGCATGGCCCTGATGGGCGCGGGTCGCGCGCTGTCCAGCGGACCGGCCGAAGCCTGGTACGTCGACACCCTCCACACGCACTCCGGGCCCGGCGCCGAATTACACACCGGACTGGCCCGCGGCTCCGCCGCAACATCCGCCGCACTCGCCACCGGCACCCTGCTCGGCGGTGTCCTTCCCTGGCTGCTGGCACTCGGCCCCGATCTCGGCGCCCGACTGAGCGGGGCAACCTCCGGACTCGTAGTACCCCTTTCCACTCCGCTGCTCCTGGGCGCAGCGGTCGAGGTCGCCTTCGTTATGTACGTCCTGACCGCCCTGCGGGAACCGCCCAGGCCGAGGGTCACCCTGCATGACGTGCTCCGAGGCATCCCGGCGACCGTAGGGGATGGACTGCGCCTGGGCGGCCGCGACGCACTGGTCCGTCGGATCCTCCTCAGCGCAGGGGCAGCCGGCAGCGCTCTGGCCGCGATCGAATTGCTCACACCGGGCCGGTCCGCAGCCCTCACCGGTGCATCGGAGTCGGGCGCGGTGATCTTCGCGGCACTCGCCTGTGCCGGATTCATCTGCTCCGGCATCGGAAGCCACTTCGCACCGCTGGCCGCCCGACTCGCGGGCAGCGGCGAGCGCGCAGTCATGGCGAGTCTGGGTACGAGCGCCGGCGGCCTGCTTCTGCTCGGCGCCACCGCAGGTTCCACGGGAGCGGGCTCCATGGTCCTCGCGGCCACCGGCTACGGCCTGGTCTACCTCGGGCTCGGCTCGGCAGGACCGACCGAGAACGACATCCTGCACCGCCGTGTCACCCGTTCGGTCCGGGCCACCGCACTGTCCGTCCAGTCCTTGGCCCTGCAACTGACGGGAGCCCTCAGCGGCTTGATCATCGGCGTACTTCGGCCAGGCCCG
The DNA here is from genome assembly GCF_036346105.1 of Streptomyces sp. NBC_00539. Classification (GTDB taxonomy): domain Bacteria; phylum Actinomycetota; class Actinomycetes; order Streptomycetales; family Streptomycetaceae; genus Streptomyces. The sequence goes on from NZ_CP107811.1 coordinate 339,507, forward strand.
CTGCCCTGGCTGCTGGGAGGTACTGTGCTGCTCGCCGGAGCCCTCCTGTGGATTCACCACGGTGGAGTCACACCCCGGCCCACCGAGTCAACTCCTCGGCCACTCGCCAAGTCGTCCTCCCCGAGCTCTGCCGCCTCCGCCCCCGACCCGCATCATAAACATGTCGATCAGTAGCGCTCGGACGAACTCCAGACCCGCACAAGCGCGCAGGCGACCGCGGCCTCACCCCCGTCCTCGGCCGTCATGAGGGTGACGAGGATGTCGTCCGGCATTGGTCGGACCCATCGGGGACGGGGAGAGGGACCGGCGGCGAGCCGTCCGCGGACGATCCCCGACGGGTCGGTTGCCAAGGGGGCGAGTCGTGCGGGGTCGATGTGCCTGTTGCCCGCGAGCGCGCGGCGGATCGCTCTGGCCGGGTGGTGGAGGGCTGCGTCGATGACGGCGTCGGGTAGGTCACGACCCTCGCACACCAGCAGACCCGCCTTACCGGGCTGCTTGATCCACGAGGCGTATCAGTACGTCGGAGGGCGCCGCCGGATTGAAGGCGATGCCGCGCAACCACGATTCATGCGGAGAGTCGGACACCGCTCATCCTGCCACCTCACCTCCTGAACCGGGCCGCCGGACCGCCAGACAGCTACCGGCATGGGGAAGGTCCTTAAGCGAGGTCACCACTTGGCCTTCCGCCAGGCCGCAGCAGCTTGGCCAACCGTGTTCGACGGCAGCGCCGTTGCGGGAGCTACCTTGCGGATCTTGATCGCGTATCGCTGAGTTGCCGGCGTACGAATCGGAGACCATCGGACGGGCCGGGAGAAGCCCTGGTTGACCTTCACCCTGGGGGAGCCCACAGCATCAGGGGAGCCAGGCGACGTGCCTGGCTTGAGGAGGAACGAGCATGGAGTTGCTGACCATCGGGACGTTCGCGAAGGCGTCCCGGCTGTCACCGAAGGCGCTGCGTCTTTACGACGAGCTCGGCCTGCTGACTCCTGCGCGCGTCGATCCGGTGACCGGCTACCGCCTCTACGCACCGGAGCAACTGGATCAAGCCCGGCTGGTCGCCTGGCTCCGACGGCTGGGAATGCCTCTCGCCCGCATTCAGCAGGTCTGCACGATGGAGGCAGGGCCGGCAGCCGAAGAGATCCGCGTGTTCTGGTCCCAGGTCGAAGCCGATACCGCCGCACGGCGGAACCTGGCCACCTTCCTCATCGACCACCTCTCCTGGAAGGACCCTGACATGCCCCCGACCGCCAAGCCCTTGAGTATCCGCTACGCCGCTCTTTCCGACACCGGCCTGGTTCGCGAGAGAAACCAGGACACCGCCTACGCGGGGTCCCGTCTCCTCGCCGTCGCCGACGGCTTCGGCGGCCAAGGAGCCCCCGCCAGCGCGGCCGCCATCGACGCGCTCAAGCACCTCGAAACCCACAGCATCCCGGCTGGCAGTCTCCTCAATGTCCTCGACGACGCGATAGGACGGGCCAAACTGGCGGTGCACGGTGTCTCGGGGGCCGGCTTTTCCGCCGATGAGGCCGGGACCACGCTCACCGCGATGCTCTGGACCGGCTCGCAGTTGGCCCTTGTGCACATCGGCGATTCCCGCGTCTACCTGCTGCGTGACGGAGAGCTGTTCCAGATCACGCACGACCACACCATGGTGCAGTCGATGGTCGACGAGGGACGCCTCAGCCTGGAAGAAGCCGCCTCCCACCCCCAGCGGTCACTGCTGGTACGTGCTCTCGGCCATGGAGCCGACAGCACCCCCGATGTGCGCCTGCACGACGCTCAGAAGGGAGACCGCTACCTGCTCTGCTCCGACGGTCTGTCGACCGTCGTACCGATCGACGAGATCCATCGCGTGATCTCCCAGACCAGTGAGCCGGAGCAGGCTGTCCACGAACTCATCGCCATTGCCAATGACTCTGGCGGCCCTGACAACGTCAGCTGCGTGGTCGCCGACGTCATGGAGATCCAGCAGTAGGAGCGAGCGGCATGCACTTCGAGTTGCACCATATCCGCTCTTATCAACTCATCCGCGAGGCGGACGAATACCGTCTCGCTCAGCAAGTCAGGAGAGCCGAGTCTGCTCCACCACCCATGAGGGTCAGTACTTGCTACCGGCTCCACGACGCCTGCTGGATTGGCTCCGCGGGTGAACCAAAGCACTGTCTCCGGTTGAGCGGGACACCGACCGCCACCTGTTCCACTCAACCGGAGACGCCCTACGTCAGGCCCTCGCCTCGCCCTGCTCACAGTCGCAGCAGGCACAGCTCCGGCGCGCCCGAGACGAACGCCCGCTCCAGCAGCCCCTCTCCCCAGAAGTGTGGCAGCAGCGGCCGGTTGACCCGGCCCGGCCATGAGGGACCAGGTGCTGTTCACGCTTGGGGCCCAGACGATATAGGTATCAGTTCGGTGTCCGTGGGTTCGGTTGAAGTGTGGGGGCGGCCAGCGAGGCGGCGGGCCTCATTCATGACCTTGGCATTGACCTGAGCTACTGCTCTGTCGTCGTCTTCGAGGATGGCATATTCGGCGTCCAGCTCGGCAAGCCGTTTGGTCAGGGGCAGTTCATGTCCGTGGAGCTGGTGAATTCGGAAAGTCAGCTCCCAAGGTGCCAGCTCACCGGCCAGCATACGGCGGGCCAGCACTCGTGCGGCGGCTTCGTGGAGCGCCTCGCTGGCAACCGTATGGACGATGAGGTCGAGTTCATCGAGCGCCACGGGGAGCAAGTCGTACACGTCGTAGTCCGCTTCGGCGCGTGTCCGACTGCCAACACCCGAAGTCCCGGGCTATCAATTCCCGCAACGAGAGCGTCACAGGCCGCGCTGACGACATCTCTTGCGATGGCGCTGCTGCTCGGCGTCTCGTGTAGTCCGAACACCTCGGCCAGATGAAGCGGAGGTCGGAGACCGGGAGGATCGGTGGTACGCCAGTGGCGGTCATCGAGGACGACGTGGTGCCCGTTCGGGGTGGTGGGCGGCCCTGCTTTGAAATGCGCGGTCGGCGGCTGTCTTCGTCCGGCCGTGCTCACTCCTCGGACGCGCGCATCGCCCCGCGCTCGGGAAATGGGCCGCGGACTGTGCGGACGTCGCGGTGCCGTTGCCGTGTCAGCGGGCGCGGCGGATACGGATCGGACCGCGGGTCTTCGTCGGCTCCACCGGGCGGCCGCCCTGGGTGATCTCCACCTCACCCGACTCCACGAGCCGCCGGGCGGCACGTCGGACCGGTTCCATGAGGGCGCGCCAGCCGTCGTCGTCCCCGTCGTACACCGCCCGCGCGGCGTCGGAGGGACAGATCGTCGCGGTCGGACCGCGACGATCCAGCAGCTGCAGGATGACCCGTTCCAGGCGTCGGTCGGTCTGCCGGTCGCTGTCCGTCACTCCGCCAGTGTCGCACCGCTGATGTCCGGTACGCCGACAGCGGGCCGGCGCGACCGCCTCGGGCCGATATGCCGAAACCCTGAGGGGCGCGGCGCCTGAGGGGCGCGCCTACCTCACCAACGCCATGCCCGGGCTCACGCACGGCACCGGGCACGGCGGGGATGGGGGCAGGTTGGTCAGACTCCGCCGCGCCAGGCGCCGGTCTCGGTGCCCCGGTCCTCGATGAAGTGCTTGAAGCGCTTCAGGTCGCCCTTGACCTGCCGGTCGACGAAGCCCAGCTTGTCGCCGATGCTCTCCGCCATGCCGTCGGGGTCGAAGTCCATCATCAGGGTCACCTCGGTATGGGCCGGGTCGATCGGGCGGAAGGTGACCAGCCCCGACTGCTCGGTCTCGCCGCCCACGGTCACCCAGGCGACCTTCTGGTCCGGAACCTGCTCCGTGATCTCCGCATCGAACTCGCGTTTCACTCCCGCGACCTTCGTCACCCAGTGCGTGAGCGTCTGCGTGCGCTGCTCGATCCGCTCCACGCCGTCCATGAACTGCGGGAACGACTCGAACTGCGTCCACTGGTTGTAGGCCGTCGTCACCGGCACGCCAACCTCGATCGTTTCCTTCACCTGCGACATCGGAGAAGTCCTTCCACGACTGGGGGCACCGCCGACGGTGGCCGGCGGGCGCGAGCCATCCCTCCCCCGCCCGGCGTGCCCGCCCCTCCACCCTTCGGCGACACCACCCGCCCGAGGTCGATACGCCTGGCGTGTCCCCGGCAACCGGCCCACCCCGGCCCACCCCGGCCCGGATCGGCCGGATCGGCCGGATCGGCCGGATCGGCCGGATCGGCCGGATCGGCCGGATCGGCCGGATCGGCCGGATCGGCCGGATCGGGCCGGATCGGGCGCCCTGCCGTACGCGCGATGGGGCGCGGGGTGGTCTCCGGGCACGGACCGTCATCCGCGCCCCGCGCGGACAGGTCGTTCACCGCGCGGGGCGCGGATGACGGTCCGTGCCCCGCGCGGACAGGTCGTTCACCGCGCGGGCCGCCCCCTCGACGGTCTGCCCGACCCCGCCGGTCTCACCGTCGTACGGACGGTACGAGGCGCAACAGGGTGTGGAGGACGGCGTCGACGCTGTCGTGGGCCGGTTCGTCGGTGACGTGGGTGAGGAGGCGGGCCAGGTAGCGCAACAGCGGGGGCGAGGCCATGACGCGGGGGTGCAGGAGCGGCCGGTAGCCGTACCGGGCGAAGAGGAGATCACCGGCGAGGTTGCCCAGCCGGTAGTACCGCCCCCAGCGGCGGTGGATCTCGGCGGGGTATTGCCCCAGCGCGTGTTCACGACGCGGCCCCTCCGGTCTGGCCAGCGCCAAGGCGATGGTTTCGGCGGCAACCTCCGCGGCCTCCATCGCCTGGGCGATCCCCTCGCCACTCCACGGGCTGATCATGCCCGCGCTGTCTCCGACCAGGAGCAGTCCCCGACGGTATTGGGGGCGCCGGTTCAACCCCATCGGCAGGGGGGCGCTGCGCAGGGGCGATTCCGCGTTCTCCTCCCGCACCCCCCACTCGGCGGGCAGGCGCGGTAGCCAGTTGTCCAGGGCCGCCCTCAGTTCCACCGGACGGCGCCGTCGCTGCGGCAATGCGCCGAGGCCGACGTTGACGCGCCCGTCGCCGAGCGGGAACACCCAGCCGTATCCGGGCAGGTCCAGCCCGGTGCGCGGACAACGCAGGTCGGCCCACAGCTCCAGATACGGATCGTTGGTCCGGGCCGGGCTGCGGTAGTAGCGGCGGGCCGCTGCGGCGACCGGCCGGCTCGTGTCACGTTCGAGCCCGAGGGCCAGAGCGGTCCTCGCCGACGCGCCGTCGGCCGCCACGACGATCGGCGCCCGGTAACGGACCGGCTCGCGGTCCGGCCCGCGGGTCGCGGTCACTCCCGTGACGTTTCCCGCCCGGTCGGTCAGCGGTGCCGTGACCTTCACCCGGGTGCGCAGGCGCGCTCCGGCGGTACGGGCGTGCGCGGCGAGCAGGTCGTCGAAGTCGTGTCGGCTACGGGTGAGCCCGAAGTCGGGGAGGCTACCGAGCCGCGGCCAGTCCAGGTCGGCCTGGTGTCCTTCGCAGACCCACCGCATTCCGCGGTTGCGCATCCAGCCCGGTGCGTCGATGTCGACACCCATCCTCACCAGCTGGGCCACTCCGCGCGGCGTCAGTCCGTCGCCGCACACCTTCTCCCGAGGAAAAGCCCCCTTCTCCAGCAGGAGTACGTCTACGCCGGCGCGGGCCAAGTGGAGGGCGGCGGCGGAACCGGCCGGTCCGGCACCCACCACGATGACCTGCGCCTCCTCGTCACCTACGCCGTCATCCTGCGGTGCAAGGCTGTTGCCCTCGGAGGGGCGGTCGTCGCGCGCGTCATCACGTTCGGCGGTCACCCCATCACTATGCCGTCTCCCGTGCGGGCCGGTCCGTGAGACAGGCCCGAGGGGGCCGACGAGTTGTCCCCGGGTGTGGCGCGCGTACCGCCCGGCCGTCGTCGCCCCCGCCGGGGGCGACGGGGCGGTACGAGACGGGGCGGGGCGAGTCCCGGCGGGGCGAGGCCTGGTGGGGCGCGCGCTGGTGGGACGTGCGGTGGTGGGACGTGCGGTAATGGGACGTGGTGTGGCTCGTCGCGGCCGGAGGTCAGTGCGTGAGGTGCCAGTTGGCTGCGGCGGGCACGTGCGGCGCGAGGGTGCGCGCGCGCTGCCACATGCCGTGGAGCTGCTCGGTGGGACGCTGCTGCTCGCCGTGCAGGGCGTTGAGGATGACCAGGCCGCCCGTCAGGGCGGGTACGACCCACTGCAGGCACGCCAGGTGCCGCTGCGCCCTGTCGGTGTCGATGGGGTGCTTGGCCGCCTTTTCGGCGTCCTGCGAATTGGTGGACCCGGCCAGTTCGATCTTCTTGCCCAGGATGCGGCTGTGGGCGGTTGCCACGAGGGCGGCGCCCGTCAGGACGGTCTTGGCGAGCGTCGACGCGGCGACCCCCTGCTGGGTCGCGACTCGCGGCGCGTTCGCGGCGAGCAGGCCGCCCGAGCCGAACAGGTGCGCGGCGATCGCGGCGGCGTTTACGGGCGTCCACTTCGCCCAACCGGCGCTTGCGATCCTCGCCGAAGTGGCCCAGGTGCCGCCCTCTTCGCGCGCGGCGCCGTTCAGGCCCACCGCACCCATCAGCGATCCCCCGAACCAGACGGCGAGACCCACGTCGTGGAGGCTGCGCAGCATCGTGTGACGATCGGACATGAACGGCTCCCTTGCCCATGCGGAAGAAACACCGGCGAAGCGGCCGGCGCCCTGGCCACCGTCATTCACCGGGCGGGTCATCGCCACCGGGCTGGTGCGAACGGAGCAGACACCGGCAACCTTTCCGGCCTCCGCCTGCGACCGTCAACCGCGGAGGGAAGCGGAAGAGCGGTCCATCGAGCTCCTGGCGCTCAGGGCCCTGTCCGTGTCGCGCAGGCGGGGTGCCGACGACAGCCGGATTGCCCCAGCCGTCATCGCTCCCTGGGCACGGACTGACGGGGTGCGGTCTAGGCAGGACCACCGCAGAGGTACGGCGGACGTGCCGACGCCGGTCAGCCGGGTGACCTGCCCGGAGTCGGTCCGGCCAGCGGGGAGCGTTGGCCCTTGCCGAGAGCGCGTACGGCCGGCCAGTCCACCTCCGGGTGTTCGGCCGGAATACGGTCGACGTCCGCGCCACGGTAGAGCCGAACCCGTACGGTGCCGCCTCGGGCCGCGCCGAACTTCACCTTCACCTCCTGTGCGCAGGTGATCCAGCCGAGCCGTACCAGGTGGTCGAAGTCCGTTCGGCGCACCCGGAGGCGGGCGGCGCACTGGTCCGGGCCCAGTGGGGTGGATTCGGAGATCAGGCGGTCCAGGTCGGGGCGCCGGGCCAGGTCCCTCACCTGATCGGGGTGCAACAGCGGCCGGTTCGGATCGTCGGACAGATCGGCTAGGTACCCGGCCGCCGCCATCTCCCGCACGGTCGCCACGCTCACCCTGGCCGGCCCCTCAGGCGGGTTCGGCGTACCCAAGGCCTGGGCGAGCCGGTCGGCGGCTTCCGCCCCGGACAACGCGTACGGCAGCCGACCGCGGATCGCTTCGCCGTCCATCGACTCCACCGAGGCCCGCGACCACACCACGGGCCCTGCATCGGCCGGAGGCACCGCCCCGATGTGGACCGCCCACCGGAACGCCGCCCTCGACACCCGCAGCCGCGCGGCGACCCGACCTTCGTCGAATACGGCCTCTTGCCCCACCGCCGGCCTCCTCTCGCTCGACCGCCTCACCCGGTGCCCGCGAGGCCCCGTTGCATGCGGAGAGCTACCGGTATGGCCGAGCAGGAGTGGAAACGAGGAGCGGCTGCGTGCCCGGTCTCCGGCCGGTGGCAGGCCGTACGCGCGGTGACTGCCGCCCGACCATGCCGGTCGAGCCCCGTCCGGCCGCGCGCCCCCGCTCCCGCAGGCCGCGGTACCGGAGCGAGATCTCCTGTGACCTGCGGCGATTCGCGCTGCTGCGGTTCCTTCCCTGCCCGACCCGGCCCCCCGAACCGTGGACTGCGACGTGGTTCCCGATACGGACCGGACCACGACGGGCACCCGGTACCACCCCCGGAGCGGCCTTCGCCCGGCGCCGGGCAGGGCGGCGCCGAGCGCGGCGGGCACACCTTGACCTCAAGTTCGCTTGAGGTAGGAGACTTCCGGCATGGATACCAACGAAATGCAGCGGCAACTGCGGGCCCTGACCGACCGCGCGGAGATCACCGATCTGATGGACCGCTACCTGCGTTCGCTGGACGACAGGGTCTTCGACGAAGCGTGGGCGCGCGCCTTCCACACCGAGGACGTCACCGCGGAGATGCCCATCGGCACCGTCCATGGTCGCGCTGCCCTGCTGACCCATATCCGGCGGGGAATGGCACTGTTCGACCGGACCGTTCACATGGGTAGCAACAACGTCGTCGAGGTGGACGGTGACCGGGCGACCGTCCGCGGCGCCCAGTTGAGCACCCACGTCCTGGCCGATGACCCCGGCGGTGTCTTCGTCTCCGCCGGTCATACCGAGACGGAACTGGCCAGGACCGCCGACGGCTGGCGGATCTCCGCCTCGGCACTGCGAGTGGTGTGGACCCAGGGCACGCCGCCCCGGCTTCCGGAGGACCTGACCGCGGCCTCCGCGGAGTAGGCGTACCGACCCGGGTCGTGGGGTGTCTGCGGGTCAGTAACGGGTGCGTGCCGGAGAAGACGGCGCCTACGGTGAGCTGCGGGGCGGCGGATAGCGTGGCGGCATGACGATGACCGGGAAGCGACGGGTCCTGTACCGGCAGAGCACTGGGTTTTGGCGGATGACGGCGAAGTGGGTTGCGGTCTTCGGAGTCCTGTACCTGCTGGACGGGGGGCTGCTCCGGTCGTGGGGAGACGCTCTGGTCTGGCCGATGACCGGGATCCTGCTGTGGGTGCCGTTCGGGATCGGGGTCGCCTGGTACCCGAAGAAGGACCAGCGCGTCGAGCTGACGGCGCGTGAACTGCGGGTGCGGCGCAAGCGGCTGCCGATGAAAGAGGTGAACCTGCTGCACGTGGCGCGGAGGTGGCTGGAGGGGCGGTCGACCGCGGACGACCAGCCGGTGTCGGAGTAGATGCGGCTCGACCGGGTGGTGTGGGTGCCGCTGCAGGACGGCCGGGCGTTCGGCGTGGAGTTCCGTGACCCGGCCGCGTTCGCCAAGGTCTTCGGCGCCTTCGCGGTCGCGGCGTGCGGCGGGCCCGACATCGTCCGCGCGAGGCCCGCAGCGGAGACCTACCCCGACCCGCGCCCGATGCGGGGCCGCCCCGCTGACGACGCAGGCTCCTGGCTGGACGCCCTCGACGCCTTCAACTGACAGCCGAAAACGGCGAAACGCCGCTCAGGAGGGAAGTCGGCCGACCCTGTTCGGTTCGGTTCCCTGCCACTGGGCCCACCGTCCCGGGACGGCGGTGCAGGCAGCCGAGAGGTGGGCCGGCGTCTTCCCTCGGACGTGCAGCCAGCTCTCGGCCGTCAGCCCGTCCTGCCGCAAGAGAAGTCCTGGCGCGGAGAACCAGCGGACCGGGGACTCGTCACTGCCCGTCCACATGGGGTAGTCCGGGAGAGCGATCCGCTGGAGAGCTGTGAGGGATGCAGCATCGGATCCTGAGGCCCGGACAATCCATAATATCGACTCATCTACCCATCAAATGCGAGGGGTTGTGGCTCAACACTCACTGCATAAGGCTTGAAACGATCGAAAGCATCACGCGATCGCGGGATCTCTTGGAGCTTGCATGGCTTTCACAGCGCTGCACCCCGAGGCGGGGCGCCTTGACGCCTCACAGCCCGACCTCGGTGGCGGCCTGGCCTGGTCCGACATCCACCGCGCCCGACCGCGCCCCGGCTTGACCTGTCCCGAGTGTGGGTGGGGCGTCCACGCCAAACACACCCCGCGCCCCCGACGCTTGCGCATCTTCGCCCACGACGCGGGCCGGCCGCCGGAATGCACGATGGCCGAGGAGTCGTGGGAACACCACATGCTGAAATTGGAGATGGCCGCAGCGATCCGCGCCGCCGGCTGGCACGCCGAACTCGAAGTGCCGGCGCAAGACAGGACGTGGCGCGCGGACGTGATGGCGACTTCCCCGGACGGCGCACGACGCATGGCGTGGGAAGCTCAGCTTTCCCCGATCACCGTAGACGACATCCGGACGCGAACGGATCGCTACCGCGCCCACGGCATCGACGTCTGCTGGGTCTCGCCTCACGCGCGCACGCCCGTGTGGATGGGCGAGGTCCCGTCCATACGCGTTCGCCCGCCGCTCGGTCCGGACCCCTGGACCGTGGACGACGGGCTCGCCGGATTCAATGCGGCCGGCGGCCGGTGGGAGTTCCGAGAGGAGCCGCTCCCCCACTTCGTGGCGTGGGTGCTCCGGGGCTCCGTCATCACGCGCCGAACCCTGCCCGCCTACCGCAGGGTGTCACGGACCGTGGAGGACGAGTACCAGACCTACGTCCGAGACCTGTGGTGGACCTCCCGGAAGTCGGCGCAGGCGCAGGTGGAACACGAGCAGATGCGGCTCCAGCGCGAGGCAGAGGCACAGGCCCGCGAAGCGGAGCGGCAGAAGCGGGCAGCGGAAGCGGCGCGCAAGCGGGAGGAGCGCGCGGCTGACAACCGGCGCCGCCGGGCTGAGGTGGTCGAACGAGGGCGGCGGGCTCGCGAGGGCCAGGCCGAGCGTGCCAGGGTGCTGCGGCAGGAGGCTGCGCGGCTGCGCCGCGCGGCGGAGGAACAGCAGCGCGCCCGCGACGAGGCCGAGCACGCTCGCCGGGCTGAGTTGGGACGGAACGCGGAGGGGATCGCGGCTGCCTGGTGGGCCCGCCTCTCACCCGCTCAGGTCGAGGAGTTGTTCGCCGCGGTCATCGAGGAGGCCGAGGAGGACGGCGTGCCGCTGAGTAACCCCCGTGCCCGTGCCGGGGTGCCGGCCTTCGCGTACGGCGTGCCCATGCACGGCGGCGGGCTGTACGGCATCGTTCGTCCGTGCCCGGCTCTCGCCGTCCTCTCGCCGCAGCTCGCGTTCCAACGGATCTTCGTCCGTAACGCCGAAGAGGCCCAGGAACTGATCGGTGCCGGACTCCCGCCGTGGAGGATCAGGGACCTGGAGCTCCCGAACCCCCGATAGCCGGGCCCGGCCCAGGACCCCGCGGCAAGGCGACGATTGAGGTGTCGGAGGACAGTGGTGTTTCGGGCGTCCTGTGACGACGGTGAGCCAGGCCCGGCCCCCGGAGCAACCGCCCGCACCAACTCGTCCGCGCATCCACTGATCCCCGGTAGTGTGGCTCGGCAGTCGCGCGGTGAGGGGGACGCATGGGGCGGGGGCGTTGGCCGCGCTGGGGGGCTTGTGCGGGGCTGGTCGCGCTTCTCGTCGCCGGGTCGGGATACCCAGACGGTCCGCAGGGAGCTTCCGGCCCAGTCATGTCGCCCGACGCCCGGTCGTACCTGTCGAACGCACTGGACATCATGGAGAAGAACTCACTGATGCGCCATCAGGTTACCTGGGCAGACGTACGGCGCACCGCCTTCTCCCAGGCCCAGGGCGCGCGGGAGCCGGCCAACACCTACGACGCGATCAATGCCGCCCTGCAGACGGTCGGTGCCGGGCACAGTTCCTTCATGCCGCCGAAGCAGGTGGAGGAGGTCCTCAACTCGTCGCCGGACACCGCCATCGACGGACCGGAAGGCCGTACGACAGGAGAGCGCATCGGCTACGTCTCCCTTCCCGGTGTTCTGGCTTCCGACGCAGCGTATGCACAGTACGTGCGGCAGGGCCGAGACGCCGTGGCGAGGGCAGATAGTCCTGCGGCCTGCGGCTGGGTGGTGGATCTGCGGGACAACCGGGGTGGGAACATGTGGCCGATGCTCGCCGTCGTGGCACCGCTCCTGGGCAGCGGCACGGTGGGCATGTTCGTGGACACCGACGGCAAGAAGTCCCTGTGGACGGTGGAGGACGGCAGCCCTCGCGAGGACGGCAGGCCCTTCGGGTGGGGAGACAGCGCACCGGTGACCAACGCCGGCGCTCCGGTCGCCGTACTGACAAGTGGCGAGACGGCCAGTTCGGGTGAGGCGGTGGTGATCGCCTTCCAGGGACGGCCGGATACGCCCTTCTTCGGCCAGTACACCGGGGGCATCCCGACGGGCAACGCGGTGCACCGCCTGTCCGACGGAGCCATGCTGGTCCTCACAGAAGTCAGGGACGCCGACCGCACGGGACGTACGTACGACGCGTCGATCCCTCCCGACGAAGTGATCGACGCCGACGGGCGCTCATCCGAAGCCCGCCCGGACAAAGCCCTGGCCGCGGCGAAAGACTGGCTGCTGCGGCATGAGGCATGCCACTGAGCCCGACCTTCCGGGTGCCGCTACAAAGGCGGACCTCGGCGTCGCGGGACGCCGACTCGCAGGGCCTCAGCGGCCGATGGTGCTGTGGAAGTGTTCGCGGATGACGTCCGCGCGAGGCCCTCGCGCGGTTCGGACCTGTTGAAGTGGCTTGCCCGCCTGACGCCCTGGGTGCCCGAGCCGGCCCCGATACCAGCGCCGCCTGGCCTGGCACTGCTGTCCATCACCTCCGAACCCACGCAGACGCGCCGCCACACACCTCTGCCCGGCCAGCGGCGCATGGACGGCCAGCAGAGCGCCCCCGGACCAACACATTGTGTGCTGCTCCGGGGGCGGTTCTTGAGTCTGCCCGCCAGCCGGGAAAGCCAGGCGGTCAGGACAGCATGAGGCTCGCCCGCTACCCGCCGAGGCGAGCCTTGGCCACCGGAGGCACGTCCGCGTTGTCCGCCGCGCCCAGTCCTGCGAGCAGCCGCAGGCCGTCCTCAGCGGGGCTGCCGGCCGCCGCGGAGAGCACTATCAGCTCCATTCCCGACTCGTCCGGCAGCGCGAAGTTCTCCTGGTGCAGTTCCAGCAGGCCCACCAGCGGGTGCCGGTAGGCCTTGCACCCGTGCGTACGGGCCCGCACGTCCGCACGCGCCCACAGGCGACGGAACCGTTCGCAGCCCATCGCCAGCTCACCGATGAGCGAGGCCAGGCGGGGATCGTCGGGGTACTTCCCGGCGGCCAGGCGCAGGTGCCCGACCACGTCGAGGGTGCATTTCTCCCACTCCGCGTAGAGGCCTCGCTCGGCCTCTTCGAGGAAGATGTGGCGGGCGGTGTTCAAGCCGGGCAGCGGCCGGCCGTAGAGGAGCTGGGCGAGGCGGTTCCCGGCGACCACGTCCAGGCGGTGGTCCACGATCAGCGCCGGTGCGTCGACGACCAGTTCGAGCACGCGCAGCAGTTCCGGCCGGACCCGCCCGCCCGGCGCCTTCGCGCGTCGGCGCCGCTGCCGGGCGAGCCGCGTCAGGTGCCCGCGCTCGGTCTCGTCGAGGCCGAGGACGCGGGCGAGCGCGTCGAGGACCTGCTCGGAGGGCTGGGTCGCGCGGCCCTGCTCCAGGCGCACGTAGTAGTCCACGCTGACTCCGGAGAGGTGCGCGACCTCCTCGCGGCGCAGCCCCGCCACCCGTCGTCGGCTGTCGGTGGGGATGCCGACGTCCGCCGGTTCGACCCGGGAACGCCGGGTCCGCAGGAAGCCCGCAAGATCGTCCATGCCCCCAGTATGGCCTCGGCGCCGCCCGGGAAGGTGGTACTGCCGTTACCAGGAAGTCCGGTCCGACGGATACGGCGCCCCTGAACACCGCACGCCGCGCTCCCCAGAATCGAAGCCATCCGACGCGAAGCCATCCAGCGCGAAGCCGTCCGGTGAAGGCACCCGATTCGAAGGAGTTCCCGTGAAGACGCTGATCGTCTACGCCCACCCCGAGCCGCAGTCGCTCAACAATTCGCTGAAGGACCTCGCGGTCTCCACACTGGAGAACGCCGGGCACGAGGTGCGGGTGAGTGACCTGTACGCGATGAACTGGAAGGCGGTCGTGGACGCCTCGGACTACGGTCCCCACGCCTCGAATCCGCTTCGCGTCGCACGGGATTCGGGCCGCGCCTTCGACGCCGGGACGCTCACCCCGGACGTCCGTGCCGAACAGGAGAAGCTGCTCTGGGCCGACACGATCATCTTCCAGTTCCCGCTGTGGTGGTACACGATGCCCGCGATCCTCAAGGGCTGGGTGGACCGGGTGTTCACGTTCCATTTCGCGTACGGCGTCGGCGAGCACAGCGACACCAAGTACGGCGAGCGCTTCGGCGAGGGAACCCTCGCCGGCCGTAGGGCCCTGCTGTCGGTGACGGCCGGCGGCCCGCAGTCCCACTACTCCGCCCGCGGGATCAACGGGCCCATTGACGACCTGCTGTTCCCGATCCACCACGGCATCCTCTACTACCCCGGATCGAGGTCCTGCCCCCGTTCGTCCTGTACGGCACCGACCGGATCACCGACGAGCAGTACCCGGACATCGCCAAGGCCTGGAAGCAGCGTTTGCTCACCCTGGAGTCGACCGAACCGATCGCGTTCCGCCCGCAGAACTTCGGTGACTACGAAATCCCCTCCCTCCACCTGAAGGAGGGCCTCGAGCCCGCCGGCCGCACGGGCTTCGGGCTGCACGTCCGTCCCGCTCGACGGACGGCGGTCGACGTGGGATCGGTACACCCGTCAACGAACGCGTGAGCGCACCGGTCAACGAACCGGTGAGCGGCCGCTTGGCCGCCTCCAGGAACGCCCTCTCCCGCTCCGGGGTGAGCGGCTTGCAGCGCCGCCCACACGGATTCCGAGGAACTCGTCCCCGGCGCGGACGACGAGGGCGGTGGCACCGAGCGCGGCGAGGTGGCGCAGCAGCCGACCGATCTCGTCCGCGCCGTGGACACCGACCCCGAGCACGATGGCGTGCTCCGGATAGTGCTGCTCTTCGTACGGATCATGGATGGCGACGCCACCGATCTCCCCGGCCGCGTCGGGGTCGCCGTACAGCAGGCCCACGAGGGTGTGGCCTGATCATGTCCGCAGGTCAGGACGTGCGCAGCCCTCCGATGTGGTGCGTGCGGACGAGGGTACGTCAGCCTCTTCGTCCCCGGGCACGAACGACTTGGGCGGGTTGCCACAGACGGGCAACGGCGGCTTCGGCGAGGGCGTCGGTCGAGTCGACCAGCGGGAGCACACGAGCGGCCGCCCCGCTGATCAGAGGAATCTCCGTACACGCGGCGATCGCGGCCTGCGCGCCCTGCTCCTTGAGGCTCTCGGCGGCCGTGGCGATCCAGCGCTCGGGCGCGGCGGGGTCCGCGCCGCCCTTGACCGCGCGGATCGCCGCGTCCACGTACCTCTCCTGCACGCCGTCGGTCACCTGCACCACGTCGAGCCCCAGCCGAACGCCGGCCCGCTCGTACAGCCCGGTCAGCCGCGTACCCCGCGTCGCCAGGACGCCCACCCGCTCCAGCCCCGGCGTTCGGCGCGCCGCCGCCTCGAGCGCGGCCCCGATCATGTCGAGGACCTCGGTACCGGTCGCCTTCGACAGCTGCTCGACATAGGCGTGCGCGGTGTTGCAGGGAACGGCTATGCAGCTCACTCCCGCACGCTGGAGCCAGCGGGCGCCTTCCACGAGGGCCGGGAGGGGGGACGGCCCCTGTCCGAGCAGCGCCTCGGTCCGGTCGGGGACGGCGGTATCGGCCCACATGACGACGGGCAGATGCGCCTGGTCGGAGCCGGCCGGCGTGCGCTCCACGAACCGGCGGTAGAAGTCAGCGGTCGCCGAAGGCCCCATGCCGCCCAGGATGCCGAGCGAGGGGCGCGGCCGGGGCCGTCTCATCGCCGGGCTCCCTCGCACGGCAGGACGAGACCGTACGACCGGGCGCCCTCGGCGCCCGTCGGTCGATGTCCGAGGGCTTGCATGGGCCACGACCTTTCGGGGTTCGGTTCGGGGTTCGCCGCCGATCCTTGTCCGCAGGTCTCGCCAAGAGGTCGTGCCGGGCTCCAAAAAACACAGCCGGCATTGGGGCGGACGGCCAACGGGTTGCGTTGCCCCTGTTTTCGGGCGGGGAACTTTTCCTGCTTCGGAGAGGTAGAGTGGATAGTTGTCGCATGACAACCTTTTAGGCATCTGAGTACCGGCTTGCCGCAAGCGGGCTTCGGGGCGGCTCGGCGTCACTCCGAACGCCGGGCCCTTCGATGCGGCGCTGCACCCGAGGCGTCACTGCGGCCCCGTTCGATCGGTCCGTTTTGCATTGAAGGATGTCCTGTCATGACGAATCTGCCGGCTGTGGAGCGCGCGCTGCGCACCGCGGCACCCCATGACCTCTTGCACAGACTCCGTGCGGCGCTGGTGGAGCACTTCGGCGCGCGGGGAGTCGAGCTGCTGATGGCCGACTACGGCCTGACGGTCCTGCAGCCGGTGACGTCCCTCCCGCACACCGCGACGCCGCTGTCCGTCCGCACGACCCCGGAGGGGCGGGCCTTCGGCAGCCAGGAACCGTACGGGCAGTACGCCGTGCAGGACGGCGCCGTGGATCTGCACCTGCCCGTCACGGTGAGGGGCGACCGCCTCGGGATCTTGACCGTGCGCCTTCCCGAGGCCGCCTGCACCCCGGAAACCGTGGAACAGCTGCGGGACGTCGCGGAGCTGCTCGGCCACGAGATCGTCGTCGCCGAGCGCGATACGGACGTCTACCTGCAGGCCCGGCGCGCAAACCGCCTGACCTTGGCGGCGGAGATGCAGTGGCAACTGCTGCCCGCCCGCTCCTGCGCCCGCCCCGAGTTCGCGATCGGCGCGCAGCTGGAACCCGCCTACGACATCCACGGCGACAACTTCGACTGGTCCTCCACGGCGGAGACCCTCACGCTTACCGTCACCAATGGGATGGGCGAGGGTATCGATGCCGCACTGCTGACCAATCTGGCGGTCAACGCCCTGCGCAACGCGCGCCGTGCGGGGATCGACATCGCCGACCAGGCGGCGCTCGCGGATCAGGCGATCTACAGCCGCTACCAGGGGAGGGAGTACGTCTCCACCCTCCTGATCTCGCTCGATGTGGCCACCGGACGGGGGCACGTGGTCGATGCGGGCTCGCCCCAGCTGTGGCGTTACCGGGACCGAACGGTCGAGCGCGTCGAGTTCGAGGCGCAGTTCCCGCTCGGCATGTTCGAGGAGACGCCCTACGTCGCCCAGGATTTCCATGCGCTCCCCGGCGACCGACTGGTCTTCGTCAGCGACGGCGTGTACGCGACCGCCTCCGCGGCCGGCGAGGCATACAGCGAGCGGGCGCTCGCGCGGGCCATCCAGGCCACCGGTCTGCTGCCGGCCGCCGCGGTCCCCAGCGGCATCCTGCAGGAGCTGGCGGCGTACCGCGACGCGGACGCGGACGACGACGCGCTGGTGATGTGCATGGACTGGTTCGGCCGGTCCGCTCCCGCCTGACGACCACGACGACGGGTGGCGCCGGCATGACCGGTTAGCCCATCTGCCTGGCCGTCCGGCTGGATCACCGTGGCGACGGAGCGAAGACGTCCGTCCGGGCGGGGATATTCTCGTCAGAGAGGGCAGACGCGGAACATCCCGCGCAGAGGAGCCGCGCTTGGCGGCACCTTTGGGGGCCATTGCACCTGCTCATGGAGAGTGACCGCCACGATGGACCGCGCGGGATCGTCCGACGATCCTCTGCACGAGGCATCCCGTGAGGTCGCCGACGCCGCCGAGGCGTTGGTGGACTGCTGGACCCGCGCAGGTCAGAACACTCCTCCCCGCCTTTCGGCCTTGCAGGTACGCGCCCTGCTGGCCGTACGGCGCTGCCCGGGGGTCAACCTCTCCCGGCTCGCGGACATGGTCGGTGTCTCGGTCCCGGCCGGGAGCAGGTTGTGTGACCGGCTCGAAGCCGCGGGTTTTCTCCGCCGGGAGCGTGCCGCCACCGACCGCAGGGAGATCGGCCTGTTCCTCACCCGCGACGGTGGGGACTCCTTGCACCTGCTGTCCGAACTGCGGGCAGCGGATCTGCGTGCTGTTCTGCAGCGCATGTCGAACGAGGAACGGGAAGCGCTTCTCGCCGGCCTGCGCGCCTACACCCGCGCCGCCCACCCTCCGGACGGCGACACGGCCGACCGCTGACGGACACCCTGCCCCCGGGGGAGCAGGCCCAGCGCCGTCACGGGAGGGCACGCGTGCGGCCCCGCCAGTCCAGACACACCACGGCCGCGTCCTGCGACAGCTCGGCACCGTGGCGGTGCTGAACGAGGCCGTCGACGACGGCCCGCGCCGTCTCGTGCGGGGAGGCCGTACGGGTGGCGGCGATGGTCTCGCGCAGGGCGTGCTCACCGAAGGCGTGACTCCCCGCCCCTTGTGCGGACGAACCGTGTACCCCGCTGCTGACGACGACCAGCCTGTCACCGGGCAGTACCTGGAACGGCTGCTGGTGGTAATCGGTCTCCTCGAACATGCCCAGCGGGGCCTCGGGCTGGAACTCCACCCGTTCCACGATGTCGTCGCGCAACCGGAAGAGCTGGGGCGAGCCGGCATCGATGCCGTGCGCCCGGCCGGTTTCCAGATCGAAGTGCAGCAGCAGGGACGGCGCGTAACGCTTGCCGCCGTATTCCGCGTAGACCGCCTGGTCGGCCAGGCACGCCTGGTCTTCCAGCGAGATCTCGGCGCGTCGTGCGTTGCGCAGCGCGTTGATCGTGAGGTTGGTCAGCAGGGCCGCGTCGATCCCGTGACCCTGTCCGTCCGTGACCGTGATGTTCAGGGTGTCGTCGGTGGCGCTCCAGTCGAAGTTGTCACCACCGATCGCGTAGGCGGGCTCCAGGTGGCCGCCCAGCGTGTATTCGGCCACCTCGAAACCCCTCCCGGGCAGCAGCTGCCACTGCATTTCCGCTGCCAGGGTCAGCCGTCTGCGGCGTCGCCCCTGCAGGTAGAGGTCGGTGTTGCGGTCGGCCACGACCAGTTCGTGTCCGAGGGCTGTGGCGAAGTCGGCCATCTCCAACACCGCCGACGCCCCCTGCCCCGGCTCGGGCAGCCGTACCGACAGCACCCCGATACGGTCACCGCGTACGGTGACCGGGAGGTGGACCACGACCAGGCCCGGCTCGTCGACGACCTCGACGACGGGCGCGCCGGCGGCGAAGGCCCGGGTCGCCGGCAGTCCGTCGCGCACCAGGACCGCTTCTCCGGTATGAGGGAGTCGGGTGACGGGCTGCAACGCGGTGAGGCTGTAGTCGGCCAGCAGCAACGTGACGGCCCTCGCACCCATGTACCGGATGAGCAGTTCCTCCGCCGCAGCCGGCAGAGCGGTAGGGGGCGCCGCCCGCAACGCCCTCTCCGCGGCCCCCAGCCAAACTCCGGAATGGTCGCTCATGGCCTCTTCTCCCCTCACCCGCACGATCAGTGCACGGGCGGCACAGCAAGCGGCGGCGGTCTCTCTTCGAGTCTTCCACCCGTCGGCACCGACATGCGTGATCCGTCGGTGTCGGAGCCGGGTGTCGCGGTGTGCAGGGGAGGGGGCCGGCCGCGGAGCCGCGGGCTCACGCCTCGGGAGGGGCCTCGCTCCCCCGGCGCTGCCGTTGGCGGTAGTTGCGCATGGATACCTGGGAGCCGCAGCCGGTACTGCAGTAAAGCCCTGAGCCGTTGCGCGTGCGGTCGAAGAACCCGAAATGGCACGGAGGGTTGCGGCACGCCTTCACGCGCCCCCACTCGCCGGTCTGCGCGAAGGTCGTCACTGCGGCCAGTACGGTCCCGAGCACACGCGGCACCCCTGTCTGCGGCGACGCCAGCTCGACACCACTGGCTGTGACCACCGTCGCCAGCGGGTAGAGCGCACCTGCGCGCCGCAGGTGTTGCTCGGCGTGCCGGAGCGGCTCGCCCAGGCTCTCCTCATCGCCCGAGTGCGCGAGCAGCAGGGTCACCAGGGCGTCACGCAGCTCCCGTGCGGCTGCGGCATCGGCATCGGTCGCCATGGCGTCGCCGCCGAATTCGTCGTGCTCCGCGAGCCACGCCGCGAAGGAGGGCCCGTCCGCGAACAGCTCCCGCTGGCCGCCACCGTTCGCGCGCGTGTTCACGAACGCGAGGACGGTCTCCACCACCGGCATGACGGCGCGCGGGCTGGGTTTCGCAGATCCGGCTGCAGCACTGCTCATCCGCCCATCGTACCTGAGCGAGAAGAGGCGCTAAGTCGCCTCACACACAACATGCAGCATCGACCCGCTTGACGCGTTATGAGCTAACAGCTTACGGTCGCAACATGAACGGATCACCGAACCAGCAGACCAGCCCCCGCACATGGCTCATCACCGGCGCGACGTCCGGCATCGGCCGCGAACTGACCCTCCAGGCACTGGAGAACGGCGACGTCGTCTCCGCCCTCGCCCGCGACACCGCTTCACTGGACGAACTGACCGAAGCGCACGGCGACAACCTGCTCCTCATCCGGGCAGACGTACGTGACGAGCAAGCCGTGCAGGAAGCGGTGGAACGTACGCTCTCGCGGTTCGGCCGCATCGACGTGGTGGCCAACAACGCCGGCTACGGACTCTTCGGAGCCGTCGAGGAGGCCTCCGACACGCAAGTCCGCGCCGTGTTCGACACCAACGTCTTCGGCGTGCTCAACGTGCTGCGCGCGACGCTGCCGGTACTCCGCTCCCAGCGGTCCGGACACATCCTCCAGGGCTCGTCGGTCTACGGGCAGTCCGCCCACCCCGGCGTGGGACTGCTGGCCGCGACCAAGTACGCGGTCGAGGGACTGTCGGACGCCCTGGTGGCCGAGGTCGCACCGCTCGGCATCAAAGTCACGATCATCCAGCCCGGAATGACCGCCACCCCCTTCCTGTCCAACCTCGACGTCGCAGCCGGCCTCGACGACTACGACCTGACCGTCCGCGAGGTCCAGAAGGGCATCGGAGAGATGCCCGCCTCGGCGTTCTCCTGCGCGGCCCGGATCGCCGAAGGCATCCGCACTGCGGTCGACAGCCCCAACCCCCCGCTGCGCCTGGCCCTCGGCACCTCCAGCGCCACCGGCATGCGCACCGCCCTGGAGGCCCGCACCGCAGACCTGGACGACTGGAATCGCGTGACCGACGCCGTCGACAGGTGAGCACGATTCCCACACGGGCCTCGGCATTTACGGCCGAGGCCCCCTCGGCGACGGGATCCGCCCGCGCGGTGCAGGGGCGCGCCGCTCGGCTTGGACAAGCGCCTGGCTGACAGAGGAATTTCTCCGCGGACCCTTGCCCACGCCCAGGCCGAACACCCCGAGAACCGGTCACACCAGCCCTTTGACCGGCAAGGTCATGTTGACGGAGGCTCACTGGCTACCCCGACGCCCCGGCCCGAACAGGGCGGTCACGAACAATCGCACGAGAGGTGCCGCAAGCACTTAGGAACCGGCTGCCCGAGCTGCAAGTCGTTCAGCACTTCCCCACCGGGGCTATGGCCGAAGGCGGAGTTGTGCGAGATGGCGTCGAGCGTCGTTGTCCCACGCTGGGCACATCGCGATGAAGCCCGACAAGACGTCGATCCTGCGCGATCCCTCTGCCCGCTGCCAGATCTCGTACGGTCCCGCCATCCACCGTCCCTCTCCGCCGAGCGTGTCTCCGCGTCGCGAACCCTACGACGCGCCCCCATCAGCGGGGTCCAACGGGTTTCCCGGCTCGGCGGACGAGCCTCGTCTTCACTCTCGGGCGTGGAAGGCGTTGCGGTAGACGGCCGGGGTCATGCCGATCTGGCGGCTCAGGTGCTGGCGGAGCGACTCGCCGGAGCCGAGGCCACTGCGGCCGGCCACCTGGTCGACGGTGAGATCGGTGGTCTCCAGCGGTTCGCGGGCCCGCAGGAGCCTCTGCTGGAGCAGCCATTGGAACGGGGTCACACCCGTCTCGGCGGTGAAGCGGCGGGTCAGGGTCCGCATACTGACCTTGGCTTGAGCGGCCAGGTCGCGCAGGGGGATCGGCTGGTCCAGGTGCTGTAGTGCCCAGATGCGGGCCGCGTCCAATGAGGAGTCGGTCTGGGCCGGGAGCGGGGTCTGTACGAACTGTGCCTGCCCGCCGTGACGCACGGGGGTGACGACGGCGGCGCGGGCCGCCGCGTTGGCCACGGCCGCGCCGTAGTCGGACCGGATCAGGTGCAGGCACAGGTCGATTCCGGCGGCCGAGCCCGCACCGGTGATGACCGCTCCGTCCTCGGCGAACAGCCGGTCGGCGTCCACGCGCACGGACGGGAAGGTGCGCTGCATTTCCTCGGCCAGGACCCAGTGGGTGGTGGCGACACGGCCGTGGAGGAGTCCGGCTTGGGCGAGGACGAA
The DNA here is from genome assembly GCF_036346105.1 of Streptomyces sp. NBC_00539. Taxonomy (GTDB): domain Bacteria; phylum Actinomycetota; class Actinomycetes; order Streptomycetales; family Streptomycetaceae; genus Streptomyces. Next base: position 361,643 of record NZ_CP107811.1, read on the forward strand.
GGCGCCGCTGCAGATCGAGGCAACGCGCTTGCCCGCGGCGGCCGCCTCCCGCAAGGCGTCCAGTGCGGCCGGCTCGGCGTCGTGCCGGCTGGCGGTCGAGGGGACGACCACCGTGTCCGCCGCCGCGACCGCCCCGAGGCCGTGCCGTACCACCACCTCGATGCCGCCGGAGGCGGCGATCACGCCGGGCGTGGCGGTGCACACCGTCACCTCGTAGCCGGGGCGTCCGTCGACTTCGACGGAGCCGAGCAGCGTGGACGGCATGGACAGGTCGAAAGGTTTGACCGCGGGAACGGCCAGGACGGCGACACGATGCATGGCTGGATCCTTGGAGGTCGTGGCTTTCGGGCCAGTAACCTACCCCGCGTCCGCGCGGCAGAGTGGGGCGTGCGCACGGGCCCTCCGTTAACCGCGTTTCCCCTTCGGGGAAGCGTTCCACTTTTGAAGGTGAACGGAGACGAGACCATGGGTGGATCAGTCGTGGGTGGATCAGTCGTCATCGGGGCTGGCGCGACCGGGGTCGCGACCGCCAGGCAGCTGGCAGAAAGCGGTGAGCGGGTCCGCCTCATCACCCGCAGCGGCAGCGGTCCTGACCACCCCGCCATCGAACGGGTCGCCCTGGACGCGGGGCGCACTGATGAGCTGGCCAAGGCTCTGGCCGGAGCGGCCACGGTCTTCAACGCCGCCATGACCGCGTATCAGAGCTGGCCGGAGACCATGCCACCGTTGTTCGCCTCGATTCTCGACGCGACCGAGCGGGCCGGGGCCGACTACGTGATGCTCGGCAATCACTACGGCTACCAGCAGACCAACGGGCCGGTCACCGAGCGCACCCCGATGGCCCCGCACACCCGAAAGGGCCGGGTGAGGGCCGAACTGTGGCAGCGGGCCAAGACGGCGAACGACGAAGGGCGGCTGAGGGTCGCCGAAGTGCGAGCCGGCCAGTACCTGGGCTCAGGCGCAGTCTCCGCGTTCACCCTGCTGGTCGCTCCCCGGGTCCGCGAGGGTGAACTGGCTCTCGTCCACGGCAACCCCGATGCGGCGCATTCGTTTTCCTACACCGAGGACGTCGCAGCGGCGCTGGTGGCGGTCAGCCGGGATGAGCGGGCATGGGGACGCGCCTGGCACGCCCCGGTCATCACCACGACCGTGCGTCATGCCGCAACTGACCTCGCCGCACTCCACGGAGCGCCCGAACCGCGGTTGGAGCCACTCACCGAACGGGACTTGGCACTGCCGTCCTTCGCCGATCCACTGTGGCGTGAGTTCGCCGAGATGAGCTACATGTCCGAGCGTCCGTTCATCGTGGACGACAGCGACATCCGCGACACCTTCGGCCTCAAACCTTCAACGCTCCGTCAGGCGCTGGCGGCCTGACGGGGCGGTGGGCGGCCAGGGGCTCCCGGGCCGCCCCCACACCACCCGGACATGGGCGGAGGGTGCCGCGGAGGGGCGGCGGAGGCCGGTCAGAGGCGGAAGAGCACTCCGCTCCGGGTCCAGCCCGCGTCGAGGACGGTCTGACGGAGCGGGTCCTTGATCTGGCTGGTCGCGAAGCGGACGGTCCGGACTCTGTGTTCCCGTCCGTCGGGGCTCTTCTGTTTCTCGTAGACCCAGTACACCGCGTGGGCAGGGCCGCTGGAGCGCTGACCGCGGGTGTGCTCGGCGAACGAGCCCTCCCTTTGCTCGTCGAGGGCCCTCACCTCCCTCTTCACCGGGTCCAGGCGCATCCGGGTCCACAGTCGTACGCGCAGCCCGGGCACCCGGCACTCCGCGACCAGATCACCCTCCTTCACGGTGCCGTGGCGCACGACGAAGGGAACGTCAGGTCCGTTGAGCGCGAGGAGCGCCGCGCGCAGCTCTTGGGCGGGCCTCGGTGTGACGTTTTCGTCGGGGTACCGAGTGCCGAGGTACTTGTCCGTAAATCGGCCCACGGCTATGTCACGTCCCCGGTGTGCTCGATGGGTGCGTGCAGTGTCATGCGTGTCGAAGGGCGTGGCGGTCAGCGGTCAGCGCCGCCAGCTCCGCGTTGGCACGCTCGGTGACGTGGGCGAGGACCCGGGCGGCGGCGGCCAGGTCCTCGGCGGGTATCGCGCCCCAGATGCGGGCGGAGATGGGGGCGGTCTCCGCCCCGACGGCGGCCATGAGCTCGCTGCCCGCGTCCGTGGGGCAAAGGTGCGCGCCCTTCGCGACGAGCAGCTGCTTGGCCAGCAGTTCGTCGAGGGTGGCGCGGATGTCGGCCGGGTCGGTCTTGAGGGAGCCCTGGACCTGGGTGACGAGATCGTCCGGTGTCTGCGGGGCGTCGGCGATGAGGGCGGCGCGGAGGGCGACCTGCTGCTGGAACGTGATGCCGTGCCGGGCCAGCACGTGCTCCAGGACGCCGCGGGCGGCGTAGTGGGCCAGGGCGAGGTCCCGTGCGCCGGCGACGGGTGCGGTGGTGGTGGATGCACTGGTGGTCATGGTGTTGTCCCCTGAGGTCTCTCGTCGATCGGCACGGATGGGGTGAGAGGTGCGTCGAGCAGGGTCGTCAGCTCGTCGGTGAACGCGCGCGTCCGCGGGGCGTCGGGGCCGCCGAGAGGCTCCAGCAACTGCTGAAGCAGTTCCTGGACCGCCGCGATGGCCTGCCGCGTGACGGCCTGACCCTGCTCGGTGAGGGCGAGTTGCACGGCGCGCGGGTCGCGGGGGTCTCGTGTGCGCTCGATGAGACCGGCCGACTCCAGGGCGCGCGCCAGCTTCGAGACGTACAGCGCCTCCAGGCCGGTGTGGTCGGCGAGTCGGCGCTGGCTGGGCCGCTCGCCGGTGCGCTGCATGCCGTGCAGCGACGCGACCAGTACGTACTGCGCGTGGGTGAGGCCCAGCGGAGCCAGCGCGCGATCGACCGCGACGCGCCATTTGCCGGCGAGCCGCCATACCAGGAAGCCGGGCGTGGGGCCCGGTGAAGCCTTGCTCATGGCAAATAGAGTACATGACTACTATGGCCATGGCTATTATTTAGGAGGCGGGTCGGCGCCGGCGGTCTGTTCGGGATGCAAGGCAGCGGTCTGGGACGGGACGCCCAGACCGCTGCACCACGACCGTCAGGTCCGGTGCCCCTCGTCTGAGGTTCGATGGGCTACCCGAGCCAGGGACGGTTCCAGTACTCCGCCGTGTTCTGGTTCCTGGCGGCTTCCGTCACCGTCGCCCCGGACTCCGCCGCTTCGTCGGTTGCAGTGCTTTCGCCGACGTACCCGCTCTCGGCGAGGGTGGTGAGGATGTTCTGCCAGGTCCCGTCGATACTCCACAGGCGCAGGCGCTCCGCGCAGCGGTGCCAGGGTCCGTAGCGCGGCGGCAGGTCGTGCCAGCGGCGACCGCCGTCCTGCTGCCACAGGATGCCGTTGACAATGCTCCGGTAGTCCGGGCCGCCCGGTCCGCACCGCGGGAGCAAGCCGCAGACAGCCGCCCACTGCCGATCATCGAGGTCATGGAATGCGTTCACACCGGGTGAACGATCCGCCCGCGACCCAGGGCACGAGTCGCTTCGACCGTCGCCGATTCTCCGTAGGGGCCGGACTCGGGCCTCCGGTCGCGGCCGCGGGCAGTCGGTTTCGTATTCTCGTGGCGCCGGAGAGGAATCGGGCGGCCGCAAGGGGAAGCTGATGGCATTCGGAAAGAACAGGCAGGACGCGCCCTTCGAGGCGGTGCACTGGGACGAGATCACCCAGTTCACGGTGGGCAGGATGATGCGGCGCACGGTCCGCAAGTCGAAGCGGGGCGAGGGCCCGCACGCGGTCCGGTTCATGAGGGCGCGCGGGGGCGACGAGTACATGGTCCCCGGCGTCTACATAGTCCCCGCGGAACCGGCCGGACCACTCGCGAAGGGTGGCTTCCGGCTCTTCGAGGACGAGGGTGGACGGCAGTTGCTCTGTACGGTGCTCCCGGACCGCTCCGACCGCTTCCGGGTGACGGACGCCACCGGCCGGGAGCTCGGCTCGGTCCATCGCACTCCGACCGCGAAGCGACTCACCCAGCAGAGCCTGTGGATGGAACAGCCCGGTCATCCCGCCATCGTGGCGCCCCGCAACTGGGCGAGGGGCGGCCCGGGGGCGGCCCTCGGGCGCGGGGTGGGCCGTGTCCTCGGCGGGGTCGTCGACTCCTTGCTGTCCTTCGGGTCCGACGAAGCGGGCTCCGGTGCCGACCTCAAGCCGGTGGTCTGGGTTGCGGGCGCGGAAGGCACCGAGGGGGAAGGGGCGGCCGGGGAGTACGGGCAAGCCGTGCTGACCTTCCCGCGCAGCACCGAGGGCAAGCGCTGGTACTTCGTCGAGCGGGACGGCTGGCTGGACAAACGCCTCGCCTTCGCGCTGGCGGTGCTGCGCGAGAGCGAAACCCTCGGCGCCGACCACCGCTGAACGGCGCGCCCGGCCCGGGCGGGACCGACGCGGCGCCGTTCTGCCGGCGGGCTCTCGCCGGCCTGGTGTTCGGGTCGTGGAGAGAGCGTCGGGTCCGGAAGTACAAGAGGGACAGGTCCTACCAATTCGTTTTGCGTGTGGGGTATCCCTGGAGGACGGCCCTGCGCAGGGGTCGTTTCCCCCGCCCAAGGAGGCCTGCCGTGAACGGCTGGTACGTGGACGACCGTTGCTTCAACTGCGATGTCGCGCGGCAGCTCGCGCCCGGGCTGATCGGCGAGGTTGACGGAAGGTCCGAGATCCTGCGGCCGCCGCGCGATGAAGCGGAGACGCGGCGCTTACACGCAGCCGTCTTCGCCTGCCCCACCCGCTCCATCCGCCCCACCTCCGGACAACCGGACCGGCGGCTCGATCCCTTTCCCATGGCCTTGGACAGCGCCGTACTGTTGTGCGGGCACAACTCACAGCGCACTGCCGGAGCCAATTCCTACTTGCTCCTGCGGCCCTCCCGCACGGTCATGATGATCGACACTCCCCGCTGGAGCAGTGAACTCGCCGCGCGGTACTCAGCCTTGGGCCCGGTCACCGATGTGCTGCTCACCCATCGGGACCACGCTGCACACGGCCGCCGCTACGCGGACCACTTCGGGGCCCGGCTGTGGATCCACGAGGGCGACCTCGATGCGGCGCCGGACGCGGACCAGGTGATCCGGGGTCTTGAGCCTGTTGAAATCGGTGAGGGGGTCACCGCGCACCCGCTGCCCGGCCACACTCCGGGCAGCGTGCTCTACCTCGCCGACGACCGGTACTGCTTCAGCGGGGACAGCTTCTACTGGTCACGCACCACCGGCGATCTGGAAGTCGCGGAAAGCGTGATCTGGTACTCCGTCGAGGAGTTGACTGCCTCACTGGCCAGAACGGCCGGACGACTCCGGTTCGAATGGGTCCTGCCAGGCCACGGTGACCGCCGCCGGCTGCCCGCCGACGAAATGTCCCGGCGGCTGACCACGCTGGCCGTGCGCACGCGGCAGCTGCAGCCCCGGCCGGTCGACCTCAGCGCCGTTCGCTGGTGAAGGAGCGGAGCCGATCACGGCGGGGGCGGTTGGCGGAAGAACACTGCCGCAGCCAGAGCGATCCGGCTGCCGGGGCGCACCAGCTCGACGGTGTCGGGCCAGACCGACGGCTCCGGAAGGCCCAGGCACCGGGCGAGGCGCGCAGCGAAGCGGGGGACGACGGGCGCCGCGACGGCGGTCAGCAGGCGGGCCGCGGCCAGCTCCAGCGCGACGGCCGTACGGGTCTCGTCCGCCCAGGCCGGGTCGTCGGCGTGCAGCCGCTGCGCGGCGGAGAAGCGAACGGTGTCCTCGACCAGCCCGGTGAGTTCGGCCGCGGCGTCCCGCAGGGAGAAGCCCTCGGGGCCCAGCGCTCCGGTGGCGGCGGTGAGGCGGGTGCCGAGCCGGGCGAGGAAGGCGCAGTGTTCGGGGGTCCAGTTCCCGGCGTCGGGTGCGCAGCCGCCGTGGTGCATGGCGACGCGGGCGCCGAGGTCGTTCAGCCAGGACTGCCAGGTCCCGATGAGGGTGTCGGCCAGGGTGGTGTCGTACGCGGATCGCCGGAAATCGGTGCGGACGCCCTCGGGGCGGGTGGAGGCGAGGAAGTAACGGACCGAGTCGACGGTGTCGGGACACAGGATGTCCTTGCCCCAGACGGCGTGGCGGCGGCTGGTGGAGAACTTGCTGCCCTCCAACAAGTAGAACTCGTTGACGTGGTAGTCGATATCGGGTTCCCAGTCCGGGTGGGCCAGCTCGTAGAGGATGGGGTAGAGCAGTGAGTGGTAGAAGCTGTTGTCGTAGCCGAAGAAGTGGACGATCTTCCATTCCCGCCGGGGTTCTGCCGCCCGCCAGTCACGGCCGAGGCGGGTGCCGAGCGACTGGATGCCGTGCAGGAAGCCGTAGCTCATCTCCGGCCACACCCAGATGACCTGGCCGGGTACCTCTCCGCCGGCCGGGGTGACGCCCCAGGTGGAGGGGTGGGTGAGGGGCAGGTCGAATCGTGGGCGGTCGAAGACGCGCCGGGCGAGGTCGGCGAGACGGGCCGGGACCCGGCCGAGCCGGTGGTGCTTGCGGACGGTGTCGCGGAAGGCGTGCACGGGCAGGGAGTAGCGGCTGATCCGCTCCCGGCGGGGCGCGGCGGAGGACCGCGCGGACATGGCGGCGGTGAGGTCGTGCACCAGGTTCGGCTCGCCGCACTCCTCGCAGATGTTGCCGCCGGTGGCCGCGGGGCAGTGCGGGCAGCCGCCGCTCACGTCGGCCTCGTACAGGTAATGGCCGTTCTCCGCGTCGACGAGGGCGTCGGATTCGGTCACGCGGACGGCGCCGGAGGCGGTGACGTGGGCGAAGAAGTCCCGCAGCCCGTCCGCGTACTCGGGATCCGTGCTGGTCACCGTGTACTGGTCGACGGTGATGTCCATCAGGCGCAGGGTCTGGGCGATCTCTGCGCTGAAGTGCGCGGCGGTCTCGGCGGGAGTGCGTCCGTCCCTCAGGCCGGCGGCGGGAACGTAGCTCTGGTAGTCGTCGCTGCCGGTGAGGTGGTAGGCCTCGGCGCCGGTCATCCGCTGGAAGCGGACGTACGCGTCGGCGCCCAGGTAGGGGCCGCAGAGGTGGCCCAGGTGCAGGTCACCGTTGGGGGTGGGTGGGGTGGAGAAGACGAAGACCGGGCGGTCGCCGAAGGAGGCGCGCCGGATGTCGGCGGCCGATGCGAGGGCCCGGCCGGGGTCGCGCCAGTACTGGGTGACGAAGACCAGGTCGTTGTCCCCCGTGTTCTCCAGGACGTGCGACTCGAAGGGTTCGAAGAGGACGACGGTGCCGGGCTCCACGGGGTGACGCGCCCCGTCGACGTCGAACTCGCCGCGGCCCGCGACGATCACGAAGCACTCGGTCTCGTCGTGGTGGTGGCCGGTGGAGCGGACGCCGGGGGCCACCCGGCCCCAGCCCGCACCGACTCCGAGGCCGTCCATCGCGCTCATGTCGATGCCGAACGCCTCGCTGAGCGCATGCGGGTCGTACCTGTTGATGATCATTTGATGTCCCTCGTCTCGTCTGCTGCGGAGTCCCGCAGGTGCAGGAGGCCGGCGGCATCCGCCGCGAGTGCGGGGCGAGCCGGTAGCCGGAGCCGCCGGCCGCACCGGCGAAGACCAGGCGGCCCGCGGCGTCGAGTGCCGTGACGACGGGGCCGGAGCCGCGGGGGTGGTAGGCGTCGCAGAAGACCCGTCCCGAGGCGCAGCGTGCGGCGAACTCCGGCGCGTACCCGGCCAGGAGCTCCCGTGCCTCGTGCAGGTTCTGCGGCGACACGCCGCCGCTCAGGCCGTCCGGGGTGACGTCCCACTCCCGGCAGGTGTAGCTGAACAGCCAGTGACCGCGCTCGTGCAGGGGCAGGAGGAAGGCGTCCTCGTCGTGGAAGACGACCGCGCCGTCCCCCGTGGAGGTCGGGATGTCCACGTGCAGGGCCACGATCTTCTTCACGCGCAGCCCGAGCGGTGCGAGTGCCTTCGCCCACGCCGGGTCGTCGAGCCAGGGCCCGGGGGCCAGGACCACCCGGCCGGCGGTGACCTCGTCGCCCGTGCCGAGGCGGAGCGTGACGTCGTCAGGGCCGGGTCGCGCGGCGGTCACCCGTACGCCCTCCCGGAAGGCGGCGTACGGGCGCATGGCGCGGGCCAACCCGGCGGTGAGGGCGGCCACGTCGGCGTACTGGCAGCCGTCGGCCGTCCACGCCGCCTTGCCGTCGGGCACGGTGACCCGGCGTGCGGCGACCGGGCTCGGGGCGGGGCGCAGCCGGGCGGCGGGAAGGTAGGCGGTGTGGAGTGCGGCCTGCGCGTCCGCGTCGGCGATCACCGTCATCCCGAGTGGGTGGACGGGTACGTCGGGCTGGGCCGCGCGCAGCTTCTCGTACCAGTCCTGGCTGTACGCGGTCATCCGTCGGACGTGCTCGGTGGCGCCGCGGGGGAAGTGCAGTCCGGCTGAGCGGCGGGTGGCGCCGGAGCCGACGGTGTCGCGGTCGAGGACCATGACGCTGGTGCCGGGGCTGCGGTGCAGGACCTCCCGGGCGGTCATGCAGCCGACGACCCCGGCGCCGACGACTGCCACGTCGACGTAGGTGCTCGTCCCGTGGGCCGGCCCGGCGGCTCCAGGCGCGGCGAGGCCGGAGGGTGCGGAGCCCGCGCGGGCGTTCACCGGTCGTTCCACGTCTGTTTGGAGTCCGGTTTCGAGGACCAGTCGATGAAGGAGGCCAGCTGATCGTCGCCGCGTACCCCGCGCAGCCGGTCCGCTATCCGGCGGCTGCGCCATGCGTTCAGGCTCAGGTTCACGTCGGCGAGCCCGCGCTGGGCGCGGACCGCGTTCTGCAGGAAGACGGCGTGCTGCGGCGGGCCGTCCCAGCGGACCGCGAAGTCCTCGTCCACGCGGAATTCGTCGCCCTCGCGCTCAAGGCGCCCCGCGATGGGGGCCAGGAACGGGGTGGGCGCGGGCCGGAAGCCGGTGGCCCAGACGATGAGGTCGGCTTCGTGCTGTTCGGCGGCGTCCGGTTCGTCGTTGTGCCGGGCGGTGACCTCCCAGTTGCCCCGGACGCCCCGGGTGACGGTGGTGACCTCACGGTTCGGGTAGAGCCCGACCAGGTCGGGCAGCCCCTCGACGAACCGGTGGACGTACAGCTGCTGGTAGATGGCGCGCAGCGTGTCCTCGGAGATCCCGTCGCTGCTGAGCAGGGTGTCCTGGTTGACCGCGCGCCGGGCGTCGGCGGGCAGACGGTAGAAGTGGTCCGAGAAGGACGGCGTGTAGAAGTCATTGGTGAACGGCGAATCGTCGATCGGAAGGTAGGTCCGGCGCCGGGAGAGCCATGAGATCCGCCGTGGCCGGTCCGCCGCGGGTCGGGTAATGAGGTCGAGGAACGCCTCTGCGCCCGACTGGCCGCCGCCGACGACCATGACCCGCTTGCCGGCCAGGTGCACGGCCTTCGTGATGAACTCGCTGACGTGGAACTGGGTGGGACCGAGCAGTTCGCGGGCCTGCGGCGGGACGTACGGGCTGCTGCCGACACCGACCACGATGTGGTCGGCGGTGATCGTGCGCCGGCTCGTGCGGACCCGGAAGACCCGGTCGAAAGTGACCTCGTGGACCTCCTCGCCGAAGACCACGTACGGATTGCGTTCGGCGGCCCAGGCCAGGTAGTTGCGGAACTCCTGGCGTGGGACGGCGGAGAACTGGGCGTTCAGGAAGTGGTAGACGCGGCCTTGCTCATGGAGGTACGAGAGGAAGGAGAATCGATTCGTCGGATCGGCGAGGCTCACGAGGTCCTTGAAGAGGGAGACCTGGAGGGTACTTCCGGGCATCTGCTGGCCGTCGTGCCAGGCGAACTCCTCTTTCCGGTCGAGGAAGAGGTTGGGCACGTCGGCGTGGTCGTGGAGCAGTGACGCGAGGCTGAGGTTCGCCGGTCCCACGCCGACACCGACGCACCGGTAGTGCACGGGTGGGTGGCCGCGGCTCTCGTTCCCCATATCGGTGTCCTTCCTTGTCAGGTGAGTGGGTCAGAAGATCGCGCGTGCTGCGCGGCCCTCACACGGACAGCTCCCGCAAGCGCGCTGCCACGCCGTGCTCCCGCAGGAAGGTCAGCCGGCGGGCCGTTTCCGGGCCCTGCGCCGCGCGCTGCAGGCCGGCCGGCAGCGCGCCGTCCAGCACCCGGGTCACGCCGAGGGCGAGCGGCAACGGGACGCAGAGCGCCATCGCGCTCTCCCGGGCGGTGCCCGTGAGAGCGAGCAGGCATTCGCCCCGCCGGCCGGGCCCGCCCCGCTCGGTACCGAGGGTCACGGAGACGGCGAGGACGACCCGGTCGCGGACCTCCCCCGTGGCCGGGCAGCGCTGGGCGAGGTCCTGCGCGAGGACGCGGATCCGGTCGGGGCCCCCGGGTCTCCACCCTGCGGAAGACCGGCTGCCAGGCCGCCTGCCGGCCGCTGCTGCACAGCGTGCCGCGGATGAAGGTGCGCAGCCGCCGGCCGTCCGGGATCCGGTACTGCGCGCTGAAGGGCACGCTGTTGTCGCGGTTCGGGTACGCGAACGCGTTCGGTGCGGCCGGCAGCCCGCCGCAGTACGAGGTCAGGTCGACGGGCCCGGCACTGTCCCCGACGGCCTTTCGGGCGACGTACACCAGTTCGTGCGCGAGGAGGTGGTCGATGCCGGGGTCGAGTCCCGCTTCGGTCTGGCCGACGAGCCCGCAGCGGCCCGCTTCGGCTCGGCCGGTCAGCCCGAGCCGGTCGAGCAGCGCCACGGCCTTGGACCGCGTACGGCCCCGTACGAAGACCCGTCCGGCCTGCTCGCACAGCAGGCCGAGTCCGCTGCGGCCGACGGACAGGCCGGTACCGATCCAGTGCACGGTGCGCCCGGGGCCGGCCGGGAGAGGGCGGGCGGCATCGCGCAGTGCAGCCGGCAGTGCATCGGGCATCGAAGGCCTCCTCGACGTGCTCGGCGGGGGCGGATCCGCTTGCTGCGCCCTCAGGACCGCCCCGTCCGGGGCGAGGGGCGCGGGCCGCTCGGGGTACCGCGCGGGGCAGGTCAGCGAGCGGCCGGGAAGGGGGTGCCGCCGTCCGGCGCTCCGGCGCCCTGCGCACGCCACCAGGCGCGGCCCTCTTCGGGCAGGGTGTACAGCGGGTCGTAGTACTCGTGGAGCCGGTCGAGGTCGTCCTCGTTCCCGCTGTCCACGGCGGTGCGGTAGCTCTTCGACCAGTACGAGATTCCGCGTACCCCGTCGTAGTGCGTCGGCTGGTGCACCCATCGTTTGCCGACGAACGGTACGTCGCACACGATCCGCGGGGTGGCGAAGCCGGGCAGATAGCCCATGATCGCGTGCTGGAGGCGCTGGGCCTCGGCGACCGAGGTCCGCCAGTGTTCACTGAACGGGATCATGTCGCACATGTAGAAGTAGTAGGGCATGATCCCGGCCCGGTCGAGCAGCGCGAAGCACAGGTCCAGCAGGGCCCTCGGAGTGTCGTTGACGGTGCGCAGGAGCACGGCCTGGTTGCGGATGTCGCGCAGTCCCGCGTCGAGCAGCAGCCGCGCGGCCTCCGCGACGCCGCTGGTAATCTGCTGGGCGGCGTTGGCGTGGGTGTGCAGCGCGATCTGCACCCCGCGGGCCCGCGCGGTCGCGGTGAGCCGCGAGATGCCGGCGAGCACGGGTTCGGCCGTCCAGTGCTGTGGCAGTCCGATGAGAGCCTTGCTGGCGAGCCGCACGTCCCGGACCGACTCGATGTCGAGCAGGGACTCGACGAAGGATTCCACGCGCGGCCAGGGGACGTTCGCGACGTCGCCGCCGGAGACGACCACGTCACGGACGGCCGGGGTCTTGCGCAGGTAGTCGATCATCGCTTGGAGCCGGGCGCCGGGTTTGAGGGCGAAACTCGCCTTGGTGATCTGGGCGGTGGAGTTGCCGACGAGGTCCATGCGGGTGCAGTGGCCGCAGTACTGCGGGCAGGTGGCGACCAGTTCGGCGAGGACCTTGGTGGGGTAGCGGTGCGTCAGCCCCTCCGTGGCCCACATGTCGCGCTCGTGCAGGGAGTCCCGCTCGGCCTTGGGGTGGGAGGGGTAGTCGGTCCGGCGGTCGGAGAACACCGGGAGCATGTAGCGGCGTACCGGATCGGCGTAGTAGGCGTCGGTGAGGCTGTCGGGGCCGGTAGCCGCGACGTGCGGGGCAATGGTGTTGATCATGTACGGGGTGACGAGCATGGACATCGTGGCCCGCTCGCACTGGTCGCGGTCCAGGTCGGCCAGGAAGCGGTCGCCGAGCGCCGGTCCGGTCACCTCGCGGAGCTGGCGGAGGTTCTTGACGCAGTGGGCCCGTTGCCACTGGGCGGAGCCCCACTCCTCCTGCGTGACATCACGCCAGCCGGGTAATCGGCGGTGGTCCGGCTCCAGGGCCGGGCTGTAGGCATAGGCGTACGGCTGCGGCAGTCCGTCGAGCATGGCGGGGTCCTCTCCATCGGTCCCGCGCGGTGCGGGAGGCAGGACGCGCTGTGCTGTGGGGGCACGGTGGCGGCGATCAGCCGCCACCGCCGTGGGGTGCGGGGCGCGGTCAGGCCTTGCCGCCGCCGGGGCCGATGAGGGCGAAGTCCGGAGCGCAGACGGTGGATCCGGTCGAAGCCTGCGCCAGGGTGTGCGCGCCGCCCAGGGCCCGCCGGTAGGGCTCGCTCAGCTCCGTCAGCACGTCGTCCAGCGGCTGTCGCACCCTCGGTAGCCGAGCGAGCGCCGCCTCCACCGGGGTGCGCCACCGCTCGCGGATCGCTGCGTCGGCGCCCTGGGCGGTGGTCACGGTCCCCCGGCAGCCGGGGGACGCGCACCGGCACTCCATGCTCCAGCCGGTGTCCTCCGTGAAGGTGGCGTAGTCGCAGGTCACCTCCTCCCCCGGCGCGATGTCCCGTACTGCCACGCCGAAGTCCAGTCCGAGATCGAGGACGTTGGCCTCGCAGGAGTGGTTCATCAGGTACGCGTCGAGGCAGGGCAGCAGCAGACTCCCGTCGGCGAGCAGGTGGCCGTAGGTGTCGAGCCGTTCGAAGCGGTCCGGGGGCAGGGCGGCGACCTGTTCCCTGGTCCAGCGGGAGCACGTGGTGCAGGGGCACCACACCGCCGTGCCGGCCGGGATCGGCCGGGTGGCGAACAGCCCCACGTTGTGGGTGCGGCTGGCGCGGATGTCGATTCCACTGGTCAGCACGTGATCACGCCAGTTTCAGGGTGTCGGCGAGCCGGGCCTCCAACTCCTCGGTGCGCTCCCGCGTCCGGCCGAGGACCAGGTAGCGCCACTTGCCGTCGAAGGCCAGCGTGTCGGCGGTGAGGACGACGCCCTCGTCGGCTCCGGGGGTGAAGTCCAGTCCGGCGGCCCGCACCCGGGCCAGCCCGGCCGCGAACTCGGCTTCGACCCCGCCGGGCCGCGAGTCGGCGATCCATACCGAGGCGGCTGCGCGCTCCTCGCCGAGCAGTCGGCGTACGAGCAGGTCCAGGTAGGTGCACCCGGTCTTGCGGACGTTGCTCTCCGTGGCATGGAGGGTGTCGTCGGCGGTGATGCCGCCGTCGATGTCGAACGGGCCGCGGTATCCCGCCTCGTGGAGACGGCGGCCGAGGGCGAGGCCGCCCCTCACCAGTTCGTCGGTCGCGCCGGAACTCGCCACGAGAGGGGTGACCTGGCCGCTGAAGCTGCCGTTCGGTGTGCGCATCTCGCCGACGTGCAGGACCTGCGGACCGGCGGCGTACACCTCCATCTCGACGGTGACCACTCGGGCGAAGTCGAGTCGCTCCTCGACGACCCAGCCGGGCGGCTGTTCGGCGACCGAGTCGAGGTAGACGGCGAGCTCGGCATCGAGACGGGGCAGGTCGGCGGCTTCCCAGAAGCGGACCCCGTAGCCGTTGGAGCCGCGGACCGGCTTGACGACGGCGGCGCCCTTGGCGTCGAGCACCTTGCGCAGGGCGGCCGCGAGGTCCTGGGGCCCGGCACAGGTGTGGCCTTCGGCGACGCGGATACCGAGCTCGGTGGCTGTCCGCCGGAAACCGCTCTTGGTGTTGATCGCGTACACGGCCTCGACAGCGCCGTCCGGGACGCCGGAATCCCCGTAGCCCTCGACGGGGACGCCCAGTTCGGCCGCCAGGTCGAGGGCCGGGCGGTCCTGGGCGAATGCCTGGAAGCGGATGCCGGGCCGGTTCCGGGCCTCCTCGCGCAACCGGCCCACGAGTCCGTTCGCGCGGACGGCGGCGGTGAGGGTGGCGAGACCCTCGGTGGGCGCGTCGAGCAGGGTCACGTCCGAGGGGGCGAAGCCGAGCAGTTCGCAGGCGTAGTCGCACAGGGGCTTCGACATCGCGCGCGGGGTGACGAGTACGTCGCCGGGGCGGGTGAGCCAGATCTTGCGCGGGGACACGGCGACGAGGGCATCGGCGTGCCGGTGCACGGGGACGGTGACCATCAGCTCGTTGACGAAGTTGCCGAACACGAGCAGGGGGTAGTCGCGCCGCGAGGCGGTGCTCGGCACGGCGGTACCCGCGCTGCCGGTGGTAGGTGTGGTGTCCATGTCCCTCACTCCCCCGCCTTGACGCCGCCGTAGACGGCGTGGCCGGCCTTCATCCAGTACACGTCGACTTCCCGGAAGCCCGCCGCGCTCAGCCACTGGAGCTGCTGGGAAAGCGGGGACGGCTTGTCGAGTTCGTCCGGGTACTCGAAGCAGCTCCACTCGAGGGCGTGGAACTTCTCGTAGGGGGCGGTGCCGCCCGTTGCGGCGAGCGCCTGGTCGCGTACGGACTCGTTCCACATGCGGCGGGCCAGTGCCAGGCCCCGGTCGCCGGTGGGCTGGACGAGGTCGGCGATGACCAGGGCCCCGCCGGGCCGCAGGAGGGCGTGCACGTCGCGGAAGAGCTCCTGTTTGCCGGGACCGTCGAGGTGGTGGACGGCCAGCGAGGAGACGACGGCGGCCGGCGCCACGGCGCGTCGTCGCCATGACCGGTCCGGGAGATCGAACTGCTCGGTGCGGAACCGGGGGCCGTGTCCGGCGAGTTCCTTGGCGGCCGCGTCCAGCATCGTGGAGCTGAGGTCCATCCCGACGACGGTGGCCAGCGGGAACGCCCGGAGCAGCGTGTCGCTCAGCCGGCCCTGGCCGCAGCACAGGTCGAGGATCTCGGCCGGTTCGCCGATCGGTGGGATCAGCGAGGCCACGACGTCCATCTGGACGCCGCGCTCCGGAACGAAGTATTCACCCAGCTCGATGAACTCACGCGAATCGGTCTCTTCCCAGTCCTCTTGCACGCTCATGTGGTTCCTTTCCCGTTCATCTCGCGACAGCGAAGCCGGCAGAATGGCGCGCGAAAGCGCACGCACCGTGAATGGAAAATGAAAAATCGTCACATCGTCGGAGCCCGACGACTGTGCAGGTACCACCGTGGCGGAAGAAATCCCCACACGCCGGTATGACTATATCCGACTCTTAGGATCCGTAGAGGAATTGCCGTACGGATCTCAGAACGTGTTCCGTTGCGTCCGCATGGCACATGTGGCCGGCCCCCGCGATGACTTCGCCGGTGCCGAGCACGACCGATTCGGTCAGCAGGGCGACGTGCTCCGGACCTGCCCATCCGTCCAGGTCCCCGGCGAGAGCCAGGGTCGGGCACCTGACGGCGGGAAGGTGCTCCATCTCCCGGTGGAGGACGGGAAAGACGATTTCGTTGAAGTAACGCAGGGCGTCCACGTTGGCGGACCACCCGGCCAGTCTCGCCTGCCAGGCGGCGAGGCGGTCCGTCATCGGCCCGACCCACAAGGGGATCACCTCGGCGATGAGCCGGCCGAGGCCCGCGTCGTCCGCGGGATAGGCGTCGCCCTGCGCCTCCAGCGCGGCGAGGGCCCGCGCGACGGCGGCTTCCGAATGCCGGGCCCGGTGAAACGCGTCCGCTTGCGCCTCCGCCCGGTCCCCTCCGTACGCCGGAGTGCCCAGCAGCACGAGTCTGCGCACCAGGTCCGGGTACCGGGCGGCGGTCAGCGAGGCCACCGCGCCGCCATGGGAGTGGCCGAGCAGGTCCACCGGGCCGCCGCCCGCCTCGCGCCGGATCCAGGCCGCGAGGTCGGCGGCGTAGGACTCCAGCGCGTAGTCCCCGTCCGCGGGGCGCGGGCTGGACCCGGCTCCCCTCGGGTGGACGATCGCCACCGTGCGGCTGTCCGCGAGGCCGTCCAGCGGTTCGAGGTACCGGGGATCCATGCCGGGCCCTCCCGGGTGGCACACGACCAGCGGGCCGCTGCCGCGCCAGGTCGTGGCGAGCGGTACGACGGCGGGCGGCGCGGGGGCCATCAGCCCTCCTTCGGGACGAGCAGCCGGGCGCAGACCGCAGCCGCCAGCGCCAGCGCCGCCGCGATGGCCAGGGCACGGGCCGGGGAGCCGTTGTCGACCACGACGCCGCCGAGGGAGGTGCCCACGGGGAAGCCGATCAGGTTCACACTGATCGACACCGTCATCACCCGGCCCAGGCGCTCCGGTTCGGTGCGCCGCAGCCGCAGCGACATCAGACTGACGTTGACCGTGCCCTCCATCACCCCGAACAGGGCGAGGCCCGTACCCAGCGCCACGAGCGAGCCGAGGGCGCTGACGGGATAGACGGCGAGGGCGGACAGGACGAGGGCGCCGACCATGAAGCGGCGCTCCAGCCCGGCGCGCACGTACTTGCCCGCCAGCAGCGCGCCCGTACCGCCCGCCAGGCCCAGTACGGCCCAGATCACGCCGACGTAGCGGCTGGAGGACGCCTCGTCGGCCACGTGGCCGCCCACCGCGACCGGGACGATGATCACGAGCATCCCGTACGCCACCTGGAAGACGGCGTACGAGGCCGCGAGGCCGCGCAGCGTCGGATTGCGCAGCAGGTAGGTGATGCCTTCCCAGGCCGAGCGCAGCAGGTGCTGCTCGGGCTCCTCCGGATCCCGTGCCACGCCCCGGTCAGCGCCGGCCTTGGCCGTGCCGCCGCGCAACAGCGAGAGGCTCAGCGCCGCGAGAGCGTACATGGCGGCGACCGTGAGCAGCGCCGGATTGGCCCCGGACAGCGCGAAGAGGGCGCCCGCCACGAGCGGCCCGCCGACTTCGATCACCGAATACGTGCTCAGGTCCAGCGCGTTGGCCCGGTCGTAGGCCGCATCGGGGACGAACTGGGGGAAGAGGGTGCGGATACCGCCGTCGGTGAGCGGACTGGTGATCGAGAAAAGGCCCAGCATGACATAGAGGACGGCCGGGGTGAGCCGGTCGAGGACGGAGAAGACGGCTACCCCGCCGACGAGCACGGCGCTGGCCGTGGTGTCCATCGCCACGGCCCGCAAGGCCCCGAAGCGGTCGAGCACGGCGCCGGCGATCGGGCTCACGAGGAACCCGGGAAGCGTCAGGAACGCGCTGCTGAGACCGGCGACCTCGGCCGAGCCGAACTCGGCGATCGCGTAGAGCACGACGACGAAGAGCAGCATGCCGTGCGCGAGCCGGGACAGGCAGGCGGCCAGCAGCAATTGGGGAACGTTACGGCTCGTCAGCACCTCGCGGTACGTGACCGATGGAATGCCCGCTTCCTGTAACTCGCTGGGGCGTGGGGTCATGGTGTCGCGATCACCTGCTGCTCATCTCCTGAGGGCGAAGGTGAAATGAAAAGGTCCCGGACAGCCTGACATGTTGCCACGCGCGGACGCCCTGTGGAAGTCTCCCGGAGATCACCGATATCCGTGAACAAGTCCGAAGTGGCCGGAAATCACGCATGGATGGAATGGGAATCCGACCCGGTGGCGATCTTTTTGTCGTCGACTTGTGGCCGACCTGGTTCCGGCCGTCTTTACACCCCTGGAACGCACGAGGAGAAGACCCCTGTGACCACACCCGGACCAGTACCGCCGGATCGCCGTGATCTCGACGTCCTCTATCTCGGATGGCAGCGCGAGGCCGTCGAAGCGCTTCGGGATCTCGGGGCCGATGTGACCTGCGTGGTCTCTTTCCCTGACCGCTTCAAGCCATCCGAGGAAGGATTCACGGGTGTGGTCGCGGTCGCCCGCGACCACACGTCGGTGGAGGAGGTGCTCGGCGCCCTGGCCGATCTGCGTCTTGCGCCGTCCGCCTTCCTGACCGTGTGCACCGAGGACGAGTTCGCGATCGTGACAGCCTCCGTTCTCGCGGAGCTCGGCTGCCCGCAAGCCTTCCTCACCCCCGCCGTCGCGCTGGCCCTGCGCGACAAGGGCCTGCAGAAGCAGCGGGTACGGGACGCCGGGCTGCCGGTGGCGGACAGCATGCGCTTTTGCGGCCTGGACGCACTGGCCGGGGCCGTGGAGAGCGGTTCGGTCGCACTCCCCCTCGTGGTGAAGCCGCCGGCCGGTGCCGGCTCGGTCCACACCCGGGTCGTCCACGACCCGGCGGGACTCGCCGCCTTCGCCCGGGACGTGGGGGACGCCCCCGGGCCCTGGCTGGTCGAGTCGTTCGTCCCCGGCGAGGAACTGCACGTCGACGGAGCCGTCCGCGACGGCCGGACGGTGGTCGTGTCGGTGAGCCGGTACCTGCACAACGTGGTCGAGGTGCACCGGGGCCGGCTCGTCGCCTCCGCCACCCTGGACGCCTGCTCCGACCATGCCTTGTCGGATGCGGTGGCCGCTTTGACCGAACGTGCGCTGCGCGCGATCGGACACGCCGACGGGGTGTTCCACCTGGAGGCGTTCCATGACGACGGCGCCCTCGTCTTCGGCGAGTGCGCCGGGCGCATCGGCGGCGGCATGATCCTGGAGGCGGTACGAGGGAAGTACGGAGTGGACCTCTACCGGGAATGGGCCGCGGCGGCCCTCGGCCTGCCCTCCCCGGCGGCGGGCGGCGGCGCGCCCGGTACCGGTCCGGAGCCGGAGAAGGACTCCTTCGGATGGGTCAATCTGGCCGCGCCACCGGGCCGGATCCGGCTCCTGCCTTCGCAGACGTCCATGGAGAACCGGCCGGGGGTGGTCCAGGCGCAGCTCTGGGCCAAGGAGGGCGACCGGATCGGGGACATGCGCGAGGGCTCCCACCTACTGGTGGCGAAGGCCTTGGTACGAGCGCCCGCCGAAGCGGTGGTACGGGAACGGCTGGCCGAGGTCGGGCAGTGGTTCTCGGCGGCCCTGGAGATGGAGCCCGCGCCCGTCGCCGACGCAGAGGGCGGTTCGGATGTCTGACGCCCGCGAGCCCGAGGTCCGCACGCTCTCGCTCGTCCAGGCCGGGAAACTCGCCCCCTGGGCCGCCCTGTGCGGCTCCGCGGACCTGTTCTGCACCCCGCGGTGGCTGGCCGTGGAGCAGGCGGCCGTCGGTCCCTGGGTGCCGACGGCGGCCCGGTGCCTGACCGTTCCGGCACCCGCGTCCGGGGCTGCCCCCGTGGCCGCCGTGGACGGCGAGCGGCTGCTGGCGGGGATCACGGTGCAGCGCTTCGACCGGTCCGTCGACGACGACACGGTCCGGCTCGACAAGATGCTGGCCCCCGGGGCGGGCACGAGCGCGCGGGAACTGGCCGGCGTGCTGCAGCCGTCCCTGATGTGCGGCGGATGGTTCAACTCCCGGGTGCTGACCGCCCCCGGCATGCCGGAGCGGCAGCGCCGGCCGGCACGCCGCTCCCTGATCCGCGCCGCGATCAGCACCGCGAGGTCCTGGGACTGCCCGGCCGTCTTCCTCCCCTACGTGGACGCGGCCGACCGAGGGCTGCGCTGCGATCTGCGTGCGGCGGGGTTCACGGAGTTCCCGGCTCCGGCCCGGCACGTCTTCGACTGCGGCTTTCCCGGGCACGCCGCCTACGTGGAGACCCTGCCCTCGCGGCGCAAGGTCCGGCTGCGCAAGGAGCTGCGGCGGTTCGCCGAGGCCGGGGTGGTCACTGCGCACTCACCGCTCGACGAATCCAACGTGGAGCGGATCGCGGCCCTGGCGCACGGCCTGGAGCAGAAGTACGAACAGGTCTCCTCGCAGAAGCAGTTGACGCAATGGTTCGCCGCGATCGCGGTGAACACCGACGCGACCGTGTTCACCGCAGCGCTGGGGGGCCGGCCGTTCGCCATGTCGATGTGGCTGCGCCACGAGGAGCGGCTCTACGGCTTCCACGCGGGTTTCGACTACGAGGTCGGCGTGGGCCTGCCCGGGTACGCGGTGGTCGGGTACCACCTTCCCATCGCGTACGCCTGCGACGAACCGGGCCTGACGACGATGGAGTACGGGATCAGCGCGGACGAGGCGAAGCTGCTGCGCGGCACCGAGGCGATGCCGCAGGTGCTGGCCGTCAAACCGCTGACCGGGCCGGCCGAGCGGGCGCTCGCCGCTTGCGCACCTGCGGAGCCCGACGGGGACCGGCTTCCCTAGCCCGGCGGGCACGGGCGGCACCGGCCCCACCGGGACCGCGTCACCGCGGCCGGTGGTGTGCTCGGGCCTCGGCGGCGGCCTTCAGGTCGTTGAGCCAACCTTCGAGTCCCCGGCGCAGGATGGCGGTCGCGGTGGGGACGTCGGCGTCGACCTGGGGGCCGGTGTGGGTCTCCTCCGTGCTCACCCTGACACCTCCCCGGGTCTCGGTGAAGTTCCACACGTGGACGCCGTCGATGTGCAGTCCCTCGCCGATCGCCGGGCCCGTCCAGCGGATGCAGGAGTGGTGCCCGAGCTGTGCGACGGTCGAGGTGATCTCCAGACTTGTGGCCGGAGTCGGATTGGGGGGCACCGGAGTTGTCCACCGGAAGGCCGAATCCCGGCGGAGGGGGCCGTGGTCGAGGCGTTCCGCGGTCGTCACGGGAGCCTGCCAGGACGGCCAGCGCTCGATGTCGGTCTGCAGTTCCCAGACCGTGCGCAGCGGGGCGTCGATGAGGATCTCGGCCCGGTGCCGGACGCCGGCGGCCGGGTCGACACCGGCCCCGCGGCAGGTGAGGGACGGGGCGGGGTGGGGGCCGTGGGGGACGGCTGCGCCGGCGGGTACCGCGGTGGTGCCGAGGAGGCCGACGACGAGCGGGATGGTGAACAGGGCGGTGCGGATGCCGGTGCGGCGGATGCCGGTCATGGAACACTCCTTCGGCGTTCGCCGGGGCACGGACGTGCGGCGTGCGGCGCGGGGCAGAGGCTCAAGCGATGATGAGAAGGTATAACGCGACTTCGTGAGAGGCAATAGACTGCGTGATACCTTCTCACCAAACGAGCGCGCCACCACGCCGCGATCAGGACAACGGCCGCGCCCTTCAGGAGAGTTCGTGCCGCGTGCCGCCCGCGACGGCGTGCAGCTTGTCGGGGTTTGCCACGTTGTGGATGGCCGAGATGCGGCCCTCCGCGTCGAAGTCGAAGGTCAGCGTCGCGATCACGCGGTCCGGGCCGCGGAAGACCACCCCCGGGCCGCCGTTGATCCAGGTCAGCTCCGCCCGCATCTGACCGGGCTCGACGCCCTGGTAGGCCACCGTGCCGAGCGCGGCGAACCAACGGGCCACCGTCTCCAGGCCGACGACCGGCTTGAGTGCCTGGCGGACCTTGCCACCGCCGTCGGTCCACAGCGTCACGTCCGGGGAGAGCACCTCCATGAGGGTGTTGATGTCACCGCCCGTCGCCGCCGCGAAGAAACGCTCGCTGGCCGCGCGTTGGCTGGCGCGGTCCGCCGGGAAGCGGGGCCGACGGGCCTGCACGTGCTCGCGGGCGCGGTGCGCGGCCTGCCGGACCGCCGGCTCGGAGCGTTCCACCGCCTCCGCGATCTCCGCATAACTGAAGGCGAAAGCCTCCTTCAGGACGAACACCGCCCGCTCCAGCGGGCTCAGCGTCTCCAGGACGACCAGCAGGGCCATGGAGACGGAGTCCGCCGCGGCGACGCCGTCGGCGGTGTCCGGACCGGTGAGGATCGGCTCGGGCAGCCACGGTCCCACGTAGGTCTCGCGCTGGTGGCGGGTCGAACGCAGCCGCTCCATCGCCAGGTTGGAGATGATCCGGGTCAGGTAGGCCTTGGGGTCGGCGACCTGGGAGCGGTCGGCCGCCGACCACTTGAGCCAGGCGTCCTGGACGACGTCCTCGGCGTCGGCCGCCGTACCGAGGATGCGGTAGCCGACGGAGAAGAGCAGGGTGCGGTACTGCTGGAAGGCGAGCTCGTCGGGGCCGGTCTGCTGCGGCTGGGTCACTTGGCGCTCCTGATCCGGGTGTAGCGGCCGCCATGCGGCCAGAGGGCGCCCGAGGCGGGCATCTTCTTCATGCGGGCGAAGGTCGCCCACGGCGCGGCGGTGACCGTCTCCTTGTACTTCGCGGCCCGCTTGCCGGTCAGCACGATCCGGCGCGGGCTGTCGTCGGGGCGGGTGAACTGTACGACGGCGTCGTTCCTGCCCAGGCTGACAGGTGTGTGGTAGTAGCCGAAGCGGAAGGGCTTGGGCTCCTTGCCGGCCAGCACCCGCAGGATCGACAGGGCCGCGTGCACGCCGGTGGGCATGCCGCCCTGGCAGGTCCCGTGCATCACGCCGTAGCCCTGACGGATCGCCGCCGCGTCGCCCACGGCGTAGACGTCCGGGTGGGAGACCGAGCGCAGTGCGCTGTCGGTGACCACGCGGCCGCGCTCGTCCACGGTCAGGCCGGCGGCGCCGGCCAGCGGTGAGACGCGGGTGCCGCTGGTCCACAGCACCGCGGCCGCCGGGATGCCGGTGCCGTCCGCGAGCTCGACGCCGTCCGGCAGCACCTTGGCCACCTCGACGCCGCTGCGGACCCGCACGCCGAGCCGGGCGAGCGCCGCGTCCAGGTGGGCCTTGGCCTTCGGGTGCATGCTCGCGCCCGGCTCCCCCCGGCCCAGCAGTACCACCTGGAGCTCCGGGTGCTGCTCGGCGATCTCCGCGGCGGCCTCGACGCCGGTGAGGCCGCTGCCGCCGACGACGACGGTCCCCCCGTCGAGCCGGGTCAGCCTGTCGGCGAGGAGCGCGGCGTCCTCCGGGCTGTTGAGGGTGTAGGCGTGGTCGTCCACCCCGGGGACGGTGACGGTGTCCGCGACGCTGCCCAGCCCGTAGACCAGGGTGTCGTAGTGCAGGAGCCGGTCGTCGTCGATCCGGACGGTTTTGGCCGCCGTGTCCACGGCGGTGACCCAGCCGCGGACGAACTCGGCGCCGGTGCCGGCCAGCAACTCCGGGATGTTCATCTCGGCCGTCTCCTGGCCGGTGGCGGTCATGTGCAGTCGGAGCCGCTCGGTGAACGTGTCGTAGGGGTTGACCAGCGTCACTCGCAGGTTCCCGCGCTTCCTGGTGCGGGCCGCGAGCTGGATCGCGGCGGAGAGCCCGGCGTAACCGGCGCCCAGGACCAGGACCTCGTGCTGCTGCGCTGTCGTCGTGTCCATCGCTCTGCTGTCTCTTCTCGTGTCGGTGGTTCCCGCCGTGCGGACGACCACCAGACGCAAGCTGCCCTTCCGTTCGTGACATGGGGTCGGTGTGAGCTGGGCCACATCATGAAGAGGCGCGGCCGCGCGGCGGCGCGCCGCCGGAACCGGTGGACCTGGTGTGCGGGACCTTCCCGGTCCTCCCGGCCCGGGCCTGCCGGCTCAGTCCTGCCAGTAGAACAGCAGGGTGTCGACGTCGAGGGGCTCGCGTGCGCCGAAGTGGTACACGCACAGACCGGTGACCCGGATGCCGCCGGTCGTCCCGTCGATCCAGCGGAAACCGGCCTCCTCCAGGGCCTGTCGGGCGGGATGCCGGTCGTCGTGGCCCGTCACGAAACGTCCGAGGGTGCTGACGTGGATCTCCTCGTCGCCGCACGGGATCACGTGATAGGTGCCGTCGCCCTGCCGGTGGTGGTCGCCGGCGGAGACCGCCGGTCCAGGGGCGAGCCCGGCCGCAGTCATCGCGGCGGTCGCACGCGCGAGTTGAGCGGGCGGGTCCGGGTGGGCGGGCGGCTCGGTACACAGGGCTTCCAGGCGCCATCGGGGGTCGCTCTGCCGCTCGCACCAGGGTGCGTACTCGTGGACGATCGCCCGGCGCAGTTCCTCGTCCAGGCCGTCGACCTCGGTCCGCGGGCTGCCCAGCCGCTCGTCGATCCGACGGGTCTGCGCAGCGTCCTCGGTGAGCTGGTGGAGGGCGCACGCGGCCCGCACGGCGGCCTCGGGGGCGGGCGCCCCGTCCAGGAAGGAGCGCAGCCGGTCCGGGTCCGCGACGAGCGACTGGGCGAGATGCGCGACGCCGCGGTCCGGGTCGGCCAGGTACGGCGTCACGTCCCGCCCCGCGCGGTGCCACGTCCGGAGCGCGAAGCGGCGGTCCTCAGGCCGGTCCTCTCCGAGCTCGGCCAGGACTTCGTCGACGCCGTGACACTCCACCAGACCGTCGAGACCGGCCTCCCCGATCTCCCGCCACCGCTGCCAGGGCGAAGCCGCGAGCGTGGACAGGGCAGCGGCGGCGGTTCGGTCGCCGAGCAGACCACGCGCCTTCAGTACGGCCTCGGCGACGCCGTACGAACCGTCGCCCCGCTGTTCCTCGCCGCGCAGCCAGGGCAGGAGCTCGGTGCGGCCCGCGAGGAGGTCGAGGAGCGCGATGCGCACCTCGGCCGTCTCGTCCTCGTCCCGGATCCGGTCGATGAGGCCCGCGACCCGGGTCTCCGGGACCCGGCCGGCGAGCGCACCCGCGCACGTCCGGCGGCGCCACCAGACGTTGCCGGTGTCCAGGACGTAGCGGGCGAGGGCATCGGGGTCGTGGGCGTGCAGGGCGGCGCTGTCGGGCCGCCCCCGCTCCGGTATCAGCGTGTTGATCTTCCGCATCGGGCGATGCTACGTCCAGGGGCGGCCGAAGGGCCCCCCATTTCCTGCCGGGTTCCACCGGCTGCCGCAGCGCCCGGGGCAGAGGGAACCGACTTGGGGCCGACCCGCGCGCCCCGCCCTGACGACGCGCGACAACCAGGGGCCGCCTACTGGTCCGGGGGCCGCACCCAGGGGGCGAAGCGCTGACCGGGGGCGGCATCCTCGCGCCAGTAGCGCAGGACCGTTTCCCGGACGATGTCGAGTCGCTCCGCGGCGATCAGGCACGAGACCGGCTCCTGCCCACCGGCGTCCGCCTCGAAGGCGACCACGACGGGCGTCGTCCCTCCGAGCTGACGGGCGACCCGCAGGGGCTCGTCGGGCGTCGGGGCGCGGAAGGCGGGATCGTGGAACGCGGACGGGCAACTGACCATCACCGGGTCACCGAAGACCAGTTCCAAGCCGTGGTGGTGGGCCAGGTCGTGGCCGGCGGCGCGAGGACACTGCGGTGCCACGCTCACCGCATCCGCGAACCGGTCAGGGGCCTGTTAGGAGGGTGCAACTGCTCGTAGCGGACGCCGGCCGGCCCTCGTCCGCAGTGCGGCAGGCCATGCCGGTGCCGGAGCTGTCACCGTGCCGGTGCCGGAGCGGTGACGCGCCGCCCGGCTCGCGGGCCGGGGGCTGCTGCCGGGGTGTCAGTGGAACTCGCTGTCGCGCAGTTGCTCGGCGGCGTCCTGGTAGGCGTCGGCGGCGCGGGCGAAGTAGTCGAACAGCACGGCGAGTTGCTCGGGGGTGTAGCCGGAGAGGAGTTCACCGATCCGCTGCCGGGCGGGGGCCATCGCCTCGTCGAGCCCGGCGGGTTTGCCGACCGGTTCGACGATCACCTTGCGCCGGTCGTCGGGGGACGGCGCGCGGCGCACGTACCCGGCGGACTCCAGCCGGTCGATCAGCCGGGTGGTGGGGCCGGTGGTCAGACCAGTGCGCGTCCCGAGCTCGCCGGGGGTCATGGGACCCGTGAGCCCCAGGATGTTCAGCGCGTACAGGTCGGTGGCGCCGAGCTCGCACGCCTTGGCGCTGGCGTGGCCGTGCAGCATGACGGCGCTCAGGTACCGGCGGTAGGTCTCACTCGCCCCGGGCGGCATGGCGTGCGTTGACACGGGCGTCCCCACTCCCTAATCTCTTCCTCAGGGAAGAGAAATCTCCTGAGAAGAAGATGCTTAACTGAATCATCTTCTTCTGGGAAGCTACCACGGAGGGGAGAGCGTGCGCACCAACACCTCCATACCGGACGCGCCCACACCTCCGACGTCGGCACCCGCTACTCGCACTCACCCTTCGGAGGAAACCGGCATGACGATCCAGCAGCCCGCCCGCCCCGAGGAGACCCACGCGGTCCACGCCCTGCTGCGCCGCAGCGCCGCAGCCTGGGCAGCCGGTGATGGAGCCGCGTACGGGGACTGCTTCACCGAGGACGCCACCGACGTCACCTACGTGGGCACCCTGTACCGCGGCGGCGCCGAGATCGGCCGCGCGCACCAGGCGCTGTTCGACAGCTTCCTCAAGGGCACCCGGCTCGACCTCGACGTCGTCGACCTGCGGTTCCACGGCCCGCACACCGCCGTGGCGGTGACGCGCGGCGCGGTGCGCAAGCAGGCGGCGAAGCCGGGCCGGCTCGGCAAGGTCGCCACGTACGTCATCGTCCGCGGGGCGGCCGGGCGGTGGCGGGTCGCGGCCGTGCAGAAGACCGCCCGCCGACCACTGATGGAGGCCTTCTCCTTCCGCGCCCAGCCCGCGACCCGTCCCGCTGCGGGCTGACCCCGTGCCGGACACCACCGCCGCCCACCCGCACCCCGACCCGCACCCGCCCGTCAGTGCCCGGCCGACGGCGCTGGTCACCGGGGCGAGCGCCGGCATAGGACGGGCGTTCGCCCACCGGCTGGCCGCGGACGGCTACCGCGTGATCGCCGTCGCCCGCGACGCCGACCGGCTGCGCGCGCTCACGACACGACTCGGCCCCGGGCACGAGTGGCTCGCCGCCGACCTCGCCGCCGACGACGGACTGCGCCGCACCGCCGAACTGATCGCCGACAGCCGCCCCCGCCTGCTGGTCAACAACGCCGGGACGGCAACGGCCGGCCCGTTCGCCGCCACGCCGCTGGAGCGGGCGGAGGAGATGCTGCGCCTGAACTGCCGTGCCGTGACCGTCCTGACGCACGCCTTCCTGGCCCGGGCCCGTCCCGGGGACGCGCTGCTGAACGTGTCCTCCACCCTCGGCCGGACGCCGAAGCAGGACCTCGCCGTCTACAGCGCCACCAAGGCGTTCACCACCAGCCTCACCGAGGCGCTCTGGGCGGCACACCGCCACAGCGGGGTCCGCGTGCTGGCGCTCTGCCCCGGGATGACGGTGACCGAGTCCCAGCGGCACGAAGACGTGCCCACCGCGTTCGTCCGGACACCCGACCAGGTCGTCGCGGCCGCACTGCACGCCTTGCGGGCGGGCACCGGACCAACGGTCGTCCCGGGCGCGGCCAACCGCCTCTTCGCCCTGGCCGCCCGGCTCCTGCCCCGCCGCCTGGCGCTCGCCCTGCTCGCCCGGGAGAAGACCGGCCGGCGGACACGCCGGTGACGTCCGACGGGCGCCGCACCGGATGGGCCCGGCTCGCCGCGGCCCGGCGCCCGGTTCTCCGGCGCAGCGCCTTCACCGAACCAGCCGGCGCTGCGCCGGCTGGTTCGGTGTAAGCGGTGGCATCACCGGTCGGCAGCGCGCGAGAACAGTTGCCCGTACCCGTCGATGGCGGCGGCTGAGGTTCCGGCTGCGCGGAGCGCGGCCCACAGCAGTACCTGGTTGGCCGTCAGCACAGGGCGCCCCAGCGTCCGTTCCAGGCTCTCCACCGCTCCGACGGCGCGGAATCCGTTGCCGCCGATGACCACGGCCTCGGCTTCGGCCGGTACGTGGGCCACGACCCAGTCGTGCAGGTCGGCGGGCCGGATCAGTTGCTGCCCGCTGGGGAGCGAGCAGGGAGCGGCGTACGCCACACCGAAGCCCGCGGCTTCGTAGTAGGCCCGGCCGAGACGGTTCAGTTCTCCGCTGAACCACGGCGGGTCGACCAGGGCGATGCGGTCCGCCCCCACGGCCCGCAGCGCCAGGGTCGTCGCGGAGCAGGTACCGACGACCGGCAGGCCGTGCGCCCGAGCGGACAGCCGGTCCAGCATCGCCGCGTCGGCTGCGGCCCCGATCACGTACGCCGAGCTGGTGAAGGCGAACGCGAGCACGTCGACGGGCGCTGCCGCCAGCAGCTCCGCCGCGGCGTCGACATGCGGAGGTTCGGCGAAGGCCCGTACGGGAGCGAGCGCGATCGTGGGATCCATGGCGCCGCCTGATCGCATCGCGCCGAAGGGGACCCTGGCCGCGTGGATGCCGATGTCGCCGGGTGTCATGGCCCGCAGTTCCGACTCCGGCCCTACATCGGCATGCGGGGTCAGCACTCCGATCCGCACCCGCGTGTCCCAGCCGTCGGGTCGGTACACCCTGTTCGCCCTCCGCATCCGCAGCAGCACGCGTCCTGAGGCCCCATCATGTCCCCGCCACCCGCCGGCAACGCGGAATCGCCACGCCGACGGGCCCACCGGCCGCCCGGCCGCAAGGGCACCCGCCTCGCCGGGCCACCGCGTCACCACCCGGCCCGCACGGCCGGCCTTGTCGACCAACGGCGTCCGTGCCCGAGGAGCTCACGGCTCGGCGTCGGCGGGTCGTACCGTCCGGGTGCGCAGCCACGAGAGCAGGAGGGAGATCCGTACGTCATCCTCGGGCGGCCGGCGGCCGAGGAGGTACGCACGGGGCCGACCGGACCGCCCCCAGGGCCGTCGGCGCTCACGAAGGCGCAGTGACTTTGCACATGCGTAGAGCAATGACGCCGACGAGCGGACACGCACGCGGCCTCCCCCCATGATCGGCTCCTGCCTGGCTGCGCGAGGTCGATCAGGAGCACGATGGGAGGGAGGCCCTCGTCTGCAGGTTTGCCCGGAGGTGGCGTGATGAACCGCGCGGAGGTTGTGGTACGGCGCGTCGATCAGTTCCAACAGCGCCACGCCGTGCTGGGGCTGCCGTTCGCGGTCATGCAGAAGTTCGGCAATGACCAGGCCGGCGGCAAGGCCACGCTCATCGCCTGGTACGGGATGTTCGCGATCTTTCCTCTGCTGCTGCTGTTCTCGACGATCCTCGGCTTCGTGCTCGGTGGGCACCCTGCTCTCGAGCATCGGCTGGTGACCTCGGCGCTGGCCAACTTTCCCGTCCTCGGCAGCCAGTTGCGCAGCTCCGCACACCCCCTGCGCGGCAGCGGCCTGGCGCTGGTACTGGGTCTGCTCGGCGCGGTGTACGGCACCCAGGGGCTCGGTCAGGCGTCCCTGAACGCGATGAACACCATGTGGAACGTTCCGTTCAAGCTTTGGCCGGGGTACGTCGGCCGGCAGCTGCGGGGCTTCACGGTCCTGGTGCTGCTGGGACTGGCGATCTTGATGTCCACCACACTGGCCGGCCTCGGTTCCGGGCTCGGAGCGCTCGCCGGGCCGTGGACGTGGGCGGTGGCGGCACTGGTCAACTTCGGGGTCTTCCTCGTCGCCTTCACCGTTCTGACCGCGGCCACGGTGCGCGTACGCGACGTCCTGGTGGGCGCGGCGCTCGCCACCGCCTTCTGGCAGGTGCTACAGGCAGCGGGCACGTTCTACGTCCGCCATGCCATATCCCACGCCAGCGACATCTACGGTTTCTTCGCGATCGTGATCGGGTTGCTGTCCTGGCTGTACATCGGTGCCCGGCTGACGCTGCTCGCAGCGGAGATCAACGTGGTCCTGCGCTACCGCTTGTGGCCGCGCTCGATGACCCAGCCCCCCTTCACCGCGCAGGACAAAGCCGCGTTCGTCCTGTTGGCGAAGATGGAGGAACGCCGACCGGAGCAGACGGTGGCGGTGAGGTTCAGCGCCGAGGCGGACCGGCAGCCGCTGACCGATCCGCCACCGTCGGACGCGGCGTCCGCTCCCAACCCGGTATCCGGCTCCGGCGAGACCGACGGGCCGCAGGAAGACCGGTCCGCCCTCGACCCGACGCTGGCCCGCGAACGGCTGCGGTCCACGATGCGACACCTGGCCGCCGAAGCCTGCATGCTGGTCACGGCTCCCGAGGTGGCGCGTGAGCACGGGCTGGCGGGCCGGATCGCCGACCTGCAGCGGGCCGCGCGAGCAGCCCACCGCGCCGGTGTCCCCGCTGAGCTGATCACTGCGGAGACCGGATTGGACGCCGCGTGCGTGCGGCAGTGGACCACCGCCGACCCACGGGACGAGGCCGCCCGCACGGTACCGGAGAGCGGCGGGCCGAGTCGTCCGTGACGGGGCGCTCCGTGCTACGGCGGTCCGCCGGCGACGTGATCCGGAAGAAGCGGCAGACCCGACGCAGGAGGGGCTGTGACGCCCCCGGTGCGGCACCGAGGTGCGACACGCCACGCCTGGGGGACGTGCGTGTCCGCCGACCGGACCCGGCCGCGCGCGGCGCGTGTCCGGCACGCACGCACGGCTGCTAAGCACGCGGTACCGCAAGGCCCGCACCACCCGCCGGCCGACACCGCTCCACACCGGGAGACACCCGTGCCCACCCGCGTTCGCCGCTTCCGCACCGGCCTGTCCGCCGCCGCCCTCACCGCCGCCGCGCTCGGCGCGCTCCTCCCGCCCGCGCAGGCGGCGAGCGCGGGTCCGGGCGCCGCAGGAGGACGCCCGGACCACGACGAGCGCCTCCAGCAGCGACTCGAACGGCTCGTCGCCCAGGACGACGGCCCGCCCGGGGCGATCGCCGTACTCACCAGGAGCGGCCGGACGCAGGTGTACACCGCCGGTGTCGGGGACGTCGCCACGGGACGGCGGCCGGACCTCGACGACCACATGCGCATCGCCAGCATCGCGAAGGCGCTCAGCGGGGCCGTGGCCCTCCGGCTCGTCGACGAGAACGTCCTCTCCCTCGACGACACCATCGGGGAGCGGCTGCCCGCTCTGCCCGCCGACTGGCACGCGGTGACCCTGCGCCAGCTCCTCCAGCACACCAGCGGCCTGCCCGACTACACGACCGACCCCGAGTTCCTGAGCATCCTCCAGGCCGACCCCCGCCACCTGTTCGACCCGCGCACCCTCCTCGACTTCGTCGCGGACGAGCCGCTGCAGTTCCGACCGGGCACCCTGTACGAGTACTCCAACTCCGACAACATCGCCGTGGCGCTCATGGCCGAGGCGGCCACCGGCCGTCGCTACGAGGACCTGCTCAAGGACCTCGTGTACCGCCCCCTCGGCCTGCGGCAGACCAGCCTGCCCCTGGGCTACCGGCTCCCCCGGCCGTACCTGCACGGCTACGACGTCACCCCGGGCGCCGCACCCGAGGACGTCAGCGAGGCCCTCAGCGCCTCCGGGGTATGGGCCTCCGGCGGCATCGTCTCCACCCCGAGGGAACTGGGCGTCTTCATCCGCGCGTACGGGGGCCCCGCCCTGCTGTCGGAGAAGACCCGCAAGGAGCAGCTCACCTTCCGCCCGGGCGACTCCTCGGAACCGGCGGGTCCCGGCACCAACGCCGCAGGGCTCGCGATCTACCAGTACACCACCCGCTGCGGCGTCCTCTACGGTCACACCGGCAACTTCCCCGGCTACACCCAGCTCGCGGCCACCACCCCGGACGGCACCCGCTCCCTCACGTTCTCCATCAACACCCAGACCAGCAAGAGCAACAAGCCCGCACTGCTCGCCCGACTCCGCACGGTCCAGGAGGACTTCGCCTGCGCACTCCTCAAGGACCACTGAACCGGCCCGGCCCCGATCCGAACGGCCCGCCCCGGCAGTGCCGTGGATCACCGCGGCGACGGGAACGGCCGACGGCCGTCGTTCTCCCCCGCCGCTGCCCCGGAACGTCCAGTGGCCGCTGAAACGGCTCGCTCGGACGGCCCTTGCCCTTCCGCTGCCCGCGCCCCTCCCCCCGAAGCGCACCGATGGCCGGCGCTCACCCGACTGGCTTCACATTGCTTAATGACATAAACTATCCATATCATTAAGCATTGACGCCCGCCGGGGCAGCACCACCAGAGGAAGGCGCACATGAACCCCGCCCAGCACGCAGCGGCCGTCGCGGCCGAGACCGCCGAGTTCGTCGCCACGGTCACCGCGGCCGACCTCTCCACCCCTGTGCCGACCTGCCCCGGCTGGACCGTCGGGGACCTCACGCAACACGTCGGCAGCGTGCACCGCTGGTTCACCGAGCTGCTCCGCCGCCGCGTCCAGCAGCCGCCGACCAGCCGCGAAGTGGACCTCCGCCTGCCGGAGCAACCGGACGGCCTCCCCGGCTGGCTGGCCGCGAGTGCGCGCGAGGCCGCCGAGGTGTTCGCCGCCACCGACCTTGACGCACCGATGTGGGCCTGGGGAGTCGACCAGCACGCCCGGTTCTGGGTGCGGCGCATGCTGTTCGAGACCCTGGTCCACCGAGCCGACGCCCAGCTCGCACTCGGACTCTCCCCGCACATCGACCGTGCGCTGGCGGTCGACGGCATCGACGAGTTCCTCACCAACCTGCCGTTCGCGTCTCCTTTCGCGCCGCTGACCGCCCAACTCCGCGCCCCTCACCGGGCGGTTCGCTTCACCTGCACGGACGGCGACGGCGACTGGCTGGTCGGCCTGCGCCCCGACGGCTTCGCCCTGGTGGCCGAAGGCGACGGGCCCGGCACTGCGGACGCCGCGGTCCAGGGAACGGCCGCCGACCTGCTGCTGCTCCTCTACGGCCGCCTGGACCGCCAGGACGACGCCTTCCACCTGCTCGGCGACCCGGACCTGCTCGCCCACTGGTTCACCCACTCCGCCTTCTAGGCCCGGACCACCTGAAGAGCACCATCGGCAGGCACGTGTCGGCGCGCCCGGACCGCGAGGGACGGATGACGTGCGGACGGTACGGCGTCCCGGGGATGGTCCGGCTCGTCCCTGAGGTGGGCCTGCGGGCTTCCTTAAGGGAGTCTGAAGAACGCCTCCACGGCGCGGTCTGCGCTGGTCACGGGCCTAGGCTCGGGTGAACTCCCCTGCTTTCCCAGCCTTGTGAGGTGTGACCGGCATGAGCCGTAGCCGAACTCCCGTCGTCCCGTCCCGCGTCGAGTCACGGCGGAGGAAGACCGTGCGTACGCGCATCGTGCTGTCGGTCACCGCCGCGGCCGCTGCGGTGGCGGTCGGGGTCGCGGTGGCCGACTCCGACGGTGCTGGCCACCCGGACGCGCGGGCCGACGGAGCCGCGGGCGCGGTGTCGAAGACGGCGGGAGCGGGCACCGGCGCCCCCGCGGCCACGCAGACTCCTGCCCCGGCCTCCCCCAGCCCCTCGACCTCGGCCACGGGATCCCCCACTCCCGCGACGCCGTCGGCCGCGCAGAGCAGCGCCCCCGCCGAGTCGCAGACCCCCGAGCCCGAGAAGGCCACGCCCACACCCAAGCCCAAGCCTGCCCGGACCACGGGCAGCGGGTCCGGCGGAACTGGTGGATCGGGCGGATCGGGCGGATCGGGCGGGTCCGGGGGCTCCGGCACCGCCGACAAGGGCACCGAATCCGCGGTCCTGGCCCTCGTCAACAAGGAGCGGGCCGCCGCCGGATGCGGCCCGCTCGCCACGGACTCCGCCCTGACCGCCGCCGCGCGGGCGTACAGCGACACGATGGCCCGCAGCGGCGTCATGTCCCACACCGGTCCCGACGGGTCGACCATGACCAGCCGGGTGGAGGCCGCCGGGTACGGCTGGTCCCGGCTCGGCGAGAACATAGCCCGCGGCCAAGCCGACGCCGACGCGGTCATGAACGCCTGGATGAACAGCCCCGGGCACCGGGCCAACATCCTCAACTGCGCCTTCACCGAGATCGGTATAGGCGTCCACAAGGGCGACGGCGGTCCGTGGTGGACGCAGGACTTCGGCACCCCGAGGTAGGCGGCCCTCGGCCCCCCGATCCCGGTACGGCCCTGTCCTGCGGCCCGTCCGCGGGTCGGGGACGTCGGCGTTCACCGGCCTCGATGACGGCGCGGCCCGCGCGTCGTTCACTATGGGGCCGTGCCCCGGATTCCGCGTTACCTGCTCATATGGCTGTCGTGCACGGCCGCCAGCGTGGCCGCCGTGCTCGGCACGGTCCGGTTCGTGGTCGGCACGACCCGCCACACACCCCCGGTGGCCCGGTCCGCCCCGGTGGTCATCGAGACGCCGCCCGCGTGGCAGGCCGGCACGAGCCCCGCACCGAGCGAGCCGTCGCCGTCCCCGTCCGCCGTGGCCCCGCCCACGGTGTCGGCGCAGCCGTCCTCCCCGGCGGCTCCTACCCCGGCCAAGAGCTCCTCGGCGTTGCCCCGGACCGCGGCATCCAAGACCTCCGTGGACTGCGAGGACGGCGGAGCGGGCCTGCACACCGTCCCCTCGCAGGGCGGCAAGGCCACGGTCCGGTACGGCAGTCGGGGCGTGTGCCTGATCTCCGCGATCCCGAGCCGCGGTTTCCGTGCCACCACCTCGCAGACATCGGACGACACCCTCACGGTCACGTTCACCAGCGACGACCACCGCTCGGTCATCACCGCGACCATCGAGCCTGCGGCGAAGGCCGGCGTCCGCGAAACGTCGTTCTGAGACCCATAGGTCGCGATGACCGAGGTGCCGAGGGCGCGAACCCCGAGATCTCCACGGGTCGAGGTCTCGAAGTCCGCAAGAGCCGCCCGACGTCGGCCGGTTCGTGCCGCTCTCTCACCCATCAGCCCCTTCCGCCGGGTTCACCGCCCTCTGTCCCCCCGTGGACCGGGTTCCGGCGAAGCGGAAGGTGAGCTGTTCCTTAGGGCAACCTCAAGATCACGCCGAGGCCGTTCCCTCGGCCCCGCGCCGCCCTATGCTCGCGTCACCGAGCGGCCACGGCGCCGGGGTGCGACATCCCCGGCGAACCGCCCCGCCGCCGGTTCCCACCGTGCCGGGCGACGTCTTCGCCGCTCCACAGACCGAACCATGCCTTGGGGTGTCTTCGCCATGAGTTCTCGCATGCTCCGACCCGTCCGCACCGAACGCCGTACGGCAGCGTCCCGCTCCGCCGCGCCCGCCGGAACGCGGCTGCCGCTGGTCGCCGCGGCGGTGGTCGCGGCCGGGCTGACCGCCGCCTGCGGACCCGCCACGCCGCCCGTCGGAGCCGGCGCCCCGTCCACCGCCGCATCGTCCGTGCAGTCCCCGCCCTCCGCGACGGCCTCCGCCACCGCGTCCCCCGAGGCGTCGCCGACCGCGTCGGCGTCCCCCTCGGCCTCCGCCACCGTCCGGGCCGCTTCACCGACGGCCAGGGCCGGGTCCGCCGCCGCCGCCGGCGGCGCGGCGTCCGCCAAGCCGTCCCGCGACGCCACTGCGGCCGCCCCGGCGGCTCCGGCCGCCCCCGTACCCGGTCCGGGCTACGACAGTTCGGCCGACGCGCAGAAGCAGATCGACGCGGCGCTGCGCGCGGCCAAGGCCGACGGCCGGACGGTGCTGCTCGACTTCGGCGCGAACTGGTGCGGCAACTGCAAGGCCGCCGACAAGGTGTTCGGCCAGTCGCAGACCGCCGCGATCCTCGGGGCCTCGTACCACCTGGTCAAGGTCGACATCGGCGGCAACAGCTCGGCCAACTCCGCGCTGCTGCGCAAGTACAGCCCCTCGGGCGGCACGTACACCATGCCCGTGCTGGTCGTCGTCTCCCCCTCCGGCACGGTGCGCACCGACACCCACGTCACGGGCAATCCGTCCCTCACCTCCGACGGCATCAACTCCTTCCTGCGCAAGTGGGCGCCGTGAGACCACCGGCGCCGGGGCGGCCTGCCGCTACGTGGGCGTACGCCGTCGCCCTGGCCGGCGCCGGGGCGGTGGCCGTGGCCGGCTGCCTCATCGCCGCCGGTGGGGGCCCCGCGTGAGGATCCCGGCACCGGTTCTGCGCAAGGCGGCACCGCCGTCGTCCGGACCGCGGCCGGGGCCGGGGCCGAGGCCCTGGACCCCGGCATCCGCCCCGACGCACCCGAGCTGGCCGGTGACGACCTGGACGGGCAGCCGGTGAGCCTGGCCGGGCTGCGGGGTCAGGTCGTCGTGCTCAACGTCTGGGGCTCCTGGTGCGGTCCCTGCCGCGCGGAGGCCGACGAGCTGGCGCGGCTCGGCGTCGAGACCCGTTCCGCGGGAGTGCGGTTCCTCGGCATCGACGTCCGGGACCGGGACAGGGCGGCCGCCCGGTCCTTCGTCCGTGAACACGCGCTGGACTTCCCGAGCATCCACGACCCCGACGGGCAGTTGCTGCTGCGCTTCCCTCCGGCGCTGCTCGACCCGCAGTCCGTTCCCTCGACGCTCGTGATCGACCGGCGCGGACGTGTCGCCGTCGCCATCGGGGGCGCCGTCACCGATGACCAGCTGCGGCCGCTGCTCGCGCGCCTGGCCCGGGAGGCGGCATGACGACGGCCGCGCAGTGGGCGAGCGCCGCCGTACTGGCGCGGGCCCGCGGCGGGCACCGGGGCCGGACGGCGGCCGGCGCGCTGCTGCGGGCCGGTGGTGGGCTGCTCGTACTCGCCGGTGTGCTCCTGGCCGCCGGTGTGTGGCGGGACCTGGGGTACCGGCTGCAGTCGCATGCGCCGAACCCTTCCGCGGACCCGAGGCGCGCCCGGACGGTTCGAACCGTCGCGGCGCTCGTGTGCCTGGCCGCCCTCGCGGCATGCGGACCCCAGCCCGCGGGAACCTCCGGTGCCCCCGCCCCCACGGCGCGGTTCACCGAGAACGGGGTCACCGTCACCCTCACGGTGTCCGAGTGGCACGCCTCGTCGGGCACCCTCACCGCGGTGTTCGCCCCCGAAGGCAAGGGCTTCCACCTCTACAGCACCGACCTGCCGCCCACCGGCGTGGAGGGGGTGGGCAGACCGACCTCGGTGGCCGTCTCCGGGGCCCTGGTGGCGACGGGCAGGCTGACGGCCGCCGCGCAGGTACGGTCGATCGCCGTGGCCGGGGTCGACGCCGCGGTGCCGGTCTACCCGGACGGCCCCGTCACGACCGCGCTGCCCGTGCGCGCCGCTGGAGACGGCTCCGCGACGGTACTGCTCGGCTACGCCAGCTGCAGCACGCAGGAGGGCTGCACCATCCCCGTCTCCGACCGTCCCGTACGCCTGCACGTCACCGGCGACGGTGCGGTCTTCGACGCCTCCTAGCCTGCGGGCGTGACGGCGCACCGGCTTCCGGGTCCGCCGCCCGCGGGGCCTTCCGACCGAGCCCCTAAGGTGTCCCCATGCCGAGCGTCCTGGTCGTGGAAGACGACCCCAGCATCCGCCAGTCACTCATCGAGGTCCTGGCGGAGCACGGGTACGCCGTCCGCAGCACGGCCGACGGGTTCGGCGCCCTGCGGGAGGTCACCCAGTCGCGCGTCGACGCCGTGGTGCTCGACCTGGGCCTGCCCGATCTGGACGGGGCGGACGCGCTGCGCATGATCCGGGGCATATCCTCCGTCCCCGTGCTGGTGGCCACCGCCCGGGACGACGAGACCGAGATCATCGCCCTCCTCAACGCGGGCGCCGACGACTACCTCGTCAAGCCCTTCTCCGGGGGGCAGCTCATCGCACGCCTGTCCGCCGTGCTGCGGCGGACCGGGCAGCTTCCCGCCGCCGCCGGTGCGGCGGGCGCCCCCGTGGCCCCCGCGGCCGGTCCGCTGGGCCCCGTCCTCGTGGGCGAGCTGGCGGTGGACCCGGGCGCCCGCACCGCGCACCTGGCCGGCCGGGAGCTGCGCCTCACCCGCCGGGAGTTCGACCTGCTGGCGTTCCTCGCCCACCACCGCGGTCAGGTCGTCTCCAAACGCCGGCTGCTGAACGAGGTCTGGCGCGAGCCGTACGTGGACGACCAGACGGTCGACGTGCACCTGTCGTCCTTGCGGCGCAAGCTGGGCGAGCGCGCGGTGGCTCCGCGCTACCTGCTGACCGTCCGCGGTGTCGGCATCAAACTGGTGGCACCGCGGTGAGACGCTCACTGGCCGGAGTGGCGCTCGCGGTGACCTCCATGGTCGCCCTCTCCTTCCTCATACCGCTTGCCGCCCTGGTGCTGTCACTGGTCAAGGAACAGGCCGTCACCGCGGCCGAACAGCGCGCCGCCGCCCTGGCGCCGGTCCTGACCCTGACCTCGGACCCGACCGCGCTGCGGGAGTCCACCGCAAGCCTGGACGCCGCGGACCGCCTCGTCGTCCATCTGCCGGGTTCCGGTCCCCTCGGCAGCTCGAGGGCCCCCAGGGCCCTGCTCGAACGGGCCCAGCGCGGGCGGGAGTCCATCTCCCAGGAGATCCCGGGCGGCTGGATATGCCTGCAGCCCGTGGTGCTGCCCGGCGACCAGGTCGCCGTGGTCGAGAACTTCGTACCCGAGGCGGAACTGACCCACGGGGTCAAGGAGTCCTGGGCGGTCATGCTGTTCCTGGCCGTGGGACTGATCGGCGGTTCCGTGCTGGTCGCCGACCGCCTCGGCGCGAAGGTCGTCACCTCGTCGAAGCGGCTCGCGCAGGCGTCGCGCGCACTCGGCCAGGGCGACCTGGACAGCCGGGTGGAGCCGATGGGCCCCGCGGAGCTGCGCGACGCAGGCGTCGCCTTCAACGCGATGGCCCACCGCATGACCGAACTGCTCGCTGTGGAACGCGAACTCGTCGCCGACCTGTCCCACCGGCTGCGCACCCCGCTGACCGCCCTGCACCTGGCGTCGGAACGCATGGTCGGCTCGCCGGAGTCGGCGAGGGTCGAGGCGGCGGTCGGCGAGCTGGAGACCGAACTCCAGGCCATCATCGCCGCTGCGCGCACCCCGCTCGCCGTGGGACCGATGGGCCAGGGCATGCTCGCGGGGGATCCGCCCTCCGCCTCCCCCGCGGCCGCCGGCGTGTCCGGTCCCCGCTGCGAGGCGGCCGAAGTGGTGCGCCGGCGCACTGCCTTCTGGTCCGTCCTGGCAGAGCAGCAGAACCGGTCCTGCTCCCTGGACGTGACCCAGGAACCCACGGCCGTCAGCCTGTCCGACGACGACCTCGCCGCCGTCGTGGACGCGCTCATCGGGAACGTCTTCCGCCACACGGCCCCGGGCACGCCGTTCGCCGTCCACGTCGTACGCACGGTCCATGCCGTGCGCCTGGTCGTGGAGGACGGCGGACCGGGCATACCGGAACCGGACCGCGCCCTGGCCCGCGGGAGCAGCAGCGGTTCCAGCGGACTGGGACTCGACATCGCGCAGCGGGCCGCAACCGTCACGGGCGGCTCGATGCACATCTCCCGCGGTGGGCTGGGAGGCGCGCACATCGCCGTGACGTTCGCGCTGGCCCCCTCGGCCCCGGCCGGACGTCCCTCCCGCGCGTCCCGGCGGCGGCCGCGCTGGCCGCGCGCCCGCCGGGGCTTGCGCCGGAGCTGATCTGCGGGCGGTCAGACCGCCGGGAGTGCCGGGTCGAGGACGGGCGGCCTGCGGGTGGCCCCGGCTCGGGCCGGCCGGGACGTCCGCCGTCAGCAAGGGCTCTGCGGAGGCGCAGCGGCATCCCGGCGAATGGCAAGCTACGCCCATGACTTCGACGACCGGGCCCGAGCCGAGGCGTGCAGCGACGACCGTGGCCGGGCGTCGCCTGTCCTTCCTCGATTTCGGCGGCCCGGGACAGCCCCTGCTCGCCTTGCACGGGCACTTCGCAGAGGGCCGCACCTTCACGCGGCTGGCCCACGAACTGGGCGACCACTGGCGCATCATCGCTCTCGACCAGCGAGGGCACGGATACTCCGACCACCCCGCCGACTACTCCCGCAACGGCTACGTCCAGGACGCGGCGAGCACCCTGGAGAACCTGGGCATCAGCAATGCCGTCGTGCTCGGACACTCGCTCGGAGGCGTCAATGCCTACCAGCTCGCCGCCCGGCATCCCCGACTCGTCCGCGCCCTGGTCATCGAAGACATCGGCGCCGAGGTCGAGGGCGACCTGTCCTTCTGCCTGCCCTGGCCGGACCGGGCGCCGACCCGGACCGCGCTGTTGGAAGCACTCGGCCCCTCGGCCGGCTACCTCACCGACTCCGTCCGCGAGTACCCCGACGGGTGGGGCCTCGCCTTCGACCCGCAGGGCATGAACGCCTCCCAGCGGCAGCTCAACGGTGACCACTGGCACGACTGGCTCGCCGGCAGCTGCCCCGCGCTGCTCGTCCGCGGCAGCCGCAGCCGGGTCCTCAGCGCCGGGCACGCACGGAGCATGGCGGCGCGACGCCCCGGCACTCACCGGGCTGACCTTCCCACAGGACACACCGTGCACGAAACCGACCCGGCCGGCTTCGCCTCGGCGGTCCGAGGATTCCTCGGCTCGTTGTGACCACGGCGGCCTGCCGGCGGCCGCGTGGGCAGGGGCCGGCGTGTCGGCGGCGCGTCCTCGCTACCGGGTGGTGAGGCCGTCCACCAGGGCCCGGAGCCCTTCCACGTAGGTGTCCTGGGCGGTCAACGCCTCCCACCGGTCTGCGACTTGAGCCAACCGGGGAACCTCGTCCGGGACGAGGTCCGCGAAGACCGCCGACCTGTAGGTGGGGCGGTCGTCCTCCGCGCGTCGCCGGGCGGACGCCGCGCGGACCATGATCTCTCCGGCTGTGTAGTGCCAGATCGCACGGTACCCGTGCACGGCCTGGTCGAGGGTCAGTCCGCACTCGACCAGGCCGTCGACGATCTGATCGACGAACCACAGAGCGCTCTTGGAGAAGAGGTCGTCGGCGGTCAGGACCGTCACGATCCAAGGGCAGGCGGCCAGGACCCCGTGGATCGCGTCCGCGGCGACGATGACCCGATCGCGGGGCCGGGCGGGCAATTCGGGGCGGTGCAGCGTCCGCGTCGCGTAGTCGTCCAGCAGCAGGACGAGCAGTTCGTCCTTGTCGCGGACGTGATGGTAGAGCGCCATCGGTGTACTGCCGATCTCCGTGGCCAACCGCCGCATCGTCAGCCGGTCCACGCCTTGCTCGTCCAGGATCCGCAAGGCCGTCCGGATGATCTCCTCGCGGGAGATGCGGGGAGGTCGGCCGGGGGTCTTGCGCGGTGCGGTCGGTTGCGGCATGCCCCCATCATCCCCCGGGGGTCGACAGCGAGGCACCTCTCCCCTATTTTTCTTACATGTATAGAAACTTAGGCAGGCACTCATCAGGGGTTGTGCTGGCGGCGGTTGCCGTCGCGCAGTGCGTCATGGCCCTGGACATGTCGGTGGTCAACGTGGCGCTGCCCGCGATCCGAGTGGCGCTGGGGTTCGCCCCGCTCGACCTGTCCTGGGTCGTGCACGTGTACGCGCTGACGTTCGGCGGACTCCTGCTGCTGGGCGGCCGCGCCTGCGACCTGTTCGGCCGGCGTCGGCTCTTCGTACTGGGACTGGCGGTCTTCGGGCTGTGTTCCCTGGCGGGCGGGCTGGCCCAGGCGCCCTGGCAACTGATAGCCGCCCGCGCCGGCCAGGGCCTGGGTGCCGCCACGGCCGCTCCGGCCGCCCTGGCCATGCTGACCACGACCTTCCCCGAGGGCCCCCAGCGCACCCGCGCACTCGGGGTGTGGAGCGCGGTCAACGCTGCGGGCGGTGCACTGGGCGTGCTCGTGGGAGGACTCTTGACGCAGTACGCAGGCTGGCGGTGGATCATGCTCATCAACCTGCCCGTCGTCGCGGCCGCCCTCGCCCTGGTCCCCCCGGGCGCTGCCGCCGAAACGCCTCCGGCCAGGCGGGAGGGGCCAGATGTGCTGGGCGCGGTCCTGGCCACCGGCGGAACCGGCCTGTTGGTGTTCGCCGTCGTGCGCAGCGAGGCACGGGGATGGGCCTCCCCGGCCACCTTGGTGACCCTCGCCGCCGCGGTCGTCGTGCTGACCGCCTTCCTCATCACCGAATCCAGGACCTCCGCGCCGCTCCTGCGCCTCGGGCTCCTGCGCAGTCACCGGATCGCCGGTGCCAACGTGCTGGTGTTCCTCGCGGCGGCCGGGCAGTTCGCCGCCTTCTACTTCGTGTCCCTGTACATGCAGCAGGTCCTGGGCCTGGGCGCCGCCGCGACCGGCGCCGCATTCCTGCCCTTCTCCGCAGGCCTGATCGCAGGCACCGTCGTCGCTACTCGGATCGCCTCCTCCCGCTCCCCGCGCGCATCCCTGGTGCCCGGCGCTCTGCTGGCCGCCGCGGGACTCTTCTGGTTCGCCTCCATCAGACCGGACGGCAGCTTCCTCGCCGACGTGCTCGGACCCTCCCTCCTCACCAGCGTCGGGACCGGACTGGTCCTGGCCCCGGTCGCCGCCGCCGCGACCACCGGCGTCACCCGCCGCGAGGCCGGTACGGCCTCCGGTGTCTTCAACAGCTCCCGCCAACTCGGCGGCTGCATCGGCCTGGCTGCCCTCGCGACCCTCGCGGCACACCACACCGGCGCTGCCACCAGCCCCGCCGCGCTGAGCGACGGCTACGCCCTGGGCCTGGCGGTCGCCGCCGCGCTCTTCCTGCTCGCCGCAGCCGTCGCCCTCGCCGTACTCCCCCGCCGCCGGACGGCGACGACCGCTCCGCGATCCGCCCTCACCACAGAGACCCAGCCGGAAGGGACACCGTCACGATGACCGCACCCGTCAACCTGTTCGACTCGGCACTCCACTTCTCCCCTGACGGCCACGTCCGGGCAACCGGACGGCAGATGACGGCCAGCGACGCCGGCGCCTGGCACGTCGCAGCGTTCCGTGCGGAGACCGACGCCGACGTACACGCCGACCACTGGGAAATGCACCCGGAGGCAGAGGAAGCAGTCTGCTGCCTCACCGGGGGCGTGCGCCTCTACCTCCGTGCCGCCGGACCCGATGAACCCCCGGAGGCGGTACAACTGCCCGCGGGTACGGCCGTGATCGTTCCCCGCGGCCGCTGGCACCGCCTGGAACTGGACGCACCGAGCGACCTCATGTCGATCACCCTTCGCCACGGCACCCGCCTCGAAGAGCGCACCGACACCCGCTGACCGGCATCCGGCACGGAGAAAGGGCGAACCCGGGGCCGGCACGACCGCCGCCCGCGCGACCGCTCGCTCCGGAGCCGCTCAACGGCGGTACACGGCGGTCGCGATCTCGATGAACGAGTGGAGCAACGGATTGGCGTCACCGTCGTTGCACACCGCGACCACGCGGCTCGGAGCCATGTCGGTCAACGGAACCACGGCGAGGTTTTCGGGCAGGCCGTGCCCGAGCGGGGCCAGGCCGACCGTGCTGTTCCACAGCACGGCTTGCAGACACTCCTGGACGACGCGCACCACCGGGCCCTCGCGCGGCTCGCCGCCGTTCCAGTACGACTGCCAAGCCGGGTCGGTCCCCTGCGGGAACCGGAACCAACGGCGGCCGGCCAGGTCGGCCAGGCTCAGGTGGTCGCGACCGGCCAGCGGATCGTCGGCGCGCAGTACCGCGCCGACCGGGTCGGTGCGCAGCTGACGCACGGTCAGTGCGGTGTCGTCGAACGGGGCACGGGTCAGGGCGACATCGACCAGTCCGGCGCGCAGCCCGCAGGTCGGGTCGGTCAGGTCCGCGTCGCGGATGCGGATGTCGACGCCGGGGTGCCGTTGCCGGAAGACGGCCGCCAGCCTGGTGAGGGCGGGGTCGGCGCTGTCGCCCAGGATGCCGAGGGCGAGGGTCGCGGCGCCGGCCGCCGCGGTCACGCGGGCGCGGACACGGTCGGCCTGGGCGAGCAGGGCTCGCGCTTCGTCGCGCAGCACTGTCCCAACGGGCGTGAGCGTGACGCCGGCCGGGGAGCGGACGAGCAGCAGGGCGCCGGTCTCGGCCTCCAACTGCTTGATCGCCCGGCTCAGCGGCGGCTGGCTCATGTGCAGCCTGGCGGCGGCCCGGCCGAAGTGGAGTTCCTCGGCGACCGCCAGGAAGTAGCGCAGGGTACGTAGCTCCACGCTGCGACGATACCGTCAAGGCATCCGCTCGGCGGAACAGGTCTTGGACACCCGCAGGGCTGCGGCGCTGCACTGGGAGCATGACCGACGAAGCGAAGACCAGTGAGCCGCAGGCCGCCCCCGCCGTATCGGTGGTCGGCCCCGACGACGGCGAGATGATCGTCCTGGGCACCACGCGCATCCGCGTCCTCGAAGACGGCAGCCACACCGGTCACCGTCTGGGAATGACGGAGTCCGTGCTCGCACCGCACACCGCCGGACCCCCGCAGCACCGCCATGCCCTCCACGACGAGGGTTTCTACGTCGTCTCCGGCAGGGTGCGGTTCACCGTCGGGGGTGAGGACCACGACGCGACCGCGGGCACGCTGGTGATGGTCCCGCCCGGCGCCCCGCACACCTTCACGAACATGACCGACCAGCCCGCGGTCATGCTCAGCACGTTCACCCCGGCCCTGTACGTGCAGTACTTCCGTGACCTCCAGAGCCTGACCGCCGACGGCACGCCGCTGACGCCCCGGGCCGGCATGGAGGTCATGAGCCGCTATGCCACCGGGCCCGCCACCGACTTCGCCTGACCGGCG
This sequence comes from Streptomyces sp. NBC_00539, assembly GCF_036346105.1. Classification (GTDB taxonomy): domain Bacteria; phylum Actinomycetota; class Actinomycetes; order Streptomycetales; family Streptomycetaceae; genus Streptomyces. Next base: position 405,740 of record NZ_CP107811.1, read on the forward strand.
AGGACCGCCGGGTCGTGCTCAACGTCGCCCTCATCGCCACCGCGGTCGTGACCCTGTGGCTGGCCACCGGCCGGCCGTGATGGCGAAACGGACCGGGGCCGGCCGGGCACGGCATGCACCCGGAGGCGGTCACGCGGTGAGCACTCCGGTGCCCAGGAGTGCGAACAGCAGGACACCGACGACGATCCGGTACAGCACGAACGCGTTGAAGGAGTGCCTGGCGACGAACTTCAGCAGCCAGGCGATCGAGGCATACGCGACGACGAAGGAGACGGCGGTGCCCACGACGAGCGGCAGGGGATCGACTCCGGCGCCGACGGCGTCCTTGAGTTCGTACAGACCCGCGCCGGTCAGGGCCGGGATGCCGAGGAAGAAGGAGAGGCGGGTGGCCGCCACGCGGTCCAGGTCGAGGATGAGGGCGGTGGACATGGTGGCGCCGGAACGGGAGAAGCCCGGGAAGAGCAGGGCGAGGATCTGGGAGCAGCCGACCAGCATGGCGTCCTTGAGACCGGTGTCGTCCTCGCCGCGCTTGTGGCGGCCCATCTGGTCGGCCGCCCACATCAGGCCGGATCCGAGGAGGAGCGACCCGGCAACGACCCACAGGGAGGCGAGGGGGCCCTCGATCAGCGGCTTGGCCGCCAGGCCGACGACGACGATCGGGATGGTGGCGTAGATGACCCACCAGGCGAACTTGTAGTCGTGGTGGTAGCGCTCCTCGCGGTCGACCAGGCCGCGACCCCAGGCGGAGACGATCCGCACGATGTCCTTGAAGAAGTAGACGAGGACCGCGGCGATCGCGCCGACCTGGATCACCGCGGTGAAGCCGACCACGGAGGCCTCACCGACGGGAATGCCCATCAGCCCCTCGGTGATCTTGAGGTGGCCGGTCGAGGAGACGGGCAGGAACTCGGTCACTCCCTCCACGACGCCGAGGACGGCTGCCTGTCCGACGCTGATAGCACTCATAGGGGTCCATCGCTTTCGTGGTGGTAGCGGCAAGCAGTTCCTCGGCCGGACCCGCAGAAGTTCTACAGGACTGTAGAAGATGAGCGGGGGAACGCAAAACCCGGGTGTGCGGACGTCCCGGACCCGCACCCGGCCCTGCACGGTGGCTGCCGGGCATGACAGACTCCGGGATGAGCTTCTACGGCAACGTAGAACATCTACGTGAACGCAGAAGACGGCGCAGGAGGAGAGACCGTGTCCGTGCACGAACCCACCCCGCCCAAGCGCGGCCGGGGCAAAGGCGAGCTGGAGGCCGAAGTCCTCGACACGCTTCACCGCGCCGCGCCCGAGGCCCTGAGCCCGGGCGAGGTCAAGGACGCGCTCGGCGGCGAACTCTCGTACAGCACCGTCGTCACCGCCCTGTCCCGGCTCTACGCCAAGGGACTGCTGAGGCGCAGCCCTCGGGGGCGCGCCTTCGCGTACGCCCCCATCGCCGACGCATCCGGCCTCGCCGCCCACGAGATGCGCAAGGTGCTGGAGGGCCGCCCGGACCGCGAGGCCGTACTGGCCCGGTTCGTCGACGACCTCTCCGACGACGACGAGCAGCTGCTGCGCAAGCTCCTGGACCTCGGTGACTGAGGCTCCCTGATGCGTCTCGCCGTGTACCTGCTCCTGCTCTTCCCGGTGTCGGCCGCCCTGGCCGCTCGGCCACTGGGTGAGCGACTGCCGCCCCGACTGGCCACCTGGCTGCTGACGCTCGGCGCGGTGGTGCTGGCCGCGGCGAGCAGCCTCGCCCTCGGCGTGCTCGCGATCACCGCGCTGATCCGATTCCCCCTGCTCGCACGGCTGGCCGACGGGCGCTGGTCGGCGCAAGTGGCCCAGCGCCACGATCCGGCTTCGCTGTCCGTCGGTCTCCTCGCCTGCGCCGTGCTGGCCGCCACTGCCACGGCCGCGGCCGTGATGCTCTGGCGCCGGGTACGCACGCTGGCCGCCTCCGCGGCGGAAGCCGCCTGCATGCCGGGCCACGACCAGCTGGTGGTAGTCGAAGACCCGGCGGCCGAGGCGTACGCCCTCCCCGGGATGCCTGGCCGCATCGTGGTCTCCACCGGCATGCTGGACGCCCTCGACACCGCCGAGCACGAGGTGCTCCTCGCCCACGAGCGGGCTCACCTCACCCACCACCACTACGTGTTCGTCGCGTTCACCCAGCTCGCGGCGGCCGCCAACCCCTTCCTGCGGCCACTCGTCCCCACCGTGTCCTACACGGTCGAACGCTGGGCCGACGAGAGCGCCGCCACCACTGTCGGCGACCGCCGGCAGGTGGCCCGCACCGTGGGCAAGGCGGCCCTGGCCGCCAAGCGCACCCGCGCCCGCGGCTGGATCCCCGCCGCCGCGCTCGGCGTCCTGGGCCGGTTCACCCCCGCTGAACCCGGCCCGGTACCGCGTCGGGTCGCCGCCCTGCTGACGCCGCCCCTGCGCGGCCGCACCGTGCTGATCGCCGCGATCGTCGCACTGCTCCTGGCGACGGCCCTGTGCGCCTTCGAGGCGACGCGCGACCTGGACACCCTCCTGGACCTGGCCCGGCACGGCGCCGCGCGCCACCCCGCGGGGACCTCTCCCCCACACCGTCCGCCGGCCGGCGGCGCCGCCGGTGCGGTGGTGCGGCCTGCGGGCTCGTGACGCAGCCACGCGTCCGGTACGGCGGGCACCCGGGGACGCGGGGACGCCCTACTGGAGGCGGGCCAGCAAGTGGGCGTCGAGGAAGCCCCGTTCGGAGGCCGGGTCGTGGAGCAGCCGCGCGGAAGTCGCGAGCCCGGCCCCGGCGAGCAACTCGGCGAACCGGTCCACCGGCCAGCTGTAGGCGGGAGCCACCCTGTGGTCGAAGCGGACCGGCTCCGGTCCTTCCGTCGCGAAGAACGAGACCAGCAGCAGTCCTCCGGGTGCCAGGACGCGCGCCTGCTCGGCGAGCAGCGCCGGCAGTTCCCCGGGCGGGGTGTGGATCATCGAGTAGTGGGCCAGCACACCGCCGAGCGTGCGGTCCTCGACCGGCAACGCCTCCATCCGCGCCTCGTCGAACCGTAGCCCCGGATGGGTCCGCCGGGCGTGGCCGACCATGCCCGGGGAGAGGTCGAGTCCGAAGGCGTCCAGCCCCAAGTCGTGGAGCATCGCCGTCAGATGTCCCGGACCGCACCCGACGTCGGCTGTCCGCAGGTTCCCCGAGCCGCGGACCAGTTCGGCGAAGGTGCCCACCATGGCCCGGGCGAACGGCCGCGTCTCCAGCCGGTCGGCGAACAGCGACGCGTAGAGGTCGACGACCCCGTCGTAGGCCGCCCTGGTCACGTCCCGGTGTTCCGCCACGGGGACGAAGCTAACATCCGCGCCGTTCATGCCGTCACGTGATCACGGGACGGGCGGCGGAAGGTGTGCGGCCCGCCGCCCCTGATGCTGCCGCACCGCCTCCTCACGGAGGGCTTGGATGAGGGTCGTGACGTGGGGCCGGTCGCCACGGCCGATCGCGGCGACACCGATGTGCCGGACCGGCCCCGGCGGCTTGACCGGAACGGTGCGCAGGCCCGGGATCTCCGGGTCGAGTGCGATGGAGGGGATCAGCGAGATCCCCAAGCCGGCGGCGACCAGCGTGCGGGCGAAGAAGTAGTCGGTGGTCGTGCCGCGCACCTCGGGGTCGAAGCCGGCTCGCTCGGCGTAACGGCGCAGGTACGCCTCGGTTTTCAGACAGCCGAGCACCCAGGGCTCCGCTGCCAGCTCGGCGAGGTCGAGCACCTCGCTGCCGGCGAGTCGGTGCTCCTGCGGCAGGACGACGTGCAACGGGTCTTCCACGATGTGGGTCCACTCCAGGCCGGAGCTGGGACCCGGCCCGACGGGCAACGGGCCGTCGAAGTGATAGGCGAGGGCGAGGTCCACGGCGCCCTGCCGGACGAGCGGCAGGGTGGTCTCGGGCTCACCTTCCCTTATGTGGAGCACGGCGCCGGGATGGGCTGCGGTGAGCCGGGCGAGAGCGCCGGGGAGCAGGAGCCTGCCGCCGCTGGTGAAAGTGGCGACGGTGAGCCGGGTGCGGCCGGTGGTGAGCTGGTCGACCCGCTGTTGTGCGTGTTCCAGCTCTGCGGCGACCGATTCGGCGGCGCCGACCATGATCTGGCCGGCTGGGGTGAGGGTGACCCCGCGGGTGCTCCGGGCGACGACCCGGGCGCCGAGGCTGCGCTCCAGGGCGGCAACGTGCTGGGAGACGGCCGAGGGGGTGAGACGGAGGGCGGTGGCCGCCCGGTTGAAGCTACCGTGCTGGGCCACCGCCCGCAGGACGCGCAGCCGCTGCACATCGATCAACAGTTTTCCTTCATGCGTCCTCAGTAGATCGGCACTTCTGCTGATGACGGTAGACGTTCAGGATGGCGGCATGCAAAAGATCTGCGTCATCGGCGGAAGCCGGTACTTCGGCAAGCTCCTGATACAACGTCTGCAGGCCGCGGGCCACCGGGTCACCGTGATCAACCGGGGTTCCAGCCGGCCGCCCGCCGGTGTCGAGCACCTCGTCGTCGACCGCAACGACGAGGTCGCGCTCACCGCCGCGCTGGGCTCCCGCACCTTCGACGTGGTCGTCGACCAGGTCTGCTACACCCCCGTGCAGGCCGAGATCGCCGTCCGCGCCTTCGCCGGCCGCGCCCGGCGCTACGTCATGACCTCCACGATCGAGGTCTACGACCCGGGGACCGCCGAACTGCCGGCGGTCCCGGCGGGCACGCCGGTGGCGGAGGAGACCGTGGACCCGGCCACCTGGCCCGTGGCCGTGGACCTGCCCTGGCAGGACGACGCATACCTCGAGGCGCACTACGCCGAGGGCAAGCGCCAGGCGGAGGCCGTCTTCACCCGTGACGGCAGCTTCGCGTTCGCCAGTGTGCGCAGCGCCCACGTCCTCGGCGGCGGTGGGCGGGAGTTCACCGGCCGGCTGGCTCATTACGTCGAACGCATCACCCGGGGCGAAGAGGTCACCGTGCATGCGCACGCGCTGCCCACGGTCTTCATCCACTACCAGGAGCTGGCGGATCTGCTGCTGTGGGCGACCGCGGCCGACTTCACCGGTGCGGTGAACGCCTGCTCGGACGGGCCGCTCGACGCACGAGGCCTCGCCGAGGTCGTCGCTGCGCAGGCCGGCCGGGGACCGGTCTTCCGGAGCGTGCCGGCGGGCGAGGAGGCGTCGCCGTTCTCCGTCGACCGCCACTACGCCATGAGCAACGCCAGGGCCAAGGCACTGGGTTTCTCCTTCTCCCACACCTGTGACTGGCTTCCAGGCGCCGTCGCGGAAGCCCTCACCACCGAACCGTCCCCCACCACCTGAGGAACACAACCGCCATGCAGTACCGCACCCTCGCAGGCACCACCGTCAGCGCCGTCGGACTGGGCGCCATGCCGTTGTCCATCGAGGACCGCCCGGACGAGACGCGGGCCGTCGCCACCGTCCACGCCGCGCTCGACGCGGGCGTCACGCTCATCGACACCGCCGACAGCTACCACTGGCACGCCGGGGAGGTGGGCCACAACGAACTGCTCGTCGCCCGCGCCCTGGCCCGCTACGGCGGCGACACCTCCGGCGTCCTGGTCGCCACCAAGGGCGGCCGTGGCCGCCCCGGGGACGGCAGCTGGACCGTCACCGCGGACCCCGCCCATCTCAAGCGCGCCGCCGAAGCCTCCGCCAAGCGCCTGGGCGTCGAGGCCATCGGCCTGTACCAGTTGCACAAGCCGGATCCGTCCGTGCCCTGGGCGGAGTCCGTCGGCGCCCTGCGGGAGTTGCTGGACGCCGGCACGATCCGCGCCGCCGGCATATCCAACGTCACCACCGTCCAGATCCGCGAAGCGCACGGGATCCTCGGCGACGGACTCGTCTCCGTGCAGAACCAGTACTCGCCCGCCGTGCGCGACAGCGAGGCGGAGCTGCGACTGAGCACCCGGCTGGGCCTGGCCTTCCTGCCGTGGAGCCCGCTGGGTGGCATCTCGCGCAGCTCCCTCGACGGCCCCTCCGGCAGCACCTCCGCCGGCACTGCCTTCCACCGCGTCGCGGCCGAGCACGGCGTCAGCCCGCAGCAGATCGCCTTGGCGTGGCTGCTCGCGCGTTCCCCGGTGGTGATCCCGGTACCGGGGGCCAGCCGCCCGGCCTCCATCACCGACTCGGCCCGGGCCGCGGACCTCGAGCTGAGCGCGGAAGAGCTGACGCAACTGGAGGACGCGTTCTCCAGCGGTTCGTCCGTCTCTCGCGGCAGCAGCTCGCCGGGTGCATGAGCCGCCTTACAGACGGGGCCCGTACGGGGCGAGGCCGATGATGAGGATGCGGCGCTCGCCCGGGCCGGTGCCGTCGCCCAGGCTCACCGGTCCGACGTAGTGGCTCACCCTGTGGTCGTGGACGGCGTACCCGTCGAGGGGTTCGTTGAGGGTGAAGCGTGCGTGCACCGCGGTCTCAGGGAGGTCATCGGGCTGGCGGCCGGCGGACTCGGGCGTGGCGATGACGTTCTCGCCGCCGCGGATGTTGGTGGAGCCGATGAAGTGGGCGAAGGTGAACGTGGCCGGTGAGCCGCCGTCCTGGTGGAGGCTGTTGGGTGAGGAGACGGCGGTGTCGGCGCTGGCGTGGACGGCCAGTTTGAGCAGGTGGACGCCGACGTAGACGGGGGTGCGCTGGAGGTCCTCCAGCCACAGGGCGTGGTGGAGGTCGGTGTCGATGAGGCGCTGCAGGAGCGCGTTGCCGTGCAGCGTGGTGGGGAGGTCGGGCAGACGGCGCCGTACGTCCGGGAATTCCGGGTTGTGGTCGTCCTGCCAGTATTCGGTCACCATGCCGTACGTGGGGTCGGGGGCGCCGGGTGTGAAGGACAGCTGCCCGGTCCACGGCAGGTACACGGCGTGGGAGTAGCGGCGGAACCGGTTGGTGTGCGGGGCGTAGGGGTCGGGCGGAAGAGTGGCGAAGACGCTCTCGATCTCGGCCAGGTCCCTACGGCGCGCGTCCGTGTCCGGTTCCAGGTCCGCGGCGCGGTAGCGGGCGTAGCCGTCCCGGCGCAGGGCGTCGGTGACAGCGTCGTTGGCGTGCGGGCGGTCGTGCAGGGTCGGGGCTTGCTTCACGGGGCCCTCCTGAGCCACGGGGCACAGCTCGGCCCCGGCCGGTCGTGCGGACACCAGTGGCGGCGTGTCGTGGGGATCCCAGGCTGACACGGGCGGGGGCCCGGCGCCGTCGCACACCCGCCGGTCAGGTGACGTACGGTTTCGCGGCCCGGTCGGTGTCGTTTCCGGCGGCGGTTGCGGGGGCGCGGCGGTCAGGTCGTCCACCACCGCGGCCAGACCGCCTGGCAGACGGGACGCGGCGCGCTGGCGGTGCGCCCCCGACCCGCGGCTCTCCAGCCGGCGCAAGAGGGCCGTGACCGGCTCGGTGTCGCCGTGTTCCTCCAGCGCGGGGCGGACGTGCTCCAGCAGCCGGGCGCCGCGCACCGGTGCCGGCAGGACCTGCCCGGTCAGGGCATCGGGGCCGTGGCCGCTCCAGCCGTCACGCGTGGCATTCCAGTAGGCGCAGCGCAGCCATTCGGCCGACGGGTGCGGGGCTCCCTCGCCGCGGCTCGCCGCGTCGGCGGCGGTGACCACCAGGGCCCGCGTGATCGCGGCCAGCGCCGCGGAGTCCGCGGGATCTGCCGGGACGTCCATGCAGCGCACTTCCACGGTCGGCAGCTGCGGGTGGGGGCGGACGTCCCAGAACGGCAGGTCCGCGAACGACATGCCGCCGGCCTCCGCCATGGCCTCGGCGTGCCGGCCGTACTCCTCGAAAGATCGCGCGTAGGGCGGCGGCCCGAGGGCGGGGAACCGCAGCCTGATGACCGAGCGCCAACTCGCGTAGCCGGTATCACGGCCCTCGCAGAAGGGCGAGTTCGCACTCATTTCCACCAGGAGCGGCAGCCAGGGCCGCAGATGGTTGGAGACCTGCACGGCCAGGTCCCGGTCGGGCAGGTGGACGTGGACGTGGAGGGCGTTGATGACGTAGTCGTCCATCATGGACCTGAACAGGTCGGCGCCGGCCCGGTAGCGCGGATGGGTGCCGATCGGCGCCGGCCCGGGCGGGCGCAGCACCGGTGTGCCCGAAGGGCACACCTTGAGCCCTTCTGCCGCGGCCGCTCGGGCAATGCCGGCACGCAGGCGCAGCAGTTCCCGGTGCAGCTGCGATACCGACGTGCAGGGCGGTGTCCTGGTCTCGATCTGGAAATCGGTGAACTCACCGGAGACGTCGTCGCCCAGTGTTGCGGCGGCGCGCGCCACTACGCGTGCCGCGGCCGGCTGCACGATCCGGGAGCCGGCCCCGACGAGGAAGAACTCCTCTTCCACCCCCACCGTCGGCGCCAAGGGGTCGCTCTGCCCGTGACGCAGGTCCTTGGCTTCGCTGGCGTCCATCCGTCCAGCATCGTCCGCTCCGCCTGCCGTGTCGCCTCCGACACGGGTCTCTCCTCCGACGGGGCCCCCGCGGACCGGTCACCCGCGGGCGCCCTCCTCACCCGGAACCTCTGCAGCGGCAGCCTGCCGGATGACGCAGAACACCGTCTCGCGCGCAGGGACGGCGGGCTTCAGAGGAGGTTCTTCTCCATCGCGTTCAGGTACTGCTTGACGGGGTGGTCGCGCAGGGCGTCGCTGGTGGGTGCGAGCAGGTCGGCGGTCGCGCCCTTGACCCGGTCACCGAGAGCGCTCAGCAGGGGCATCGAGCTGCGGATGCGTCCCGTGGAGTCGATGTAGTGGAGGGTGTCGACGTGGGTGTAGGCCGGTTCTGGCGGCAGCTGGGGGACGATGTCGTTGTTGTTGACGTAGCGGTGCAGGCGGTCCTTGAAGCCCTTGTTGCAGGAGGCGGCCAAGATCCGTTCGCAGGTGCGGGGCTGGCCGTAGGTGTAGATGCCGTCGGCCTGCAGGCGCGGCGCCTCCAGGTACATGCGGCAGCCGGCCAGCATCGCCAGGGCGCCGCCCAGGCTGTGGCCGGTGAACCAGACGCTCTGGCCGTTGTCGCGGAACTCGGCCAGCGATTGCCGGACGGTGGGGAAGACGCAGTCTAGGGCCTCGCCGAAGCCGTAGTGCACGAATCCGGTGCCCGCCGGGCCCGGCACGGGCGGGGTCGTGGCGTCCGAGAGCCAGTCGCGGATCTGGGCCGGCTCGGTCCCCCGGAACCCGGTGATGATCATCTTGTCGCTGGCGACCGTGTACGCCTGCGTGTCCTGCAGCGGGAACGGCGGCGTGAACCGGGTGTGGTGGTGGCGCACCCGGTCGAACCCCCATTCCCGGGCCGTGGCCTCCACGGTCGCCTCGTCCTTGTAGGCCAGCGCCGCGGCCTTGACCATCCAGTAGGCCAGCTGGGGGCAGTGCTTGGTCACGCTGTGGTCGATCGTCGTCGGAACGGACACCAGGTGCCTCCTTGGTACGCGAGTCCCCTTTGACCCGCCGCCCACCGCGGCCCGCCGCCCACCGCGGCCTGCCGGCCGCCGCCACGCCGAAGAACCGGCCGGCCGACAACTGCCGCGTCCCGCAGGGGCGGTGGTGGGCAGCAACGCCCGGCGCCGCGGAGGACGGGGGTCACTTCACCGGCGACCGTAGAAGGACGGGGGACCCCGGCGGCGGGGACATCGCGAGCGGCGGAGGCAGGAACGATCCCCCCTCACCCGAGCGGCTGAGCAGACGCTGCTCCGCCGGCCGGCCGGATTCTGTCCGGCGGGTCGGCTACGAGGCAGGGCTCCCGGTCACAGTTCTCGTCGCAGGGAGCGGCTTCCCGGGCAGGCCTTGTCTCATCTATCGATTTTCGATAGATTTTCATCGTTACTCGATGGAAGGATGGTCATGGGCAAGCTGACAGTGGCTGCGCTGCGCGCCGTACTCGTGGTGGTGCTCGTCGGCACCGTGTTCGTACAGGCCTTGATGGTGTGGGCGTTGGCCACCGACCCGGAGGACGGGTCGCTCCCGCTGACCCCGCTGCGCTTGGTCACGATCCTGGGCATGGTGTCGGCCCAGGTGGCCCTGGTGTGCGTGTGGCGGCTGGTGACGATGGTGCGACGCGGAACCGTGTTCTCCCACGCCGCCTTCCGGTACGTGGACGGCGTGATCGGCGCGATCGTGGCGGCCGCCCTCGTGTGGTTCACGGTCACGGCCCTCAATGCGCCGGGTCAGCGGGACGACCCGGGCGTCACCGTCATCATGGGCGGGGTCGGCCTGGCCATCCTGGGGGTCTCGCTCATCGTGCTCGTGCTGCGGATGCTGCTCGCCCAGGCCGTCGCGCGCGACGTCGAAGCGGCGCAGATGCAGGCCGAGTTGGACGAGGTGATCTGATGCCGATCGTCGTCGACATCGACGTGATGCTCGCCAGGCGGAAGATGTCCGTGGGCGACCTCGCGGACCGCGTGGGGATCACGCCCGCGAACCTGGCGGTACTCAAGAACGGCCGCGCCAAGGCGGTGCGTTTCGCGACGCTCGCCGCGCTCTGCGAGGTACTCGAGTGCCAGCCGGGCGACCTGCTGCGCTGGGAGGCCGAGGCCGCAGCAGGCGGATGACGTGCTCCGGAGCGGGGCGGGCAAGGCCCGGCACAGGTAACGCCGACGGGGCGTCAGTCGCCCCGGCGGGCGCCCCGGTCGGGTGCGCTCATGTCCCCCGTGGCCGGGGTGCCGTCGGCCAGCCCGTAGCGCAGGTACACGGTGCCCTTCGGGCCGGCTGCCGGGGGTGCGAGGAGCGAGACGTTGGTGGGCACCGCGCCCTCGTCGAACACCTTCTTCCCGACGCCGAGCACGATGGGGTGCAGCCAGAGGTCGAGGCGGTCGAAGAGCTTCTCGCGCAGGAGGGTCTGCACGAGGTTCAGGCTCCCGACGACCTTCACGTGCTCGTGGCGGTCACGGAGCTCGCGCACCGCGCCGGCGAGGTCCGGCCCGAGGTGTGTGGATCCGGCCCACGAGAGGTCGGGCCGGCCGCGGGACGCCACGTACTTCGGGACGCTGTTGAAGAGCGTGGCGATCTCGTTGTCCTGACCGCCCTCCTGGCGGGGCCAGTAGGCGGCGAAGAGGTCGTACGTCCGGCGGCCGAGCAGGAGGGCGTCCGTACCTTCGTACGCGGCACCGATCTGCGCCCCGGCAACCTCGTCCAGCAGGGGCGCCTGCCAGCCGCCGAACGGGAACCCCGCCGGGTCCTCGTCGGGGCCGCCGGGCGCCTGCCCGACGAGGTCGAGGGTCGCGAACATCGCGATGTGGACGAGGCCCATGGCTCACTCCCGATGAGGTCGGCTGTCTCCGTCAAGAGATAGACCTCCGGCTGCCCGCGGACTCATCGCCGCGCCGGAACACGGTTTCACCTCACCTCACGACGAGTCCCGTGCCCGCCGGCCAGACCGGCGGTGGCGAGGGCCGATCCCGTCAGGGGCTGTCTTCGACAGCCATCTCGCCCAGCAAGGACCAGTCGTCCTGCGGCAGCTTCATGTTCACGATGCGGGGCGTCGCGGCCAAGTGGCGCGGCAGGGTCCGCTGCGCCTCCTTGAAGTGGTCGGACTGGACGTGGGCCGCTCCGGCATCGTCGTCGCGGAACGCTTCGACCAGGACGTACTCGGTCGGATCGTCGACGCTCCGCGACCACTCGAAGGTCAGGCAGCCGGGTTCGGCGCGGGTCGCGGCGGTGAAGTCCGCTGCGATCTGGGGCCAGCGGTCCGCGAACTCGGGCCGGACCGGGAACTTTGCGGTGATGAAGATCATGACGCCTCCTTGGGTTCTGTTCCGATTCTCCGTCGTCGGCGCCACCGGACGGCGAGGCACGACGATCAGCCTCCCCTTCTGTCCTCTTGTACGGGCTCGGGTCGGGCGTCGCGGAATCCGGGCAGGCAATTCGATCGCCGATCCGTTCCCGTTCGAGGAGTTCTCCTTCGCCCCGTGAAAACGTCGTCGCGCCAGGCTCCACTGGGGAACGAAAGGACGAAGGAAATGACCAAGTCAGGGCGCAGGTTCGGCATCGCCGCCGTGGTGGCCGCGTTCGTGGCCGTGATGATCGCCGTTGCTGGACCGCAGGGAGCCAGCGCGCAGGACCAGGCGCGCCGCGGCTGGGACCACTTCGGGTTCGGGGTGCCGTGGGAGGAGTCCTACGGGTACTCGCAGGCCGTCAGAGCCGGGGACACGGTCTACATCTCGGGGCAGCTGTCGCACGACGCGGCCGGGAACCTCGTGGGCGTCGGCGACTTCGAGACGCAGGTGCGCACGTCGTTCGCCAACCTGGACAAGGTGCTCGCGCACTACCGGATCCCGCGCAGCCAGATCGTCAGCATGAAGATCTACACCAAGGACCTGCGCAAGAACTTCGACACGGCCGCCCGGCTGCACAAGGAGTACGTCGGCAACCACCGCACCACCGACACCATCCTGGGTGTCACCGACCTCGCGTTCCCCGATCAGTTGGTGGAGATCGAGGCCGTCGCGCTGGTGTCGCCGCGCTCCTGAACCGAGTCGGCCGCGCGGCTACCGCCGCGCGGCCGCTCGGCGCACCGCGGCGGTGACCGCTCGTGGTGCTTCACAGCGGTCCACCGGCGCGGCCCGCTCAGGCTCTCGGCCAGGTGACCGCGCTCGGGGACCGTGTGGCCCATGGGGGTTTCCCCCGCCTACTACCGTCCGGGCTGCCCGGCACTCATGGGGATCCCTCGCGCCCTCTCGTGCACGGCGCGGTGCTTCACTTGGCGCCCATTGCGAACCGGTACGACAGCTGGATGATCTTCCAGACCGTCTCCAGCTCCTCCGCGGTCCTGGGCCCGTAGACGAGCGTCACGTCCTGGACCGGGTGGTGCACTCCCCAACCCGCGGCGATGACGTCCTCCTCGGCCTCCGGCGGGAGCGTGAGGTGGAGCGAGCCGTCGTGGTGGGGGTGGATGTGGGCCCATTCCCTGCCGCGCTGGAAGGCCTCGGCGGGGCCCGAGCCGACGCCCTCGGGCAGGAAGAGGGCACGGGCGTGCGGCACGGAGACGAGCGTGGGGGACATGTACACGTAGGGCAGTGCGCGCATCCGCTCCCACAGCTCTTCCTGCAGCATGATCGGGGCGATCTGCGAGCCCTGGCCGTGCGGGGCCGGGCCGAAGACCCTCGGGGCCGGGCCGTTGCGGGGAGTCAGAGTGATCAAGGCGGTGTTCCTCTCCGGCCGGTGAGCCGGCCGTGCGTGAATGGTCAACGACGTTGCAGCATGTGCGCAGCAGGCTCTTGCCCCGGTGGAGAACCGGTCGAGGACGTGACCGAGCCCGGTGACGACCCGTGGGTCAGGCATCCGGGGAGGAGGTCACGTCAGCGCCGCGGCCACCAGTGCGGCCGTAGCGGCGAGCAGGGGCTCGTCGGCCGGCGCCGTCGGGTCGTGCTTGGTGGAGAGGACCGCGACCGCGACCGGTCCTCGGCCGGGCGGCCGGGCGATGCCCACGTCGTTGGTGGTGCCGTAGCTGCCCGTGCCGGTCTTCTCGGCGACCGTCCAGTCCTTCGGCAGTCCGGCGCGCAGGCGGTTGCCGCCGGTGGTGTTGCCCTGCAGCCACCCGGTCAGCCGTTCCCGGTCGGGCCTGCCGAGCGCGTCCCCGACGGTGAGCCGGGCATAGGTGCTGCCGAGGGCGCGCGGGCTGGAGGTGTCGCTCGCCCTTCCCGGTTCCGCGGAGTTCAGCGCGGGCTCCCACCTGTCGAGCCGGGTCACTCGGTCGCCGATGGACCGGCAGAAGCGGGTGACGGCGTCCGGACCGCCGAGTTCACGCAGCAGGAGGTTGCCGGCGGTGTTGTCGCTGTGGTCGATGGCTGCCGCGCACAGGTCCGCGACGGTCATGCCGTGTGCGAGGTTCTCGGGCAAGCCCGTGACCGGTGCGTAGCCGGACTCCGTGACGTCCTTCTTCGTGTACCGGATGCGATGGGCGAGGAACGTGCCGTCGCGGTCGAGGTCCCTGAGCACCGCGGCCACGGCGAGCGTCTTGAAGGTCGAGCACATGGGGAACAGCTCGTCCGCGCGGTACAGCACCGCCTTGCCGGTGACGGTGTCTCGCCCGAAGACCCCCAGTCGTGCCGAATGCGCCCGCTCCAGCGCACGCAGCCGGCCGGTGATCCCCTCTCCCTCCGCGCCCTTCGCGAAGGCGCGTCCCCCCGCGGGGAGGACGACAGCCATAGCGGTGGCGGCAACCGCACCGAGAACCCGACGCCGACTGGAGCGCAGAACCATGAGCACTTCCCCTGCTGTCCGTGTGACCGCCCGAAAACCGATCTGCCGTCTCGTTCCGGGCAGTTCATCCCATTGATCACCCATCAGGACGCGGCTCCGCACGGAATCGTTCCGACCCGTACGTGATGCGCGACACTCCAAGGAAAAGGTGACGTGTTCTGTCAGTTTTGGCCTGAACGATGGATGACATGAGCAACGAGGACATGAGCAACGAGAACACCCGTCAGGATGACTCCCGGCGCCCGCTCGCCGGGCGGATCGCGCTCGTGGCCGGTGCCACCCGCGGGGCCGGACGCGCTCAGGCGGTCGAGCTGGGCCGGGCCGGTGCGACCGTGTACGTCACCGGCCGCACCACCCGGACCCGGGCCAGCGAGGTCGGCCGGAGCACCGAGACCATCGAGGAGACCGCCGAGCTGGTCGACGCGGCCGGCGGAACCGGGATCGCGGTCCCCACCGACCACCTCGACGAAGCCCAGGTACGCGCCCTCGCCGAACTGATCGACCGGGAGCAGGGCCGTCTCGACATCCTCGTCAACGACCTGTGGGGCGGCGAGCACCTCCTCGCCACCTCCGTGTTCGGGAAGAAGAGCTGGGAGACGCCACTGGCCGACGGCCTGCGCATCCTGGAACTCGGCGCCCGCTCGCACGTGATCACGGCTGCGCTGCTGCTGCCGCTGCTGATCCGTTCGGACGCGCCGCTGCACGTGGAGGTCACCGACGGCACCGCGCACTCCAACCGGCGGTACCGCGAGAACATGTACTACGACCTGGCGAAGAACGCTCCGATCCGTCTTGCGTTCGGGCTGGGCCAAGAACTGGCGGAGTACGGGGGTACGGCGGTCGCGGTTTCGCCGGGCTTCCTGCGCTCGGAGCAGATGCTCACCTTCTTCGGCGTCAGCGAGGAGAACTGGCGCGACGCGATCGCCCAGGAGCCGTCATTCGCGATCGCCGAGTCCCCGCAGTACCTGGCCCGGACGGTGGCGGCGCTGGCCGCCGACCCGGACCGCGCCGAGCGGTGGAACGGCAAGTCCACCTCCAGCGGGGAGCTCGCCAAGGTGTACGGGGTGACCGACGTGGACGGCAGCCGGCCGGACGCCTGGGCGTACTTCGAGGACGTCGTCTACGGCGGGAAGGAAGGCTCCCCCGAGGACTACCGCTGACCCTCGGCTTCCCCGGGTTCCGCCACCGGCGGGTCGGCCTGGTAGAGGGCCGCCAGCCGCCGCACGCGCGCGGAAGCGGGTGCGCAGGGAGTGCGGGGCCAGTACCTCGGCGTCCGCGCCGAGCCGGGCCAGCTGGTCGAAGGCGACGTCCTCGGACTCGACGGGCAGGCCGAGCGTGACCCGCCCGTCGGAGTCCGGGGCGCTCGCGGCGGCCAGTGCCTCCTCGACGGCGGCCCCGTCCACGACCGCGGGCAGGCGGCGCAGCCCCCGCCCGGTCAGCCGGACCGTGACGGTGGTGCGCAGCAGCGCGCGGGCGAAGGCGGCCGAGCGGGCCTCCCAGTGCGCGGCCAGGTCGAAGGCCGCGTCGCGCACGAACGGTTCCTGCGCGCCGGGAGCGGGCGCGAGGGCCGTGAGGCGGTCGACGCGGTAGGTACGCCAGGTCGCGTCCTCGCCTGGCCGCCCGCCCGGGACGCGGACCCGGGCCACGACGTACCACGTGCCGGCCTTCAGTACGAGCCCGTACGGCTCCACCACCCGGGTCGCCGTGGAGGGCGGTGAGCCGTCCCGGCCAGGCCGCGCATAGGCCAGCTCGACAGCCCGGTCGGCCCACACGGCGCGGGCCAGGTCCGGCAGCAGCTCGGGCGCGGACGGCTCCCGGAACCAGGCCGGGGCGTCGAGGTGGAAACGGCGCGCCGCCGACTCGGCTGCCTCGCGCACCGACGGGAGCAGGGTCGCGGTCAGCTTCAGCCGGGCAGTGTGCGCCGCACCGGACAGCCCCAGGTCCTGCAAGGCCGTCGGCAGTCCCGACAGGAACAGGGTCTCCGCCTCGCTCGGGTGGAGCGTGGTGAGCCGGGTCCGGTGACCCGGGGCCAGGAAGTAGCCACCGACGCGGCCCCGCTCCGACCGGACGGGGACCCCGGCCTCCTGCAACGCCTGGGCATCGCGGATCACGGTCCGCTCGGATATCTCCAGTTCGCGGGCGAGTGCGGCGGCGGTCAGGCCGGGGTTCGACTGGATCAGGAGGGCCATTCGGATCAGGCGGGCGGCACGCATGCTCCCAGGATCGCCGTTCCGGCGGACGAACGGGGCGTCGGCCTAGCGGCGCAGGTACGCGAGGACGGCCAGGACCCGGCGGTTGTCCTCGGTGGACGGGGCGATGCCGAGTTTGGCGAAGATGCTCGCGGTGTGCTTGGCGACCGCGCTCTCGCTGAAGTGGAGGGCCGCGGCGACGGCGGTGTTCGAGCGGCCCTCCGCCATCAGTTCCAGGACGTCGCGTTCCCGTGGGGTGAGGGCGGAGATGGTGCCCCGGGCGTCGCCGCGCGACAGGAGCCGGCCGATCACCTTCGGGTCCAGGACGGTGCCGCCCGCGGCGACGCGCCGCACGGCGTCGACGAACTGGCCCGTGTCGGTGACCCGGTCCTTGAGGAGGTAGCCCACGCCCCCGTCGTCGCTCGCCAGGAGCTCGTTCGCGTAGAGCTGCTCGACGTACTGGGACAGGACGAGGACGGGCAGCCCGCGATGGTGGCGGCGGGCTTCGAGGGCGGCCTGGAGGCCCTCGTCGGTGAAGGACGGCGGCAGGCGCACGTCGACGACCGCGACGTCCGGCTTCTCCTCCAGCAGGGCGCGCAGCAGCGAGGGGCCGTTGTCGACGGCGGCGACGACGTCGAAGCCGTGCTCCCGGAGCGTGCGGACCAGGCCGTCCCTCAGGAGGAAGAGGTCTTCGGCAAGGACGACGCGCACGGGATCTCCAGGGTCACTGTGGTCGGTCCGCCCTGCGGGCTGTGCAGGGCGAGGCTCCCGTCGAAGGTAGCCAATCGGGCCCGGACACCGAGCAGTCCGGTCCCCCGGGCGGGATCCGCCCCGCCGCGCCCGTCGTCGGTGACGGTGACGCGCAGCCGCCCCTCGCCGTGGGCGAGGACGATGTCGACGCGGTCGCCGCCGGAGTGTTTCGCCGCGTTGGCCAGCAGCTCGTTGACCGCGAAGTAGGCGGCTGATTCGACCGCGGCCGGCAGCCGTCCCGCCAGGCGGACCTCGACGTGCACGTCGAGGAAGCTGTCGAGGGCCAGGGAGCGCACGGCATCGCCCAGGCCCCGGTCGGTGAGGACCGGCGGCTGGATGCCCCGGACCAGGTCGCGCAGGTCCTCCAGGGCCCGTGCGGACAGTTCGCGCGCCTCCAGCAGCGCCGCGCGGGCGGCCGGCGGATCGTGCAGCAGGCGCGTCGCGCCGTCGAGGCGCATCCCGAGCGCGACGAGCCGGGCCTGGGCCCCGTCGTGCAGGTCCCGTTCGATGCGCCGGAGCTCGTCCGCCCGGCCGTCCAGCGCGACGGCCCGGGAGTCCGTCAACTGCTCGATGCGGCGGACGAGTTCGGTCGTACGGGGCGCGGCGAGGAGCAGCCGGCTCCAGCGCGCGTGCAGGCGCAGCACGGCGGGGGCCAGGAGGAGAGCGGCAGCCGTGAGGGCGACGCCCAGGAGCAGCGCCGCGAGCATGCCGGCGGTGCTGCGCACGGGGACGAACGCGTACCAGTTGCCGTCGCCCAGCAGCCGCCACACGAACGGCTGGACGAACGCCCCGAACGCCCCGTACACGAGGAGCGACGGCGGCACGGCGAGCAGCGGGCCGCCGGCCAGGGGCTCCAGCCAGGCCCAGCCCAGGTCGCGCCAGAACCCGGCGTCGGCCAGCACCGCGCGGGCCCCCGCCGTCCGCGGGAGCGGGGCGGGCGGGCTGACCGGCACCCCCGACCAGCGCGCGGCCCGCTCCCGGGCCCGGTCGGCGCACCGGCGCAGCAGGGCCGCAGCGGGTGGCAGCAGCCGGTGGCCGATGCCGACGGGCAGCAACAGCAGCGCTCCGACGACGGCCGGTCCCGCGCAGGCCGCCACCACCAGGCCGAGCAGTCCGGCCAGGTGGCAGCGGCCGACGGCGGTCAGGGCGTGGAGGGTCCCCGCGCGGGAGCGGGCGGCGATCGAACTCATGTCCCGTGCAGGGTAGTCGGCGCGGGCGCGGTCTCCGACGCGGGCGCCGGGGCCACCGCCGACGCGCGCCGCCGCCCCCGCACCCATGCCAGGGCCACCACGAGGCAGGAGAGCCCGAAGCAGAGCATCGGCGTGACCGCCCCCGACTCCTCGTCCAGGAAGAGGAGCAGTCCGAGGTTGACGAGCGTGTGGAAGCCGCCCGCGAGCAGCAGCCGGTACGGACCGCCCGTACGGTCGAGGGCCACGCCCAGGACGACCGACATGGCCACGGTGGCGACGAGGAAGCCCGCGGCGTAGGCCGGGGCCTGGGCGAAGACCGGTACGTGCCAGGCACCCCACACCACGCCCACCGTCACCGACGAGGCGAGGGTCCCGAACCGGGTCCGCAGCAGCGGCTGGAGGAAGCAGCGCCAGCCGATCTCCTCTCCGCACGCCCCCGCCAGTTGCGCCATCGCGATCAGGGCGAAGGGGTGGTGCAGGGCCCCCGGCGGAGTGGAGCCGACGCCCCCGCGGAGCGTCCCGTACGCACCCACGGTGAGCGCGACGATCAAGGCGGCCGACCCGAGGAGTGCCACCGCCCGCCCGCCGCCCCCGCGCCGGCCCCCGCCCCGCAGCAGTTCGCGGGTCCGCCTCCACCGGTACAGGGCGATCGCGCCCACCCCCGCGGCCGGCCCGAACTGGGTCAGCTGCACCACCTCGGTGGGCACGCCGGTGGCCGGCTGTACCGCCCCCAGCACCCCGGCCGCCAGGAAGGCCACCGCGGTGAACACCCCCGCCGCACCCCACGTCCCGCCGCGCCCCACCCGTTCCACGCCGTGCGCCCTCGCCATGACCGTCCCGCCCGTCCGTCCGTCCGTTTTCCCGACGGGTACGACGATGCCGGGCACGGCGGCCCCGGACACTGCACCCGGCACCCGGGCGGGGGTGCACCCAGGTCCAACCCGGACCGGGTCCGTTCGGCGGCGCCGCCGACACCATCACCCACCTGCGGGAGAGCCTTGGAGTGCCCAACATCGTGCGGGTGCACGGCCGGGGCGCCCCGTCTTCCGTGACGACCCGCGCTTGAGGGCACTGTTCGCCCTAGCGGCGGGTGTCCACCACCGCCAGGAGTTTGCCGCTGGTCGGGCTGCGGTCCAGCGAGGCGCCGTCGACCGTCTCGACCACCAGGTCCAGCAGTCGTTCGGTCACCGCTGCGCGCAGTTCCGGGTAGCCGGTCAGGAGGACCTCCCGGAGCCGCTCCGGGTCCGTCGTCCCGCCGCGCTCCACCCGCACGGTGAGCCGCTCGCGCGCGTCCGCCGCCTCCAGCCGTATCTGCAACTCGCCCCGGTGGCCTCCCCGTTCCTCGGCCAGGGTCAGGATGCGGCGGTGGTTGAGGAAGTACGTCGCCACCCGCATCACGTCGCCGGTGCGCCCCATCAACTCGAAGCGCGGTGCGTGCCGCCCGCAGGCGCACCGGCCCGGGACCTCCCGACCGAGGTCGCCTATCAGGTACCGGCCCAGTTGCTGGCCGCGCCGGGCGTGCGTGGTGAAGACCAGCCGGCCCGTTTCGCCCGGGGCCACCGGCCGGTCCTCGGTCAGGTCGACGATCTCCATCGTGTGCAGGTCGGCATGCAGGTGGTGGACGCCACCGGAGCTCTCGGTGCACTGGTACCCGAGCGGGCCGAGGTCGGTGCTGCCGTAGGTGATCGAGTGGACGACCTCGATGCCGAACCTCTCCTCAAGGGCACTGCGCTGCTCGCGCGTGAAGTGCTCGCCACCGTAGAAGATCTTGCGCAGTCCGCCGTACGCGCGCAGCGCGTCCTCCTCCGCGTGCAGGAGCTGCCAGAGGTAGGAGGGCATTCCGAACAGCGTGTCGGCGCCGTGGTCGATGACGGCCTGCGCGGTGGCCCTGTGGTCGGGCCCGGCCGAGAGCGGCAGTTGGACTCCGCCCAGGCGTTCCAGTACGGAGAAGAAGCTGATGAAGCTGCCGTACATGGCGCCGCAGTAGAAGAGGTTGGCGGTGCGGTCCCCGACCGGGTCGTAGCCCGCGGCGAGCAGGCCGCGGGCGGCGGCGTGCATCTGGGTGTCGTAGTCGTCGTAGCTGAAGACCGACAACGCCGGGGCGCCGGTGCTGCCGCCGCTGCGGAAGAACAGCTCGGCGTCGGCCCGCGCCAGCTGCCGGCCCTGCTCCTGTACGTCCTCCTTGCCCCGGAGCGGGCCCGTGGGCCGCGGCAGGACGACGGGGCGGGCCAGGTCGTCGAGACAGGCGGTGGTCGCGAAGCGGGCCGGGTCGGCCTGGACCGCGACGCGGCGGCTGTAGCGCTGCAGGGCGTACACGCCGTCGTGGGGTTCGCCCGCGTAGCTGTCCAGCATGGAGCCGACCGGCGTCACCCGGGTGACGCCGGCGGCCAGGGCAGTACGGGCGAGCTCGGCGATGTCGGTGGGGCTGCCCGCGAGGCCGGCCGTCTGCAGGTAGCGGCGCATCGGGCGCAGGGTGGCGATCATCCGCTTGCGGGGCAGCGGTTTGACCCACACGCTGCGGTGCAGGGGTGAGGCGGCCAGCGGCGAGCGGGTGTCGGCCATCACCCGCCACGAGCCGTCCGGCGCGGCGAACACCCGCGTCAGCCCCAGGTGCTCCTCCAGCCGGGCCACCAGTTCGGTGGTGGTCAGCTCGGCCTCCTCGGCGGGGTCCGGGCCGTCCGCCCCGGCGGCGGCCGCGGCCGGCGGCCGGGACGCGAGGACCGGGGCGAAGCGCTCGGCGAAGGCGAACACCTCGGCCTCGTCCTCGGTGTCGAGGTAGACGACCTGGGGGCTGGAGCACGCCTGCTGCTCGTGCAGGCACACATCGGCCGCGAGGGCGTCGAGCATGTCGGCGTCGGACCAGGCGTCGGCCGTGAGGTAGGCGAAGGAGATGCGGTGTCCCCACTCCACCAGCCGGCAGCCGGGCGGGACATGGGCCGCCACCCCTTCGACGGCGCCTTCGCCGCCCCAAACGGCCACGGCGTCCGCGGGCGCGCACATCAGGCGCAGCCACTCCTGCCTGGAGGACGCGAAGCGCAGGACGACGATCCGCGCGGCCAGTGCGCCGCTGGGGTCCAGGGCGGCGAGTTCGGCCATCAGGTGCTGGGTCAGCAGGGTGTCGGCGCTGCTGGTCTTGAGGATGTTGACGTTTCCGGCGAGCAGGCCTTCGACGATGCTGAGCGGTGCGACCGTCGCGCTGTTGCCCGGCGCGATGTGGGCGACCAGGCCGACGGGGGCCCAGGCCTCGTAGACCGTTTCGCGCGGATCGGCCCGGTCCAGCCGGCCGGGAGTCGCGCTGCCGAGCTCCCGGCGGAGCTTGCGGGTGAGCTCGCGACGGCCGAGGGCGCCACCGAGCTCCGCCAGGACGGCCGGGTCCTCCCCGTCGGGCAGGTGGGGGGCGAGCCGGGCGTGTACGGGGTGGGCCGGGTCGCACAGGGCGGTGGCGAGGGCGTCGCAGGCGGCCAGGACCGTCTCGGTCTCCAGCACAGAGGCGAGCGCCGCCTCCACGGCGGCCGGCAGGTCGACCAGGCGGCGCCCGGCCTCCTCGTCGCCGATGAAGGCGCCCTGCCAGTAGTGGTGCGCGACGGCGGAGTCGCGCTGCTCATCCTGGGACGCGGCCACGCTCCGGCGGCCGGTCGCGGTGTCTGTCGCGTTGTCGGTCGCGGTGTCGGTCACCGTCGGGGTCTCGCTCACGCCATGCCCTTCATCAGTTCTGCTGCGGCCACCGCGCAGCTGCGGTTGCGGCTCACCCCGGCGCGGCCGTGGACGGTGAACCAGGGGGTCTCCAGCTCGCACCCGCAGGCGTCCCCCGGCCGGAGGGAGGCGAGGTCGCCCATGACCACGCTCTGGGCCGGCACGGAGGTGATGTACGGCGACACGAGGTGCAGGTAACCCGGCTCCCCGTAGGGGACGGGTTCGAGCGTGTGGGTGGAAAGGATCGTCACCCGGGACCAGACGGGCGCGTGCAGCCGGTGGTGGTCGCACTCGATGTACGGGATGCAGTGCTCCACCGACCCGAAGGTGTCGCGGATGCGCTCACCGGGGATGCCGAGCTGCTCGGTGACGCGCGCGTACAACTCCTCCTTGCCGATGCGCCGGTCGGCGTGTCCCTTCCAGCCGCCGCCGAGGACGACGAGGGAACCCTCGGGCAGGCGCAGCGGGGGCAGTCCCATGGCCCGCATCCGCTCCAGGGTGAAGAAGAGGAAGGCGGGGAAGCCCAGGATGCGGACCGGGGCGTCCTCCCGCTCGAAGCGGCGCAGCGCGGCGATGCAGCCGAAGGGGTCGAACTCGTGGTCGCCGCCGGTGTTGCGCAGGGCGTACTCGACGCTGCGTGCCGGGGCGAAGTCACACAGGTAGTTGTCGGTGAAGGCCGTCCCGAGGTTCAGGGAAGGGGCCGGTTCGTAGCTGTACAGGAGGTAGTTGACCTCCTGGTCCGGGGTGATCCACCCGTTGCGCTCGAAGATCCGGGCGACCATGCGCTGCGCGGAGCGGATGGTCCAGTGGTCGAAGAACATCTGCGACTTCTGGCCGGTGGTCCCGGAGGAGGTCAGGTGCAGCTCGACCTCCTCGCGCGGGATGGAGAGCACCTCGTGCCGCTTGAAGAAGTTCGCGTGGACGAGCGGCGCCCGGTACGGGTGCGCCTCGGGGGTGGCCTCGTACAGGGAGCGGAAGAACGGGGAGCGTTCGGTGTGCCAGGCGTTGGTCTCCGCCATGGCGGCGGCGAACAGTTCGTCCTGCTCGGGGCCGTGGGCATAGGGGTCGGTCAGGTCGCACAGCTGTTGCACGTGCGGCAGGAGGGCCGGGTCGGGTACGGCGACCGGCGCGAGATGGGGGTTCATGGGGCAACCTCGGATGGTGTGGGCAGGTGCGTCGACGCCCAGGCCGACACGTAGCAGTCCAGGTACGGCTGGAGGGGCGGCTCGACGGCGACTCCGCGGAAGTCGATCCGTTCGCTGGAGCGGGAGAGGACGGCGTAGTCGTGGAAGCCGTCGCCGTCCGCGCGCATCGCCGGGTAGAGGGCTCCGGCGACGAAGCCCTGGGCCAGGAAGGCGCTGAGGGCTTCGGTGTGTGCGAGGGGGACCAGGGCCTCCACGTAGCCGGCTCCGGCCCTGGCCAGGGCCCGGGTGACGGGTGCGAGGTGGGCGGCGGCCGCCGCGGGGTCGGGGTGGGCGGTCAGCAGCGAGCAGTACCCGCCGGCGCGGTTGAGATAGGCGTACACCTCGAAGCGGCCGTCTTCGGGGGTGAGCAGTACGTTCGGCGTGTGCAGGGGGTAGAACCAGCCCTCGGCCCCGGGGAACCGCTCGCGGAAGCGGCGTCGTACGAAGGCCGGTGCCTCGATCATCTCCAGCCGTTCCGCGGCCCCTTGGGGAGCGGGTTCCCCGAGCGGGCCGGAAACGGCCCTGACCCCGGGGTAGGTGATGCCCAGCGCGTCCTCGCTGGTGCGCAGCAACGGCATGACCGGGGCGGGGACTTCGGCTACCGGGATCCGGCGGTCGAGCACCCCGGCGGAATGACGCGCGTAGAGTGCGAGGCTTTCGCGGCTGCTGAGGTCCACCGCGTTGGGCAGGATGCCGAGCGGGCGGAAGCCGTTGCGGGCGACGACGCGCTGCGGCCCGGCGCTGACGGTGCGCACGGTCGCGTAGACCGAGTCCAGCCGCCCGGTGTCCAGCATCTCGCCGCACAGGGCTCCGGTCAGTGCGCCGGCCACGCCCCCCGAGCGGTGCCCGGGGTGGACGGCGATGCCTTCCAGGCGGCCGATGCGGCTGCCCGCGTCGCCGCGGATGACGGCGGACGCCGTCAGGGCCCCGGTGCCGGGGCAACGGCCGACGAGCCAGAGGGAGTGCGGGTCGGCGATGAGGCGGGCCATCTCGGCCGGGTCGGTGCCGAGGGCCACGGGGTAGTGCGGCCCGTAGACGGCGTAGTAGAGCTGGCGCAGTTCGGCGATGTCCTCGCGGGTGGCCGGGGTGATGACGGGGTTCACCGCTCACCCCCCACGGGTTCCGCGTCCCGGTCCGCGGCCGCCCCGGGCGGCGGCGCGGGGGTGTGGGGGCCCAGGAGGGCCAGCGCGAGGGCGGCGGGGAGCAGGCCGGCGCCCTGCACGAGGCACAGGGTGCGGGGTGAGAGGAAGTCACCCGCGGCGCCGAAGAGCAGGGACGCCACCGGTAGTGAGGAGCCCAGGACCGCCTGCATCACGGCGAAGAAGCCGGGCTTGTCCGCCGTCGGCACCAGACGCTGGAAGAGGGCGACGAAGCGGACGCTGACGGCCCCCGCGCACCAGCCGGACACGGCCAGGCAGCCCGCGATGACCATCCGGTGGGCGACCAGCCCGGGCAGCGCCAGGGCGAGGGCCATGAGACCCAGGCAGTACGCGCCCGCGACAGTGGGGCGTCCCGGTACCCGGGCGCCGGTGAAGGCGCCGATGAGCGCGCCGGTGCCGAGGGAGGCCTCCAGCAGGGCCACGGTGGCGCCGCCCCCGGAGAGGACCGAGCGGGTGTAGAGGGGGATGACGACGAAGACGGCGGTCGTGAAGAGGTTCGCGGCGGTGAAGCAGACCAGGATCCGCCGCACGTACGGCAGTTCGCGCAGGATGTGGAGCAGCCCGCGGCGCCGGGGTGCGCCTGACGGGTCGGCCGGGCCTTCCGCGGCGGGCGACGGCTCGGGTGCCGTGGTGCGGAAACGGGCGCTCGCGACGAACAGGGCGGCGCCGAGGTAGGCAGCCGCACAGCCCACGGCCAGCCCGGCCACTCCTGCCCGGTCGACGGTCAGGGCGCCGAGCAGCGCTCCCCCGAGGCCGGCCAGGGACTGGGTCGACAGCTCGAAGCCGGTGGCCGCCTCGATGTCGGCGTCGTCGACGAGTTCGGGCACCGAGGTGGTCAGGCAGGGGTCGAAGAACGCCTGGCAGGTGGCCAGGGCGACGGCGGCGGCGTAAACGGCCGTGAGGGGCAGGACGCCGTCGTACGCCCACAGTGCGAGGGCGCCCGAGGCGGCTCCGGCGAGGACGGCGGCGGTCCGCAGCACCGAGCGGTGGGCGAAGCGAGCGATGACCCCGGCCACGACGGGCGCCAGCGCTACGGCGGGCAGTGTGCAGGCCGCCATGAACAGCCCCGAGGCAAGGCCCCGGGCGTCGTTGACGGCGTAGGCGACGATCCACCAGGACACACCGACCTGGAACATGCGCACGGCGGCCTGGGTGAGGACCTGCCCGAGCCACACGGCGGCGAAGGCGCGGTTGCGCAGGACCAGCGGGGCGCGGCGGCCGGTGGTCCGGGCACCCCCCTCGGTACCGGTCTCCTCGACACCGGTCTCGTCGGTACCGGCGGTCGCGGGCGGGCGCGCGGGCGCGGCGGTCATGCGGTCGGCCTCTCGTCGAGGACCCGTACGAGCTTGCCCGTGCGGGGGTTCACGGCGAGGTCGCGGTGGCGTGCCCATTCCACGGTCGGCGGGTGCACGAACCCGGCGCGCACGCTGTCGGGGTAGAGCGGTCGTGCGGTTTCCAGCTCGGCGAGGACGGCTTGCGCCAGGGTCCGCAGGCCGTCTGCGGGCTCACCGCACGCCCCGCTCGAAGCGCCGTCGTCGCCCGGTGCCGTCGCCAGCCGCAGGACGAGCCCGTCACGGCCGTCCCAGCGCCGCACCACGAGTTGCAGGCCGACCACGCGCCCGGCGGTGTCCGCGGCGGCGACGGCGTTCTGGACGTCCTGGGTGTAGAGGGAGACCGGCCCGACGCGTACGCCCTCCTCCGCACGACCGAGGATCCGGAAGTGTCCGGGGCCGGTGCCCGTCCATTCGGCCCGGTCTCCGGCGGGGAACCGGATGATCGGCATCAGGCGGCGGAAGAGGCTGGTGACGACGACCCGGCCGGGCCGGCCCGGCTCGGTGACGGGCTCGCCGGTGGCGTCGTCCAGGATCTCCACGACGGTGTACGGCGAGAAGGGCCGGTGCACCCGGGTGTCGGAGCCGGGTACCGGACGGCCGAGCAGCCCGGCATCAACGCTCGCGTATCCGATGGAACGTGCCTCGGCACGGGGGAACGCGGCGGCCAGCAGGCGCCGCTGGTCCTCGAACAGGGCTTCGCCGCCGAAGAGGAGCAGTTCCACCGAGTCGAGCCGGACACCTCCGGAGACGACCTGCTCGGCGAGCCGGCACAGGGTGGTGGGCGTGCCGGCCAGGACCTGTGCGGAGAGTTCGCGCAGTGTGGGGATCGTCGATTCCAGAGGCGCTCCGCCGCCGATGGGCAGGCGGACGTTGTCCACCGGCGCGTGGGCGAGCGAGTCGAGGACGAAGAGGAAGCTGGCGTACAGCTCCCCGGCGTAGAAGAGGTCGGCCACGCGGTGCCCCGGGCGCAGACCCGCGTCCACGAGCCCCTGTCCGAATGAGGTGACGAAGGTGCGCCACTCGTCCCGCGTGTAGACGGAGAACTTGGGGGACCCCGTGGTGCCGCCGGTCTTGTAGACGGTGGCCTCGCTGAGCGGGCCGGTCAGGACGCGGTTGTCGCGCAGGGTGTTGGCCGCCCAGAAGTCCTGCTGGTCGATCACCGGCAGGTCGGTGAGGCGGTCGGCGTGCGGCGGCAGGGACGCGTACAGATCACGGTAATAGGGCGAGTTGTGACGGGCGAAACGTATGAGGTCCGGGAGTTGCTGGGCGGACATGGGCCTTTGCCTAGGTGACGGGAGCGGGAGCGGAAGGAGGAACGGGGCTTGGGCGCCCCCGCCTTCTCGCATGCACGCCCGAAGCTGACGTGCGGTCATGATGATGAAACATCAATGCGGTTGTCACCAAATCGACCAAGTTTTCCGGCCAATTGGGCCAGATTCAACAATATTTTCTGCCCTGCGGGCCCAAGGGCCCCCGTCTCCGGTAAGTCGGCGGTCGCTCGTCGAAGCCGCCCCAACCGGCCCAAGTGAGGTCAATAGGATGACCGATGCGCCATACAGACGGCTCCCCACCAGGAAGGCACCATGTCGATCCCCCCGCAGCACCCGCAGTACCCGCAGCACCCCCAGTCCTCCCCCGCCGGACCGCACCGGTCCGCCCCCCTGCCGCAGTTCCAGCCGTCCCACGGCCAGGCGTACGGGTATCCGGCGCCCGGCTCGGTGCCCGCGGGCCCCGCCTACGGAGTGCCGGCCGGCCTGGCGCACATCGGTGCCCGGTTCGGTGCCCGGGTGCTCGACGTGATCTTCTGGTACATCGGGTACTTCGTCCTGGCCATCCCCGTGATGATGTGGATCGACGCGGACGGCGGCGCCCCCGCGGTGGCCCTGCTCATAGCCTGGCTCGCCATCTCCTTCGTCCTGTACTTCGCCCTGCCGGTGTGGAAGTTCGGGTCCACGCTGGGCAAGCGCATCTGCGGGATCCGCGTCGTGCGCCGGGAGACCGCGGCCCCGGTGGGGTTCTGGCGCGCCGCCGGGCGTGAGGCGTTCTGGCTGGTGGCCGTCTTCGTACCCGTGCTCGGATTCCTCAACCCGCTGTGGTGCTGCTGGGACAGGCCCTACCAGCAGTGCCTGCACGACAAGGTCGCCGACACCATGGCCGTCGTACGCTGAGCGGCGCCCGGACTGACGGCGCAGGCCGCCCCCCGGGGGTGGCGCTCTGTTCCGGCCCCCCTTCGCGGGGTGAGCCGCCCGCCCGACGGCGTTGCGCAGCCGGTGTGCTTCGCCGACGATGCTCCAAGGCCCGACGGTCCGGATTCCACCGGGCCGGATCAGGGTCGGCGAACAGGGGAAACTGTGACAAAGAACAGCAATCGGCACAAGCATCCCGTAGCGGCGGCACTCATACCGCTCTTCGTAGTGGCAGGGCTGCTGCTGGGCCCCGCGGCAGTGGCCACGGCGGCCGTGCCGACCGCCCGGCAGGCTCCGGCCGCGGCGGCACTCGCGCAGCGCGGCCTCCCCGCGGGCGCCAACGTGGCGACCGCTCTCCACGCGGCGCCGACGTCCACCCAGGCCAAGGCCGTCACGGGGAACAAGAAGAGCAAGAAGAGCAAGAAGAAGAAGGGCGGGCTCTTCAAGAAGCTCCTGATCGTCGTGGTCATCGTCGTCGTGCTGCTCGTCGTCCTGTACGGGGTCCGCCGGGCCCTGCGCCGCAGGTCGGCCTAGGGCGCCTGTCCGGGCGATCCATCGCCCGGACATCGCCCGGGAGCGTTCGTCAGCGCCCGGCCGCGCCCTCGTGCCGGTCTCCGCCGGCCGTTCAGCTTCCCGACAAGGTGTGCTGGAGCCAGTCGAAGACGACTTCGCAGTGCAGTTGCGGAGCCATCGGGGAGCAGTGGAGCTGTGCGCCCTCGGCCGCCGTCAGCTTCACGTAGTCCTTGGGCCCGGTGAGCATGTCGTACAGCCGGCGCGGCTGGCCGGGGTAGAACTGCTCGTCGTCGTAGTCCAGTACGAGGGTGGGTGCCTTGATGCGGCCGACGACATCGGTGATCGCCAGGGCACGGATGCGGGTGGCCGGGGTGTAGAAGTCCGTGAACAGCTTGCCCTGACGGGCTTCCAGCATGGCCGGCACGGAGAAGGGTTCGAAGCGCTTCTTCATGACCGCGGCCGCGGCCGGAGGCAGTTCGGGCACGACCTCCTTGTTCCAGATGTCGTTCGTCTGCTCCTTGCCCGGAGTGAGGATCTTGCGGATCTCGGCAGGGAAGCCGAGCCAGGGCTCGATGCAGCCCGGCATGGCCACCAGCGCCGCGATCCGCTCCTCGAAGGCCGCCGCGCGAGGGGCCAGATCACCCGCCATGCTCAGACCGGTCAGGGCGATCTTGCGGGGGTCCACGTCCGGGCGGGCCGACAACCAGTCGACGAGGGGGCTGACGACCTTCTCCCAGGTGGGGGTGAACACCACGCGGTCGACGAAGAGCAACTGCCCCTGGCCCGGACCGTCGTAGACGAGCGCGTTCCAGCCGCGTGCGAGCGCCGCCGGCACGCCGTAGGTCCACATGTCCACGTTCTGGCCGTCGCTGCCGTTCGTCAGGATGACGGTGGGACGGGGGGTCTTCGCCTCGTCGGGCCGGAAGAACCACACCGGCAGCGGCGTGCTGCCGTAGGGGACGGTCGCCTTGACCGCGGCCGGCTCACACAGGTCGCAGAAGGTGTCCCAGGCGTCGCGCCCGGACTTGTAGAGCTGTTCCTCGCTGCCCGGGGCGTCGGAGCCGAGGACGAAGAACAGCGCCTGGCCGTAGTACTGGGCGGCACGCAGTGCCCTGAACCGTTTGGTCTGACCGTCGGCCGGTGCTCCCGGGGGCGCCTTGAGGAGCTGGTCGCCGAGCTTGCGGAAGGTGTCGACGTACGTCTGCGCGGACAGGCCGGCCCCGTTGATCGCGTTCACGGCGGTGAGCACCTCGCCCACCTCGCTGCTGCCGGCGCCGGCACCACCGAGGGCCAAGAGGCCGTTGAAGTTGTACGCCGGGTCCTGGAAGAGCGTCATCACGCCGGGGGTGGGGCCGCCGGTTGGCCGGCCGGGTGACGCCGGGCCGCTGGGGCTGGGGCCCGGCGCGGCGGGTGCGCCGGCGGGGGCGCATCCCGCGGCCAGCACCGCCCCGGTTCCGACGGTGAGCAGGGCGCGCCGCGTGGGCCCGGGGTCGTTCGGTACGCGCTTCATACCGTCCGAACCTAGCGACGATCCGCAGCGCCGACCTCCCGCCTGGTCCGAACGGCGGATGCGCCGCCCGCGGTGGGGGTGCGCGCCGGCGGCCGGGGGGTGCCGCCGGGACGCGCATGTCCGTCCCCCGTCGGGGCACCCGCTCGACAGGCTCTTCGACGCTGGAGGTGCTGGACATGACGAGCGCTAGGGTGGTCGACCATTTCCCCGCAGGCGGGCCGCGGGGCAGCTGGCCCGCCGAGGAGGCCGCTGCCGAGCGGTGCGCGCGGGGTGAGCCGGCGCGGGTGGTGATGGACCTGGAACGGGACGCGTTCCTCGTCGTCATCGGCGAGCAGCCCGGAGCCTCCTCCGGGCTCTGATACGACACCACGCGAGCCGGACCGGCCGGAACGCGGCCCCGTCAGGGCTCTACGGGGTCTGCGTCGGAGCGAACCGCATGAGGACGAGCAGGGTGTCGACGAGGTCCTCGGCCGGGGCGCCGGTGGCCAGGCGGCGCAGCTGCTGCCCGAAGACCAGGGCGACGGCCACGCCGGCCAGGCGCTGGGGGTCCGGCACGCCGAGTTGGGTCAGGATCCGGGCGGCCAGCAGGTCGTAGGCGGCGAAGCACTCGGCCGCGGCGGCACGGAGCCGTTCGTCGCGGCCGGCCTGGACGTACAGCTCGAAGGGCGCGATGTGGCGGCTGTCGAAGGCGTTCCCGCCCGCGACTTGGGCGACCACCCCGGCCGCCTGCCCGATGTCGAAGCGCTCGTCGGTGCACTCGTCGGCGAGGGTCGTGAAGTGCCGGGTCTCCTCGGCCACGAAGTGCAGCAGGCTCTCGCGCAACAGCTCGTGCTGGGTGGCGAAGTGATAGGTGACGGAACCGAGGGAGACTCCGGCTTCCTTCGCGATCCGACGGTTGGTGACGGCGGCGATGCCGTCCTGCCCGATGATCCGTAGTACGGCGTCGATGATGCGCTGGCGTGTGTCGGAGGCATGGGGCATGACGGCATTCTGCCCCATCGGCTGAAACCGGCGCCCGGGCGGAGCGGGGAAGTCGGGGCCGTCCGGGGTGTGGACAGCGGACGGGGCAGTCCCTACTGTTCGTTCGAACGAACAGTAGAGGCCGCCGCACAGGAGTGATCGTGGACATATCCGGGTCGAACGTTCTGCTCACGGGGGCCACCGGAGGTATCGGTTCCGCCCTGGCCGCGCGCCTGACGGCGCAGGGCGCCCGACTCACCGTCAGCGGGCGTCGCCGGGAGGCCCTCAAGACCGCCGCGGATGCCTGGGGGGCCGGCACCGCGGTCGCCGACCTGGCCGTCCGGTCCGACGTGGTCCGCCTCGCCGAGACCTGCGCCGGGACGGACGTCCTCGTCGCGAACGCCGCCCTGCCCGCCAGCGGCGACCTCGCGGACTACACCGAGGAACAGCTCGACCGCGCACTCGACGTCAACCTGCGCGCACCCGTCCTGCTGTCCCGGCTGCTCTCGGCGCACATGGTGGCACGCGGCCGCGGCCACATCGTGCTGGTCGGTTCCATGTCCGGCAAGGCGGCGACCAAATCGACCTCCCTGTACAACGCGACGAAATTCGGGCTGCGCGGATTCGCCCTCGCCCTGCGCCAGGAACTCCGGGGCACCGGTGTGGGCGTGTCGCTGGTACAGCCCGGATTCGTCCGCGACGCCGGGATGTTCGCGGCCACCGGCGCCGCTCCGCCCAAGGGCCTCAGGACCGTCACGCCGGGCCAGGTCGCCGACGGCGTCGTACGGGCCGTCCACCGCGACCGGTGCGAGGTCAACGTGGCCCCGCTGGAGCTGCGGCTGCTGAGCGCCATCGCCGGGCAGTTCCCCGGTTTCGCCGAACGGGTCCAGGCCCGGGTGGACTTCGACGGCTCCGTGCGACAGATCGTCGAAGCCCAGCGCTCACACCGTTGAAGGCCGGCGGTCACGGCCCCGCACGGCGGGACCGCCGGCTCGTCCCCCCTCCCCCACCCCTGCCCGGCTCCGGCCGGGCCCGCACCCGTACACCCGCACGCCTTCCCTTTCCGCCTCGTGTGAACGGAGAGCACCGCCGTGTCGAGTGAACACCTCCCCCCTGCCGGCACCGGCCCCGGCCCGGTCATCGAGCGCCGGTCCCTGCTGCGATTGGGGGCGCTGCTGGCCGCGGGCGGGGCCGCCGCGCTGGTCCCCGCACAGATCGCGCACGCCTCGACCAGGGGCGGGGGGACCGACACCGTGACCACGACCTACCAGGGCCGTTCCCCCAAGGGCAACGACCAGTGGGCGTACGTCGCCTTCGACGTCCCCGCGGGGGTGCAGCGGATCTCCGTCGACACCTCCCACGACGCCGCCGCCGGCATCCTGGACCTCGGCATCTTCGGCCCGTCCCGCTTCCGCGGCTGGTCCGGAGGGGAGCGGGCCGGCTTCACCCTCTCCGCGGCGGACGCCACCCCCGGCTACCTGCCCGGACCGGTCGAGCCCGGCAGCTGGTCGGTCATCCTGGGGCCGATGGTCGGCGCCGACGGCGGCATGACCTGGCAGGTCGACGTCACCCTGCACTTCGGGGACCCGCTGCCCCAGGCCCCGTACGACATCCTGCCCGCCTCGCTGGCAGGGCGCGGGCCGGGCTGGTACCGGGGCGACCTGCACCTGCACAGTGTGCACTCCGACGGGAAGCGCACGGTGGACGAGATAGTCGTGGCCGCCCGCCGGGAGGGGCTGCACTTCATCGCCACCTCCGACCACAACACCAGTTCCACCGGCATGAGTTGGCACGGCAACGTCCCGACGGACCTGCTGGTCGTCAACGCCGAGGAGGTCACCACCCGCCACGGGCACTGGCTGGCCGTCGGCCTGCCCCAGGGAGAATGGGTCGACTGGCGCTACGGCCCGGCGGACCAAGGGGCGTTCGAGAGCCACGCCCGGCGCGTGCACAGCCTCGGCGGACTCACGATCGCCGCCCACCCGCTCACTCCGGCAGCAGGCTCCTTCTGGGAATTCGGGCTCGACCGCGTGGACGCGCTGGAGGTGTGGAACGGGCCGTGGACGCTGGACGATGCGGCCAACATCGCGGCCTGGCACGTCATGCTCTGCCTCGGCAAACGCGTCGCGGCCGTGGGCAACAGCGACGCCCACAGCCCCGCGGACGCCGTCGGCCGGCCGCACAACGTGGTGTACGCGAGCAGCCTTTCCACGCCCGCCGTGCTGGACGCGTTGCGGCAGGGCAGGTCGTACGCCGTCGAATCCGCCGCCGTCACCGTGGACTTCACCGCCCGCACCGGCTCGGCGGTGGCGGGACCCGGCGAGGAACTGCCCCTGTCGTTCTTCGACACCGTCGACGTGACCCTGGACGTGACGGGCGCCCCGGACAGCATCGCCACCC
The DNA here is from genome assembly GCF_036346105.1 of Streptomyces sp. NBC_00539. GTDB lineage: Bacteria > Actinomycetota > Actinomycetes > Streptomycetales > Streptomycetaceae > Streptomyces. The sequence continues at coordinate 438,960 of NZ_CP107811.1, forward strand.
TGTACACCGAGTGGGGCATCATGGCCGCCACCTGTATCGACTCCAGTGGCACGGGTCGGTTGCGCTGGCGCGGCTGGGGCAAGGCCTCCCTGTTCGCCCGGGCCGAGGTGCGCCGGCCCAAGCCCGCCTCCACCACGCTGGACCAACTGGTGGCCCTCACCAACCCCGTCTGGTTCTACTCGGCGCAGCTGCCCCCGTACGACGTCGAACAGCGCGCGCTGTTCCACACCGAGCGCCGCCCCGACGGATCGTGGAGCGGCATGCGCCCGCTGCCGGGGGCCGGCGCCGGCGCCGCGTCCTTCGCGGCGGTGCAGAGCGCCGTGGCCGGCATGGCGGACGGCTCCGTCGTGGTGCTCGGCATCGCGCCCGACAACGGCCTGTGGCTGACCGTCGTACGGGGTTCGGCCACGCTCCGGTCCTGGCAGCGCGTCGCGGGGCCGGACGGCGCGAGCGGTTTCACCGTCCGGGAGGCGGACATCGCCGCGTTCCCCGACGGGACCTGCCAGATCGTGGCGACGGCCCTGGACGGCACCACCTTCCACCAGCAGCGGCGCGCCGACGGCGCCCTGACCGGCTTCCGGGCCGTGCCCGGGTTCACCGCGGGGAGCCGGTGGGGGGCGACGAGGGTGTCGATCACCGCCATGCCCGACGGGTCCGCGCAGTTGCTCAGCTACGGCACCGACGGCGCCATGTACCACTGCGTCCGCGGGCGGGACGGCACGTGGACGGCCTGGGGCCGTCTGGCCGGCTACAACGGGGCCGCGACGTTCTCGGGTCCCGCCCTGGCGATCGCGGGGATGCCCGACGGGTCCTCCCAGGTCCTCGCGATCGGGCTCGACGGGATCGTGTACCACCAGCAGCGGCGGCCCGACGGCTCCTGGACCGGATTCCGGCCGCCGCGGGGCGTCACCACGCCCACCATGGGAGCCAGCGCCCTCGCGATCGCGGGGACCCCGGACGGCTGCGCCCAGGTCGTTGCGGTGGGGCTCGACGGGCGGATCTGGCACGACGTGAGGAGGCCGGACGGCTCCTGGACGCCGTTCGCGCAGGTCCCCGGTCCGAACGGCCGTGACTCCTTCCCCGCGGGGCAGGTCCGCATCGCTTCGCTCCGCGACGGTACGACCCACGTGACGGCGGTCAGCGCCGGTTGAGGGCTGTCCCGGAGCCGCGGCGGGTCAGCCGGGGAGCGCGGGACTGCCCTCGAGCCCGGTAAATGGTTTGCCGCCGGCCCGTCCGGCCCGATAGGAAGCCCGCATGTTGAGAGGCGGCAAGGTCGGGCTCAGGGCCCGGCACGAGGAAGACCTGCCGGTCCTGCGGACCGAGCTCTACAACGACGTGGTCAACTCCTCCCGGTCCGAGCACGGGCCGTGGCGGCCGATCACGCCGGGCTCGAAGGATCCGCGGCTCGTCGTGGACGACGAGGAGCAGGGGCACGTCCGGTTCTCCGTAGTGGAGCGGGAAACCGGGACGCTGGTCGGGTCCGCGGTGCTGTGGGGCATCGACAACCACAACCGGTCCGCGCACATCGGGCTGGGGCTGCTGCCGTCCTGCCGCGGCAAGGGCTACGGCACCGACGTGGTGGCGGTGCTGTGCCACTACGGATTCGTGGTGCGCGGCCTGCAGCGGCTGCAGATCGAGACGCTGGCGGACAACACCGCGATGCTGCGCTCCGCCGAGCGCAACGGTTTCGTCCGGGAGGGCGTGCTGCGCTCATCGGCCTGGGTGATGGGCGAGTTCCTGGACGAGGTGCTGCTCGGGCTCCTCGCCCACGACTGGAATCCGGGCGCGAAGCCGGGGGCCGCGGCCTGAGACCGTTGCCGGCCGCGCGGGGCAGTGGGGCGGCCGGCAACGAGAGCCGCCCCCGGCCGGGGATCCGGCCGGGGGCGGCTCTCGTGGTCAGGCGGCCGGCTCACAGGCCTCCCACCGTGTACGTGTCGTAGATGTCCAGCAGGTCCTCCTCGGCACCGAGCCAGACCTCCGGCGGCATCCGGCACACCAGCGCCGTCAGCCGTAGCAGGGCGTCCAGGCCCGGCAGCCGGTCCTGGTCCGCGACCGGCTCGGCCCCGGGCCACTCGTCGGCGAACGCCCGCAGGCAGTCCCGCCGGGCGCGGCCCGGGCCGGTGCCGGGCCGGTCGTCCGTGACGTGCCACAGGCGGGCGGCCGGTACCGGCCGGCACGCGGCGACCACGCTCCGGCGCAGCCCCGGTTCCGCGTCCTGCCACGAGGCGGGGAGGTGCAGGCCGGCCAGGGCCGTCCCCGCCGCCTCCTCCGCCTCGTGCAGGCGGTCCGCGGGCACGCCCAGCACGGTCAGCCCGTAGGGGGGCTCACCGTGCCAGTGCAGCAGGCACACGGTCCGCGGGAGGTCCGTCACACGCACATCTCGCTCTTGCCCTGCAGGTAGTGCTTGTCGTAGTTGTAGACGGTGCCGTAGATCCGGTGCCCCGAGCCGTGCGGGCCGCTCGCGATCATGAAATCGCCCACTCCCTTGTAGTAGTAGCAGTGTCCGTGCGGCGCCCAGTTGGCCACCGCGCGGGCCTTGTACTTGTTGCTGCCGGACTCGTAGCCGGTGTCCATCTTCTCCCAGCCGTACCAGCGGGACCGGTAGAGCGTGATGTGGATGGAGAAGCTGGGCACCTTCTTCTTGCACTTGAGGTCGGCGTGCACGTTGATGCGGCCGTGGACGGTGTGCGAGGGGTGCGGGTAGTCCACGAAGGCGCCGCAGCCCCACCTGTTGGCCCCGTACTGACCGGTCAGGTCGGTGCAGTTGACACCGTCACCCGAGCAGTACTCGTACGGGTTGGCGTTGCCGCCGTACACCGGGTCCACCGACAGGAAACGGCCGGTGGAGGGGTCGTACTGGCGTACGCCCATCAGGACGACCCCCGCCGGGGTGCCCGAGTCCCGCTGCTGCGCCGCGAGCCAGTTGTAGCGCGCCGACGCGCTTCCCTCGCGGACGTTGCCGTACTCGTCCGTGTCGGCCACCGACAGCGGCTTCTGCGGGTCGAGCGGCAGCGCGACGCCCGCGTCGCCGTGCAGGTCGGTGAACTGGAGCACGGTGTCGCCCGCGGTTCCGGTGACGGCGGCCAGCTCTCCGGAGAGGCTGGTGACGTTGCGGCTGCGCAGGTTCGCGGTGACGTCCTCCACGGTCCAGGTCGGGTTGTCCGACGCGTCCCGGTAGTGGTTGACGGAGTTCACCGACGCCGTGACGGCGCCCTGGGCGTCGAGGGTCTCGGCGGTCCAGGAGCCCAGGCGGCCCTGTGCGTCGAGGTTCCACGTCTGGCGGTGACCGCCCGACGTCTGCTGGCGGACCAGGTCGTTGGCGTAGTACGCGAAGACCGTGCCCGGCTTGGTGAGGGTGCGCCCGAAGGCGTCGTACGAGATGCCCGTGCCGGTCAGCCGGTCCGAGGCGTCGTACGTGTAGTCGGTCGTCGTGGACACCGGCGCGCCGTCCTGGTCCCGGGTCGAGACCAGACGCGTGCGGTTGGAGTCGGCGTCGAAGCCGTACGTCCGGTGCTGCTGCCCGTACGCGTCGGACTCGTCGACGTCGGTGAGCCGGCCGCTGCGGTCGTAGCGGAAGCTCTGGCCGGTGCTGGCGCCCGCGCTGCGGGCACCGGAGCCGGTCTGGCCGTGGACCGTCGGTACGGCCACGTCGGTGAGCAGCGCCGCACCGTCCGTGTCGCGGGTGTAGGCGCGGGACGTGGTGAATCCGGTCTCGTCGGTGACCGTGCTCAGGGTGTAGCCGCCGGGCAGGGTCTCGTTCGCGACCTCACCGGAGGCGTCGTAGGTGGCGCCGAAGGTGCCGGCCACCGAGTCGGTGAGGGAGGTGGGCAGTCCGCGCGGCTCCTTGGCCGTGTCGTAGGCGTACGTGACCGTCGAGGGCGCGGAGTCGGCGACCTTCACCATCCGTCCCAGCGGGTCGTACTCGGTGGTCGTGACGTTGCCGGCGCCGTCGTCGTAGGAGACCTGGCGGCCGAGGGCGTCGTAGCCGTACACGGCCGTCTTGCCGCCCGCGGTGACGCTGGTCAGCTTGCCGTTCACCGGGTCGTACGCACGGACCGTCTCGGGCACGGCGGTGCCGGGGCCGCCGGCGACGGCGGTCCGGGTGACGCGTCCGGCGTCGTCGCGGGTGACCTGCGTGGTACGGACCTCCGAGCCGGCCTTCTCGGTCGTCTTGGAGATCTCGCCGTGGGCGTCGTACTCGTACACCGAGGTGGTGCCGGCGGCCGGGTCGGCCGGGCCCTCGGAGCAGACCTTGTCCGCCCACTCGGGGCGGCCCCCGCAACTGCCGGTACCGGCGGCCGTGTAGTACGAGGTCACCCGGGTGGCCGCGGCGCCGCCCTTGGGCAGCGTCGTGGAGACCACACGGCCCTGGGCGTCGTACGCGGTGGTGGTGACGAGGTTCAGACCCGCCGGGTCCTCGGCCGCCTTGAGGGGCAGGCCCTTGGCCCAGTCGTACGTCGTGGTACTGGTGCGGGTGTCGAGGTCACCGCCCGCGCGGCCGGGCACGAAGGCACCGGTCGTCACGGTCGTGGGCTGGCCGCTGACGGGGGCGTCGGCGGGCCGGCCCTCGTCGTAGGCGGTGGCGGTGTGCAGGCGGGCCGGGACCTCGCTGCCTGCGGGCAGGTCGGCGGCGCCCTGTTCGAGTTCCACCTGGTGCAGCGGACCGTAGGAGTGCAGCAGTCGGAGCCCGTCCGCGCTGTACTCCTTGGTCTCGGCGAGCAGCGCGGCACGCTCGGCGGTGCCGGCGGCGGCGATGCCGAGGTCCGCGAGCCGGTCGAGGGCCGGGCCGGAGGTGGCGAGGGCCAGTTCCCGGTTGGCGGACGACAGCGTGTACACGACGGCGCCGTCGGCGTTGTAGCCGGTGGTGGAGATGTGGCCGCCGGGCTGGGCCGTGTTGACCTCGCGTCCGGAGGCGTTGACGTAGGTGACCGCGGCACGCTTGTAGGCGGCGGCCGTCAGTGCCGAGCCGTCGTTCCCGGCGGGCACGGCGTCGGGCGGGAACACCGCGGTGGCGTCGGTGGGGGCGTCGGTCTGCCCCCAGGCGGCGACGTCGGCGGCGCCCAGCTTGTAGGGAGCGTTCGCACCCGTCAGCGGCACGTTGTAGACGACGGAGTTGGTGAGGGAACCGCCGTCGGTCACCGTCTTCGAGCCCTGCGCCAGCGACGGGCGGGACGCCTTGAGGAGCATGCCGTCACCTGCGGCCGCCGAGGTACCGGCCTTTCCGTAGGTGAAGGTCCACGGGAGCTCGGTGCCCGGCATCATCCAGTAGACCCGGTTGCCCGTGTCGTAGGAGTACTGCACCTGCGTGGCCTGCGACAGGCGCGGGTCCCACTGCTGGCGCAGCCGGCCGTCCTTGTCGTAGCGGTACGTCGAGACGGCCTGGCTGGTGGCCGCGGTGGCACCGGGGGCCGTGGACCACCGGCGGATCTCCTTGACCTGGCCGGTGAAGTCGCCGAAGTCGGCGGCGGTGGTGTAGCCGGTCGCCGTGGTGGCCGTGGCGTACACGAACTCCAGGCTCTCGCAGCCCGCGGTGGCGGGCGCCGCCGCGCAGGCGTCCGAGGTCGCGGCGGTGCTGGGAGCGATGAGGTACTTGGGCCGGGCGAGCACCTTGATGCCCGCCGGGACCTTTTCGGAGACCACGCGGGTGGTGGTGTTGTCGGTGGGCAGCTTCGTGGAGTCGACCTGCCAGGTGTCGGCGGCCGGGTCCACCTTCTTGAAGACCGTGGTGGCGCCGTCGTCGTCCGTCAGGGTGAAGGTCCCGGTCAGCTGTCCGGTCAGGGTGAGCTGTTCGGCGCCCTCCTCGGGCTTCCAGCCGCCGCCGGAGGTGGCGGTGAAGCCGATCGCACCCTCCTCCATCAGGACTTCGACGGAGGTTCCGGAGGTCTTGCGCAGGCCGGTGTAGGAGGAGTCGGTGATCTCGGCGTAGACGCCGGACACCCACTCGGGTCCGAAGATCTGCACCTGGCCGTCGTCCTCGGCGTGGCCGTCGCGCGAGTAGGCGGTTCGCGTCACCGCCGTGCCCGCGCCGTCCGCGTCCGTGGCCTGGAGGGTGAAGTCACCGGTCAGGCTGTTGACGTAGCCGGGGCCCACGGGGAGCGAGGGCGCGGCGCCGGCCGCGCGGTCGACGGTGACGGACACCTGCGGGGAGGCCTCGGTGGTGGTGGCACCGCTGAACACGGCGCGTACGTCCACCGGCCCGTCCTCGGGCAGGGTGGTGGTGATCTCCCAGGTCAGCGGGGCGGGCTTGCCGCCGCTGACCACGACCGGCCAGGCGGAGAGCGCGGCGCCGGTGGAGTTGACCCGCACGTGGGCGGGGGGCACGTCCAGCCACTGGTCGGTCTCACCGCGGCGGAACTGGTAGCGGACCCCCGTGTAGGACGTGTCGCCCTGGGCCATCAGGCCGGTGCGGCGGGCCGGGCGCTCGCCGTCGCCGGGGGTGGTCAGGGCCGCGCCCTTGCCGGCGTTGAAGGCGTAGGCCGTGTCCGCGGAGACGTTGCCGGCCGCGTCACGCGTGTGGGCGGTCACGGTGTGCGCCCCGGCCTTGAAGGTGAGGGACTTGGTGACGGCCGTGCCGGTGGTGGCGGCCGTGGTCCAGGCGCCCGAGTCGAGCTTGTACTGCACGTCCTTCACGTCGCCGGTGGGCGGTGTGAAGGTGAACGAGCCGGTGAAGTCGCCGCCCGCGTCCGGGGTGCCCGACCACTGGCCGGCCGGGAAGGCCGTGGAGGACACGGTGGTGCCGGCGGGCTTGGTGGTGTCGACCGTGAAGGACTGCCAGGCGGACCACGTGCCGTTGGCGGTGGTGCCGTCGGACACGGTGGCGCGCCACTTGTAGCTGCCCGGAGCCAGCGCGGTGGCCGGCGTCCAGGGCGCGTTGGTACCGGAGGCGGTGAAGGCCGACTTGCCGCTCTGCAGGGCGGTGGTGCCGGTGGACGTCCAGATCTCGTACGAGAGCTGGACGGTGTTGCCGTCGGCGTCGGTGGCCTTGGCGGTCAGCGTGGGGGTGGTGTCGTTGGTCGACGTACCCGACAGCGGTGCGACCGGCACGGCCGCGCCCGGCTTGGTGTTGTAGTTGACCGTGAGCGAGGGCTCGTAGGCGGCGTTGTGCGCGCCGTCGGTCTGGTTGGCCGAGTAGTAGCGGCGCCAGGTCAGCGCGTCGCTCTCGTCCACGGCGGCGATCCGCACACCGTAGTTGGGCTGGCCGTCGGCCCAGGCCTGGACGATCGCGTCGACGTCCCAGGAGACCAGGCCGGCGGGGCAGGAGGAGTTGTAGCCCTTGGCCGCGGTGGAGGTAACGGCTCCGGTGGCCGTGGTGGCCGGCTGGTTCGCCCAGGTGATGGCCGAGGGGTCCCAGTCGGCGGTGATCCGTCGGACCTGGTTGCCGGAGTTCGCCGTCGAGCAGGTCGAGGAGTAGGTGGAGTAGAGCCGCAGGTCCGTGTCCAGGATCTGCTTGCCCTTGTACTTGTCGACGTTGAACTTCAAGAACGAGCGGGCCTTCTCGGCGCCGTTGTACGTGCCCGACTTCAGCTCGGTCGAACCGCGCTGGGAGGTGAGGTAGTCGTCGTACTGGATCCAGGTGTCGGTGACCGGTCCCATGAGGGAGTCGGTGGGGTCGATCGTCACCGGGTAGGTGAGCTTGGGGTCGTTGAGGAACGCCTGGCTCGGCTTGAGGACCATGACCTGGCCCCTGCCGTCCTTGGCCTGTTCGACGTCCACCTCGACGGGAGCGATGTGCTCCGCGTCGCCCGAGGCCCGGTCGTAGGAGGAGTCCCACATCACCGGCGCGGGGGCGGTGGCCTTCGCCTGGCTCTTGTCGTCCTCCCAGCGCAGGCGCTTGTCGTCGGTCTCCGTGAGCCGCAGGCCGCTCGCCTGGACGGGTATGCGGTACTCGACGGGGCCCTTGGGGCGCTCGTGAAGGACGACCGAGTGGGAGAAACCTTCCTTCAATGCGGTGACCACCAGGTCGCCGCCACCCGCGACCGCGTTCTTGTACGTCGCGGTGGAACCCTTGAGCTCCGGCTTGGGCAAAGTGCCCGTCCAGCCGATGCCGAGCGAGTGCTGTCCCCGCCCGACTTCGACGAGCGGCTCGCCGGAGCCGCCGTCGGACAGGGCGACGTCCGCCGCGGCGGCCTTGGGCTTGATGACGCCGCCCGACTGGACGAGGTGCGTGTCGATCGACTGCCAGGCGCCCTTGGCGTCCTTCACGCGCACCGGGCCCGAGAAGCTCTCCACCGAGGTGGTGCCGTTCGGCTGGGCGTACGTGGTGGTCGAGTCGGTCCGCTCACCGGTGATCTCGATGCGGCGGTGCTGGAGCCGGGCCATCAGGAACGCGGAGGGCGCGTCGGGGGCTTCCGCGGCGGCGGGGCCGCTGCGGGGCGCGGGGGCGGGGGCGGCGGTGCGGGCGGCCGGTACGGCGACGGCCGGGCCGTCCAGCACCGCCACTGTGCTGAGGATGGAGACCACGATCGCGGCCCGGCGTATCCATGGCGACGAGGCCCTGGAGCGTCGGCCTGCGGTGGCAGGGGGGCGTGCACTCATCTGGCTGGTAGCTCCTCTGGTCAAGGGTGGAACCAGGGGAAACTAATGCCTTCACGCGCCGCGCGATCGCGATCAATCGGACAGAGGGGACAGCGGCCCCACGCTGTGATCAAACTGTGTTGGAACCAGAGCGAATTTCTGGATTCCTGTTCTTAGTTCCCCCTTCCCCCACGCTGGCGACGGAGCACCGGGAGCCGGACGCCGTGCGGGCGTTCAGGACAGGATCTCCACGTACCCGTCCCCTCCGTGCACGCGGATCCGCTGGCCGTCCCGGATCAGCCGGGTGGCGCCTTCCACACCCACGACGGCCGGCAAGCCGTACTCCCGGGCGATCACGGCGCCGTGCGTCATCAGGCCGCCGACCTCCGTCACCAGTCCCGCGATCCCGACGAAGACCGGCGTCCAACTGGGGTCCGTGAACGTGGTGACCAGGATGTCGCCCGCTTCGAGATCGGCTCGTGCCATGTCGAGGACGACGCGGGCCCGGCCTTCGACGGTCCCGGCCGAGACCGGCAGGCCGGCCAGGGCGCCGGTCGGCACGTCGTCGCGCCGGTAGGCCCCGTTGAAGGTCTCGCCGTCCGATGTGAGCACCCGCGGCGGTGTGAGCGCGTGGTAGGAGCGGAACGCTTCTTTGCGCTGCCGGATGAGCCGGCCATCGACCCGGTGTGAGCGTACGACCTCGTGGAACTCCTGGAACGTGAGGTAGAAGACGTCTTCCTCCTGCGCGAGCACGCCGGCCCGCGCGAGGCGCCCGGCCTCTTCCATCAGCGCCTGCTTGTAGACGAAGTAGCGGCTGACGATGCCGTACTTCGGGTACTCCCGGTACCCGATGAAAGTCCGGACCCGGTCGATCATCCGCTTCGCCTCACGGGCTTTGCGGTCCCCGTCCGGCAGGGCCCGCAACCGCGACAGCACCTCTTCCGCCTTCTTCTGCGCCTTCTCCCGTCCCTCCTCGAAGCGCCGCTCGGCGGCGCCCGGCGTGAAGTTCCTGACGTTGTCGAGGATCGCCGGCACGAGGGTGGTCGGGCGCTCGCGCCAGCGGGGCCTCGTGATGTCGATCTCGCCTGCACAGCGCATGCCGTACCGGACGAGGTAGGCCTCGATCGCCTCGCACGCTTGCGGCCCGCCCGGGAGCTTCGCCAACTCGTCGAGGAAGCCCTCGTCCTCGACGCCCTGCAGGAACGCCACCACTTCCGGGTACGGGCGGATCACGTCCGCCACATCGAGCAGCGCGAGTCCCATCTCCGACGTGACGTTGTCAGGGGCGGACAGCGTGAGGGTGTCGGCCGCGTTCTGCTCGCCGAGCCACTCGTACAGCTTGTCGTTGAGCCACCAGGTGGCTTCCATCCCCGCCATGATCACCTGGAGGCTCGGCGGATCACTGAGGATCCGCTTGTGCTCTTCGAATGCCTCCAGCAGGAAGTCGAACAGCGCCGGTCCGGTCTTCGTCCGGATGTCACTGCGCAGGGCGGCGAGGGACGTCTCGCTGCGCTCGATCAGTTCGGTGACGATCGCCCGGTCGGTCTCGATCGGCGCGGCCGCACTGCCGGCCGGCGGGCCGCCGGGACCCGCGTCGGGGAGCGAGGGGACGAAGTCGTCACGGTCGAGGACGGTCTCCAGCGCGTCCCTGACCAGAGGGTCGCCCCTCCCCACGAGGTCGAGCAGGCCGGTGCGGCTCGTCGGCGAGCCCAGGCGCCGGGTGACGTCGACGAACAGCCTTCCGCCGGCCTCGTGCATGGGCACCATGGCCGTCAGTTGCCAAAGGGACAGGCCCAGCGGCTTCATCGGGTCGGTCATCATCTGCTGGTGACCGACGGAGACGTAGACGCGGTTCTCCTCGTCGCCGGTTTCGGGGACGGGGAACAGCGTCGTGATGGGCCGGCTCTGAACGATGCGGAAGCCGTCGTCCACCAGGCACCATTCGATGTCCTGCGGGCGGCCGAAGTGCGCTTCGATCCGCCGCCCGAGCCGCACCAGTTCCACGACCTGCGCATCCGTCAGCGCCGGCTGCTCCTGCCGCTGCGGGTCGATCGCCACCTCGTGCGTGCCGCCGGCCGACAGGGCGTGCACCGCCCGCTGCTTGGCGGCGATCGTCCTGGCGACGACCTCGCCGTCCCGCACCGAGAAGACGTCCGGGTTCACCAGGCCGGAGACCAGGGCCTCGCCGAGGCCGAAGCCGGCGTCCACCGTGGCGACCTTGCGGTTGCCGGTGACGGGGTCGGCCGTGAACAGGATGCCGGCGGCATGCGGGAAGACCATCTGCTGCACGACCACGGCCATGTGGACCGTACGGTGGTCGATCCCTTGCCGTTGCCGGTAGGTCACGGCCCGCTCGGTGAACAGCGAGGCCCAGCACCGGCGGACGTGCTCGAGGACCGCCGTCGGCCCGACGACGTTCAGGTACGTGTCCTGCTGCCCGGCGAAGGAGGCTGTCGGCAGGTCCTCCGCCGTCGCGCTGGAACGGACGGCGTACGCGCCCTGCTCGCCGAGCCGGGTGAGTGCCCGGCTGACCGCGGCCGCGAGTTCGGCCGGGATGGTGATCGCCTCGATGGTCCGGCGGATCCGCGCGCTGAGCGTGCGGATGGCCTGCCTGTCGTCCGGGTCGACGCGCGACAGCTGATCCAGCTGCTCCTCGATCGACGGAGTCAGCGCCATCATGCGCCGGAAGGCGTCCGTCGTCACGCAGAAGCCACCGGGCACGCGGATGCCTTCGATCCGCAGCAGCGCGCCCAGGTTCGCGCCCTTGCCGCCGGCGACCCCGGCCTGCGACTCGTCGACCTCTTCCAGATCCCGCACATACTGCTCGTTCACTGCTGTCGTGCCCCCATTTTCCGCAGGTTGTGGCTCAGGCCGATGATTCTGCGCCGTGACGGGGGCCTTGCCGCAAGCCCCCCAGTGCGCTATACCTTGGGTATGGCGAGGAGAGCGATCTCCGCGCCTTTTCTTTTTGCCGGTCGCGTTCTTCTCGCCCGGCCGCGTTCTTCTTGCCCGGCCGCGCCGCCGTCCACTGCGGGGACCGACGGGCGGGCCGGGGGGGATCGGGCAGTTTTCGAGAAGCGTCCGCCGCTGCCCCGCACCTAGCGTGAGGGACATGGCGAACATCGAACGCATCACCCTCGACGTGGCCGACCCCGCGGCCGCCCACGACTTCTACCGCACCGCCTTCGGGCTGGACGCGCAGCTGCACGTGCGGGCCTCGCAGGCGCCCACGACCGGCTTCCGCGGATTCACGCTGTCGCTCACCGTCGCCCAGCCGGCCGACGTCAAGGCCCTCGTCGGTGCCGCGCTCGACGCCGGCGCCACCGCGCTCAAGCCCGTGACGAAGTCCCTCTGGGGCTACGGCGGGGTCGTACGGGCCCCGGACGGCACGATCTGGAAGGTGGCGACCTCGGCGAAGAAGGACAGCGGCCCGGCCACCCGCCGCTTCGACGACATGGTGCTCCTGCTGGGCGTCGCGGACGTGGCGGCGAGCAAGAGGTTCTACCGCGACCAGGGTTTCGCCGTGGCGAAGAGCTTCGGCGGCACGTACGTGGAGTTCGAGTCCGGTCCCGGCCCGATGAAGCTCGCCCTGTACCGGCGCCGGGCCCTCGCCAAGGACGCCGGCGTCTCTCCCGACGGCACCGGCTCGCACCGGATCGCGATCGGCGCCGACCTCGGCCCCTTCACGGACCCGGACGGGTTCGCCTGGGAAGCGGCCTCACCGGCGCTCGCGCCCTGACGCGGCCATCGCGCGGGCCGCGGCGAGCAGCGACTCGGCGGCCGAGGTCCGGGCGTACAGCACGCAACGGCCCGCCCGGTGGGCGCTGACCAGCCCGGCGTCGCGCAGGGCGGTCAGGTACTGGGACACCCCCGCTGCCGAGAGCCCCGAGCGGCGGGCGAGCTCGGTCGTGGAAGCGGGCTGGTCCAGTTCGGTCAGCAGCAGGGTGCGGGACCGGCCGAGTACGGCGGCCAGGGCTCCCGTCCCGGCAGCCGGGCGGGGCTCCCACAGGGAGCCGGTACCGCGGGCCGGGTAGGCCAGCTGCGGGGGTTCCGGCGGCGTCAGCCGGGTGAAGGGGACCGGTCCCGTGAAGACCGAGGGGATCAGCAGCAGCCCGGCGCCCGCCTCCGTACGGGACAGGGGGCGGCCGCGCCGGTCCAGGCGGAGCGCACGGTCATCCCAACTGACGGCAGGGTGCAGATCGTTGAGGAGCCGGCCCGCGCCGTGCTCGGCGGCCTGCCGGGCCCGGTGGCGGACGTCGGCGTCGAGCACGGCCCGAAGTCGTGCCCAGTACGGTGCCAGGGCCAGCTCCCAATAGGCCTCGATCTCGTCCGTGACCCGGCCGATCAGGCCTTCCGGGTCCGCGTACAGGGCCTCTGCCCGGGGGCCCGGCCGGACCTGCTCGCGGCGCAGCCGGTCGAGGTCCCGGCGTATGCGCGCGGCCGGAACGGACCGGATCCCGGCGAGCTCCTGCGCGAGGGTGGGGGCGGCGGAGGGGGGCGCCGGGTTGAGGAAGTCGGGGACGTAGCCGGCGGGGGGTACCAGTTCGGCGAGCCAGCCCCGGTCGAGCCGGGCGGCGACCAGCCGGGGCCCCACCTCCTCGGCCCACCGCCGGTGCACGGCGTGGGCGCGGGCCCGGCCGGAGCACAGCAGCCGCAGGCTGGGCCCCACTTCCCACATCGGGGAGACGGCGAAGCGCACCCGGGCCAGATCGCCCACCGAGAAGGCCAGTTCCGCCGACACGACCGCCGCTCCGTGGATTCCCGCATGCCCGGACGTATGCCCGGACCAATGTCCGGACAGCCTATCCGGCGGTTCCGTCGCGGTCGTGACCGCTCGGCCCGCGGCGCTTGCCGCCGTCACTCAGAGTCACGACCTGGAGCGCCGTCGTCACACGACGGCGGAAAAAGATGGGGACGGTGGTGTCGAGAACCCGTGGCCGGCTCCGTCCCCGCTGTGAACGCGACCACAATGGGTCGCACCAGCGAGGAGGAACACGATGGCCAAGTACCTGCTGCTCAAGCACTACCGCGGCGCCCCGGCCCCGGCCAACGACGTGCCGATGGAGAAGTGGACGCCGGAGGAGATCTCGGCCCACGTGCAGTACATGAACGACTTCGCGGCCCGCCTCGAACAGACCGGCGAATTCGTCGACGGCCAGGCGCTCTCCCCTGAGGGAACGTTCGTCCGGTACGACGGCGAGGGACGCCCGCCGGTCACCGACGGCCCGTTCGCCGAGACCAAGGACCTGATCGCCGGCTGGATGGTGATCGACGTCGACAGCTACGAGCGCGCCGTCGAGCTGGCCGGGGAGCTGTCGGCCGCCCCGGGGGCGGGCGGCGAACCGATCCACGAGTGGCTGGAGCTGCGCCCGTTCCTGGGCTCGCACTGCACCATCACGGAGTGACTCATCGATGCACGAGGCACTGATCCGGAGCCTCACGCCGGGCGTGCTCGCCGTCCTCGTCCGCCGCGGAGCCGACTTCGCTGCGGCCGAGGACGCCGTACAGGAGGCGCTGCTCGAAGCGGTCCGCGTCTGGCCGGCCGACCCTCCGCGGGATGCGAAGGGCTGGCTGGTCACCGTGGCCTGGCGCAAGTTCCTCGACGCCACCCGCTCGGATGCCGCCCGCCGCCGGCGTGAGGACCTCGTCGGCGAGGAGCCGGCCCCCGGGCCCGCGCCGGCAGTGGACGACACGCTCCGGCTGTACTTCCTGTGCGCCCACCCCTCGCTGACGCCGTCGTCCGCCGTCGCGCTCACCCTGCGCGCCGTCGGCGGCCTCACCACCCGCCAGATCGCCCGGGCCTACCTGGTGCCCGAGGCGACCATGGCGCAACGCATCAGCCGCGCCAAGCGCACCGTCTCCGGCGTGCGGTTCGACCAGCCGGGCGACGTGGCCACCGTCCTGCGCGTCCTCTACCTGGTCTTCAACGAGGGCTACTCCGGCGACGTGGACCTCGCCGCCGAGGCCATCCGGCTCACCCGGCAGCTGACGGCCTCGATCGACCACCCGGAGGGAGCCGGACTGCTCGCCCTCATGCTGCTCCACCACGCCCGGCGTGCCGCCCGGACCGCGCCGGACGGCAGCCTGGTGCCGCTCGCCGAGCAGGATCGCGGCCGGTGGGACACCGCACTGATCGCCGAGGGCGTCGGGATCCTCCAGGCGGCCCTGGCCCGCGACCGGCTGGGCGAGTTCCAGGCCCAGGCCGCCATCGCCGCACTCCACGCCGACGCGCCCACGGCCGGGGAGACGGACTGGGTACAGATCGTCGAGTGGTACGACGAGCTCACGCGCCTGACCGACAGCCCGGTCGTCCGGCTCAACCGCGCGGTCGCCGTCGGGGAGGCCGACGGACCGCGCGCCGGCCTGGCGGCGCTCGCGGAGCTGGACGCCTCCCTGCCCCGCCACACCGCGGTGGCGGCGTACCTCCACGAGCGCGACGGCGACCTGGCGACAGCGGCGCGGCTGTACGCCGAGGCGGCCCACAAGGCACCCGACCTCGCCGAGCGCGACCACCTGACGCGCCAGGCCGCCCGGCTCAACGCCCGCCGCTCCCCCTGACGGGGCACGCCCGCCCTTTCCCCGGACCGGGGGCCCTCACGATCGGACCGTACGTGCCCGGCCGGTGGATTCCACTACCGTGGTCAGGAAGCGGCGCACCGTCTCCAACTCGTCCGTGCCGAAGCCCTCCGCGGCCGCCACCACCTCGCCGATCACCGGGCCGAAGAAGGCCCACCCGAGCTCCGTGGCCTTCTCCTCCACCTCCAGGAGAACCCGCCGCCGGTCGGCCGTGTCCCTGCTGCGCCGCACCAGGCCGAGCCGCTCCAGCCGGTCCACCAGTGCGGTGGTTCCGGCGGAGTTCAGGGAGAGTTGCCCGCCGAGCCATCCCGGTGTGGCGCGAGTACCGGCCCGTGCCGCGTCCAGCAGGTGGATCAGCGCGCGCACATCGGTGGGGTGCAGCCCGTGGCGCACGGCGAAGTCGGCGCCGAGCAGGTCGAACTCCACGGTGACCGCGCGCAGCAGGTGAACCAACCGCATCGCCGGGCTCTGATCGTCCATGCACGCTCCCTCGAACCCTTGCATAATATCTCGCTGATCGAGATTATTGCTCAGCGAGAGGAATGGCCGTGTCCCCGTCCGCTTTCGACCTCGCCTACGACGAGCTCCGCGCCCGCTGGCCCGAGTCCACCGAGGAGCGTGACGTCGCCACACCGTACGGGCGCACCCGCGTCCACGTGTACGGCCCTGCGGACGCGAGCCCGTTGGTGCTGCTGCCCGGCGGCTCCGCCACCGGCCTGGTCTGGTTCGCCAACGCACCGGCGCTCGGGGAGCGGTACCGCGTCCATGCGGTTGACCTCCTCGGCGACGCCGGCCGCACCGAACGCCGGGGCACACCGCTGAGGAGCGCCGACGACCTCGTGGCCTGGCTGGATGCGCTGCTGGACGGGCTCGGGCTCGCCCGCGTGCACCTGTGCGGCCACTCGTACGGTGCCTGGCTGGCCGTCAGGTACGCACTCCGCGCACCGCAGCGGGTGGAGCGCCTCGCCCTGGTCGACCCCACCCAGGTCTTCGCCGGGTTCCGCCCCGGCTACCTGCTGCGCGCGCTGCCCTCCCTGCTCCGCCCGAGCCGGACGCGCGCCCGCGCCTTCCTGGCCTGGGAGACGGGAGGCAGCCGCCCGGACGAGGCCTGGCAGCGCCTGTACGCGCTCGCGACCACCGTCCCCGGTCGCAAGCTCGTCGTCGGCGGCCGCGCCCGGCCCACGGACCTCCGCATGCCGGTCCTGGTGCTGCTCGCGGAGCACAGCCGGGCCCACCACGCCGAACGGATCGCCGGCAGGGCCCGCCGGGCGCTCGCGCGGGGCGAGGTGGCAGTGCTCCCCGGGGCCACCCACCACTCCCTGCCACTCACCGCGCCCGAGCAGCTGAACGGTCAGCTGCTGGACTTCCTGCGCTGACGGTGCGAAGCCCTACGGCTGCTTTCGTCGCCGGGGGGCCACGCGGTAGGCGGGCCAGGGGCGGCCGGCCGGCCGGGCGACGCGGAGCCCGTGCGGCGGAAGGCGGCCCGGTATGCGCTGGGGCGATGGCCCGTGTGGCGGGCGAAGAGGGCGGCGAAGGTGCCGGGGTCCTGGTAGCCGACGGCCGCGGCGACGGCGGCGACGGTGCGGTCGGTGGTTTCCAGGAGGTGGCGGGCGCGGCGGACGCGGGATGCCTGCAAGTGACCCAGCGGGCTGCGTCCGGTCTCTTGGGCGAAGCGGCGCAGCAGCGTACGCGTGCTGACCCGGAAGGCGTCCGCGAGCGCGGCGAGGTCGTACCGTTCGGCGAGGTTCTGGTCGAGCCGGCGCATGACCCGCTGGGAGAACTCCCGGCCGGGCTGCGGGAGGAGCCGCGGGTCGACGTACGGCATCTGGGAGGTCCGCGCGTCGTCGACGAGCGCGATCCGGGCGGTGGTCCGGGCCACCCGGGCGCCGTGGTGCCGGCGGATCAGCTCCAGCGCGAAGTCGTACATGGCGCTGAAGGCGGCCGTGGTCGTCACCCCCGTATCGGTGACGACCAGTTGCTCGGGCCGCACGTCGGCGTCCGGGCAGCGCCTGGCCAGTTCGCCGGCGTACAGCCACGACGTGGTGGCCCGGCGCCGGTCGAGGAGCCCTGCCTCGGCGAGCAGGAACGCGCCGACACAGAGGGAGACGACGGCGGTTCCGGCGGCGGCCTGCGCGCGGATCGCCGCGATTTCGGGGGCGAGCCGGGCGAGCCGGGCATCGAGGTCCGTGTCCGGGTGCAGTTCGAAACCGGGGACCACGAGGACGTCGACCTCGCGCACCGGACGTACGTCCAGGCTCGCGCCTCCCGAGGCGGTGACCCGGCGGCGGGGCGAGACGACGTACACCTGGCAGCCGGGTGCTTCCGGTCCGGCGACGTGCCCGGCCATCGTCAACAAGTCGGGCACGCCGAACACTTCGGAGGCGAAGCAGCCCGGGTACGCCAGGACCCCGACCCGCAGCGCGCCCGGACCGGCGCCCGTACCCACGTCGTCCCGCGCCTGCCGCGCCACCCGCGCCACCGCTCCCGTACCCCCTGGTGTCCCCGGCCCCGAACTCCCCGACCGAATGCCGCTCGCCGCACCGCGCGTGGCGAGATTACCCCTGTGCTCGGCGATCCCGCCCCTCACCCGCGGCTGGTGACGGGACCAGGCTGGTACCCATGAGCGACGATGATCCGATCACCGACTTCACCCGCCGGACCGTGGCCGTGGAGGGGGTGGAGAAGACGGTGTACGTGGCCGGGGCCGGTCCCGCGGTCGTGGTGCTGCCCGAGATGCCGGGAATCAGTCCCGACGTCCTGCGGCTCGCGCGCTGGGTGCGCGACTGCGGCTTCACCGTCCATGTGCCCTCGCTGTTCGGGACGGACGGCGCCTTCCCCACGGTCGACGGCGGTAGGGAGGTCGTCCGCCGCGCCTGTGTCAGCGCCGAGTTCCGCGCCTTCGCCGGGGGCGGCACCAGCCCGGTGACGCTCTGGCTGCGCGGCCTGGCGCGCCGGGCCCACGCCGAGTGCGGTGGGCCCGGAGTGGGCGCGATCGGGCTGTGCTTCACCGGCAACTTCGCCCTCACCATGGCCCTGGAACCGGCTGTGATCGCCCCGGTGGTCAACCACCCGTCCCTGCCGCTCGACGACCCCGGCGCAATCGAACTCGGTGCGGCGGACGCGCGTGCGGTACGCGACCGGCTCGACCGCGACGGACTCACCGTCCTCGCCTACCGCTTCGAGGGCGACCGCTGGTGCACGGGGCAGCGCTTCGCCGCCTACCGCGCGCTGCTCGGCGACGCCTTCGACGGGAGGGTCCTGCCCGACAGCGCCGCCCACCCGGCCCCGCCGCCCTTCTTCGCCGAGCTGGTCGGCACGCCGCACAGCGTCGTCACGGCCCACCTCGTCGACGAGGCAGGTCACCCCACGATCCGGGCCCGCGACGAGATCCTCGCGTTCCTCACCGACCGCCTGCACCCGCACGGGAGCGGAGCGCCGGCCTGATCGTCCGGGCGCGCAGCGGTGCGGGCCGCCGTCCGGTGAGGTGGCGGCCCGCACGGGTGGCGTCGTGGTCAGCGCCGCGGTCGCAGGACGAGCCCCGGACCGGTTCGGGGGGCGGCGCCCTGGAGGTCCACGGGGTAGAGCCCGCCGGCGGAATGGGTGTCCGTCTGGTCCTCGTAGTGGGGGGAAAGGGGGTGTCCGGAACTGCCGTGCCGGAGGACGTCCCTCAGGTGGGGGCCGGGTCCGGCCAGTTCGGCCACGAAGCGCCAAGGGGCGCCCTCCACGACGGCGCCTTCCCGGTCGGGGGTCATCAGACAGACCGAATGCCCGCTTCCGCCCACGGGCGTGGTCCTGCCGCCGAAGAGGCCGGCCAGTGCCGGTACCGCCTTCGCCAGAGGATGCCGGTCCGCCAGCACGTGGACGTGCTCGTACCGCCAGAGCGCGGGCCGTGTGCCGTGCGCCCGTGAGATCCGGCCGGCTGCCTCGGTCAGCGCGCGGGACACGACGGCCGCAAGGGGTTCCAGGTCTCCGAGCCGCTCCCTGGCCTCACCGTCCAGCAGGATGTGGTCGACCTGGAGGGAGATGTCCGGCATCTTGCCGGCCAGATCGGCGCCGAGCCTGCTGGTCACCCAGTGTTCCGCCAGGACCTGCATCAGGCGGAAGAACACCAGGGGTGCCGCCTGGTCGGCCGCGTCACGGCCGTCCCAGTCCTTGAGCAGTTCGTGGCAGGCCCTGGCGAGCCGGTCCTCGGGAGGCTGCTGGTCCAGCGCTTCCAGCAGGGCCGGCAGGACACGGCGCGCGCGACCGTTGGCGGTGTCGCCCTGCCATCGAGCGCAGTCGTCGGCGGTCACCGGCCCCGCACCCAGTATCAGTTCCTCGATGCGCTCCGCCCGGTAGGGAGCCACCCAGTCGATACCTACCTGGACGGGAGCGTCGTCGGGGACGAGCTTGTGGTTGGCCGAGACGATGTACCCCTCCTCCGGGTTGACCGTTTCCGGCAGTTCATCGAATTCCAGGAACCGCTCCCAGGACCGGGCGACTTCGCTGTATGCGCCCGGTGCGAGGCCGCTGGCCGGCCTGCGTGCGGGGACCAGTCCCGCGGTCTTGAGAGCGATGTCGCCGTCGCGGCAGGCCACCATGACGTTGAGCACCGGGACTCCGAAGCCGCGCAGCGCATCGCGGAACTCCTCGTAACCGCGCGCGCGCCACATCAGCTGGCAGCCTTCTATCTCCGTGGACGGGGTGAGGCCGCTCCAGAAGAGCCCGTACCTGCCCGCGTCGTCATCCGCGGCCGGCGGGTCCATCTCCACGTGCCGGACACCGCCCGCCGCCCTCACGACCACGTCGTCTCCCCCGCGTACGGAGATGGTGCTCTCGATCTCCCAGGTGCGTTCGGCGCCGCTCAGGGAGTCGAGGGTGCACAGGTCCTGGGTGTCCACCGTGGAATTGGTGATGCCCCAGGCGAGGTGCCGGTTGGCGCCCGCGATCAGGCCCGGGAGGCCCGGGACGGTCACGCCGTATCCGTCTGCGGCGTCTTCCCCGTCGGCGGTGACCTTCAGCCCCATCTGGTACCACAGGCTGGGCTGGGTGAACAGGATGTGCGGGTCGTTGGCCAGGAGCGGATGACCGGTGGCGGAGCGTTCCCCCGACACCGCCCAGGCGTTGGACCCGATGGGGTGTTCTCCGCGCAGGAGCCCCTGGAGCCAGTCACGGGACCCGAGGGGGAGGGCGTCGACGTGTTCCGAGCGCAGGACCGCCTCGTCGGTGCTCCCCGCACGGTCCGCCGAGCCCGGCCCGGCGGGTTTCCTGATGGTCACGGCCCCGCCGTCCGGGTACTTCGGGTGCAGGAAGGACGCGGCGCACGAGGGATGTTCGCGGGTCAGCCGGGCTCTGAACGTCTCGTTCTTGATGTTCACCCCGAGGTCGAAGCCCAGGTGTTTGACGATCACGAGGGAATCGACCGGTGTCCAGGGCTCGGGACGGTAACGCAGCAGCATGAACTCCGGCGGAAGGCCTGCGCGCCGGCGCATCCGTCGTAGGGCGGTGTTCACGCCGCGGCTGAAGGCTTCGAGGGCGGCCCTGCGTTCCGGGCCCAGAAGTTCCTCCGAAGCCCGCGCCACCCGTTCGAGCGCCAGCTTCCTGGCCCGTACGTCATCGGGCAGTGCCACGGCGCCGAAGATCTCGGACAGCGTCCCCTTGGCCCTCCTGCGCAGTACGTCCATCTGCCACAGGCGGTCGGTGGCCTGCGCGAAGCCCGCGGCGAAATAGAGGTCCCCGTCGTTGTCCGCCTCGACCCAGGGGATGCCCCGGTGGTCCCGGCGGATGGTCGCGCCCGACACGATGCCCTCGTGCCGCTGAGTGCCGGGGCGGGGCCGGGCCCATCGGCTCGGTGCCGCGAGGATGCCGAGTGCCCGGTCGCGCAGGGAGCCGCGGAGGGAGTCGCGGAAGGATTCACGCCTGCTCATGGGAGACCGTCTCCTTCCTTGCAGTGTGCTCTTCCCGACGGGTCAGGCCGGGGATGCGCCGGCCCACCACCAGGTAGATGAGCACGCTGAACAGGGCGAAGCTGCCGAGGACGAAGAACATGGCCGTCCCGCCGTACCAGGCGAGGATGAGGCCCCCGGCGAACGGGCCGACGAAGCCGCCGAGCTGGGCGATGGTCTGGGCACCGAAGTAGCTGCCGCGCCGGTCCTCGGGAGCGATACGGTCGATGATCGCGAACTCGGCGGGAATGATGAAGGTCTCTCCGATGGAGAAGACGACCATCGCCACGATGAACTGCCATGCCTGGCCCGACAGCCCGAACCCCGCCATGCCGCCGAACATCAGCAGGCCGCCCAGCACGATGGAGCGCACCGGTTCGAGCCTCTGGGAGATGCGCGAGGCCAGCAGCTGGAAGAGCACGACCGTCACGGCGTTCGTGGTCAGCAGGTAGCTGAGGATCTTGACCCCGTCCTCGAACCCGAGCGAGAGGTGCTGGGCCAGGACCCCGGAGATCTTGCTGTGCACCGCCTCCAGCAGCAGGCCGGCGATGATGAGGCAGAGCAGCGTCCGGTCCGTCGCGAGGGCCCGGAAACTTCCCCTCAGCCCTTCGAGGACCTGTCCGAAGAGCTTGCTCTCCTCGGTCGTCCGGCGGGTGGGGCCGGCCGCTCCGGAGGGCCTCAACAGGATCGCGGAGCCCAGCAGGACGAAGTAGCCCACGTACACGGCGGCCGCGATGAGGAACGTCTCGCGGCCACCGGACAGGCCCGTGAAGGCGCCGATCATCGGGCCGGCCGAGAAGCCGATGTTGACGGCCAGGTACTGGTACGAGAACCACTTCACGCGCCGTTCCTGCGGCAGCAGATCGCTCAGCAACGCCTTGGCCACGGGCCCGAACGAACTGCTGCTCAAGGAGAGCGTCGCGTTGAAGACGAACACGCTCACGAGGCT
Source organism: Streptomyces sp. NBC_00539 (assembly GCF_036346105.1). GTDB lineage: Bacteria > Actinomycetota > Actinomycetes > Streptomycetales > Streptomycetaceae > Streptomyces. The sequence continues at coordinate 460,923 of NZ_CP107811.1, forward strand.
GTGGCTGAGGTAGAAGCCGATGAAGGACACGACGACACCGAGCAGCGACAACAGGAGCAGCGGTGTGCGTCCGAGGACGTCGGAGACGGAGCCCCCGACGAGCCCCGCGAAGATCGCGAAGAACACCGACGAGCCGACGATGAAGCCGATGGTGCCCGGCTCCAGGCCGAGTTCCCGGCGCAGGAACACCGCGAGGAAGGGAATGCTGATCGAGTTGGCGAGCATCATGATGCCGGAACCGGCGACCAGGAGCCTGGCCAGTGGGGGTGCGGCGGTGGTGGTGCGCGTCGTCATCGTGCGGTCCCCTGCCCGGCTTCGCTGAGGCGGGCGTCGTGCCGGTGGAAGAACCGCTGCATGAGCAGGGCGGTGTCGCGGGCGCCCGGATGGCGCAGCATGCTCTCGTGGCCCGCATCGACGCTCGCGCAGGACAGTCCGCCGGCCGTGATCCGCTCCCAGCCCTCGCGCGGGCTCTCGGCGGTGCGGCCACTGTCCTGGGCAGCCTCGATCAGGAGGACGGGCGGTACGTCGGACGGTACCGCCGGCCACGTGAGGCAGGACATGCGGACGAACATCTCCAGGGCTTCGTGGAGCCCCCCGCCCAGCAGTTCGAGGGCGTCCGGGCCGAGGAGCTCCTCCACCTTGTCCAGCAGGGCGTCCTCCGGCATGGTCCACAGCGCGGCCGGATCGGCCTGCGAGGCGGACGCGCTCAGGCCGGGGAACAGGTCGGCCAGTGTGCCGAGGAACGCCTGGAGGCGTTCGGTGCGTGAGGTGGCGAGTTGACGCTGGACCGCCGCCGGGGTGAGGGCGTCCAGCACCACCAGGCTCTCCACTCGGACGCCGCGGGAGCGCAGGGCGTCGGCGACGTAGGGGCTCAGGGCGCCGCCGTAGGAGTGGCCGACGAGGTGGATCCTGCGTCCGGCCGCCGCTTCGTCGATGATGCGGGCGCATTCGCCCGCCAGGGAGTCGATGGACAGGGCGGCGCCCTGGGCCTGCGCGATGGCCCTCGTCGACAGTGCGTAGAAGGACCGGTCGCCGAAGTGCGCGGACAGCTGGACGTAGGACGCCCCGAGTCCGAGTACGCCGGGCAGCGCGAACACCGCCGTCTCGCCCTCGGGGTTCTGCCTCAGGGGGAAGAGGCCGTGTACCGTGCCCGTGCCCGTGCCCGTGTCGCCGGCCGCGCCGCGCGGTGCGGCGGTCAGGGTGGAGACCGGGGCGTCCGGGTCGTCCAGGACGGTTCGCAGCAGCCGGCCGAAGTCCCCGGCCATCTCCCGGACGGTGCCGCTGTGGAAGAGGTCCGTGTTGTAGCGCCAGCGCAGGGTGAGGCCGCCTCCGGCTTCGAGCACGTCGAGGACCAGGTCGGTCTGTACGTCCTGCTCCGGTGAGTGGACCAGGGTGACCTCCAGTCCTTCCAGGTCCAGCCGGGCGGCTTCGTTGTTCTGGTAGGCGAACATGATCTGGAAGAGGGGCGAGTGCGCGGCGCTGTGCTCGGGCTTGAGCCGCTTGACCAGGTGGTCGAAGGGCACGTGCTGGTGCTCCAAGTCGTGCAGGGTCCGTTCCCTGACCTGCCCGAGCAGCTCGCGGAAGGTGAGATCACCGTCCACGTGGGTGCGCAGCACGACCGAATTCACGAACATGCCGATCACCCCCTCCAGCTCGGCGTGCCGCCGGTTCGCCACGGGGCTCCCCACCACGATGTCGCGGTCGCCCGAGCGGCGGGCCAGGAGCACGGCGAACAGGGCCTGCAGCAGCGTGAAAGGAGTGGCGTTCTCGCCGTGGCCCAGCGCCCGCAGTTCCTCGGTGAGCGGCGTCGCCAGTGACTCCTCGTGGATGCCGCCCGCGTAGGTCATGTTGCGGGGGCGCGGCTTGTCGAGCGGCAGCCCGTGCACGACGGGCAGTCCTTCGAGCCGCTTCTGCCAGTAGTCGATGTCCTGCTCGGCGGCGCCGCTGTCGGCCCAGCGGTCCATGCTGTAGGCGTAGTCGCCGTATTCGACGCTCAGCGGGGCGAGCGGGAGGTCCGTCGCGGCCGCGTCCTGCTTGAAGTGCGCGTAGAAGTCCACCAGTTCACGGCTGAGCACGGAGTTGGACCAACCGTCCGAGGCCACGTGGTGGGCGGTGATCAGGAGGGCGTGCAGTCCCTCGGAGATCCGGACCAGGCGGACCCTGAGCGGGTCGTCCTGCTCCAGGTCGAAGGGGCGTGCCAGTTCCTGCGCCGACAGCCGCCGTACCGCGCTCATCGGGTCCTCGCCGGGGTCCGTCCCGAGGGCTTCCGTCCGCAGGGTGAACCGGCCGGGCGTCCGTACGACCTGAACCAGCTGTGTGCCTTCCAGCCGCAGGACCGTGCGCAGCGGTGCGTGGCGGTCCACGATGGCCCCGAAGGCCCTGCCCAGCGCTGCGGCGTCCAGGTCCCCGCGCATCAGGACGGTCTGGTGCAGGTTGTAGGCGGCGCTCTCGGGTTCGAGGGCCGCGAGGAAGTAGAGCCGCCTCTGGGGATCGGTGGCCGGCGGGTGGGCGCCCGCCGGCGCCTTGACCAGCGCCACTCCGCCTGCACCGTGCTGTCCCTCGGAGGTCGCGTTGCGAACGGCCTCGGCCAGGGCGGCGGCGGTCGGTTCCCGGAGGAAGTCGCGCAACGGCACGTCGACGCCGAACTCGCGCCGGACCCGCGCCAGCAGCGTGATCGCGACGAGCGAGTGACCGCCGAGCTGGAAGAAACCGGTCGTCGGGTTGGCCCGCTCCAGGTTCAGGAGCTCGGCGATCATCCCTGCGATCCGCACCGCCGTGGTGTCGGAGGCGGACTCCTGCGGCTCCGCCTCCTGCGCCTCGCCCAGGACGGTGGCCCGGTCGGGGTCCGGGAGGGCGCGGCGGTCGAGCTTGCCGTTCTGGGTCATGGGCAGCGAGTCGAGCGGGATGAACACGCTGGGGAGCATGTACGGGGGCAGCGCTGCCGAGAGCTGCTCCCGCAGCGACACCGCGGTCACGCCGGGCGCGCGGGGGACCACGTAGGCGATCAGGCTCGTGCCCAGCCCGGGGAGGTCCCGCGTGGTGACGGCGGCCTCGCCGAGCGAGTCGAGCGCGCGCAGGGCGCCCTCCACCTCGCCCGGCTCCACCCGGTACCCGCGGATCTTGACTTGGTCGTCCTTGCGGCCGAGGTAGGCGTAGTCGCCCGCCCCGGCCGACTGGACGAGGTCACCCGTGCGGTACCCGCGCCCGGCTCCGCCGGGCAGCTCCACGAACCGTTCCCGGTTCAGCTCCGGACTCGCCAGGTAGCCCTGGGTGACGCCGGGCCCGGTCACCACGAGTTCGCCGGTCTCACCCGGCGGGACCTCACGCATCTCCTCGTCGACCAGCAGGAAGGCCAGGTCCGGAAGGGGGCCTCCGATCAGCGACCGGGACTGTGCGAGGTCCGCCTCGCGCACCCGGCGGTACGACGCGTACACCGTCGTCTCCGTGGGCCCGTACTGGTTGATCAGCTGGGGTTGGGCGTCGCCGTACTTGGCGACCCACGGCCGCAGGTCGGAGAAGTGCAGGGCCTCGCCGGCAAGCACGACCCGGCGCAGCGGCAGCCGCTCCGCGCGCCCGGCGTCCTCGGCGATCAGCTGGTTGAAGGCGGTGGGAGTCTGGCTCATCATCGTGACCCGCTCCCGCTTGAGCAGTTCCCACAGCGCCCGCGGGTCCTTGGCCACCTCTTGCTCCACCACGACGACGCAGCCGCCGTACAGCAGCGCCCCCCACATCTCCCAGACGGACACGTCGAAGGCGAAGGTGTGGAACAGCGACCAGACGTCGTCGGCGGTGAAGTCGTAGAGCGCTTCCGAGACGTGGAACAGCCGCAGGACGTTGCCGTGTGACACCTGGACGCCCTTGGGACGGCCGGTCGTACCCGAGGTGAAGATGATGTAGGCCCGGGTGTCGCGTCCGATGCCGGTGGTTTCCGGGAGGTGCCCGGGCGCGGGCAGCTCGCCGTCCGCGTACACGACGGGGATGCCGGCGGGTACGGACCGGGCCAGCTCCCGCGAGGTGATCACCACGGACGGAGCGGCGTCCTCCAGGATCAGCGCGAGACGCGCCGGTGGTGTCGCCGGGTCGAGCGGCACGTAGGAGGAGCCGGTGCGCAGCACCGCCACCGCGGCGGCCACCATGTCCGCCGAACGCTCGAGCAGCACACCCACGGGGCGGGAGGCGTCGCCGCCCCGCGCCAGCACCGCGGAGGCGAGCACGTTGACCCGGTCGTTCAGCTGCCGGTACGTCAGCGACCGGCCGCCGCACCGCACCGCGTCACGCTCGGGGAAGGCCGTCACCGTCTCGGCGAAGGCCTCTACCAGGCTCTTCGCACCGGCGAGGGAGCGCGCCGGCACCGGGTTCACCCGACCGGAGCTGCCGCGGAGAGCCACTCGGCGGCGGAGAAGGTCTGCACGATCTGAGGTCATGGTTGGTTTCCTTCTTGGACCAGCGGATTCGCTGCCATGTCAGAGGGCCAGGAGCAGGGCTGAGAGGAGGCCCTCCGCCTCCACCCGGGCGAGGAAGTCCGGCCATTGCGGGGACTCGACGGCACGCGCCGCCTGGTGCGCGAAGTCCACTTCCTCGCGGCTGACCGCCTGCCAGGCCGCCTGGAGGGCGGCGAGGTCTTCCGCACCGGTCAGGACGATGTCGCCGAGCTCGGTGTCCGGCTGCTCCAGCAGGGCTTCCAGGACCCTGTCGACGGCGTCGACGAGACGCTCGACGGTGGCGGGGGTGAACAGGGTCGCGTCGTACTGGACCGTGAGGTGCAGCCCGGAGGGGTCCTCGACGAACCGGAACAGCAGATCGAAGAGGGCCGTTGCGGGCGGAACCTGCTCCAGGGCGGCCGAGATCCCGGGAAGGGCGTCCAGGTCGAGGGGGAAGTTGTCCACGGTGACGAGCACCTGCACCAGGGGGGAGACCCCGGGCGTCCGTTCGCCGCCCGCTTCCCGGACGATCTCCTGGAAGGGCATCTGCTGGTGTTCCAGGGCGGACAGCGCGCTGGAGGCGACCGAGTCGAGCAGCCGCGCGCCCGTCGTCTGCGGTTCGACGTGGTAGCGGAACGGCAGGGTGTCGGCGAAGTAGCCGATCAGGTTCGCCGTTTCCGGGAGCCCGCGTCCGGCCACGGCGGACCCGATCACCAGGTCCGACTGCTGGGCGAAGCGCGACAGCACGGCCGCGGTGGCCGCGTGGAACACCATGAACGGGGTGACCCCGCGCGCTCGGGCGAGCTCGCCGACGCGCCGCGTCATCCGGGGCTCCCAGTCCTTGACCTGGTGGCCCGAGGTCCGGCTGCGGTCTTCGGTGCGCTCCTGGTCGGTCACCAGGGCGAGTTCGCCCTGGTAGCCGTCCAGGTAGGTGCGCCAGAAGGCGGCCTCCGCGGAGCCCGCGCCGGACGGCTGCTCCTGCTGCCACAGCGCGTAGTCCCCGTACTGGACGGGAAGTTCGGGCAGCCGTGGGATGCGGCCCTCGCGGTGCGCCAGGTAGGCCTCGGTGATCTCGCGGATGGCGACGTCGGTCGACCAGCCGTCCGACACCACGTGGTGGCTGCTCCACTGCAGGACGTGCTGCGTGGGCGTGAACCGGTACAGACGCGCCACCACGAGTGGCCCGCGCTCGAGGTCGAAGCGGAGAGCGCCGGTCTGCCGGCGGACGTACTCCTTCATCGCTTCGGCGTCGGCCGCCTCTTCATGCGACGCGTCGACGACTTCGAGCCGGACGGCCGCCCCGGCCCGCGGGGTCTGGTACGGAACGCCTTCCCGGTTGCCGAAGCGCATCGAGAGGATCTCGTGGCGGCCCGCCAGGGTGTCGACAGCGCTGCGCAGCGCTTCGACGTCGAGGTCGCCCCGCAGGTGCAGCAGCGTGGTGTTCTCGTAGGAACGGTCCTGCGGGTCGACCTGGTTCAGGAACCACAGGCTGGCCTGGTTGCGGGCGAGCGGGAACTCCCGCGGCCGTCGTTCGAGGGGGGTGATGCGCGAGGGGGGCGTGGCGCCGGCCGCCGGGGACCCGACGAGTTCCTCGACCTGGTGGGCCAGTGCCCTCGGGGTCGGGTTCTCGAAGAGCAGGCGCAGCGGAAGGTCCACGCCGAACCGGTCCCTGAGGCGGGCCATGACCTGGGCGGCGTGCAGCGAGTGTCCGCCCAGGGCGAAGAAGTTGGACAGGGCCGCCGGCGGACGGGCGGTGCGGAGCACACCGGCCCAGACCTCGATGACCGCGGCTTCGGTCGGTGTGGGCGGAAGACTGTCGTCCTGCACGGTGGTGTCCAGGTCCGTGAGGTCCCACGCCGCGAGAGCCTTGGTGTCGACCTTTCCGTGCGGGGTACGGGGCAGCTCGCCCAAGGCGATCAGGTAGTCGGGCACGGCGTAGCGCGGCAGGAGCGAGCCCAGCCGGTCACGCAGTTCGACGGGCGAGACCTCCAGCCTCAGCAGCGTGTCACCGGCGGCCGCGGCGGAGTTCTGCACGGCCTTGGGGACGTAGAAACCGACGAGCTGCTTGCCGTGTTCGCCGTCGGCCCGCACCGTGACGGCGCTCTCCTGCAACGTCTCCACGGTGGCCAGGGCCCGTTCCACCTCGCCCAGTTCGATGCGGTGGCCGCGTATCTTGAGCTGGGTGTCGATCCGGCCGAGGAACTCGAAGCCGCCGTCCGCCAGTTGCCGGCCCCGGTCGCCGGTGCGGTAGGCGAGGACCTCGGGTGATTCCCCGAACGGGTCCGGCACGAAGGCGGCGGCGGTGCGCTCCGGGTTGTTGACGTAGCCGCCGCCGACGCACAGGCCGCCGACGTAGAGCTCGCCGGGGGTGCCGACCGGCACCGGCTCGCGGTTGTCGTCCAGGACGTAGACCTTGGCGTTCCTGATCGGCCGGCCGACCTGCACGGAGGCGGCCCGCTCGTCGGCCACTGCGACCACTTCGTAATGCGTGCAGTCGTCGGAGACCTCGGTGGCGCCCCACATGTTGAGCAGCCGCACGTCGGGAAGCTGCGCACGGAAGGCGTTGGCGCACTTGGGGGTGAGGGTCTCCCCGCTGGAGACCACCCAGCGCAGGGCGAAGGCACCGAACGCGTCGTTGCCGTAGTGCGCCAGTTCCGCGGCGAACACGCTCAGCACGGTGGGGGAAACCTCCAGCACCGTGATGCCGTCCTCGGCGACGGCCCGCAGCAGCCGCGAGGGGTCCTGGCTGACGGCGTCCGGGTAGATCACCGCGGTCGCGCCGGCGGCGAGCGGTGCGAGCATCTGCCACACGGAGATGTCGAAGGTCGCCGCGGCGTCCTGCGACACCCGGTCCCCGGGACGGATCTCCAGCGCGTCCAGCTTCGCCTGGATGTGGTTGAGCATGCCGTCGTGGCGCAGCAGTGCTCCCTTGGGCTCGCCGGTGGAGCCCGAGGTGAAGATGATGTACGCGTCGTCCCTGCCGCCCGGCAGCCGGCCCCGGTACGGTGCGCTGCCCTCGGCGGAGGCCAGCAGGGGCCCCAGTTCCGCCACGCGCACCGAACCGCCGGTGGCCTCTTCGGCCGCGGTCCGCGTCTGCCCGTCGCACAGGACGAGGTCCGCGCCGCTGGTCCGCAGCATGGCGGCGACGCGTTGTACGGGTCCCGCGGGGAGGGGCAGGTAGATCGCGCCGGTCCGCATGACGGCCAGCGTCGCCACGAGGTAGTCGATGTTCCGCTCGGCGACCACGCCGACGACCGTCCCGGGTCCCGCACCGAGCTCGTGCAGCACGGTCGCGGCGGAGCCGGCCCGCTCGGCGAGCCGCTCGTAGGTGATGGTCTCGGTTCCGCACAGGGCCGCGATGCGGTCGGCGTGGGTGGCGGCCCTCTCCTCGAACACCGGGAAGAAGCCGTCCGCGCGGAGCGCCTCGGCCGGCTCGCCGTACCCGTCGAGCAGCCGGTGCCACCGCTCCTCGCCGAGCAGGGTGCGCTGGCTCGGCACCGAGCGGGGGTCGGCGGCCAGGTCGTCGAGTGCGTTGCGGTAGACCTCGCCGACGAGGCGCAGCTGGTCCTCGGTCATCCGCCGCATGTTGGCTTCGAGGTCGAGGGACAGCAGTTTGGTGAAGGGGTCCTTGTTGAACTCCGTGCGCAGCGTGAAGTGCGTCTGGATGTAGGCCTTGGCGTCGAGCACTTCGAGCGCGGTGGCCGAGGCGAGCTGCTCGTAGCTGTGGAAGTGGGTGTAGTTGAAGCTGATGTCGGTGAGTTCCCGCACGTCGATGAGCCGCTGCAGACGCGCGTAGGGGAACCGGCGGACGGGAAGGAGCTGCTGCTCCTTGGCGAAGGCTGCGGCGATCAGGTCGTTCCAGGCGCCCTGCCGGCTGTTGAGCTTGTACGGCACGACGTTCAGGTGGACCCCCATCACGTCGGCGCCGCCCTCCTCTTCGGAGCGGCCGTTGGACTCGACGCCGAGCACGACCTCGCTGCTGCCGGTGAGGCAGGACAGCACCCTGGCGTGCACGGCGAGCAGCACGTGCTTGAGCGACACGTTGTGCTCGCGGGCGATGTCGTCCAGCGCGTGCGACAGTTGGGGGTCGATGTCGACGCTGAGGAAGCCCATCGTCCCCTCGTGCCGGTCTTCGGGCCCCTCCACGAGGCGCGGAAGCATCGTCGGAGTGGTGTCTTCGAGTTCTTGTCGCCAGAAGTCCTCGATGGCGGGGTCGGCAAGTGCTCCCTGCTCCAGGGCGATGTAGTCGGCGTAGCGCCGGACGGGACGGGCGGCCGCTTCCTTCTGCGCTCCGTCGCGCAGGGCCCAGTAGTCGGCCAGGATCTCGGTGATCAGGGACGACTCGCTCCAGCCGTCGAGCAGTGCGTCGTGGAAGCTCATGGAGAACATGAACTCGTCGTCGGCGAGCTCGTGGACCGTGAACCGCATGAGCGGCGGATTCGTCCAGTCGTAACCGACCCCGCGCTCCGCCAGCTGCCACGAGTCGAGTGCGGCCTCCTGCTCCGAGGGGGACAGGTGGCGCAGGTCCTCGGCCGTGACGTGGGTGGCGGCGTGGGCGTGGACCAGCTGGAGGGGCTCCGAGTAGCCGTTGAAGTCGAACGACGTGCGCAGGATCTCGTGCCGGTCCACGGCCCGTGCCACTGCGCGCTCCATGGCCTGGTGGTCGTAGGCGGCCTTGAGCCGGAACATGAAGATGTCGCAGTACATGTTGACGTCGGCTTCGTAGGCGCTGTGGAACAGCAGGCCCGCCTGGAGGGTGCCCACGGGGTAGGCGTCGACGACGTCCCCGTCGGGGATCAGGCCGCGGTCCTCGTCGCTGATCAGGCTGAACGGTGCCACGCTCGGCGACGCGGTCTCCGGGGCCTGTTCGCGCACCGCCACCTCGGCGAGGGCGAGCGGGGTCTGCAGGGCGTAGATGTCGCGCAGCTCCAGGGTGATGCCCTTCCCCAGGGCTTGGGCGCGCAGCTGCAGCGCCATGATCGAGTCACCGCCGATGCTGAAGAACGAGTCGGTCTCCGTCACGCCGGTGATGCCGATGACGTCCTCGAAGATCTCCACGATGGCCCGGGCGTCCTCGGAACCCCCCGCGGGTGCTCCCGATGCCTCACCGGCGGGCTCGCGCAGGCAGTTCGCGGCCGAGGCGGCCGGCAGCTCCTTGCGGTCGACCTTGCCGTTGTGGTTCATGGGGATGCTGTCCACGGGCACGACGAAGGCCGGGATCATGTAGTGCGGAAGCCGCTCGCGCAAGCGGGAGAAGAGCTCGGCCGGGTCGAAGCCCTCGCCGCGCACGACGTAGGCCACGATCCGCGGTCCGGACTCCGCCGAGCGGTGGTCGCCGCGCGATCCCCCGCGAATGAGGTCGCGGACGTCGGTGATCCTGGCCGAGACCGAGCGTTCCTTGACGACGGGGTTCGAGGGGGCTTCGGGTGTGGTGACGACCACGGCGGCCTGGGTGATACCGGTGACCGCGCTCAGCACCGCCTGGATCTCGCCGAGTTCGATCCGGAAGCCGCGGATCTTGACCTGGTCGTCCGCGCGGCCCTGGTACTCGTACTCGCCCGTCCCGGTGATCCTCGCCAGGTCTCCGGAGCGGTATCCCAACCCGCTGTGGCCGGGGAGTTCGACGAAGCGCTCGCGGGTGAGATCGGGGCGCCCCAGGTAGCCGAGGGTCACTCCGGGACCGGTGACCACGATCTCGCCCACCTCGCCGGCGGGCACCTCCCGCAGCTCGTCGTCGACGAGCACGAAGCCGAGGTCGGGCAGGGGCAGGCCGATCAGGGATCCGGCCTGGGACAGGTCCTGCTCCAGCACCCGGCGGAAGGAGGCGTGCACCGTCGTCTCGGTGATGCCGTACATGTTGATGAGCTGCGGGGTGTCGTCCCCGTACTTGGCGACCCAGCGCCGCAGGTTGCCGAAGTGCAGTGCCTCGCCGCCGAAGACCACCCAACGAAGCGGCAGCCGGGCCGCGTGCGCGGCGTCCTCGACGGTCAGCTGGTTGAACGCCGTGGGGGTCTGGCTGAGCATGGTCACGCGTTCCCGCTGGAGCAGTTCCCAGAAGGTACGCGGGTCCTTCGCCACTTCCTGTTCCACGACGACCACGCAGCCGCCGTACAGCAACGCGCCCCACATCTCCCAGACCGAGAAGTCGAAGGCGAAGGAGTGGAACAGCGACCAGACGTCCTCGCAGCCGAACCCGAAGAGTGCCTCCGTACCCGAGAAGAGCCGCAGCACGTTGCCGTGGGACACCTGCACGCCCTTGGGGCGGCCGGTCGTACCCGAGGTGAAGATGATGTACGCGCGGCTGTCGGCTGCGATGCCGGGGTGCGGCAGTTCCTGCGCCGGGACGGGCAGCTCGTCATCGACGCACACCACCTGGAGTCCGGCGGCGAGCGAGCCGGCCAGCTCCCGCGTGGTGACCACCACGGAGGGGTCGGCGTCGTCGAGGATCAGTTCGAGCCGCGCCGTGGGCGTCGCCGGGTCCATGGGCACGTACGAAGATCCGGTGCGCAGCGCCGCGAGGGCCGCCGCGATCATGTCCACCGAGCGCTCCAGCAGGATGCCCACGGGGCGACTCGGGTCGTCCGAGGCCCTGATCAGTGCGGCCGCCAGGGCGTTCACCCGGTCGTCGAGTTCCCGGTACGTCACGGCCCGGGCGCCGCAGCGGACGGCGTCGCGCGTGGGGAAGGCACGCACCGAGTTCGCGAAGCCCTCCACCAGGTTTCCCACGCCCGCCAGGGTTCCGGTCGGAAAATCGTGTTCCTGCATCGTTCCAACTCCAGATCTTCTGCTTCTTCAGCGGGAATGGGCGTTGAGCTCGCGCAGAGCGGTCCGGAACCCCTCGGCGACGGCTTCGGCCACGGACGCGTCGACCACGTTCTTCTGGTGGACCAGCCGGAACACCAGCCGGTCGTCGTGCCGGGTGCCGTAGAGGCTCAGGGCGAAGGCCACGTCACGGGGCCGCACGTCGACCGCCCGGACCTCCACGTCGCCGAGCATCTGGCGGCAGCCGCTCGACGGGAGGGAGAAGCCCTCCGCCAGGCGCGTGTCGGCGGTCTGCTGGAACGTCAGCGTCGCCTGGAAGAGCGGGTTCTGTCCGTGCCGTTCCGGCTTCAGCTCCTTGACGAGCCGGGCGAAGGGCAGGTCGGCGAAGTCCAGTGCGTCCCGCAGCTCCTGCCAGGTGCGGTCCTCAAGGCTGTCGAGGCCCTCGCCGTCCCGGAAGTCCCCTTGCAGGGGCATCATGTTGACCAGGTAGCCCACGGTTTCCGCGAACCGCCAGTCGGTCCTGCCGTGGTGGGGGCTTCCGATGACGATCTGCTTCTCGCCGACGGTCAGGTACAGGGCGTGCAGGTAGGCGGAGGCGAGCGTGACGAACGGCGTACGTCCGTGGGCCTGGCTGCGGGTGTAGATCCGGCGGGTCGTCTCCGCGTCGATCTCGAAGTCCACGGTGCCGGCCGGATTGCGGTCGGCCGGGGCGGCCGCCCTCGGCTTGAACAGCAGCTGGTTGCGCAGGGGCCGCCACCGGTCGGCCCAGGTCTGCAGCCGCTCGTCGGCGGCGGCGTCCGGTGCACGACGGGCGCGGGCCCATTCCAAGGCCGTCGCCGGTGACCCGCCGGTGGGCGCGGGGGACTTCTCCAGCCGGATTCCGGGCAGCTCCTGGAGGATTTCGGTGAGGACCGTACGCAGCGACCAGTGGTCGACGACGGCGTGGTGGCAGACGAGCATGAGCACCGTCGCGTCCGAGGTGAGTGCGGCGGCGGCACGGACGAGCGGCCCCTCGGTCAGCGAGAAGGGCCGGTGGGCCACCTCGTCGAGGTAGGCGTCGACGGCCGGGTCATCGTCGTCCGCGAACCGCTGTTCCTGCCAGTCGACGTCGCGGCTGTCACGCACCAGCTGGGTACCCGTCCCCAGGGGGCCGAGGACGGTGCGCAGGGCCGGGTGGCGTTCGACGGCCCCGGCCACGGCGGACCGCAGGAGGTGCGGCTCGTAGGCCCTCGACAACCGCACCGCGATGGGCAGGTTGTTGGCGGTGTCCTCGGGGAGCAGCTCGGAGTAGAACTGCATCTGGATCTGGCCATCGGCCGCAGGGCCCTCGGCCGGCGACCGGTCCGGCGCCGGCTCCTGCGCCTCGGCGCGGGCCGGCGGTTCGGCGGTCAAGGCCGTGATGGCCTGCGCCACCTCGTCGAGCGAGCGGTCGCCGTAGAAGAGCCGGCTGTCGATACTCCGCTGGAAGAGCTGCTCCAGGGCGGCCTTGAACGCGGTGAGCTTCAGGGAGTCCAGGCCCAGTGAGGCGAGCGGCTGTGCGAGGTCTTCCCCGCTCGGCGCGCCTCCCCAGCGCCCGGCCAACTGGGCCACGAGTGCGTCCCGCACGGCCTCGTGGCGCCGGACGTCGTCCAGCAGGTGCAGCGAGGAGGTGTCGGACGCAGGTACGTCGGCCGCCTGCCCGTGTTCGTCCCCCCGTGTCGCGCTCACCACCCGCAGGCCGCCGGCGAGGTACCGCGTCCGCGTCTCGGCCCTGCGGATCTTTCCGCTGGAGGTCTTGGGGATCGAGCCGGGGTAGACGAAGACGACCTCGGCCAGGTGGAGGTCGCACTCGGTGCCGACCGTACGGAGCACCTCCCTGCTGACGGCGGCGAGGGTGTCCGGGTCGTCGCGAAGGAGCGTCACGGAGGAGCGTTTCACCTCGGCCACCAGCACGACCTCAGGTGCGTCCGGGGCCGGCTGGAACGCCGCGGCGCACCCCTTGCGCAGGTGGGCGGAGGCGAGCGATCCCACGGTTTCGATGTCGTGCGGGTAGAAGTTGCGACCGGCCACGATGAGCAGGTCCTTCATGCGTCCTACGGGGTACAGCTCGCCCTCGTGGAAGGCTCCGAGGTCACCGGTGCGGAGGAAGAGGCCGGGGTGTCCCTCGATCCGCGCGCGGAACGTTTCCTCCGTGGGGCCTTCGGCGCCCCAGTAGCCCTGGGCCACTCCCCTGCTGCGCACGCAGATCTCGCCGACGCAGCCGTCCTGTACGGCGCGCCCGTTCGCGTCGCGGATCACGATCTCGGTGTGCAGGGCGGGGCGCCCCGCCGACACGATGCCGACTCCGTCCTCCGCCTGCGACCCCAGAGCCGGGGCGAGCCGGCCCTGCTCCACCGTACGGCGGTCGAAGACGTGGGCACGGTACCCGGCCGTCGGCTCGGCGCCCGAGACGAACAGGGTGGCTTCCGCCAGGCCGTAGCAGGGGTAGACGGCGCCGGGGTCGAAGCCGTGTGCGCCGTAGACGGTGGAGAAGTCCCGCAGGGTCCTTTCCACCACGGGTTCGGCGCCGTTGAACGCGATGCGCCAGCCGCTGAGGTCGACTCCGGCGAGGCGGTCGGCGTCGTACCGGTCGACCAGGAGCTGGTACGCGAAGTTGGGGCCGCCGGAGCAGGTGGCGCCGAACCGGGCGATCGCCAGCGGCCAGATCATCGGATCGTAGACGAAGGCGAAGGTGTTGAGGAGGACCGACCTCAGCCCCATGTAGAGCGGCAGGAGCGCCGCCCCGATCAGACCCATGTCGTGGTAGAGCGGAAGCCAGCTGAGGATCACGTCGCCGGACCGGACGCCGAAGCCGTCGGCGATGGCCTCCTCGTTCTCCGCCAGGTTGCGGTGGCTGACCATCACCCCCTTCGGAGCGCCGGTGGAACCGGAGGTGTACTGCAGGAAGGCCAGTTCCTCACCGTCGGTGCCCACGGGCCGGTACGTTGCCCGGTCGGTGGCCGCCAGGGTCTCGATGAGGTGGGTCCGCAGGTCCTCCGAGCCCTCCGGCTTCGGCAGGTCGGCGAGGTGTTCGGCGAGTGCCGCGGTGGTCAGGGCGTGGGTGGGACGGCAGCTCTGGATGACGGCCTCGATGCGGTCGAGCTTCGCGCCGGGGCGCGGCAGGTAGAGCGGAACCGCCACGACCCCCGCGTACAGGCAGCCGAGGAAGGCGACCAGGTAGTCGAGACCCGGTGGGAAGAGCAGCAGGATCCGGTCTCCGCGTCGCGCGGTGGACTGCAGGGCCGCGGCTATCCTCAGGGACGAGTCCTCCAGCTCCCGGAAGGTGACGTGCTGCTCGACCTCCAGGCCGGTTCCCACGAAGGTGTAGGCCACGTCATCGGGGCGCTCCCCGGCCCAGTGGGAGAGTGCCGCGGGGATCGACGGGAACCTCGGTTCGGTGTGGACTCCGGTGCTTGCCCGCATGTCAGACCTCCGTGGTGTGGCCGGCGAGGGGGCGCGCGCCGTTCTTCATGACGCGCCCGATGATGGAAACCGCTTCGTTGACGTCGCTGTCGTCCAGTCCGCGGTGCAGCACCGCGCGGAGCCGCCCGTGACCCAGCTCGGCGATGGCCAGGCCCTCCTCGCGGGCGGCCGCGGCGACGGTCTGCCAGGTGTGCCGCTCGTCCGTGACACGGAACATCACGATGTTCGTCCGCACGTCCTGGGGGACCACCTCGATGCCGTCCAGTTCCGCCAGGCCCTCGGCGAGCAGGGCGGCTCGACGGTGGTCCTCGGCGAGCGCGGCCGCGTTCTCGATGGCGAGGATCCCGGCTGCGGCGACCGTTCCGACCTGCCGCATTCCGCCGCCGAGCATCTTGCGCAGGCGGCGTACCTTGCCGATGAACCGGGCGCTCCCCACGACCATGGAGCCGATGGGGGCGGAGAGTCCCTTGGAGAGACAGAACTGGACGGAGTCCGCGAACTGCGCGATCTCGGCCACCGGAACCCCCGCACCTACGGCGGCGTTGAATATCCGGGCGCCGTCCATGTGTACGGGGACCCCGCGCTCGGCGGCGAAACGGCGTACGTCGCGCAAGTAGTCCAGGGGGAGGATCGCGCCGCCGCAGCGGTTGTGCGTGTTCTCCAGGCAGATCAGTGCGGGGAGGGCGAACTGGGGGTCCTCCGGGTCGTCCGGAAACGCGGCCTCCAGGTCGCGCAGGAGCAGGCGGCCGTCAGGCTGGGTGGGGACCGGCTCGTAGACGATCCCGCCGCACACGGAGGCGCCGCCGGCCTCGTAGATGTAGATGTCGCTCTCGTCTCCGACCAGCACCTTGGAGCCCCGGGGCGCGTGCGCCATGAGGCTTGCCAGGTTCGCCATGGTGCCGCTCGGCATGAAGCAGGCGGCTTCCTTGCCGAGTGTGGCGGCGGCGAGCGCTTCGAGCCGGTTGGCCGTGGGGTCCTCGCCGTAGACGTCGTCACCGAGGGCGGCTTCGCTCATGGCGCGGATCATGTCCGGAGTGGGCAGCGTGAAGGTGTCGCTGCGTAGCTCGATCACTGATGGGGCCTTTCGGGAACTCGGGAACCGCGCCGGGGACGGCGTCGATCTGGTGGGGGCTCGGTGCGCGCTTTCGTGACCTGTGCGTGTGGGTGTGCCTGTGCTCGTGCGTGTGCCGGTGCCCGGGCGTGTGCCGGTGCCCGGGCGTGGGCCGGTGCCCGGGCGTGGGACTCGTGGGGCGATGACGAAGGGCGGTCGGTCGGTCGGTCGGGCGGCGCTGCCGTACGGCTCGTCCGGACCCGCGGCCCGTAACACCGTGCACACGCGGGACTTCGGGATTGCCGTGCGTGGGCTCCGTCCACACGGACGCCCGCCCCTCGTACCCGGCCCGGCAGGGGGGACGCCGGGGTATCGCGCACTGCCGGGGCGGGCGGCCTGGGCGGCGCCTCCCTGCGGGCGCAGGCGGCGGTCCGGGAGGCTGGTGCCGTGGGCCGCCGGACGTGGGCTCGTCACCGGCCGGCCGGGAGTCGATCCCGGTGCTCCCGGAGCCGGAACCGGTCAGCCGTAGTTCGGTCTGTGTACGGCCGAGCCGCAAGCCGACGGCCTCGGCCGTTCGGCGGGCCGCACTCTCGCAGGCAGTCTCCTCACGCCACGAGGGCTCCGCATGGAAGACGGGCGAGCCGATGAGGACAGCGGGCGTGCGCGCGCGTAGCGGGGCCGGGACCCGAGGGCCTCTTGGCCGGGCAGCCGGCCAGGGCCCTGTTCGACCCGCCCTCCGACCCCTGTACGCGCGACCTGTCGATCAGTCATCTTCCGTCTCCCCCCACAGGTGTCGCCAGGCCGTGGCGGGGTCGGTCTCGCGGTCCAGGCAGTGGAACGTCCCCTTGGCCCGACCGGGGCCGGCCGACTGAGTCCACGTGGTCCCTCTCCCCCTCGTTTCGGCAGGTGCGCATCGGGCCGACCCACGGTGAGGCCGGCGCTCCCTCTCACGAAGAAATTACAAACCAGATAGGCGGTTTGTCAACGCCCCGGTAGGCTTCCCGCCAGGCCCCTCGGAGGGGTCACGTCGGCGCTACGACCGCCGAGCCCACGCGGCCTCCCGCCTGAAATGCCATGTCAACGGCCTGGTTTGCTGCGCAATCGCGCGGGTGGACCCTTACGGCAGACACCCGTACGCTGAGCGAGCGGGGGCGGCGTCACGCGGGAACGGGCTGCCCGATACGTGAGCGATGGCCCCCGTTAAGAAACGTGTTGGTCGGTTTTATCTGCAAAATCGAGAGTGCAGGAGCGCGTGCGGCAAGCGCACGTCCGTTCTCAAGGGGAGTCACCGATGGCCGTTCGCCGTGTCGTGCCCAACATCAAGTCGGCGTCCGCGGAGGAAAGCCGGGGGTTCTACGGCCTGCTCGGCTTCGAAGAGGTGATGAACCACGGCTGGATCATGACGCTCGCTTCCCCGTCCCGTCCGGCGGCACAAGTCAGCTTCATGGCGCACGACAAGACCGCGCCGGTCGTCCCCGATCTGAGTGTCGAAGTGGACGACGTGGACGCGGTCTATGCCGTCGTCAGGGACAGCGGCGCGGAGATCGTTCACCCCCTGCAGGACGAGGAGTGGGGCGTGCGGCGCTTCTTCGTCCGCGACCCCGACGGTCGGGTGGTCAACGTCCTGAGCCATCGCTGACGCCCACCTGGCCGCGGGGACGTGAACGGCGCCGGCCGGGGCAGGGGCGGGGGCCCGGCCCTCAGTACGGCCGGGCCAGCTTCGCGAAGGCCGGTGACAGCTCGTTCCGTGCGGCGCTCGGGAAGGCGACGCTGTTCGGGTCCCCGTCCGAGACGTACAGGTCCTTCCCGGCGGCGAGCTTGTCCAGCCAGCGCGACGACCCGAACTCCGCGTCCTCGTCCTTGGGCCCCGCCGAGCGGATCCGGGGAATCGCGCCGGGGGTGAACGCCTTGGCGAACGGCGAGAACGAGGGGTTGGCGCCCACGAGGTACACCCCGTCGTAGCGGTAGCCCGTTCCCCGCGAAGCGACCTCGGCCGGCTGGGGCATGGCACCGAAGGGCAGGGCGAGCGAGGTGACCCGCGTTCCGGGCGCCGCCTTCTCGATCGCCTGCTGTCCGGCGGTGATCGCCCGCCGGGCGCCCGTCTCGTCGAGGGAGCGTAGGTTCTCGTGGCGGTCGGTGTGGTTCGCGACCTCGTACCCGTGCTCCTTCAACCAGGTCAGGGCCTTGTTGGAACCCGTCGCCGAGAAGGCGTCCGCGTTGACGAAGAAGGTCGCCGCCGGCTTGAAGGAGGGGTACTTCCTCGCCGTCTCCGTCAAGATGGCGACGGCGGTGTCCCGCGCCGGGGTGCCGTCCGGGTTCAGGCGTACCTGGCTGTTGGTGGAGTCGTCGAACGTGAGGACCACCGGGTGCGTGCCGGCCGGGATGTCGATGCGGCCGGTCTGGAAGTCCCTGGCGGTCACCGGTACGTACTTCTCCCGCGCGAGGCGCTCCAGCTCCGACCGGAAATCGGCGGGGGTGCGGTCGTAGACGCTGGCCGGCTTCTCGGTGAGCTGGTGGTACATGAGCACCGGCACCCGGCCGAGTTCGTTGGCGCCGACCTCCGCGGGGGCCTTCGCGGCGACGGGAGTGACGGCCGCCGGTGAGGCGGCCGCACGGCGTTCCCCGGCGGCCGGTGACGGCCCCTCGGAGCATCCGCAGACGAGCAGGGCGGCGCCCGCCAGGGCGGCGAGCGGGAGGAGTGGATGGCGCATGGGGGTGCCCTTCATGGCGAGTGTGTCGTGCCATACCTACCGACGACGGGGGGCCGCATACCGCACTGTCCCCTGCATGGCCCAGCCGCCACGCCGGGACACGATGCGGCCGTTCGCGTGAAATACGGTCAGAAGGAGGCGACCGGGGCACCGCGCGGCAATGAATGGAGGCAGCATCCGGCCCACGGCACGAAGGACGTCACGATGCCCCCCACACGCATATCCCGGTCCCTTCCCTCCCTCCGCCTCCGCCGTCCGGCCCGTCGGGGCGCCCTGATAGCGACGACCGGTGCGCTCGCGCTGGCCGGAGCGGGCGTCGGAGCCTGGACGTTCCTCGCACCGGCTCCGGCCCTCCAAGGCCTGAGCGACGGCGCCGTCCTCGACGGGCGCAAGGCCGCGCAGGTCGGCGCCTACCTCGCCGCGGATGAGGCCGGCGGCAGGGACGGGCTGCGCGCCACCCTCGACGGCACGGCAGTCCCCGTCAAAGCCGAGGGCACCCGCCTCAGGCTCGTCCTCCCCCACCTCACCGAGGGCCGGCACACCCTGGTGGTGGCGGGCGACAGCAGCCTTCCCTTCGCCTCGTACCGCAAGGTCGTGGGGTTCAGCGTGGACGCCACCGCTCCCGAGCTCAAGGTGGCCGACCCCGAGGTCAAGAACGTCGCCGCGCCGGTCACCATCACGGGCCACGCCTCGACCGACGCCGAGGTGACGGTCAACGGCAAGAAGGTCCCCGTCGACAAGACGGGGGCGTTCAAGATCACGGTGCCGAAGGGCACACCCGCAGTGAAGGTCAGCGCGGTGGACCGTGCCGGAAACACGACCACCAAGGACGTGTCCGCCCGGGGGCGCCGCCCCATGATCCGCGCCGCCCACATCACCGCCATCGGCTGGGGCGACAACACGCTGCGCACCAACATCCTCGCCCTCGTCCGCAGCGGCAAACTCAATGCCCTGGAGCTGGACGTCAAGGACGAGGACGGTGAAGTCGGGTACGCGTCCCAGGTACCGCTGGCCCGTCAGATCGGCGCGGCCAAGGGCTACTACGACGCCCGCAAGGCGATCGCCGAGATCCACGCCGCCGGCGCCCAGGTCATCGGCCGCATCGTGGCCTTCCGCGACCCGAAGCTCGCCTCGGCCTCCTGGAAGGCGGGCAAGAGCGACCAGCTCGTGCTGACCCCGGGCGGACAGCCCTACGACGGCGGCCACTACGGGGCCCTGTCCTTCACCAACTTCGCCAACCCCACGGTCCGCAAGTACAACCGGGACCTCGCCGTCGAAGCGGCTCGGCTCGGCTTCGACGACATCCTCTACGACTACGTGCGCCGCCCGGACGGCCCGCTCTCGCACATGCGCTTCCCGGGAATCGGGACCGCCACGCCCGAGCAGTCCATCACCTCGTTCGTCGCCGACACGCGGACCGCGCTGCGCCCGCACGCCAAGTACCTCGGTGTCTCGGTCTTCGGCATCGCGGCCACCCGGCCCACCGAGATCGCCCAGGACATCGGGGCCCTGGTCAAGGTCACCGACTACATCGCGCCGATGGTCTACCCGTCCCACTGGGGGCCGGGAGAGTACGGCGTCGCGCAGCCCGACACCGCCCCGTACGCGATCGTGCAGCGTTCGCTCGCCGACTTCGCCCGGCAGGCGAAGGGCACCCAGACCGAGATCATCCCGTGGCTCCAGGACTTCTCGATGGGCAGCACGTACGGACCGGCCGAGGTGGCCGAGCAGATCAAGGCCGCGGCCGACAACAAGATGAACTCCTTCATCCTGTGGAACGCCGGTGCCCGCTACCAGGGCGCGGCGCTGCAGCAGATCGCCGCGCACTGACGGGACGGCTCGTGCGGGTCCGAGTGGCCGGCGGGCGCCGTGGGAGGTGGGGATCCGTCCCCGCCTCCCACGGGGGTCGCCCCGGACGGCCCGGGGCGAGCCACCCGAGCTGGGCAGGATGACGGTCATGGCCAGAACGACCGCGGAAAAGCTGGGTGTCAAGGAGGGCGCGACCCTCCTGGTGCTGCAGGCGCCGGCGGGCTGGTCGCCCGGGCCCCTCCCCTCCTCCGCCACCGTGACGCCGGTTTCGGCGCGTGCCGACCTCGTCCTGCTGTTCACCCCCGACGCGGCGAGCCTCGACGCCACGATCGGCAAGGCGCTCGATGCGGTTCCCTTCGACGGTCTGGTCTGGGTCGCCTACCGCAAGGGCGGTGTGAAGGCCGGCACCGACCTCAACCGCGACATCCTGCAAGAACGCCTCTTCGGTTACGGCCTCGTGGGCGTGACGCTGATCGCCCTCGACACCACGTGGTCCGCCGTGCGCGTACGCCCGCTGGACCGCCCGGGACGGCGCCTGCGCTGAACTGCCGCCCCGGCTCCGCGTACCCCGGCCACTCGCCGGGAGGCTCCGGTGCCGGCTCAGCCCGCGCCCCTCGGGCCGGGTGCTGCGGCGGGGATTCCCGCGGCACGGTGTCAGCCCGTGTGGTCGCGGATCACCTGGCGTGCCACCGTCGCCCGGTGCCGGTCGAGTTCGGCCGCCACGGCGGCGGCGCGCTCCTCGTCGTGGTCGACCAGGGCCGGCCGGGGCGCCCCCAGCGCCAGGCACTGGCGTCGCAGGTGCGTCGGCGGGTGGGTACTGTCCACGCTGTGCCCGCGCCGCGCGGCGATCCGGAGCAGCCGGTCGTGCTCGTGGCCGGGGATGGTCGAGGCGTGCGCCGCGATCCGCTCCCACAGTTCCCGCTCGGCGGCCTCCTGCGCGGCCCGCCCGGCCTTGCCGCCCGTCATCCGCGCGGCCACCGCCTCGCGGCGGAGCTGGTCCTGCACCGAGGGCGCGACGAGCAGTCGGTCCATGAGTCCCACGGCTCCGGCGGTCGAACCGGCCCGCGCCGCGTCGAGGTCGGCCTGGTACTCGGCGCGCTGCGCGGCACGCAGCGTCAGACGGTCGAGGAGGAGCAGCAGGCCGTACGCCGCGCAGCGCGGCAGGTACGTCACGACGTTGAACAGCGAGTCCCACACCGTGTGCGCCCGGCTCGGGGCCAGCGCGTGCACCCACAGCCACAGCGAACGCAGTGCCCCGTGGAGGACCGGCCCGTGCCGCAAGTCGCCGTTGGCGAAGTGTCCGAGTTCGTGGCCCAGGAGCGCGATGCGTTCGCGCGGCCCGAGGATCTCCCACAGGCCGAGACCCAGGACCAGCACGCGGCGCCGGCGCCGTCCGTAGATCGTCACTGCCGCGTTGACGTCGCCGGTCACGACCACGGCGTCTACGCCGACGGTGCCGGTGACGGCGGCGACCTCGTCGATGAGCGCGAACAGCCGGGGTGCGTCGGCCCGGTGGAGCACGGGCCCGCCGTGCGGCAGCCGGCCCGGCCGCGGCCGAAGGACGGCGGCCACCACCAGCAGGACGACGCCCTCGACCGGCTCGATCCCGGTCTCCCAGCCGAGCACGATCAACAGCAGCCCGGCCACGGCCAGCGCCAGGGTGACGCCGTGCACCAGAAGGGCGAGTCCCAGGGCGAGCAGCGCCGCCGCGTCACGGCGCGGTCCGCCGGCCAGGGGAGCGTAGTCGACCGGTACGGCGGGACGGGAGGCGGGGAGGGCCTGCCGGGCAGGACTGCTACGGCGTCAGGAACGAGGTGAGGGCGGCGGCCACCGCGGTGGGATCCTCGACCTGGGGGTAGTGGCCCACCGGGGGCGGCCCGGTGAGTTCGACCACGGCGGCCGCGGGGACGCGCGCGCGGACGCGGTCCAGTACGTGGGCGCCGCTGATCGGGTCGGCCGGGCCCCAGACGAAGAGGGTGGGGCCGGGGTGGTCCTCCAGGGCCCGCGTCCAGCGCTCGGCGTGCATACGGCGTTCGTCGATGTAGCGCAGCAGGCGGGGGGCCAGGCGGTGTCCGTCGGCGCGTGCGACCGCCGACCACATGTCGTCCAGGTCGGCCGCGGGCAGTGGCCGCCCCAGCACCCCGCGCAGGGCGGAGGCGAACCGCCCCCGGGTCGTCAGGGGCGCGAGCAGCGGTCCCAGCGGCCCGTGCAGCAGCCGCTGCATCAGCACCGGGCGGTGGAGATCGGCGTAGAGCCCGCCGTTCAGCCACGCCATGTGCGTGATGCGGGACGGATCACGGGCCAGCAGTTCCTGACCGACGCTCACTCCGTAGTCGTGCGCCACCAGGGCGGTGCGCCCGATCCCGTGGTGCCGCCAGACGGCCTCGACCAGTGAGGCCTGTTCGAGGAGGGAGTACGAGTGGTGGCGCGGCTTGTCGCTCTCCCCGAATCCGAGGAGGTCCAGGGTCGTGACGCGCAGGCCCGCCGCGGCCAGGGCGGGCACCACCGCCGCCCAGTCGTGGGAGGACGTGGGGAAGCCGTGGATCAGGGTGACGGGGGCGCCGTCGGCCGGCCCGTCCTGCCGGACGAACACCTCGTGCCCCTCGACCCGTACGGTCGCCCCGCCGGCGGTCCACTGGTGCAGCGGGGGCAGTATCCGCTCTGTCGTCATGTGCGCGCCTCCTCGGCGTACAGCAGGCTCAGGCCGTGGATCAG
The DNA here is from genome assembly GCF_036346105.1 of Streptomyces sp. NBC_00539. Lineage (GTDB taxonomy): Bacteria > Actinomycetota > Actinomycetes > Streptomycetales > Streptomycetaceae > Streptomyces. The sequence continues at coordinate 483,833 of NZ_CP107811.1, forward strand.
GGTGCGCAGCCCGAACTCGAACTCCTCGTCGCTGTCGAGCGAGTTGAGCAGTTCGGCGTTCCCGTGGACGACCGGGTGGGTGTGGGGCGGGAGGGAGGTGAAGAGGTCGGTCATCGCGGCGCGCTGGTCCGGCGTGCGCGCCGCGCCGCCGGCGTCGAGGGCCGCGGCGCCGATCACGAAGTGGGTGACGGTGAGGTAGACGTGGACGGCGGTCCGCGCTCGCCAGCCCTGGGCGAGGAGCCGGCCGAGGGCGTGCTCACGGGCGCGCAGGGCGTTGGGGCCGAGCAACTGGCCGGCGGTGAGCAGCGGCACGATCGCGGGGTGCCGGGCCAGGACGCGACGGAACTCGCGGGCGCCGTGCTCCACCGTGGTGCGCCAGTCGCCGTCCAGGGCGGGCAGCCGGATCTCACCCAGGACGTGGTCGACGGTCTCGATCAGCAACTCCTCCCTGCTGGCGACGTGGCGGTACAGGGAGGTGTGACGGACCTGGAGGTGGTCGCCGAGGTGGCGCATGGTGAGGGCGTCCGTTCCGTCGCGGTCGACGATCTCCAGGGCGGCGGCGGTGATGCGGGCCAGGGTCAGCCCTCCTTCGCGCGGCCTGCGCCGCGCGCGCTCCGCGTACCGCGCTTGCCACCAGGCGGGGGATCCGGGGGGTGTGGGCCCGCTGCCGTGCTGCTGCGCCGGGTCGGAGGTGGAGGTCATCGGTGGGTGTGGCCTGTCTACTCGAAGAGGTCGGGGTCCGTCCGCACGATCTCATCCCACAGGGGCTGGAAGGAGAACCACCCCGCGAGGGGGAAGCCGGTCTGGTCACGGGTGGCCCGGGCGGCTTCGGGGCTGATGAGGTGCGGCGTACCGGCGGCCTCGGCCAGCAGCTGGGCCTGGGCGCTGCGTTCCATGGAGAGGAACCACCAGGCCGCCTCGTCGACCGACTCGCCGACGGTGAAGATGCCGTGGTTCTGGTGGATGACCGCCTTGTGCGGGCCCAGGCCGGCGGCCAGCCGCCGGCCGGCTTCCTCCTCCACGACGACGGCTCCGGCGCCGTCGCTGTGCAGGGTGTGCTGTTCGTACAGGGCGCAGGCGTCCTGGGTGATCGGGGCGAGGAGCCGGCCCAGGCTGGAGAAGGCCTTGCCGTGGACGGCGTGGGCGTGGCAGGCCGCGACGACGTCGGGGCGGGCGGCGTGGATGGCGGAGTGGATGACGAATCCGGCCCGGTTCACCGGGTGCCTGCCGTGGCGGACGCGGCCCTCGTGGTCGACGAGGATCAGGTCGCGGACCCGGACGTGCCGGAAGGACATGCCTAAGGGGTTGACCCAGAACATGTCGGTGTACTCGGGGTCGCGCACGGTGATGTGGCCGGCGACCCCCTCGGAGAACCCGAGCCGCCCGAAGACGCGGCAGGCGCCGGCGAGTCGCTGTTTGCGGTGCTCGCGCTCGGCGTCGGGGCCGTCGTGCACCGGGGGCAGCCGGAGCTCCAGGCCCTCTTGCCGCGGGACGAAGGCACTGCCGCGGGTGCCCGTGCCGTTGATGTCCGTGCCGTTGGTGTCCGTGCCCTTGGTGTCCGTGCCCTTGGTGTCCATGTCTCTCCGTCACCCTTGCCGCTCTGCGGACCGCCCGTACGCGTCCACTGGACGCATACAATGCAGCCAGTGGACGCATAAGGCAAGGGGTGGCGTGCCGGCCGGGGTGACGCCGGAGCAGAACGGAGGCCATCGGGGGGCCTGGATTTCGCCGGAACAGGTGTGTCCGAACCCCGGAGGGGCATCGTGGTACGGGACTTGTGGCCGGGGCCTGTCGCACGGATCGAACACGGAGGTCTCGGCGCCGTGGACGCGCGTTGACGATCCGCTGGATTTAGGTAACCCTAACCTTGCTTTGGCCGCCTCGGCGTCCGCCCGTGTCCCCCGGAGTCCTCTTATGCTGTCCGCAGCCCCCGCCGTCGTCCCGCCTTCCCGCCCCGTCCGCCTCTACGAGTCGTGGTGGACGGTGGCGGCCGCAGCGCTGGGGGCGCTGCTGGCACTGACGCTCGGGCTGTGGATGTCGCTCCACGTGCGCACGGACGCCACCCTTCACACCGCTGCTCTCTTCGTCCACCTCGCCTCGCTCGTACTGGGCTTCGGTGCGGTGCTTTCCGCCGATTACCACGGCCTGCTGTGGGCCGTCGGCCGCTGCACGCTCGCCGATGTGCTCACAGCCACTTCCCGGCTGCACGTGCCGATCTGGGCCGGACTCGGCGGACTCGTGGCGAGCGGGATGATGCTCCACCCCGACCTCGGCTCCCCGCTGACGCTCACCAAACTCGCCCTGGTGTCCGTACTCACCGTCAACGGCCTCCAGGCCGGTCTGCTCGGCCACCGCCTGAGGACCGCCACCAAGGTCGGCCGCCGTCTGCTGGTCTGGGGCGGCGCCACCGCCCTGCTCTCCCAGGTCTGCTGGTGGGGCGCCGTCGCGATCGGCTTCCTCAACACCAACGGGTCTTGACCCCGGTGCCGTCCGGGCAGCGGCCGCGCGGTACGCGGGGCCGCCGCTGAGGCAGTCGGTGGACGCCCGCGCGTCTTCGGCGGCGGCGCCCTCCGGGGCGGTTAGGTTCCCGGGGCATGAGCCCTCCTCGACGTTCCGGCCCGGGCCGGAGTGCCCGTACGGTGCTCCTGCCCGTCCTGGCTGCGGGTCTCCTCGCGGTCGCGACGACCGCTGCCTCCCCCGCCACCCTCACCGCCGTCACCGGCGCCGGACACGCGCCTCACGTTCCGCCGGCCGGTCCGCAGCCGGTGGAGCGGCTGTACGGGGCGCCGCTCCGTACGGTTCCCACCACCGGGAAGGTGGTCGCCCTGACGTTCAACGCCGCCTGGGGCACGGACGGTCTGGACACGGTGTTGAAGGTACTGCGGCAGCAGAGGGCTCCAGCCACCTTCTTCGTGACCGGCCACTTCGCCGAGCGGCATCCGCAGGGGGTACGGGCGATCGCGGCGGCGGGTCACGGAATCGGCAACCACTCCCACACCCATGCGCCCTTCGGCGCACTCACCGTCGCCGAACGGGCCGAGGAGATCACCCTGGCCCAGGCGGCGATCCGGCGGGCGGGAAACGGAACCCCGAGCGGCGCCTTCGAACCCCTGCCCTTCTTCCGCTTTCCCTACGGGGACGCACCCGCGCCGCACGTCGCCGAGGTCAATGCCCTGGGGTACGCCGACATCGAGTGGACCACCGACACCAACGGCTACAAGGGAACCACAGGCCAGATGACCGTACAGAAGGCCGTCGCGCGAGCACTTGGGGCCCTGACACCCGGCGAGATCATCCAGATGCACGTCGGCTCCCTCGACGGGCAGGGCGAGGTCCTGGACGCCCGGGCCCTGCCGCAGATCATCGACGCCGTCCGCACACGCGGCTACCGGATCACCGACCTGCGCGGCCTCCTGACGGAGCCCGGCCGGCGCCGGCCGTAGCCGGGGTGCCGTGCGCCCGCCGGGGATGACGGGAAGCCCTCAGCCCTGCACCGTCCAGCGCTGCGATGCCTCGCCGGCGCAGGAGGACGTCACCAGGCCGCTGCTCATGGCCAGGTCGAGGCAACCGCCGCCGTAGTCGCTGCGGAGGCTGCCTCCGGGACCGGTGCGCCACAGCCGGGTGGTGTCCTGGGCGCAGTCGCCCACGAAGACGGCCTGGCCGAGCCCGTTCGAGTAGAGGCACCCGCCGGTCTGCTGGTTGACGAGCTTGAAGCTGCCGTCCGACCTGCTCTTCACGGTCCAGCGGGCCGTCGGGTCGGAGCAGTCGCCGCTGTCCGAGGAACCGTAGACCTGGGTGATGCACCGGCCGTTGTCGCCGTTGCGGTAGCGGTGGGTGCCGGAGGCCGGGGCGGGCTGCGGGGCTGCCGGGGACGTCGTGCCGCTGGAGCCGCCCGGGGTGCCGGAGCCGCCGCCCGGGGTGCCCGAGCCGTTCTGCCGGCCGGTGCCGGTGCCCGGTCCGGGGCCGGACCCGGGTACGGGGCCTGAGCCGGCGCCCGGGGCGGTGCCCCCTGCTGCACCGGTCTGAATTCCGCCCGCCCCGCCCTGCCCGTTGGCCTGCCCGTTGCCCTGGGCGGGGGGCGGCGCTGGTGACGCCTGCCCCGACGGACCGCCGGCCGGCGCCGCCGGGGGCGGCTGCGAGGCGGCCGGCCCTGATGCCGACGCCGGGTTCGAGGTGGCCGGATCCGCCTTCGCCTCGGCTTGGGGCGAGGTGGTGTACGGCAGGTGCTGGATGGCGAGCGTCGTACCGCCCGCCACCACGATGACCGGGACCACGGCGAGGAGGACGCGGGTACGGCGGCGCCGCTCGGGCCGCTCGGGCCCGGACGCGGGGGTCGGTTCGGGGTCCTTCGCCGGTTCCGGCTCCGAGGCACCCGCGAGCGGAACCGTCGGTACGTCGATCTTCTGCACGTCCGCGGCGAACGCGGCCCGCTCCGACAGGCGCTCGGTGATGGCGGCGGGCCACAGCGGGGCTGCGAACGGCCCGCGACTCGCGGCCTGTTCGAGGAGTTCCGCGGCGGTGGGGCGGCCCTCCGGGTCCTTGTCGAGACAGGCCGCGACCACCTCGGCGAGGTCCGGCTCCAGTTCCCGCAATGACTCCAGGTCGGGTTCTTCGTGGACGATGCGGTACAGCACGCCGTGCCCCGACTCGTCGCCGAAGGGAGGGCGGCCGCACGCCGCGTAGGCCAGTACCGAGCCGAGTGCGAACACGTCGGTGGCGCCGCTCAAGCCCTTCTTGCCCGAGGCCTGTTCGGGAGCCATGTAGGCGGGCGTGCCCACGACCATGCCCGTCCTGGTCAGCTGGCTCTGTTCGGCGGCCCGGGCGACGCCGAAGTCGATGAGGGTGAGGCCGTCGAGGGTCAGCATCACGTTGGACGGCTTGATGTCGCGGTGCACCATGTCCAGCGCGTGCACCGACGCCAGGCCGGACGCCGCCTCCCGCAGCAGCAGCCACAGGGCGTGCGCGGGCAGGGGGCCGCCGTGCAGTTCGAGGGCCTCCCTCAGGGTGAGGCCGGGGATGTAGGCGGTGGCGAACCACGGGGGCCGCGCGGTGCGGTCGCTGGCGATCAGCGGCGCGGTGGCCTCGGCGGGCAGCCGGGAGAGGTTGTCGAGCTCGTGCCCGAACCGGCGTACGAAGTCCTCGTCCTCGCCGACGACCGACGACAGCAGTTGTTTGACGGCGACGTAGCGGCCCTCCTGGACCCCTAGGTACACCCGCCCCATACCGCCGGCTCCGAGCCGTCCCGCCAGCACGATCGCCCCTATCCGCCGCGGATCCTCCGCCTCCAGCGGCTCGGCCCCGCTCCCCCTCAGCTCCAACACGTCGTCAGCCCCACCCGAATTGGAATCATTTTCCAGAAATCTACCCGATGGGACTGACTGTGAGGCCACCCGGCGAGGTTCCGCCGGGGAGCGGGACACCGCTCAACACCCTAGCTGCAGAGCGGTGAGTTGAGTAGCGGGGACCGGTGACGCGAGGGCGTCAGATACCTGGTCCGTAACCGGGGTCCGGGTGCTGTCGAGGGGTCCACCACTCCAGGAGTCCCCAGACTCCGAGCGCGAACGCGGCCACCGCCGCGAGTACCGCGATCCAGGGCCGGCCGGTCCAGCGCCCGGTCAGCGACCAGGTCAGGAACGGCACCAGTGCGCCGCCGAGCACGATGAGCGGAAGGTCGACGAAGAGCACGCTCAGGTCACGGGCATGGGCCTCGAACCCACCGTCGATGCTGAACGCGGCCCGAGGCGCCCACACGAGCGCCGCGAGCACCGCGCCGATGCCGGCGAGGAGGCGTCCGGCGCGGCCGGTGGTGTCCGAAGTGGTGTTCATGCCAGCGACAGACGCTCGTCGCCGGTCCGCGGTTCCGCCGGGGCGGTCACCCGAGGCGGACCGGCGCGGCGACGGGTCCGGCGCACCGGCCGTTGCGGTGAACTTGCGGGCGTCGGCGTGCCGACGGCGTGTCCCTACGGAAGGAATGACTCCGGGGTGCTAAGAGGCGCCCGTTCCATGCCTGCCGGCGCGTCCGTGCGGGAGCGCGCAGAGGGAGTTGCACCCATGTCGAACCGGCTCGTGGCCACGGCCACCCTCATAGCCGCCGCGAGTGTCCTGTGGGCGCCCGGCGTCGCCTCCGCAGCCGAAGGGGACACCGCCTTCGTGCAGAGGGTGCACCAGGACAACGTGGCGGCGATCGCCGCCGGAGACGACGCGCAGCGGCACGCGGCCACGGCGTGCGTGAAGGACGTCGGCGCCCTGCTGGTCCGCGACCACGGCGCACTCGAGGCGGACCTCAGGATGCGGGCGGACGATCCGGACGTCGACCTCGCGTCCTCCCCCACCGCCGAGCAGCACAGGGGCCTCGCCGCCGTGCAGTCCGCGGCCGGCACGTCCGCCTATGACGCCCGATGGCTCGCCGACCAGGACGCGGCGCACACCAGGACGCTGGCGCTGATCGACAAGGTCCTCTCCTCCGGCGGCGACCCTGACGTGACGGCCGCCGCCCGGGCGGCCCGTCGCGTCGTGGCGGCGGACCTGGAACTGGTGCGCGGGGGCACTTGCCACCTCGGCAGCGAGGCCGGCATGGCCGGCGCCGGCAGCCGCGGGCTCGCCTCCCGCCGCAACGGCCTCAACGCGGTCGGCGCAGCCGGCCTCACCGGCGGGATCCTGGCGACGGCCGTCGTCACCCTGTGGCTGGCGCGCCGCCGCCCCACCGGTTTCCGCTGAATCCGTCGCACACCCGAGTCCGCGGGCCGGGGAGCCCCTCGTCATGACCGGGGCAGGGCGGCGCTGCCGAGGTGCTGCTCCAGCCAGTCCGCCGCCGCGCGCCGGTAGAGGCGGCGGTTGTCCGCCCGCAGGAACTCGTGCCCCTCGTTGCGCAGGGTCAGCAGCTCGGCCGGCACCCCGCGCTCGCGCGCCGCGCGGACGAACTGCTCCGACTCCGTCGGGGGCACGTTCGTGTCGTGCTCGCCGTGGACGGCCAGCACGGGTGCGCGCAGCTGGTCGATGCGGCTCATCGGGGACAGGTCGCGCAGGAGGTCCCGGTCCCGCTCGGGATGGCCGTACTTCGCCGCGGCCGACTGGGCGATCCACGGCTCGGTGCCGGCGAAGAACGTGGCGAGGTCCGACATCCCGCAGACGGCGACGCCGGTGCGGAAGAGGTCGGGGTGCCAGACCAGCGAGGCCATGGTGAGGTAGCCGCCGTAGGAACGGCCCATCACCGCCAGCCGCAGCGGGTCTGCGTAGCCGTGGGTGACCACGTGGGCGGCGCAGTCCGCGACGTCGTCGATGGCCGCGAACCGGCCGGTGCCGAGGTCCGCGTCGACGAAGGACCGCCCCCAGCCCGAGGAGCCGCGCACGTCGGGGGCGAACACGTCCATCCCCCGGGTGAGGAGCTCGTGGTAGAGCGGGTTGAACACGGGCCGCTCCTGCTCTTCGGGGCCGCCGTGGAGGTGGATCACGCACGGCGCCGGGCGCCCCGGATCGCGTTCCGGCGCCCGGTAGTACCAGCCGCCGAGCATCAGCCCGTCCCGGGCCCGGCACCGCAGGGGCACGGGGCTGACCGGGGGCCGCCCGGGCGGCGCCGCGTCCTCGTCACGGGCCGACCAGCCGGTCCGGACGGGTGCGAAGTCGCTGGTCAGGTCCCAGATGCCGGGCCTGCGCCGGGAGCCGGACAGGGCGGCGAACAGTCCGCCGCGCCCTACTGGTGCCATGCGGGTCACCACCTCGTGCGGCAGGACCGACCGGTGGTGCGGTCCGAGGCCGTCGTCCGGGTCGGCGGTGGGGAGCCCCACGGTCTCCAGCTCGCTCGCCCCGTGCACGTTCCAGGCGAGCAGGGCCCACCCGCCGTGCTCGGGAAGGCTCAGCAGGTCCAGGGCCGTCTCGTGCCGCTCGGCGGCCACCGACAGGTCCTGGAGCGCTCCGGCCCCGTCCAGCCGGGCCCGCAGCAGGGCGGCGAACTCGCGGTCGGCGTCGCTGCGCAGCCACAGGGTGCGCGAGTCGGCCGAGAGCCTGCCGATCCACGGGTCGCCGTCGGCGACCGGCAGCCGGAAGGTGGTGCGTCCCGAGGCCGCGTCCAGCAGGAGGGCTTCGCGGCGCCCGCGCGGCCCGCGGCGGAGCAGCACGAAGCGGCCTTCCGCGCCGACATCGCAGACGCGCAGCGAGGCGGCTCCGGCCTCGCTGAACAGCAGGACGGGTGCCCGGGTGCCGTCGGGGTCGAGCAGGTAGGCGGCCAGGCCCCCGCTCGCCGCCCCGTCGGCGGTGGCGGCCGGCGGCGCCGGTACCAGGTGCGGCAGGCCGTTTGCGTACGGGCCCGGTTCCGCCCGGTGCGGCGGGCCGAGCAGGGTGGCGTGGCCGTCGCGTTCCGTCCACGCCGCCCCGGTGGTCCCGTCGGCCGGGCCCGGGGACGCGTCCTCGGGGAGGTGGCCGGCTCCGCTGTGGGCGCCGGCGTCGGCGGAGGGCTGGGCGACGGTGACCGCCAGCGCCGCCCCGTCGCGGGTCCAGCAGCCCAAGTGGGCGGCGGCCCCGGGCTCGGCGCCGGCGAGTACGCGGCGGCCGGTCCCGTCCGGGCGCACCACCAGCACGCGCGTGTGTTCGCCGCCTCCGGGGGCGGAGGTGTACGCGATCCAGCGGCCGTCGGGCGACCAGGACACCTCGGTCACCGGGTCGGGGTCGGCGTCGAGGACGTGGGCCTCGCCGCCGCGGGCGGAGCCGCTCCACAGCTGGGGCACGCCGGCCCGGTCGCAGATGTACGCCACCTGGTCGCCGCCGGGGTCGACCGAGGGGTACCAGCACCCGTGGGCGGTGAGCAGTGTCGGCGGGTCCGCCGCGAAGACGGGAGCCAGGTGTACCGGGACGGGGGCCTGCGCGGGGGCGGGCAGGGAACGGCGGCGGAGGGAGGAGCGGTCCAGGGGCATGAGGGCCTCTTCGAGGGCTGCCAAGGGCTGTCACCGTTCAGTGTCAGTTGATGCCGTGGGTCTGCAACCAGATCTCCAGCGAAGCCACCTGCCACAGGGTGCTGGCTCCGCGTTTCGTGCGGTGGCGGCCGGGTTCCGCGAGCAGCTCGGCCACCCGTCGCTGGTCGAAGAGGGCGCGCCGCCGCGCTTCCGGGGCGGTCAGCGCCTCGCGCACGCGGCTGAGCACCGGCTCGGCCATGTGCCGCACCGCGGGAACGGGGAAGTACCCCTTGGGGCGGTCCACCACCTCTCGGGGCAGGATCTGCCGGCCGAGGTCCTTGAGCACGCCCTTGCCGTCCTGCGCCAGCTTGAGTTCGGGAGGGCAGGCCGCGGCGAGTTCGACCAGCTCGTGGTCGAGGAAGGGCACGCGCGCCTCCAGGCCCCAGGCCATCGTCATGTTGTCGACCCGTTTGACCGGATCGTCGGGCATCAGCGCGTGGACGTCCAGGCGCAAGGTGGCGTCCAGCGTGCTCTGGGCGCCGGGGGCCGCCATGTGGGCGTGGACGAATTCGCGCGAGGCATCGTGTCCGGCGGTCACGTCCGGGTGCAGGACGGCGGCGACGTCGTCGTGCGGGCGGTCGAAGTAGACGTCGGCGTACGCGTCCGGCGCGTCGGGGCGGGCGGCCCCGGCGATCGGCGGGTACCAGTGGTAGCCCGCGAACACCTCGTCGGCGCCCTGCCCGCACAGGACCACCTTCACCTCCTTGGCGACCTGCTCCGACAGCAGGTGGAAGGCCACGGCGTCATGGCTGACCATGGGCTCGCTCATGGCTGCGATCGCGGTTTCCAGCGCGGCCGGGAGCCGGTCGGAGGGGATCATGTACTGGTGGTGGTCCGTGGAGAACCGCCGTGCGACCAGGTCCGAGTACCGGAACTCGTCGCCCTCCTGTCCGCGCTCGGACTCGAAGCCCATCGCGAAGGTCGCCAGGTCGCTGTGGCCCTCCTCTGCCAGCAGGGCCACGATGAGGCTGGAGTCCAGCCCGCCGGAGAGCAGGACGCCCACCGGCACGTCGGCCACCATGCGGCGGCGCACCGCCGTGCGCAGGGCGTCGTGGACGGCCTCCTGCCAGCGTGCCGGGTCGTTGCCGAGGTCCGCGCGGCGGGTGTAGGACGGCTGCCAGTAGAGGTGGTCGCGGTGGGTGCCGTCCGGCTCGACCACGCGGACGGTCGCGGGCGGCAGTTTGCGCACGCCGGCCAGCACGGTGCGCGGTGCGGGGACCGTGCCGTGCCAGGTCAGGTACTGGTGGAGCGCCACCGGGTCGAACGAGGTGTCCACGCCGCCGCCCGCGAGGAGGGCGGGCAGGGACGAGGCGAAGCGGAGCCGGTCCGCGTCCTGGGTGAGGTAGAGCGGCTTGATCCCGAGCCGGTCACGGCCCAGTACCACGCGGCCGGTGTGGTGCTCGGCCACGGCGAAGGCGAACATGCCGACCAGGTGCTCGACGCATTCGTGCCGCCACTGGGCGTAGGCCTTGAGGAGCACTTCCGTGTCGGAGTCGGAGAAGAAGCGGTGGCCCAGGCCTTCGAGCCGTCCGCGCAGCTCACGGTAGTTGTAGAGGCACCCGTTGAAGACGGCCGTGATCCCCAGGTGGGGGTCGGTCATCGGCTGGGCGCCGCTCTCCGAGAGGTCGATGATCTTCAACCGGCGGTGGCCCAGGGCTACGGAGCCCTGTGACCAGGCGCCTCTGCCGTCCGGTCCGCGGTCCTCCATCTCGTCGGTCATGCGTTCGACCGCGGCGAGGTCCGGTCGCCTGCCGTCGAAGCGCACTTCCCCGCTCAGGCCACACATGTGACACCCCCCGCTCGACTCGCGCCTCGGGGCCGCCGCGTCGCCGCGCCCGCCCTTCCGCCCGGGGTCCAGGCCACCTCCACCATGAACGTTCACTCCCGTTGCCCACACGGCCCGTGCCACGCGACTCGGGCCGAACAGGCGATCGACATATCGGGCGCATGCCCACCTGAGCGGCACTTATGCCCGGGTTTCGATCAGGCGCGGGTGAGGCAGAAGGGATGCCCGGCCGGGTCCAGCGGGACCCGCCACCCCTCCCCGCCCGGTTGGTGCGCCGGCTTGACCGCGCCCCACTCCAGCAGCAGCGCCTCGGCTTCGTCGAGGTCTTCCACCTCGAAGTCGAGGTGGACCTGCTGAGGCACGGCCTGGCCGGGCCAGCGCGGAGCCACGTAGCCGTCGACCCGCTGGAAACCGAGGAAGAGCCCGTCCTCGCGGGTGAGGCCGGCGAAGTCCGCGTCGGACTCCTCGTGGAGTCCGAGGCCGGTGGCCCGCTGGTAGAACGCCGCCAGCGCCTCGGGATCCGCGCAGTCCAAGGTGATCGCGGTCAGCTTCATCCGCGGGGTCGCTCCGGCAGGCTTGATCATCCCGGCAGCATAGGCGGCCGCCGGCGGCTCCGGGCGGCCGGGACGGCGGGCTACGCACATCAGATGATGTGTGTGCCCAGTGGGCTGACGTGCGGCCCCTGAAGTGCCACGATGATCCATGCTTCAACAGTGTGGCGGTCGGGGCGCGGGAGGAGCGGCGGCAGCGTGCCCTGGAGACCGGCCCTACCCACGAAAGGGCGGACGTCCCATGCGCGTTACCCCCCTCATAGCGTCCTTAGGCACCGGCCGCGGCGCGTCCGCGGACGAGCAGGTGCGGCTCTACTACAGCGGCAAGACCCACGACATCCTCCAGAAGTACGGACCCGGCCCGCGCGTCCACTTCCATGTGGGCCTTTTCCCCGACGGGTCGCCACCCACCACCGTCCCCCAGGGCGCGCTCAAGCAGCACCTCCTCGACGCGCAGGAGCGGATAGTCGAGTACGCGGCCCGCTCCTGGGGCGCGTACGAGGCTCCGCCGTCGCGGGTCCTCGACATCGGCTGCGGCCTCGGCGGCACCTCCCTCTACTGGGCGCAGGAGCACGGCGCTTCGGTCACCGGCCTCACCGTCGCGGCGGAACACGTGCCGCTCATCCGGCACTTCGCCCGTCAGGCGGGCGTCGGGGGCCGGGTGGAACCCCGGGTGGCCGATGTGCACGACCTGCACGACACCCGCGCGTACGACGCCGCATACGCCAACGAAAGCAGCGGGTACACCGACCGCAAGCGCCTCTTCGAGGTCGTCGCCAAAGCGCTCAGACCCGGAGGGTGGTTCGGCATCCAGGAGCACTTCGTACGCCGCTCCGAGTGGCTCGGATTCATCGACGGCTACTACCGGACCCGGCTGGGAACCCACTCCGAATACCTGGAGGCGGCCGAGGCGGCCGGCTTCGAGGTGGTGCAGGACGAGGACGTGACCGACTCGGTGGTGGAGTTCTGGGTGCAGTCGATGGCGTGGAACACCGCCGAACTCGACCGGATCCGTGCGGGCGGTGAGCCCGCCGCATGGAGCGGCGTACGGCTGGAGCAGTCGACGATCGCGCACAGCAAGCTCTTCCGGCTCTGGCGTGACCATGCGATGGAGACGCGGTTGCTGCGCTTCCGGATCGGCGGCGGCCGATGACCGCCTCGCCCCGTCCCTCTCGTCTCGGTGACCGGCTACCGCCGTTCTACTGCCCGCTGGAGCGCGACCTCGTCCACCCCGAGGCCAAAGAGGTGGAGGCCCGTGCGGTCGAGTGGGTGGACGCCTTCGGCCTCTACCCCGACGCGGTCGAGCGTGCGTGGGGACTGGCCACGCACAGCGCCGACTTCACCTGCCGCATCATCCCCGAGGGGGACGTGGAGGCCCTGCTGCTGTTCGCCGAGTGGAACTACTGGGCCAATGCCGTCGACGACTGGCAGGACTCGGGCTCCGAGGAGGTGGGGACGGGCGCCGTCGTCGAACACGGTGTGCGGCTGCTGCGGACCATCGAGAACCCGGGCGCGTCCGTGCTGCCCGACGGCCCCATGACGCGCGCGCTGGTGGACCTGGTCAGACGCACCCACGCCATGCTCAGCCCGTTCGAGCTGCGCAGGTTCGTCGAGGGCACCCGGGACTGGCTGCTCGGGGCGGCCTGGCGGGCCGCGCAGGCCGAGGCGGGCAGTGTGCCGGGGCTGAACGACTTCGCCGCGATGGGACCGCTGGCGAACGGTACGCGGTTCTCGCTGACCTGGTCCGACGTCGCCCGCAGGGACCGGCTGCCGGCAGAGGTGCTGTGCTCCCCCGCCGTCACGGCGCTCACCGACGCGGCGGGTTTCATCGTCAGTGCCGACAACGACCTGTTCTCCTACGACAAGGACGACCACCTGGAGCCGCGGGAGGTGAACCTCGTCAACGTCCTCGCCGCCCAGGAGCACTGCTCCCCCGCCGAGGCGGTCCCGCTCGCGGTGGCCCTGCGTGACCGGGTGATGGTCCTGTTCACCACGCTGAGGGCGCAACTCTCGGAGGGGGCCGACCGGGAACTGCGCCGCCACCTGGCGGCGTTGGGCCACTACGTGGCCGGCTGCATCGCCTGGCAGAGCCGGGCGCCGCGGTACGCGAGTCCGCGCAACCGGTACGAACTGCCCCTCGCGGAGGCGGGTTTCGCGATCCGCTACGCCGATGCGCCCAGCGCTGCCGGGACCGAGCCGCCGGATCTGCCGGCGCTCGCCTCCTGGTGGCAGTGGGTGCGCGACTGAGCGGCACCGAGGGCCCCCGCCGGTGCGGCGGGGGCCCTCGGTACGGAGCGCCGGTACCGGACGCCGGTACGGAACGCGGGGACGGAACGCGGCTCAGCGGCGGCCGAACAGCCGGCGCCACCAGCTGACACCGCGCCGGTGCCCGGCGGCGGTGGGCGCCGCCGTCGGCTGCGGCGGGATCACGGCGACGTGCGGCGGGTGCTCGGAGGGCCGCTCGGTGTGCGGACCGGCGTTCTCGACGGAACGCGGGGTGAACCGCACGGGCAGTGACAGCAGGTGGCGCGACATGAGGGTGCCGCGCCACTGGAGCTCGCTCGCGTCGACCGCCAGCTGCAGGTCGGGCAACCGGTCCAACAGCACTTCGATGCCGGTGTCCGCGATGGCGCGGCCGATGTCCTGGCCGGGGCACTCGTGCGGCCCGCTGCTGAACGCCAGGTGGGAGCGGTTGCCGTGGACGGAGACGCTCGGATCGGGACGGATCTGCGGGTCGGCGTTCCCCGCGGCCAGACCCAGCAGCAGCATGTCTCCGGCCTTCACCTGCCGGCCGCCGAGCAGGGTGTCCCCGGTGGCCCAGCGCCCGATGATCGTGTTGATCGGCGGGTCGTCCCAGAGGACCTGCTCCAGGGCGTCGGGCAGCGTCATGTGCCCTCCGGACAGGCTGGCCCGGAAGCGCGGGTCGGTCAGTACGGTCCGCAGCGTGTTCGCGATCAGGTTGGCGGTGGTCTCGTACGCCGCGATCAGCACGACGCGCAGGTGCATCAGCACCTCGGTCTCGCTGAGGTCCGCGGGGTGCTCCAGCAGCCAGGAGGCGAGGTCGTGACCGGGCTCGGCCTTGCGGTCCATGACCAGCTGTTCCAGCGTCAGGGTGACGTAGCGGTCGCTCTGCAGGGCCGTCTCGGTCCCCTGGAGCATGTCGCGTGCCGCCTTGACCAGCCGGGGCCCGTGTTCGTCGGGGGCCCCCACGAGCTGGGTCATGACCAGCATGGGGAGCTGGTCGGAGAAGGAGGCCACGAGGTCGGCGTGGCCGTCGGCGGCGATCCGGTCGACGAGCTGGTTGGCGAAGCGGGTCACGTACCGGCGGATGCCGCGCTTGTCGAAGCGCTCCAGGGAATCCACCACGGCCCCGCGCAGCCGATCGTGGACGGGCCCGTCGGTGAAGTTGCACACCGGCACCCAGGTGACCATGGGGCCGAGCGGGGTGTCGGCCGGTACCCGGCCCTCTCTCATGTCGCGCCAGCCCCGGGGGTCGCGGGCGAACCGCGAAGGGGTGCGCGCCACGTCGAGGTTCTCCCGGTGGCCGAGGACGAGCCAGGCCGGGAGGTCGCCGCTGACCAGTACGGGCGCCACCGGGCCGTACTCGGCCCGCAGCTTCTCGTACAGCCCCAGGGGGTCGGCCTGCGCCTCCGGTCCGTGGAGCCGGTACAGGGCGCCCCCGGCTCCCGCCACGTGGGCGGGGCACTCGGGCGGCGGGGTGGGGTGGGTACTCACATTGCCTCCTGGGTCGCCGCCTGCGAGTGCAGGTAGCGCATGAGGGTCAGCAGGACGTCGCGGGACGAGTCCCGCCGTCTGGCGTCGCAGACGAGGATCGGTACGGCGCGGGGCAGGTCGAGGGCTTGGCGCAGCTCTTCCAATGGATGCTCGGGGGCGTCGGGGAAGGAGTTGACGGCCACGACGAAGGGGACGCCCCGTTCCTCCAGCCGGCCGATGACGTCGAAGCTGGTCTCCAGGCGCCGGGTGTCGAGGAGTACGACCGCGCCGAGGGCGCCCTCGAAGAGGCCGCGCCACAGGAACCAGAACCGCTCCTGGCCGGGAGTGCCGAACAGGTAGAGCACGAGTTCGTCGTTGATGCTGATGCGGCCGAAGTCCATGGCCACGGTCGTGGTGGTCTTGCGCGCCACGCCCCGGGTGTCGTCGACACCGATGCCCGCCTTGGTCATGGTCTCTTCGGTGGTCAGCGGTCTGATCTCGCTGACCGCGCCGACCATCGTCGTCTTGCCGACGCCGAAACCGCCGACGATGACGATCTTGACGGCAGCCGCCGCCGTCTGGGGGAGTATGTCCCCGGGGCGCGGCCCGCGCGGCGCGTCAGAGCTTTTGAAGTCCATTGATCACTGCCTCGATCAGAGCAAGGTCGGGTAGCTGGGCGGCGGGAACGGGCGGGCGTACGTGTACGCGCCGAGCGGTCATCAGGTCCCCGACCAGCACGATGACGGCGCTCACGGGCAGACCGGCGTACGCGGCGATCTCGGCCACCGACAGCGGCGACTGGCACATCCGCAGGATCGCCGCGTGCTCGGGCTGCATCTCGGGCCGGGCCGGCACCTTGGCGACGACCAGGGTCACGAGGTCGAGCTGGACGGCGGTGGATGGTCCGCTGCGGCCGCCGGTGATGACGTAGAGCCGTTCGGGAGTGTTGTCCTCCCAGCTTGAGGGTGGCTCACTCACGCGGGCTGCCCGTCATGTCGGGGCGGGCTGCTCAGGTGCTCCCCCATCCGGGTCACCAGGTTGCGCATCTGGGCACCCATCAGGCCCGCGTCGACGCCCTCGTCGGCCAGGACCGCCAGGTAGGAGCCGTCGCCCGCGGCCATCAGGTAGAAGAACCCGCCGTCCATCTCGATCACGACCAGCCGCATTCTGCCTTCGGAGCGGGGCAGTTCGGAGGCCACCGCCCCCGCGAGGCTCTGCAGGCCGGCACAGGCCGCCGCCAGGCGGTCGGCCGTGTCGGTCTCGGCCCCGTACTGCGCCACGCACAGCCCGTCCGCGGACAGTACGATCACGTGCCGCGTCTGCGGCACTCCGGCGGCCAGGTCCTTGAGCATCCAGTCCATACTGCTTCGCTGAGTCATCACTGTTCATGCCCCTTTGGTCGCTGAGCCCGACGTGTCCCCTGTGTCCCGGGCGGCCTGGGCGTCCTGGCCGGACCCGCCGGACAGGCCGCTGTGGAACGCCTCCAGCCACATGCCGGGGCCGGGGTCGTGCGCCGACTGCGGCTCCGCTGCGGGCGGGGCGTCGTAGAAGTTGGCACGGTCCTTGCGGCGCCGCTGCGGCAGGCCGGTCGCCGTGCGTTCGGTGGCGGGTCCGCCGGCCGCGGGCGTCGGCCGGGGTACGGAGGCCGGCGCCGGGCGGGGCGCGGCCACGGCGGCGGACGAGCGCTCGACGGGGTGCTCGCGCGGTGCGGGGGGCACTGCCCTGGGGCCCGAGGAGGAACCGATGCCGTGGGCGGTGCCGGTCGCCGCGGCCGTGGTGGTGATCAGGTGCTGCGGGACGATGACGACGGCGCGCACGCCGCCGTACGCGGAGGAGCGCAGGGACACCTGGAACCCGTACGCCTGCGCCAGCCGGCCGACCACCGCGAGACCGAGCCGCGGCGTCTCGCCCAGGTCGTTGAGGTCGATGCCGGACTGGGCCTGCGCGAGCATCCGCTCGGCGCGCCTGCGGGCCTCCTCGCTCATGCTGAGGCCGCCGTCCTCGATCTCCACGGCGATGCCCGACTGCACCTCGGCGGCCGTGAGGTGGACCCGGGTGTGGGGCGGCGAGTAGCGGGTGGCGTTGTCCAGCAGCTCCGCGAGGGTGTGGATCAGCGGCTCCACGATCGGTCCGACGACGGCGACCTCGGAGACCGAGTGGAGCTCCACCCGCTGGTAGTCGATGATCCGCGACATCGCGCCGCGCAGCACGCTGTACAGGGTGACGGCCCTGCTCCACTGGCGGCCGGGGCGCGCCCCGCCGAGGACGGAGATGGAGTCGGCGAGCCGGCCGATGAGGGCGGTGCCGTGGTCCAGGCGCAGGAGGTCGCCGAACACGTCCGGGTCGCGGCCGTGGCGGTCCTCCATCTCGCGCATCTCCTGGGCCTGCTGGTGGACGATCGCCTGCACGCGGCGGGCGATGTTCACGAAGGCCCGCTGCGCCGAGTGGCGGAGGTTCTCCTCGTTGTCGACGGTGTCGATGACGAGGGCGAGCACGGTCTGCAGGGCGGCTCTGTACCGCGGCGTCAGGGCCGTGTCGTTGCCCCAGCGGTTGCCCTGCCCGCCGCGGCCGCCGAGGGCGGTCAGCACCTCCTCGGGCAACTCGCCCTTGCGCAGTCGCTCGATGGCCTCGGTCAGCACCACCTGGGACAGGCGCACCGCTTCGGTCTCCTGCCGGGACAGGGCGTGGTGGAGGGCCGCGACCTCGGCGCGGCCGGCGGCGAGCGCGCGGCCGCGCCGGAGCGCTTCGGCGAGTGCCGCGGCGGTGCACACGGCGCCCAAGGCCACGCAGGCGGTGCGGACCGGTTCCGAGGAGGAGATCAGCGCGCCGATGAGGCACACGGCGGCCACGGCGGTGATCGCGGGCATCATCCAGCTCGTTCCCGCATCGGGGCGAGCGGCTTCGGGTGGAATGTCTTTTTGCGCCATCGGCGTCCTCGAACCATCGAAAGTGGGGATCTTCTGACCGGTGGGCGGGAGCATAACTACGCCCAACTCCACGCATGGGTGGTTTCGTTGGAGTTCATCGGACCGGAGGACCCATTACGCGCCATCCCCGGGGCCGGATTTCGGCTCGGGGGATGGCGCGTTCACGGTGCGGGGCACCATAAGAGGAGGTCGAAGGCATTCCGTCGCACATGCGGGCGACGGAATTCGAACTCATATTCCGCTTGATATCGGCCGCATTCCGTTGTCGGGATGTGGTACCCCGCACCGAAGTGCGCTATGGGCGCACCGGGACGGAGGTCCGGTCGTCCTCTCAGGTGCCGAGCGGGCTGTCCTCGCGTACGCATTCGATGAGGTAGTCGCCGTTGTCGGGGTCGATGGTGACGCCGTGCGCTTCGCTGTGGAAGCCCGGGAAGGCCCTGTCGAAGGCCTCCAGGGCGCCGAGGTAGCGCAGGACGGGCCCGTCGGGGGCGCCGAGCGCTTCACCGGGCATCAGGACCGGGATGCCCGGCGGGGTCACGGTGACCATCGCGGCGGCAACCCGGCCCGCGGCGTGCGCGAGGGGCAGGCGTTCGGTGCCGCCCCGGATCAGCTGCCGGTAGCAGTGCCGGGGCGGGACGACCGGTTCGGGCAGCTGCCGGAAGGCGGTGTCCAGGGCGTCGATCAGCTCGGCGCCGGTGAGGTGTTCGTGCATCTCCTGGCACAGGCCGCGCAGCGTGGCACTGCCGTAACGGCGGGGGTGGCGCTCGACCAGGTGGGGCAGGACCTGCCGCAGGGGGGTGTCGGCGTCGTGGAGGGCCTTGAAGTCCATGAGGGCGTCCATCAGGGTGCCCCACTTGCCCTTGGTGACGCCCATGGAGAACAGCACGAGGGTGGTGTAGGTGTCGGTCTTCTCCACCACGATGCCCCGGCCGGCCAGGTAGGCGGTGAGGATCCGGGCCGGGATGCCCCACGGTGCCGTCTCCCCCGTGGCGGTTACTCCGGGGCAGGTCAGCGTGACCTTGATGGGGTCCAGCAGGCACTGGCCCCGGCTCAGGCCGGCGAACCCGTGCCAGTCGGCGTCGGGGTCGAGCTCCCAGCAGCGCGGGTCGGTGGCCAGGAGCGCCGGGGAGGCGTCGGCGAAGGGAACGGGGCTCCCGCCGTCCGGGTCGGTGACTGTGTCGGGCTGCCAGACGCCGAAGAACCACGGGAGCCTGTCGCCGGCGTCCGCGATGCGGCGTCCGGTGCGCACGACGGCCTGCCGGAACCTGATCGCTTCGGTGACCGCCTCGTTGACCAGCCACTCGCCCTGAGCGCCGTCCATCATCGCCGCGGCCACGTCGAGCGAGGCGATGGCCGGGTACAGCGCCGAGGTGGTGCCGTGCATCATGAACGCCTCGTTGAACCGGTGGTGCTCCACGGGAGCCCGGGGCGAGGACTTCACGTGCACCATGGCGGCCTGTGAGAGGGCGGCCAGCAGCTTGTGCGTGGACTGGGTGGAGAAGACGGTGGGCCGGTCCGCGCCTTCGAAGGTGTCCGGGCCGACCGCCATGCCGTAGCGGCCGGCGTACAGGGGGTGGAACCGGGCGTAGGCGAACCAGGCCTCGTCGAAGTGGGGACGAGGTAGACCGGGCGGGCACCGGAGATCACCAGGCCGTGCAGGACCGACTTGTGGCAGTTGCGGTCCACCAGGGCGATCTCGTCGGAGGTGACGCAGTAATGGCCGACCATGCGGTCCGCGGTGGAATCGCCGTGCAGTACGAAGTACGTGCGGTCGGCGCCGAAGATGCGGGCGGCGTTGCGTTCGGCGTCCCCGATGGGTCCGCTGTGCTCGAAGAGGGACCCGAGTTCCTCGACGGAGATCGACAGGTCGGTGCGGAAGAGGCGTTCACCGTAGTAGTCGAAGAACGCCCGCCCGACCGGCGATTTCAAGAACGCCACCCCGCCCGAATGGGCCGGGGTGTGCCAGGAGTATTCGTGGGCGTCGTCGAAACGCCGTAGCGCTTTGAAGAACGGCGGCAGGACGGAGTCGCCGTAGGCGCGCGCCGCGTTGGAGACACGGCCGGCGATGAAGGAGGGCGTGTCCTCCAGGGGCCAGATGTAGCCGACCGCGGTCTCTGCCACCCACAGGGGCAGCCGGTCCAGACCGTGGTCGGACTCCTCGGTCATCACCACGAAGACGGGCAGGTCCTTGAACCGGCGGGAGACCTGCCGCAGGACCGCCGCACCCCCGCCGTCGGCGTCGTCGCCGGTCCCGGACGGCAGGTCCCAGGCCACGACGGCAGCCGTCAGGCCCGCCTCGGTGCGCAGGACCGCGCGTGCCGCCTCGGCGGTGCGGGCCCACCGCACCTCCAGTCCCCGGTTCTCCAGTTCCTTCCCGATCCGGCGCAGTTGGTCGCCTCCGACCCCACCGCCCAGGGGGTCCTCGCGCAGGGCCAGCAGGACACTACCGTTCGCCATGACACTCTCCATGAGCGCGTTGCCGATCCGCTTGACCTGCCAAGTCTCAAGCGGTACGGGCCTGCGCAGCGCGGGAAGCGGGCGGCACTCACCCGTACGGGTAGCCCCGTCGCGTCCGAGGGCGCCCGCCACCCGGACGCGTTCCCCCGGGACCCGTGGCTCGGCAACCGACCCGTGGCGGCCCGGTGGTCCGCGCCCGGCGCGCGGCCTGTGCCCACCGTGCGGTTCAACGGTCGCGGTCGTGGGGTCCGCGGTGGGCCCACGGGTGGCGCAACCGGATCCAGACGTCCCTGGCGTGACGGCCGGCCGCCGAGCGGCTGCCGGCCACCAGGCGGTCCGCCTCGCCCGGCGTCTCGACCATGGGGCCCGAGCCGCGCAGCGGTTTGCCCGCGGTCTCGTGCAGGAAGAGCGTCGAGACGAAGCCGACGGCGCCGGCGACCATGAGGTAGTACGCCGGGACCATCTCGTCGCCGGTCGCCTCCACCAGCGCCGAGGCCACCAGCGGCGTGGTCCCGCCGAACAGCGAGACGGAGATGTTGAAGGCGAGGGACAGCGCGCCGTACCGCAGTCGGGTGGGGAACAGCGCGGGCAGCGTGGACGCGGCCGTTCCGGCGAAGCAGACCAGCAGCAGGCCGAGTACGGCGCAGCCGAGGGCGGGCCACAGGATCCCGCCCTGGCGGATCAGCAGGAAGGCAGGTACCGAGAGCGCCACCAGGGCGACGCTGCCGGCGAGGAACACCGGCCGGCGGCCCCAGCGGTCCGAGGTGTGGCCCACGGTGGTGATGGTCAGGACCACCAGCAGCATGGTCGCGAGGACGAGCACCTGCGCGGTGGTGGCGCTCTGGCCGAGGGTCACGGTCATGTAGGTCGGCAGGTACGAGGTCACCATGTAGTTGGTGACGTTGTACAGCAGGACCAGCCCCATGCAGATGAGGACGGCCTGCCAGTGCCGGGTGAAGATCTCCTTGAGGCGTCCCTTGCCGGACTCGCGGGCGGCCTCGACGGGGTCGACGTCCTCTTCGTCTTCCGGGCCCTGCGGCCCTTCCGAGGCCGCGTAGGCGGCCTCCTTCTTGAAGGCGGGGGTCTCCTCCAGTTTCATGCGCATGTAGAGGCCGATCAGGCCGAGGGGCCCCGCCAGGTAGAAGGGGATGCGCCAGCCCCAGTCCTCCAGGCCGCCGGTGCCGAGGACGAGGGTCAGTACGGTGACCAGGCCGGAGCCCAGGGCGTAACCGACGAAGGTGCCGAAGTCGAGCCAGCTGCCGAGGAACCCGCGGCGGCGGTCGGGGGCGTACTCGGCGATGTAGGTGGTGGCGCCCGCGTACTCGCCGCCCGTGGAGAAGCCCTGGACGAGACGGCAGACGAGGAGCAGGACCGGGGCGGCGACGCCGATGGAGTCGTACGAGGGCAGGAAGCCGACGGCGAAGGTGCTGGCCGCCATCATGATCATGGTGGCGGCCAGCACCTTCTGCCGGCCGATGCGGTCGCCGAGCGGACCGAAGACCAGACCCCCCAGGGGGCGGACCAGGAACGCCGCGGCGAAGGTGGCGAAGGCGGAGACGACCTGCACGCCGGGAGAGCTGGCGGGGAAGAAGACCTTGCCCATCGTTCCCGCGAGGTAGGCGTACACGCCGAAGTCGAACCACTCCATCGTGTTGCCCAGGGCCGCGGCCGTCACCGCGCGCCGTACCTGCGGGCGGTCGGAGACGGTCACGTCCTCGCTGCGGATCGTCGTCTTGCGGCGCCGCAGGAGGGTGCGGAGCATCCGGTCGGTGGCCGGGTGGCCGCCGCGTGCCGGCCTCTCCCCCGGCCCAGGACCAGAGCTCCGCCACGGTCCTGCCATGTCATCGGCCTCCTGGTGGGTTGCCGCTACCTCGCCGGCTTCCGATTCTGTCGCCACGGCCCGGTCGGGGCGTGCCGGCGCGTCCAGGAGGGTGAACGGTCGCGCGTGGTGGGACGGCGCGACGACGGGTTCTAGGAGCCCTTGTAGGAGCCGATCGGGGTGGCCGTCCCGCAGGACGAGCTGCCCAGCTTCTGTACGGACGAGATCTGGTCGTGGAGGCCGAACCAGTCGCCGAGTTTCGACACCGCATAGCCGGGCCGTACGCAGTACTTGGCGCCCCTGTTGTAGGCGTCGACGTAGACGTACCAAGACACGCTGTTGCGGTTCCACAGGGAGTCGAACCGGTCGTTGTCGCCGCCGAGGGCGGGTGCGGAGGCCGTGTAGGCGGTGAAGATGCCGCCGTAGTCCGCGTCGGACCAGGCGCACAGGCGGTTGTCGGCGCACTGGCCGGAACTCGCCGACGCGGGCGCCTGGGCGGTGGCCAAGGCGATCACCGCGGCGCCCAGGAGCAGCGCGGCGCGCTCCCCTGCGCGGCGCGGGCGGGACTTCGTGGCGGGTGAACTCGTTGAGGCTGTCATGTGCGTGCTCCCACGTGTGTGGTGGTTGTGGTGACGGGCCGGGCGTGCGGGCGGTGCCGGTACGCATCCTGCTGACGACCGGGCCGCGGTGGCCACGGGCTTAAGCCACCGCTTAAAGGGGGGCGCCGTCTCCCGCGCCCTGCCACGTCCCGCCGAGCAGTTCACGTCCCAGGGCGGTCGTCACGTGCAGCGCGCGCCCGCCCCGACGGCTCGTGGCGATGAGGCCGGCGCCCCGCAGGGCCGTGGCGTGCTGGCTCGCCGCGGCCGGGGTGACTCCGAGCCGCCGGGCGAGCTCGGTGGTGCCGCAGCCGTCCGCGACCACGCGTAACGCGGTGGCCCGGGTGCGCCCGAGCAGGGTGCCCAGGGCCTCGTCGGCGGTCGTGCCGTTGCCGCCGTGCCACAGGGCGGAGCCGTCCGCCGGGTCGGTCACCGCCGGTACGGTCAGCCGGGGCACCGCTTCGTCGTCGTACGGGTCGTACAGGAGGCTGAGCTCGCGCCAGGAGAACACCGTCGGCGCGAGGACGAGCCCGCGCCCGCCCAGGTGGACGTCGACCCGGCGGGGGTGGCGGACCTCCAGCACGGGCGGGATCCAGCGCACCAGCGGCGGGCACAGCGAGGTCAGCAGGCCTTCGACGCCGCGCTCGAGGAAGGTGCGGGCGTACTGGGCGCGTACCGCGTCGAGGCGTGAGCGGGCGGCCGCCCAGTACGGCCCCACCGTCACGCCGTGGCAGGCCGCGAGGGCCGTCGCCAGTTGGCCGCGCGCTTCGGGGTCCCCGTCGGCGACGAGCCGCGCCCAGGAGGTGTGGAGGGGGGAGAAGGCGACCGGCTCCAGCTCCCGTCGTACGCGTGCGCGGAGCGCGCAGCAGGGCGTCGACGGCCTGGTCCACGTCGGGCGAGTCCCCCGCCAGCGCCAGCAGGTCGAGGCCGGGGCCCCGGTCCGGCAGGAGCACGGTGAGCGGCCTGGCGGCCTGCGGCAATCGCCCGGCCACCCTCGCGCGCCAGTGGTGGAAGGGCGCCGGGAGGGAGCGCCTGTTCAGCATCTCCAGGCTGTAGTACGTCTCCGCCGCGGCCCCGATCGTGGTGGCCACTCGGGTGCGGACGAGATCGTCCGCGGTGAAATGGATACGCAGCACCACTGGCCCCGCTGACCCCGAGACGTACGGCGACGCGACGCTGTTGCGGTGTCACGCGCGGCCGGCCGCTCGCGTGGCGGCGGGGCGATTGTCCTGCGCGCGCCGACGTCGCTTCAACGGCGTTTCCGGACCTTCCGCGCCGCTGCGGCCGGTCAGCTGACCTTGGGCGCGGAGGGTTCGTGGCCGGGGTAGACGTGCTCGGGAGTCACGATCCGGGTGACCGCCTCGCCGAACAGCGTGCTCGGCTCCTGGCCGTCGTGCAGGACGTCGGTGTTGAGGACGATGACCATCGTCGCCCGCGCCGGGGGCAGGTAGACGGCCAGGACTTCGTAACCGGGCAGCGAGCCGTTGTGGCCGATCCAGCCCTGGACGTTGAAGATGCCCAGCCCGTAGGAGGCGCCCGGCACGCCTATCGGTTTGGTCTTGAGACGCTGGGCCTGGGTCTCGGGCGTCAGCAGTGTGCCGGTGGCCAGGGTGTGGGCCCAACTGCGCAGGTCCTGGAGGTCGGAGATCATCGCTCCGGCGGCCCAGGCCCAGGAGGGGTCCCAGTCGGTCGCGTTCTCGATCTTACCGGAGGCCGTCTGGTCGGTGTAGCCCTGCGCGTGGGGCTCCGGGAACTGCGCGCCCGTGGGGAAGAGCGTGTGCTGCAGCCCCGCCGGCCCGACGACGTCCCGCATGATGACGTCGTTCAGAGGCCGCCCGGTGACCTTCTCGATCACCAGGCCGAGGAGGATCAGGTTGGTGTTGGAGTAGTCGAACTGTGCGTCCGGCGCGAACTGCACACCGTGCTTGAAGCTGTAGTCGAGCAACTGCTGTGGTGTGAAGGGCTTGTCCGGGTCGGTGGTGAGCGCCTTGTCGAAGTCCGCGTCCTCGCTGTAGTTGAACAGCCCGCTGCGCATGCCGGCGAGTTCGCGCAGCGTGATGCGGTTCCCGTTCGGAACGCCCGCGACGTACTTGCCGATCGGGTCGTCCAGGCCGACCTCGTGCCGGCCGACGAGTTGGAGGAGGGCGGTGACCGTGAACGTCTTGGTCTCGCTGCCGATGCGTACGCGCAGGCCGCTCGTCATCGGTGCGCCGGTGGCCTTGTCCGCCACGCCGAAGGACTTCACGTAGCTGCCCTTGCCGGGCGCCCACAGTCCCACGGTCACTCCCGGCACTCGTGCCTCGCGCAGCACCTGGCGTATGGCGGCGTCGAGCTTCGCCGCGACGGCCGGGGTGAGCCGTGCGAAGTCCCCGTCCGGGGAGGGGGAAGGGGCGGCGGGGGCGGATGGCGCCGCGTCGGTCGCCCCGTGCGCGGAACCCGCCGCGGCGGCCGGGGCGATGAGCAGACCTGCTGCGGCGGCGGCCACACAGGCCCGGCGCAACCGAATGCGGTAGGGCTTCACGGCCTGGCCTCCAGTCGTACGAGGACCCGAGCAAGCACAAGGGTAGGTCCGCCCCGTTCCGCCCGCGCGGTGACCCGGTGATCGAGGACGGTCCCGCACCCGGAAGCCGAGCCGCCCGGGGCCGGATACCCGAAGTCGCGCGAAGCAGAGGTTCCCGATGCGTTCCGGGTGGAGAACGGGCAGGTCAACCGGCCGGGGCAGGCGCTTCTGCGGCGGCGCTCGCCACGCGGTCCCGGATGCGGATCGCGGGGCGCGGGATCACTCTGGGAGCGCTGGACCACGAAGCGAAGGAGATCAGCCATGTCCATGATGGACAAGCTCAAGCAGATGCTCAAGGGACACGAGAAGCAAGCCGGCCAGGGCATCGACAAGGCCGGGGACTACGTGGACGGGAGGACCCAGGGCAAGTACCGCACGCAGACCGACATGGCGCAGGAACAGCTCAAGCGGCGCCTCGGTCCGGACGACACTCCTCCGCCGCCGCCCGCCCGGTAGCCGAAAAGCCCGCGTGCGGTAGTCGGGCGGCCACCCGCGCCGGTGTGGTTCACGGTGCGGGTGTGCCGGCGGGGGACGCGGGATGATGGCCGGCATGACGAGTTGGCTGACGCGCCACGCCACGCTGATCGTGGCGTGCTCAGCGGTCGCGCACCTGACGGTCGCCTTCTTCGCGGCCGACATGTTCGACCTCAGGGTCTACCGGGAGGGGGCGCCCGGCGTACTGACCGGCCACCTCTACGATTTCCGGCTGGCCCGCTCCGACCCGGGGGCCCTGCCGCTCCCCTTCACCTATCCGCCCTTCGCGGCCCTGGTGTTCCTGCCCCTGGCCCACGTGCCGTGGTGGCTGACGCAGGTGCTGTGGCAGTTGCTGTCCCTCGCCGCGACGACGTACCTCGTCCGTGGCTCGTTCGCACTGCTGCGTCCGGACCGGGCGGCCGAGCCCGCCCGCGTCTTCCTGTGGTCGGCAGCCGTGCTGTGGCTGGAACCCGTACTCCACGGGCTCGCGCTCGGCCAGGTCAGTCTGCCGCTCGCCGCCCTGTCGCTGGCCGCCGCGCTCCGGCCGGCCCCGCTCGCTGCCGGTACGGGCATCGGCCTCGCGGCCGGCATCAAACTGACCCCGGCAGGCGGCGTCCTGTACCTGCTGGCGGCGGGCCGGCGCCGGGCCGCCGGGTGGGCGGCCGGCACTTTCGCGGCGACGGTCGTACTGGCCGCTCTCGTGGCCCCGGCGGAATCCTGGCGGTACTGGTGGCATCTGCTCGGGGACAGCGGACGCATCGGGCCGCTCGCCTCGGTGGAGAACCAGTCGCTGCGCGGCTGCCTGGCCCGGCTCCTCGGGCACGACGGCGGTGCCGGCGGCCTGTGGTGGCCGGCGCTCGTGCTCCTCGCGGCCGCCGCGACGGCCTGCGCGCTCCGCGCCGCGGTACTGCGCGGGGATCGGTTGGCCATGCTGCTGGCCGCGCAGTTCTTCGTCCTGCTGGCGAGCCCGGTCTCCTGGAGCCACCACTGGGTGTGGGTGGTTCCCGCGCTCGTGTGGCTGCGGCACGGCCCCCTTCGCGGACGACGTCTGAGCAGAGCGGCCGCCGTGGCATGGGCGCTGGCCGCGGGGACCTGGCTGGTCCCGGTGCTGCACGCGGTGGCCCCGGCGGGCCGTCCCGTGCCCTGGCCCGCGGCGCTCGCCGCCTGCGCGTACCCGTTGGCCGCCGCCCTCACCCTGGCGGCCGTCGCCTCTTCGCCACGGGCCGACCCGGTGCCGGTTGCGGTGGCGGCCGGCCTCGCCTCCGGAAGCCGCTGATCGTGCGCAGTTCCAGGGGAGCCGTCAGGCCTGCCCGGTCTCGAAGCGGGCCACTTTGCCGCCCTCCACGGTGAAGCGCCACGCCGTGCGCATGGTGCCCCAGGTGTCGTTGCGGAACTCCGCCACCAGGCCGAGGCCGTCATGGGTCTGCGTCTCGACGTCCATGTGGCCTCCGGAGGAGAAGATCTCCCGCTCCGTCCAGTCGGCGAGTTCGCGGTCGTTGCCGTCGTCCGACATCGTGGCGCCCGGGGTCAGGGTCTCGGCGAACGCCTGCCGGTCCCCGGCGTTCAGCGCGGTGACGAAGGCCCGCACCGCCGGTTCGGTCAACTGGTCGGGATAGAGGGACATTGCTCGCTCCGTGGCTGTCGGGGAAGACTCCGCTTCCGATACTGGACCCCTGGAAGCCGTGTTTCGAGGTCCTCGGCGCGTGTCGGCCTTCCGCCCGCTGGCTACGCTCTTGACGTGAGCAGCGCACAGTTGAAGCGTCGACAGGTGTGGGGAGCCGGGCTCGGCGCCCTCGCCTCCGCCGTGGCGGGCGCCTGCGCGGGATGCTCCCGGGACTCCGGTCCGGCGCGGCGGCTGCTGCTCGCGACGGGGCCCGAGGGGGGTCCGTACAACGCGTTCGGCGAAGCCCTCGCGCAGGCCGTCGGTGCGAGCGGCAGCCGCCTGCGGATCGTTCCCGTGAGCACCTCGGCGAGCGTGGACAACCTGCACGAGCTCGACGCCGGCTCCGTCGATCTGGCGCTGGCCATGGCGGACGTGGCCGAGGACGCGGCGCTGGGGCGCGAGCCGTTCACCCGCCCGGCCTCGGTGACGGCGCTGGCGCGTGTCTACGTGAACTACACCCACCTGCTCGCCCGGGCGGACGGGCCGGTCCGGTCGGTGCGGGACCTGGCGGGACGTCCGGTCGCGGCGGGCGCCCCCGGTTCGGGCGTGCAGGTCGTGGCGGGCCGGGTCCTGCGCGAAGCGGGGCTGGGCGACGACCCCTCCCCCGCACGCGAGCGGCAGCTGGGCCTCGCCGATTCGGCGCGGGCACTGCGCGAGGGCGGGGTCGACGCGCTGTTCTGGTCGGGGGGCGTGCCCACCCCGGCACTGACGGCGCTGTCGCGCGAGCTCGGCCTGCGGTTCGTACCGCTGGACGGGTACGTGGCCCCGCTCCGGGAGCGCTACGGCCCCGTGTACACGGCGGTGACCATCCCGGCCGGGGCGTACGGTCTCGCCGAGCCCGTGGGTACCCTCGGGGTCGCCAACTACCTCCTGGCCCGTGCCGACGTACCGGAGCCGGCCGCCCTCGAACTGCTGACGGTGGTGTTCGACCGGTGGGGTGACCTGCTGCGGGAGGTGACGGCGGGGGCCCGGCTCGAGCCCCGGTTCGCCATCTCGACCGGCCGCGTACCGCTGCACGGGGGTGCGGTCGCGTACTACCGGTCCGTGTACGGCTGAGCGGGGTCAGGACGGGGCCTGCGCGGGCGGGAGCCGCAGCTCGAAGGCCAGGCCGCGGGGCGTGTGCGCGGTGACGGCGAGGCGGCCGCCGCTGATGCGGGCGATCTCGTCGGCGATGGCCAGCCCCAGACCGGTGCCGGGGACGTTCTGGTGCTCGGGCGCGCGGCCGAAGCGCCGCAGCAGCACGTCGAGTTGGTCGGGCGGGACTCCCGGGCCGTCGTCCGTGACCCGGACGACGACCTGCCCGTCGTCCGCGTCGCGCGCGGCGCACACGGCCACGCGGCCGTCGGGAGGGACGAACTTGACCGCGTTGTCGAGGAGGGCATCCAGGATGCGGCCCGTAGCGTCGGGCAGGGCCGTGGCCCGCAGGTTCCCGGCAATGCCGGACGCGGTCAGCTCCAGGCCGGCGGCGCGGAACACGGGGGTCCAGGCCGTGACCCGCTCCCGCACGGCCTGGGACACGTCCTGGTCGCGCAGCTCGGCGGTGCCCGACTCCACCCGCGCCATGGCGAGCAGACCGTCGAGCAGTTCCTCCAGCCGTTCCGCCTCGTCCAGCGCGCGGGCGTGTTCGGCGCGGCCCGGGCCGGGGGCGATGTGCGGCTCGACGTTCTCCAGTTGGAGCACCAGCGTGGCGAGCGGGTTGCGCAGCTGGTGGGAGGCGTCGGCGACGAAGTCCCGCTGACGGCCGATGGCGTCGGCCATGGCCTGCGCCATGGTGTTGAAGTGCTGTCGCAGGCGGCGCAGTTCGGGCGGTCCGGTGTAGGAGACGGCCCGCGCCTGGAGGCGTCCGGCGGTGAGCCCTTCCACCGCCCGGTCCAGGTCGAGGACGGGGCGCATCAGCCAGCGCGCGGTTCCCGCCGCGACGAGGGCGGCCGCCGCGAAGGCGGCGAGCGCCCCGGCGGCGATCAGCGACCAGCGGACCGTCACGTCCCGGCGGGCCGCCGCGGTGGGTACGGACAGCAGGACCGCCCCGCTGACCCGCTCGTCGCGGCCCACCGGCTCGGCGACGACGACGCGCACCGGGCCCCACGGGCGAAGGGTGGGCAGCCGGTCGGTGGAACGGCCGGTGAGGGCCCGGCGGCGGGCGTCCGCCGTCTCGGTGGACGCCGGGGAAGCGGGTCCCGACCGTGCGAGCGTCCCTCCCGCCGTGTCCACGACGACCACCCCGGCGCCGTACAGCTGCGCGTAGCGGCTGATCTCGGCGGACAGCTCCGACCGGTCGGCGCCGGTGCGCATCCGGTCGGCGAGGTCGGCGAACCGCACCGCCTCCGAGCGCCGTTGCAGGAGCAGGTGCTCGGTCCGTCCTCGCGCGTACGCGTCGGCCAGCGGGACGCAGAGCAGCAGTGCGGCGGCGCCCATGAGCACCATCAGCACGGCGAGGAGCCGGCGTCTCATCGCCCGCCGTCCCCTTCGTCACCGGCGGCGGGGGAACCGAGTTGGTAGCCGAAGCCTCGGACGGTGCGCACGAGCGCGGAGCGGCCCGTCTTGGCGCGGATTCCGGCGACGTGGACGTCCAGCGAGCGTGAGGCGCCGAGGAAGGCGTCCCCCCAGATCCGGTCGAGGATCTCCTCGCGGGAGTGCACTTCGGCCGGGCGGGCGGCCAGGAAGGCCAAAACGTCGAACTCCCGGCGGGTGAGCCTGATGTGGCGGCCTGCCACCGTGACCGTGCGGCCCGCCAGGTCGACCTCGACGTCTCCGGTGCGCACCGGCCGGCCGCCTGCGCCGGAAGGAGCCGCAGAACGGCCCGAGGGGGAACCCGTCCTGCGGCGCACGGTGTCTATGCGGGCGATCAACTCGGCCATCCGGAACGGCTTGACGACGTAGTCGTCGGCGCCGGCCCGCAGCCCTTGCACGATGTCGCGCTCGTCGCAACGCGCGGTCACGACGATCAACGGCGCGTCGCAGACGGTTCGCAGGCGCCGCAGGAGCTCCAGGCCGTCCAGGTCGGGCAGGCCGAGGTCGAGCAGGACGAAGTCGGCTTCGTGTACGTACCGCAGCGCGTCCAGGGCCCGGGCCGCCCGGCGGACCGTGTGCCCCCGCTGGGCGAGTGCGGTGCCGAGGGCCTGGGCCATGCGGTCGTCGTCCTCGACGAGAAGGGCGTGCACCGGCAGTCCTCCTCGTCGCGCACGGACCGGGGGTCGAGCCCGCGCCCGACCGGTTGAACCGGTGCAGCAGCTTACGTGAGCTGCCGCACCCGGCCGTCGGCCTCCACCTCCGCGCGGCTGAGCGCGGCGTTGCGGGTGTCGGGCATCAGGACGTAGGTGACGAGGGAGACGAGCGCACAGCCGGAGACGTACCAGAAGAACATCTTCTCGTGGCCACTGTCCTTGAACCACAGCGCCACGTACTCGGCCGTGCCGCCGAAGAGGGCGTTGGCGATCGCGTAGGGCAGTGCCACGCCCAGGGCGCGCACCCGGGTCGGGAACAGCTCCGCCTTCACGGCCGCGTTGATGGAGGTGTAGCCGGTGACGATGACCAGGGCCAGCAGGGACAGCCCGAGCGCGGACCAGTACGAGGACGCGGACCCGAGGGCGGTCATGATCGGGTACGTGCCGACGGTGCAGCCCACGGCGAACGTGATCAGCAGCGGGCGGCGGCCGATCCGGTCGGACAGCATCCCGGCGAAGGGCTGGAGCACGGCGAAGAGGGCCAGGGCGGTGAAGCTGACCAGGGTGGCGGTCGTCTTCTCCATGCCGGCGCTGCCGACCAGGTACTTGGTCAGGTAGGTGGTGTACGTGTAGTAGGCCACGGTTCCGCCGAGCGTGAGCGCCATGACCAGGCCGGCCTGCCGTTTGTACTGCCACAGGGCCTTGAGCGTGCCGCGTGCGCTGTCGTCGTGTCCGTCCGCGCCCGCCGACTCCTCCCGGAAGGCGTCGGTTTCCTGGAGCCTCCGGCGCAGCCAGAAGACGACCACCGCGAACAGGGCTCCGAAGACGAACGGGACGCGCCAGCCCCAGTCGTGGAGCTGGGCGGTGGTGAGCGTGTGCTGGAGGGTGATGAGGATGCCGAGGCCCAGGAGCTGGCCGCAGGTCATCGACACGTACTGGAAGGAGGAGCCGAGGCCCCGCCGGTCGCGCGCCGACGCCTCGGTGAGGTACGTGGCGCTGGCCGCGTACTCCCCGCCGATGCTCATCCCCTGCAACAGGCGGGCGAGGAGCAGGACGAGGGCGCCCGCGTAGCCGGCCTGCCCGTACGTCGGGGCGACGGCGATGAGCAGGGCGGCCCCGGACATCATGGCGACGGTGAGGGTGAGCGCGCTCTTGCGACCGTGCCGGTCGGCGGCACGGCCGAGGATCCAGCCGCCGACGGGGCGCATCAGGAAGCCGACCGCGAAGATCCCCGCCGTGTTCATCAGCTGGGTGGTCGGGTTGTCGCCGGGGAAGAACGAGTCGGCGAAGTAGATGGCGAAGCTGGCGTAGACGAACCAGTCGTACCACTCCACGAGGTTGCCGAGGGACCCGCCGACGAGAGCGAGGCGGCGCTTCTTGCGGACGTCCCCGGGCGGCGCCGGGGGCAGGACGGCGGACGAAGACATGGCGGCTCCAGACGGAAGTCCCCGAGGGGAGAAGGCGAAGGAGAACGACCCCGACGGTGGGGAAGTGACCAGAGCATGCGTCGGCCGGTGCACGGGGACAAGCGACGGCGCGCAGATCTAACGTCCCGCTAAGAAAGGCCCCGCGGCGGGCGGTCCGCCCGGCGGCCGGGGCCGGCAACGCTGTCCGTACACTCGCCTGATGACTCAGATGCGGTGCACTTTCTGCGGTGCCGACGACCTCGAACCGGGGTTCGCCGAGGACGCCGGGCAGTCCGCTCCCGGGTACACCCGGTGGATCGCGGGGCCACTGGAACGGGGGCTGTTCGGCGGGGCGAAGCTGATGGGCCGCCCTCGCCGCCAGATCGACGCCTGGCGTTGCCGCAAGTGCGGCCACCTGGAGCTGTTCGCGACGAACCCCTGCTGAGCCGTCACGCCGCCACGGGGTCGGGCACCTGCGGGGCCCGCCGCCGTACCGCCCATATGCTCGGGGCGAGGAGGAGGACGACGGTGGCCAGCGTCATCACGGCGGCGCTGGCGAGGAGGACGGACGTCGGCCCGAGGGAGGTGGCCGTGGCGCCCACGGCGAGGTAGCCGAGCGGTACGGCCATGAGTTCACCGGTCGAGCTGAGCGCACTCACCCGGCCCAGCACCTGCGGGGGCAACTGCTCCTGCAGGGCGGTGTGCCAGCAGACGACGGCGACGTCGAGGGCGGCGCCGGCCAGCGCCACGCCGGCCGCGAGGACGACGAGCGGGGCATCGGCGGCGAGGGCGAGCAGCGGGAGTGCCAGCGGCAGGTTCGCGCAGACGCACGCGACCATGATCCGGGAGGGTTTCCACTTGAGGGATATGAACCCTCCGCCGAACAGGCCGACGGCGAAGGCTCCCTGGACGGTCCCCCACGTGGCCGCGCCCAGATCCCGGTCATGGGTCACCACGGGCCCCAGGAGCTGGTAGCCGCCGAGCCACAGTGCGACGACGACGGTTCCGGAGAGGACGTACGACCAGAGCCAGGGCCGGCCCGAGAATTCGCTCCATCCTTGCCTGAAATCCCGTAGAACCGAGGTTTGCCGCTTTTCCGGTGCGGAAATGGCGAGGCGGCTCACCAGAGCCGCCGCGATGGCGAAACTGGCGGCGTCCCAGGCCAATGTCCATTCCGGTCCCACCAGGGCGACGAGCAGGCCGCCGAGCGCCGGCGCGACGATTTTCACCGCATTGACCGGAAGCCGCATGAGGGCGTTCGCTTCCTGGACCTCACCCGCTCCGACGAGGTCGGGGAGAAGACTGTTCATCGCGGGCTGCGTGAGCGCCGAGGCGCCGCCGGCGAGGGCGGCGAACACGGCGACCCGTGTCACATCGGCCGTTCCCGAAGCCACGAGCAGGGCAATTCCCGCCTGCGTGAGGGCCGGCAGGAGGTTTCCGAACACGATGACGCGCCGCTTCGACAACCGGTCGGCGATCACGCCTCCCAGGAGCAGCATGATCAGCTGTGGAACGGTATTGCCGGCCAGCACGATCGCGAGCGAAGCCGGCCGGCCGTCGAACCCGAGCACCGCGAAAGCCAATGCGACGGGCGCCATGGCCGAGCCGCTCACCGAGATGATCCGCGCCAGGACGAATAAACGGAACGGCTTGTGCCGCAGTACGGAGAAGGAAGATCGGAAAGCCACCCGGCGCACAGTACAACCCGTGGTGCACGCCGCCGCACGGGGGTGGACGGCACAGAACAGGGCCGATTACCACGCCGTGTGCCACCTCGGACGACGCCGGACGTCCTCGGAAGGTCACCGGTCCAGCGGACGTCGGTAGCGGAGCTCGGTGAGCGCGACGTCGCCGTAGTCGTCCTCCTGGGTCGCGCCGTCGGGCCGGTAGCCGGCACGTTCGTAGAAACCCCTGGCCTGACGGTTGTCATCGAGGACCCACAGGGCCAGGGCCTCGAACCGCTGCGCCGCCATACGCGCGTGGACCACACCGAGCAGGGCGCGGCCGACTCCCCTGCCGATGCGGTCGGGCCGGACGTAGAGGGCGTAGACCTCCCCGGTCCGGGCCTCGGCGGACCCCCGGTACGGACCGGAGCTGATCCAGCCCACGAGCGCGCCGTCGGCGTCGAGGGCGACGAGTTCCGTCGACTTCCGCAGCGGATCGGCGAACCACGCCCGGCGCCGTCGCGCATCGCCCTCGACCGTCATCGCGTCCAGGTACCCCTGGGGGACGATCCCGGCGTACGCGGACTGCCAGCCCCTCACGCGGACCGCCGAGACGGCGTCGACGTCGGCTTCCCGCATCTCCCGAACCTCAACCATCACATCACCCTAAGCCGGTGCCCGTGCCGGGCCGAACTCCTTTTGCGGAGCCGGTGCACGCGCGATCGGGTGACATGCCGCCACATCGGCGGGCACTCCCGCGTTAGGCAGGGCGACTTCCCCGCCAGGGGGCACTTTTCCGCTCAAGCTAAGGAACGCGCGAGAATGCTGAAGAACATGATGATCACCGCAGCAGCCACCGCCGCCGCGATCGGCGCGGGCGCTGCCGTCGCCGCCCCGGCCATGGCCATCGGCAACGACAACGGGGTCAACACCGTCAACGGCAACGGCGCCGCGCAGATCTACGGCAACCAGAAGACCGAGGGCGCCATGAGCCCGCAGCTGAGCCTGGTCCAGGGCACGCTGAACAAGCCCTGCATCGGCCTGCCGGCCAAGGTCAACGCCCAGTCCCTGGTGGCGGTCATCGCCAACATCGGTGTCCAGGACATCAACGTCCTGTCCAACCCGCAGAACCAGCAGTGCACCGAGAACTCCACCCAGGCCAAGGGCGACGAGTCGCTGTCGCACATCCTGGACAACATCCCCGTCCTGTCCGGGAACCTGTCCGCCAACAGCTGACCTGCCCCTGGCACCGGCGAGCGGGCCGGCCGTGGGCGTCCGCACGAACACCACGACCGGCCCGGCCAGCCAACTGCTGCGCCCACCGGCCCGGCGCGCAGTCGGCACGCGCGGCGAACCGCCCCGGCCTCCGCGAGGAGGCCGGGGCTTCTGCCTGGCCGCGCGGCGGGGTGGTGGCCGTCGCCGCACTTCGGCATGATGCTCTGATGATCGCTCCGATAGCCCCCGTGGTTCCGGCCGGCCGGATGAGTGGCGGCGGGCAGCCCTCCTTCCGCCTCGCGAGTGGCTTCGTGTTGCGTCCGTGGCGGCCCGCCGACGCCGACGTCCTCGTGGCCTCCTGCCGCGACCCCGAGGTCCGGCAGTGGAACCGGCCCGTGGACCTCACGCCGGACGCGGCGGTCGGGAAGATCGCGCGCTGGCGACAGGGCTGGCAGGCCGAAGAAGCCGCGATCTGGGCGGTCTGCCGCTCCGAGGAGGGCCGGCCCGTGGGGCTGATCGGGCTGGCCGACATGGATCTGCGGGCCGGCGGCGCCGAGTTCCTGTACTGGCTGCTGCCGGACGGGCGGGGACACGGGGTCATGGTCGACGCGACGGTCCGGATCAGCCGCTGGGCCGTGGACGAACTGGGCCTGCACCGCCTGCGGATCACGCATTCCGTTGCCAACCCGGCGTCGTGCAGGGTCGCGACGAGGGCGGGTTTCCCGTTGGAGGGCGTGATGCGCAGCGCCCTGCTCCACGCCGACGGGTGGCACGACGAGCACCTTCGCGCACGCGTCCAGGGCGATCCCTGGCCGTCCGACGACACCCGATGACCTGAGGTGTGGTGCAGATGCCGCTTCCCGCCGCCCTCGTCTGCGCCGTCCTGCGCCTCCTGGACGACCTCGGGGTCTCGGCCGCCCCTCATCCCGGCGGCACCCTCGGCGCGCACCTGCAACGGGTCCAGCAGCAGCTGGAACACTGGCGGGCCCGGCCCGCGCTGCAACTCGCCGGGCTGTGCCACGCGTTCTACGGCACGGACGGGTTCGCCACCGCTGCGCTGCCCCTCGCGGAGCGCTCCCGGCTCACGGCACTGATCGGCGCCGAGGCCGAGTCCGTCGTGTACCTCTACGCGAGCTGTGACCGCGGCTTCTCCTACCCGGCGCTCGCCGACGCCGACGCGGCGTTCCGGGACCGGTTCACCGGCCGCACCTTCGTCCCCACGCTCCGCCTGCGCCGGGACTTCGCGGAGCTCTCGGCCGCCAACGAGCTGGACATCGCCCGTGTCGACGCGGGCTTCCGCGAGAGGTCGGGCGCCGACCTCCTGGCCTTCTTCACCCGGCTCCGTCCGCTGCTCGGCCCGCAGGCGTGGCAGGACTGCACGGCCGTACTCGGTCCGCCGCAGGACCGCCGCTGAGAGGAACCTGCGATCAGGCCGGATGGCCCGGCTCGAAGTCCTTCACGTCGCTGAACCGCAGCAGCGCGGGCGCTCCCTGGACCGGCGGGGACTGCTCGGTCGGGGCCAGGAGGAAACCGACGTGGTCACCGCCCGGGACGCGCTCCTCGATCCGCCCGACGAACCACGCGCAGGCTTCCGCGAGCACCGGGGTGCCGGCCTCGCTCGGGCGCCAGGAGACCCGCTCGAATTTGTCCACGCGGTCGCCGGTCTCACTGCCGAACCACCTGGCCAGCTCGCGCTGCTCGCGCCGCAGGACGTGCACGGTGAGGTGGGTGGCCCGGCGGGCGACACCGAAGGTGTGGTTGGCCTTGGACAGCCACACCATGTAGCGCGCGGGGTCGATCGAGCACTGCGAGGCGAAGCCGACGAGGCAGCCCGCCTGCTCTTCGTCCGCCGCGGTCGTGACCACGTACATGGGGCCGTCGATCACGTCGGTGAACGGATCCAGGTCCAGCTCCGCCATTCGCAGCTCCTCAGGTCGTCGCGCCCGGCTCGGCCCGAGCCCGGCATGCGGCGGCTACCCAGCGCGCGGGCGTCCAACCGCCGGGCGCTCCCTCCAACAGGTGGAGCGGCTCGCCCGTCGGTGACATTGGGCCGAACGGCGGCATGTCGCCCTTCCCGCTGCGGCGGTCACGGGGCCCCGTGCGGCCACGGACACCCGTGGCCCGGGACTTCGGCAGCCGGGTCCGCGCACGGCAGTTCGGGCTCGCGCAACCGGATCGGCGCCCACCCCCGTGGCCCGCTCGCCCATCCGACGCAGGGCGTGTTTCCGGGGCAGCGGCAGGGGTGATTTCTGATGAGCACACCAACCCCTCCCTACTCAAGGAGTAGCCATGCGCATTCGCGCCGCAGTCACCACCGTCGCCCTCGCCGCCACCATGGTCCTCGGGGGCGCCGCCACAGCGCTCGCCCACGGAGACGACGACCACAACGGCGGTTCGGCGCACCACGGCGCCTGCTACCTGGCGGGCGGCGTCAACCACGGCAACCCGGGCTTCGCGGGCGGCTGCGAGTGGGCGGGCATCGACTGGCGCTGACGGTCCGAGCACGTGCGTGGCCCGGAGTCCGCTCCGGGCCACGCCCTCGTCCGCACCGGAGCCCGGTCGGGCCGTTCGGCCGCGCGCGGCCCTCGGACGGCCGTCAGGCGTGGGACACGACGAAGGCGATCAGGAACCCCAGCACCGTGGTGAGCCCGGTGAGGAGGTGCGCCTGCTCGAACGCCTCAGGGATCATGGTGTCCGCGATCATGGCGAGGATGGCCCCTGCGGCCACCGCGGTGATCGCCGCCAAGACGCTCGGGGACGCACCGCCGAGGAGCGTGTATCCGGCCAGTGCCGCGAGGCCGGAGATCACCGTGATGACCGCCCACAGCGTGAAGACGTAGGTCCGGCTGCGTCCCGCCCGCTTCATGCCGGCCGCGCTGGCCATGCCTTCGGGGACGTTGCTGATGAAGACGGCCGCGACCGTGGCCAGCCCCACGCTGCCTCCGCCGAGCAGGCTGGTGCCGATCACCACCGACTCCGGGATGCCGTCGAGCAGCGCGCCCAGGGCGATCGCATTGCCCGAGCCCGGCTGTTCCTCCTCCGACGGCTGGCGGCCGCCCGACCGTTTGCGGTGCCGGGCTCCGTGCCGGGCGAGCAGCACGTTGGCCAGGGAGTATGCGGCCGCACCCGCCACGGCCCCGCAGGCCGTGGGCACGACGCCGCCCTGTTCGTACGCCTCGGCCATCAAGTCGAAGGACACGGCGGAAATCAGTACCCCGCTGCCGAAGGCCATGATCAGCGCGATCCACTGGGCGGGGACCCGGAACAGTGATCCCACCGCCGCGCCCACCAGCAGTGCGGCTCCGGCGAACAGTCCCCATCCTCCTGCGACCAGCGCTCCCGCCATGACCCGTCCTTTCGCCCGTGTGCGTCACCGCCCCCCTGCCCAGGCGGGCCCGGTCCCACTCCGGACGGCGCCGCCCGAGACCGCGGGTCACCCGTAGCTGACGCTCACCTTGCGGAAGCCGAGCGAGCGCAGCAGGCCCTCCAGCATCGCCGTGGTGTTCTGCTCCGCGCGGGCGGCGAGGCCGCTGTCGCGGGCCGCCTCGGTGATGTGCTGGACGGCCAGGCGCTGTACGGCCTGTTCACCGGCCGGGTTGTCGGAGAAGAAGTCGCCGAGCCGGTCCAGCAGGCCGCGCTGCTTCGACACGGCGTAGGAGCGGTCGGGGTCGAGGGCGGCCGGGCCGAGGGTCGCGTGCGGAAGCCGGATCGAGGCTTCGGTCCGGTCGTCGTTCACCGTGACGCTCTTCTCTCCGAGGCCGCCCAGTTCGACGTATCCGCTGACCGCGCCCGCGCCGACGTACAGCGTGCGGGTCCCGCGGATCGCGTCCGGCAGGAAGGCCGCGTCCTTCTCCAGGTCGACCACCACCTGGAAGTTGCCGACCGCGCCCTCGTAGCGGTGCATGTCCTGGATCGACTTGAGCAGTGCGGGACCGGAGCGGTCCCGGGTGTCCTCGCCGAACAGCCCGCCGAGGCCCGGGAGCAGGCTGAAACGACCCGCGACCACGAACAACGCCACGAGCAGGGCCAGTCCCCCGGCCACCAGTGCCCACCACGGCATCCTGCCCCGGCGCTGCGGGGTGACCGGCTGCTCGGAGGTACGCGAAGAGGTCTCCATGCCTTCCGTGTACCCCGTGGACTGCCCTCCACCTCCGCCGGATGTGACCAGGTACGTCTCAAGTCCCCGGCGGTACAAGGCGCTTGGCGGCGCCCGGTGCCCGTTCGCATGCGGCGGGGCATTGCGGGCACAAGCGGCCGGTCCCGCCCCGAGGAAGCTGTGGAGGTGATGCCCGTATGGCCGTGACCCATGGTCCGGCACGCCGGATGTACGCGGCGGCACGCGAGGCCGCCGCGTACGTGCGCAGAGGCGTCGGATCGCCGGGCGCCGAACGTGACGACTTGATCCGGCAGGCGAAGACGGTGGTGGCGGCGATGGCCGCCTGGGCGCTGGCACACCGCCTCCTGCCGCCGACGGTCACGACGTTCGCGCCGTTCACCGCGATCCTCGCCCTCCAGGCCACGCTCTACCGTTCGGTGCGCGAATGCGTCCGCTACCTCGGGGCGATGGTGCTCGGCGCGGCCCTGGCCGCCGGGCTCGCGACCCAACTGGGCATCCACGCCTGGTCCTTCGGCCTGCTCGCCCTCCTCGCGCTCATGATCGGGCGCGTACGGCATCTCGGCTCCCAGGGGCTCCAGGTCGCCGTCGTCGGCTTCTTCGCCTTCACCTCCGGCCACGGCCGCATCGACTACATCGGCCACCTCGCCGGTTCGGTCGCGCTCGGCGCGCTCTGCGGACTGTCGGCGCACCTGCTGCTCGCGCCGGCCCGGCACGTACGCCACCGCCAGCAGGCGGTGGCCGACCTGTACGGGAGGCTGCGGCACGTGGTCACCGAGCTGGCGGCGGCCGCCGGGGAGGGCGACGGCCCGACCGGGGAGCAGGTCGGGCGGTGGCGGCGCGCCTGCGACCGGGTGGCGGCGGACGCGCCGCACGTCCAGGCGTCGGTCGACGCCGAAGCCGAGAACAGCCGCCTCAATCCCCGCCGGGCCGACGGCCGGGACGGGGAGGTCCTGCCGCGCGCCCAGGAGGCCGGCGCTGCGGCCGGCCGCAGCGCCGCGCACCTGCACTCGCTGCTGCGGAGCCTGTCCTCCTCCGTCG
The DNA here is from genome assembly GCF_036346105.1 of Streptomyces sp. NBC_00539. Taxonomy (GTDB): domain Bacteria; phylum Actinomycetota; class Actinomycetes; order Streptomycetales; family Streptomycetaceae; genus Streptomyces. The sequence goes on from NZ_CP107811.1 coordinate 523,929, forward strand.
ACAGCGGCCACTACGCCCGTGTGCCGCCCCGGTTCCTGTCCGGCTACGGCGCCCTCCTGGACACCGTCGCCGCGGCCATGGAGGAGGTCGGCCGGCCCGCCCGGACCGACCGGCGGGAACTCGACGCCCTCGTCGACGAGGGGCTGACCCTCCACGAGGACCTGGAGTACGCGGCCCAGCAGGACACCGGTGTACCCGCCCCGGTACGGACGCTGTGCGGCGCGCTCCTCACCGACGCCAGCCGCCTGCTCCACGAGCTGCGCGGCGCGCTCCCCGAACCCGCCGGCACCCGAGGTCAGCGGTAGCGGCTCCGGGAGGCGGCGGGCGCCCCCGCGCCTAGGGTGTTGTCCATGACACGCACCAGCGCCCCCTCCCGTACCCGCCGCCCGAGCCGGCTCGGATACGCGGGCGCCGGGGCGGTGTTCGCCATCGGTATGGCCGGCACGACGCTGCCCACCCCGCTGTACGGGCTGTACCGGCAGGAGCTGGGGTTCTCGGACCTGACGGTGACGCTGGTCTTCGCCGCCTACGCGGTCGGCGTGATCTTCACCCTCCTGGTGGCGGGGGGCTACTCCGACGTCGCGGGGCGCCGCCCGGTCCTGCTCTACGCGCTCGGCCTGGGGGCCCTGAGCGCGCTCTGCTTCCTGCTGGAGGGGGGCCTGCCACTGCTGTTCGCCGGCCGGGTGCTGTCCGGGTTCTCGGCCGGGCTGCTCAGCGGGGTGGGTACGGTCGCGGTGCTGGAGCTGGCTCCGCCGGAGCACAAGGCGCGGGCCGGTCTCGTCGCGACCGCCGCCAACATGGGCGGGCTGGGCTGTGGCCTGCTGCTCGCGGGAGTACTGGCCGAGTACGCCCCCGCGCCGCTCACCCTGCCCTTCGTCACCCACCTGGTCCTGCTCGCGGTGGCGTGTGCCGTGGTGCTCGCGCTGCCCGAGACGGTGGACGACGCCCGTCGGTGGGCGCCGCTGCGGCCCCAGGGCCTGTCGGTCCCGGCGTCCGCCCGCGGCGTGTTCGTCCCGTGCGCGCTGGCCGCGTTCGCCGGGTTCGCGCTGCTGGGCCTGTTCACCTCGTTGGCGCCGAGCTTCCTGGCCGAGACGCTGGGCGTGCACAACCACGCGGTGGTGGGGCTCGTGATCTTCTCGGTGTTCCTCGGCTCGACGCTGGGCCAGTGGCTGGCGGGCCACATCGCGGTGGCGCGGGCGCTGCCGCTGGGCTGTCTCATCCTGGTGGCCGGTCTGCTGCTGGTCGCCGCCTCGCTCTGGGCCGAGTCCCTGGCCCTGCTGGTGGCCGGCGCCCTGGGCGGTGGTCTGGGGCAGGGCGTGGCCTTCCGCGCCGGGCTCAGCGCGGTGGGCGACGCGGCGCCGGCCGCGCACCGGGGCGCGACGACCTCCTCGTTCTTCGTGGTGGCCTACACGGGGATCTCGCTGCCCGTGGTGGGCGTCGGCGCCCTGACCCTGTGGCTGGGCCTGGTCGGCGCCGGGCTGACGTTCAGCGCGTGCGCGATCCTCGTGACCACCGCCACGGGCCTGTACCTCCTGCGGCACCCCCCGGCGTCGTGAACCGCAGCACCACCCGGGGCCGACCCGGCAGCGGATGCACCACGGCCGGGGCCGGCGGGGACCGGCGGCATCACGGCCGCTTCCTCCCCGAACGGGTGCCCGCGGTGCCGGGGGATCGCGGACACGTGTGAGGGCCGCCGCTGGGGGAAGGCGGGCGGTCGCGGCAGGGGCGCCCCGTCCCGGAGCCGCGCAGGGGGCGACGGCCGCCCGGTACCGGAAGAGAGGAACTGCCCGTGAGCATCAACGTGTGGGGTTACCGCGAGGGATCGGGCCGGGTGGATGCCCTGGACCTGACGGGTTACAAGGTCGAGGCGGCGGACGGCGGGATCGGCAAGGTCAGCAAGCATTCCGACGAGGTCGACTCGTCGTACATCGTCGTGGACACCGGACCGTGGATCTTCGGCCGGGAGGTCCTGCTCCCCGCGGGCACGGTCACCCGCGTCGACGCGCAGGACAGGACGATCCACGTGGACCGGACGAAGGACCAGATCAAGGCGGCCCCCGAATTCGCCGGGGACCAGCACGTCGAGGACCCCGCCTACTACAGCCGGATCGGCGGATACTACGGCAACCTCCTGGGCTGACCCCCGAGGGCGCGCCCGCTGGCGTCCGCGCCCGGGGATGGCACCCTGAAACGGGGACCGCGAACGGCGGGCGGAGACCAGATGGGCATCCCTACGGATCCGGACACCGGAACGGATACGGCAGGTGCCGGCGCGGAGCGCGGAGCGTCCCGGGCGCTGACGCAGTTGCGCACCGGCACCGGCGCCGCGCCGGCCGCGGCCCGCCGGGCCGTGCGCGTCACCCTCGCCGCGTGCGTCGGCTTCTACACCTTCCTTTATGTCCTGCACCGCACGGTCCCGGCCACGTACGCCCTGTTCGCCGCCGTCTCGCTGGCCGTGCTGTCCCGGATCCCCGGGACGGGCCGCCAGCGGGCGGCGCAGCTGGTACGGGTGCTGCCCTTGGCCTGCGTGCTGGTCACCCTCGGTACCCTGCTGGCCGTACGGACCTGGGTCGCGGTGGCCGGCATGCTCGTCATCGGCTTCTGCCTGGCCTTCTCCTCGGCCGCCGGTCCCCGTCAGGCCGGGGCCGCGCCCGGATTGCAGTTGCTGCTCATCCTGCCCTGCTTCCCCCCGTACTCCCCCGGTGACCTGGGCGAGCGCCTCGCCGGCGCCGTCGTCGGGATCCTCCTGCTGATCCTCGCCGAAGCCTGGGTGCTGCCCGATCCGCCCGTGCGCTCCTACCGCGACCGGGCGGCCGAGGCGGCCGGGGTCGCGGCCCGGTGTGCCGCCGCGCTCGCGGCGCCGCCCTACGCCCTGCCCCGGGCGGCCGCGGGGGAAGCGGTGGCCGCCGGCGAGGCACTGCGGCCCTCCAAGTCCCCGGAAGCGGAGCGGCCCGCCGGCCCCGGGCTCCGGGAGCGGGCCCTGGCCCACACCGGCCTCGCGGCGCGCACGCTCCTCGCCCGGCTGCACGCCCTGCCCGCCGCGGCGGAGGGCGTCCCGCCGCTGCCGGAGAGCCTGGTCCTGATGCGGGCGGTGGAGGGGGCGGGACGGGAGGTCGCCGCGCTCCTGGCGGACCTCCCGCCCGCCGGCTCCGCCCGCCCCCGGGAACAGGACGCCGAGGCCGTACTGGTCCTGTGGCGGGCGCGCGCCGAGCTCGCGGCCGCCCTCCCCCCGAAACCCGCCGACCGGCGCCGGCAGGCGAGCGTGCTGGAGGTGGCCGACGCCGCGCTGGTGCTGGGCGAGGCGGCGGACATCTGCGTCCGGGGCCGCAGGGCGGCCACCGAGGGGCGCGGTTCCGGGCGTTTCTGGTACGCCCGGATGTCCGCGCCGCGGCTGTGGTGGCACCGGCTGGCAGCCCATGCCGGCCCGAGGTCCGTGCACTTCCAGAACGCCGTACGGATCGCCCTCGCGCTCGCGGTGGCCCGGACGATCGCGGGGCTGGACACCCTGCCGCACGGCTTCTGGGCGATGCTGGCGGTGCTCAGCCTGACCCGCACCACTGCCGTGCAGACCCGCCACACCGTGCGCAGCGCCCTGGTCGGCACCTGCGTCGGCGCGCTGGCGGCCGGCGGCGTCCTGACCCTGGCCGGCACGGCGAGCACCGCGTACGCGTTCATCCTGCCGCCGCTGATGCTCGTCGCCTTCGCCACCGGCCCGCTGCACGGTGTCGGGTGGGGGCAGGCGATGTTCACGAACGTGGTCGCGATGGCGTTCGCCCAGTTGGCGCCCTCCGACTGGCGGCTGGCCGAGTACCGGTTCCTGGACGTGCTGATCGGGAGCGTCATCGGACTGGCCTGCGGTCTGCTGGCGTGGCCGCGCGGTGCCCATGACGAGCTGGGCAGGGCCGTTGCCCGGTTGCTGCGGGCCGCCGCCGCCGAGGTCGCGGCCACCACCCGCGGTAGCGGGGGCCCCGGGCCCGCCGGGGCCGGGGAGGCCGGGGAGCCCGAGGAGTCCGAGGTCCGGCGGGCGCTGGTGCTCACGGAGTCCGCGTACGCGCAGTACCAGGGCGAGGCCCAGCGCCCGGCGGGCCCGGGCGCCGACTGGCAGAGCGCCCTGATGGCCGGGCACCACGTCCTGTGGGGCTCCCGGCGGGTCCGTGCGGCGGGCGGGGGGCCGCCGGCGCCGGTCGCGGAGCGGCGGGTCGGGGAGTACGGGGCGTGGGTGGCGGAGGGGCTGCGGACCGCCGCCGAGCGCTATGACGTGCCCCGGAGCTCGGCCGGTCCTGCGGGGCGTTCCCCCGCGGGCGCCGGGCCCCGGACCTCGGATTCCTCACTCGACGCCCCTCCGCGCTACTACACGGCGGTGGCCTGGCTCGACTTCCTCACCGCGGATCTGGTCCGGATGGCCGCGTCCCATCCGGCCCAGCGTCTGGTGACCCCGTGAGACCGCCGCCGGGCGGCCGGGCGCCGTCCGCAGTGCTCGCGAGGCGGGCCGCCCGGAGGTTGAGGTAGTCGCGTTCCGGGAGGCTCGCCGTCCGCCTCGCGGCGGCCCGGTAGTCGGCGACGGCTTCCTCGCGGTCCCCGGCCAGCTCGTGGAGGTGGCCGCGTACCGCGTACAGGCGGTGGTGCTCCCGCAGGGCGGGTGCGGCGGCGAGCAGGGCGAGCCCCGCGCGCGGACCGTCGACCATCGCGGTCGCGACGGACCGGTTCAAGGTGATCAGCGGGTTGTCGGACATTCGCTCCAGGACCCCGTACAGGGCGAGGATCTGCGGCCAGTCCGTCTCCTGTGCGCTGGGGGCTTCGTCGTGGACGGCCGCGATGGCCGCCTGCACCTGGTAGGGGCCGACCGGGCCGCGCGGCAGGGCCGCGGTGATCAGCGCGACGCCCTCGGTGATCGCGGCGGCGTCCCAGCGGCCGCGGTCCTGTTCGGCGAGCGGGACGAGTTCGCCTCCGGGCCCCGTACGGGCCGGCCCGCGGGCGTCGGTGAGGAGCATCAGCGCGAGCAGCCCGGTGACCTCGCCGTCGTCGGGGAGCAGGGCGTGGACCGCCCGGGTCAGGCGGATGGCCTCCCGGGCGAGCGGGGCGCGTTGCAGGTCGGGCCCGGCGCTGCTGGTGTAGCCCTCGTTGAAGATCAGGTACAGCACGTGCAGCACCGCGTCCAGCCGGGCCGGCCACTGGTCCGCGCCGGGCATCCGGAACGGCACCCCGGAGGCCTTGATCCGCTGCTTGGCCCGGCTGATCCGCTGGCCCATGGTCGCCTCCGGCACCATGAAGGCACGGGCGATCTCCCCCGTCGTGAGCCCGCCCACCGAACGGAGGGTGAGCGCGATCGCCGAGGCGGGAGAGAGCGCCGGGTGGCAGCACAGGAACAGCAGGGTGAGGGTGTCGTCGCGGGCCGCCCCGTCCTCCGCGTCCGCGGGCGGCGCGGCCTGCCGGTCGGCCGGCGTCCGGGCGGCCACCAGGTCCTCGCGGCGACGGCGCGCCTCCTCGCTGCGCACGTACTCGGTCATCCGGCGGACGGCGACCTGGATCAGCCAGCCCCGCGGATTGCGCGGCAACCCCTCCCCGGGCCATTGCCGGGCGGCGTCCAGCAGAGCCTCCTGCACCGCGTCCTCGGCGGTGGCGAAGTCGCCGTAGCGGCGGGTGAGCACGCCGACGACCTGCGGCGCGAGTTCGCGCAGCAGGTCCTCGACGGTGCGGTCGCCCTCGGTCACAGCTCGGTCGGCGGCGCCGACATCACCTGGCGCACCTCGATCGGCATGTTCAGGGGCCGCCCGCCCGGTCCGGGCGCGGCGGAGACCTGGGCGGCGATCTCGACGGCACGCTCGTCGCCGTCACAGTCCACGATCCACCAGCCGGCCAGGAACTCCTTGGTCTCCGGGAACGGCCCCTCGGTGATCACGGGTGCGCCGCCCTCGTGCGACCGTACGATCCGCGCGGTCTCGGGCATCGCCAGGCCCTGGGCGTCGACGAGCTCACCCGCCTCGGCCAGCTCCCGGTTGGTGTCCTTCATGAAGCGGATGTGGGCTTGGAGCTCCTCGGGAGTCCACCGGCCGATCCCCGGGAAGTCGACGGTCTTCTCGCTGAACTGCATGAGCAGCATGTACTTCATGGTCCCGTGCCTCTTTCGTCCTGTGCGCCGGCCCTCGCCGCGTCGGAGGGCCGCTCTCACGGTGAGGTAGGAGCAGGCTCCTGGATTTCGACGTCCCCGACGGGATATTCCGAAAAAAGTTTGCGGGTGCCCGGCCGCCGCCTCCATCTGCGGGCCGCTCTTTGTGGCTGCCGCGCACATGTCCGCAGCTGCGCCGCGCACCTAACCTCCGGGAAACCATGCGAGCGAGCCGCCCTGGAGGGTTCATGCGTCCTTCGTTCCACGCCCGGTTGCGCGAGGCCGTGGCTGTCCTGCTCCTCATCGCCGCCGCGCTGGTGCCGTCCCTGGCCGCCCCCGCGCAGGCGGCGCCGCCCGTCCCGGTGCCCGGTGGCCTGTCCCGGTACGACGTGGGGGCGGTGTACAGCGCGGGCGTCTCCTCGGGCGGCTACATGGCCACCCAGCTGCACGTCGCGTACTCCGGTACGTTCAGCGGCTCCGCGGTGTTCGCCTCGGGTCCGTACGGCTGCGCGCAAGGCGATCTCAACAGGGCGCTGGGAGCCTGTATGGACACCGCGCAGGACCTGCGGCTCGACGCGCTGGAGCGGACCACCCGTGACTGGTCGGCCCGTGGTCTGACGGACCCCGTGTCCCAGCTGGCGGGCGATCCCGTCTACGTGTTCAGCGGCTCGGGCGACGCGACGGTGAAGCGGCCGGTCGCGGACGCCCTGGCGGACTTCTACGGCCGTTTCGGCGCCCGGGTGCGCTACGACAGGAGCACGGCGGCCGGTCACGCCTGGATCAGCCCGCTCGGCCCGAACCCGTGCGCCGTCACGCAGAACCCATGGGTCAACAACTGCGGTCTCGATGCCGAGCACGACCTGCTGGGCCATCTGCTGGGTTCCGTCGCCGCGCCGGGTGACGCGCCCCGCGGCTCCCTGGTCCGGTTCGACCAGAACCCGTACGCCCCGGGCGGGTCGGCCCGGCGGGTGTCGATGGACGAGGCGGGCTTCCTGTACGTGCCGACGAGCTGTGCCGGCGGCGCGAAATGCCGGCTGGTGGTCGCCCTGCACGGCTGCAAGCAGGGCTACTCGTACCAGGGCTTCGGAAGCCGGTTCATCGATACGGCGTACCTGGACGAGTATGCGGACACCAACGACCTGCTGGTGCTGTACCCGCAGGCCGTTGCCACCACGACCCTCGACAACCCCAACGGCTGCTGGAACTGGTGGGGCTACCTGGGAGACACGGCGTACGCCCGGCACGGCGGGGAGCAGATCGAGACGATCATGGCAATGGTCAGGGCGCTCGGCGGCGCCGTGCCGACCACCCCGCCCGGGCAGAGCAGTGTGGTGCTCGCGAGCACCGACTCCCAGGACGGTTACGTCAAAGCGGCCGCCGACGGTTCGGGAGCGGCGGTCGGCACCCTGGAGGGGGCGTACGGGCTGGCGGTGGGGCGTGGCACCGACGGCAGGTTCGACCGCGCCGTCCTGTCCTTCGACACCTCGCGGATCCCGGCCGGGAAGGAGATCGTCCGCGCCTACGTGACGGTGACGCGCGTCGGGGGCGCCGGAACCCCCTGGTCGAGTCCGCCGGGAAACGTGATGGCCGTCGACGTCCGGCGGGGGTGCTTCGGCGGTTGCGCGGTGGAGCCCGGGGACTGGGCGGCGGAGCCGACGGCGGCGGAGGCGGCCCGGATCGCCGCCTTCGCCGGGGGCGACGGGGTGTCCACGGACCTTGCGGCGGCCGGGCTGTCGGCGATCGACCGGTCGGGGACGACGCAGGTCAGGCTGCGGTTCCGGCAGGACCAGACGTCGCCCGCGTACGTCTTCCTCGCCCCGGCCGCCGGGCGACCCTCACCGTCGAATACCGCTGAGCGGCGGGGGTACGCGGGTGCCAGGGTGGCACGTGGGACCCATGGGGTGAACATGGAGCCAGCTGGGCAGGGTGCTGAGAGCGAGGAGGCTGACGATGACCGAATCCGCGGCCGGCGGGTCGTATTCGAACGTGGTCGTGTCACCCGTCATGGCGGGAAGCCCGCCGTTCCGGATCGTGCAGGTCTGCGGGGAGGTGGCGGGGCGGGCACACGACGTGGTCGACGTGATCCACCTGCTCCGGGCCGTCGGCATACCCCACGCCGACCTCGACGACCCGTCGGTGGTCCGCTGGGAGGGCGGGGACAAGTTCACCTGGGGCCTGCACAGGAAGTGACGACGGCCGGCGGCGGCCGCCGCCCGGCCTCACCTGGTCGGCCCACTGGTGGCGCGCGGGTTGCCGGGGGTTCGCGAAGGGGCGCAGAGCCGACGCCGCCGGGCCGCCGTCGCGCTGTGACCGGAGGGGCCGACGGCGCGAGCGGCGCCCAGCGCGAGGGGTGCTCCCCCTGGACGGCGCCCGCGCGGTGCGACCGGCCCGCGTGGCGGAGGCCGCCCGCGTAGGGCCCCGCCCGAGGTCCCTGTCCGGTCAGCCGTTCAGCGCGGCCATCAGCTCCGGGGCGTAGCGATCGCCCGAGACGGCACCGTGCGGGGCGACGGCGTCGAGAGCGGCCAGGTCGGCGTCGGTGATCGTCACGGCGGTGGCCGCGACGTTCTCCTCGAGGTAGCGGCGCCGCTTGGTGCCCGGGATCGGCACCGCGCCCTGGCGCAGCGTCCAGGCCAGGGCGAGCTGCGAGGGGGTGACGCCCTTCTCCGCCGCCAGGCGGCGCACCTGGGCCACGAGGGCGAGGTTGCGGTCGAAGTTCTCGCCCTGGAAGCGGGGGTCGGTGCGGCGGAAGTCGTCTGCCGCGAAGTCGTCCGGGCTGGTGATGGCGCCGGAGAGGAAGCCCCGGCCCAGCGGGGAGTAGGCGACGAGGCCGATGCCGAGCTCGCGCAGGGTCTCCAGGACGCCGTCGTGCTCGATGCCGCGCTCGAAGAGGCTGTACTCGGTCTGGACGGCGGCCAGCGGGTGGACGGCGTGGGCGCGGGCGATGGTGGCGGGCGCCACCTCGCAGAGGCCGATGTGGCGCACCTTGCCCGCGGCCACCAGCTCCGCCATCGCGCCGACGCTCTCCTCGATCGGCACGGCCGGGTCGACGCGGTGCAGGTAGTACAGGTCGATGTGGTCGGTCCCGAGGTGGCGCAGGGAGCGATCGGCGGCACGGCGGATGTACTCCGGGGTGCCGTTGTGGCCGCGGAACTCACCCTGGTCGGTGAATTCGATGCCGGTCTTGGTGGCGACCACGGCCGCGTCCCGGCGACCGGTGAGCGCCTTGCCGAGCAGCTGTTCGTTGATGAAGGGGCCGTATCCCTCAGCGGTGTCCAGCAGCGTGACGCCCAGCTCCAGGGCCCGGTCGATGGTGGCGAGGGACTCGGTGTCGTCGGTGGCTCCGTAGTGCGCGCTCATGCCCATGAGCCCGAGGCCCTCGACGCCGACGGTGAGGCCCTGGCCGCCCAGTGTGCGCATCTCCATGGTGTTTCTCTCCTGCTCCGGCTGCTTCCGCCGAGTAAGTAACTAACTGGATAGTTCGATACTGTGGCACACCTGCCGAGGATGTCAATAACTGGATAGTTACTTGCTAGGCTGCCGCCATGGCACGGGACTCCAGCGCAACCAGGGCACGGCTCCTCGACGCGGCCTTCGCCGAGTTCGCGGCGTACGGGATCGCCGGCGCGCGCGTCGACCGGATCGCGGAAGCGGCGCAGGCGAACAAGCGCCTCATCTACGTCTACTTCGGCAACAAGGAGGAGCTCTTCGACGCCGTTCTGCAGCGCGCGCTGGCGACCGGCTCCGAGACGGTGCCGTTCGACGCCGAGGACCTTCCCGGGTACGCGGGCGCAGTCTTCGACCACCTGGTGGAGCGGCCCTCCCTGATGCGGCTCGTGGCGTGGAAGCAGCTGGAGCGCCCCGGGGTCGCCGACACCGAGGCAGAGTCGTACCGGGGCAAGATCGCGGCGGTGGAGCAGGCGCAGCGGGCCGGGCTGGTCGACCCCGCGCCGGACCCCGCCGATCTGCTGACCCTGGTGATGGGACTGTCGCAGTCGTGGTTCGGCGCGGTGGGCGGCCCGGCGGCGGGCGACTCGGAAGCCGGCTGGTCACCGGAGCGGCTGGCCCGTCACCGCGCGGCGGTCGTGGAGTCCGTACGCCGCGTCGCGGCCCCGCCGCCCGCAGCGGCGCCCTGAGCGGCCGCGGGGAGGCGGGCAGCATGGACACGGCAGAACTGGAAACCCGGGCCCGGCGCCTCGCGGCGGCGGGCGAGCGGGGGGCCGGCGGGCGGGCGGCCGGCGAGCTGCCGGCCGACGGGCTACCGGCCGGCGGGCGGCGGATCCTGGGCATCGCCGGAGCGCCCGGCGCGGGCAAGTCCACGCTCGCCGCGCGACTGGCCCGGGCTCTGGGTCCCGCGGTGGCGGTGGTCGTACCGATGGACGGGTTCCACCTCGCCCAGGCCGAGCTGGAGCGGCTGGGCCGCGCCGCACGCAAGGGCGCGCCCGACACCTTCGACGCGGCCGGCTACGTGGCCCTGCTGCGACGGCTGCGCGAGCGGACGGCCGAAGCCGTGTACGCGCCGGCTTTCGACCGCACCCTGGAGGAGCCCGTCGCCGGGAGCATCCGGGTGGAGCCCGACGTACCGCTGGTGATCACCGAGGGGAACTACCTGCTGCACGGCGCGGGGATGTGGGCCGAGGTCCGCCCCCTGCTGGACGAGGCGTGGTTCCTGGCCCCCGACGACACGGCACGGGTCCGGCGGCTGGTCGACCGCCACGTGCGGCACGGCAAGGACGAGGCGTACGCCCGCCGTTGGGTGGCCCGCTCCGACGAGGCGAACGCCCGCCTGATCGCGCCGGGGCGCAGCCGGGCGGACCTCGTCATCGATTGACCGGGCCCCGGGGAACGGCACTGTTCCCGGGACGGCACCAGCCGGCCGGCCCGGGCGTCCGCCTTCGCCGCCCGCGCGTCAAGGGGCGTTCGGCGGGGCCGGGTCGTGGCGGGCGAAGACCTGGTCGAGGCCGACGATGCCGAGCACGCGGGTGATGTTGTCCGGTACGGCGGCGAGCGCCATGGCCGCTTCCGCGGCGGACGTCCGGTTGTGGGCGGTGATCAGGGCGCTGATGCCGCTGGAGTCGCAGAACTCCAGGCCGCCCAGGTCCAGGACGAGGAGGTCGCCGGGGGCGAGGGCGAGGGCGTCGACCGCCTGGCGCAGTTGCGGCGCGGTGTCGAAGTCGAGGTCGCCGGTGACCCGCACTACGGGACCGGTGTCGGCGTCTCGGACGGTGATCGTCAACGGGCTCATGTCAGGTAGTCGCTCCGGAAGGTGTCGGGGAGGCCGGGAGGCCGAGGGCGAGCAGGGCGGTGTCGTCGTCCAGCCCTTCGCCGAAGCTGTCGAGCAGGCCCCTCAGGGCACCGATCAGGCCGTGGGGGCCGACGGCGGGACGCGCGGCGGCGAAGTCGCGCAGCGCCTCGTCCCCGTACAGCTCGCGGGTCGCTCCGATCCGGGCCTCGGTCAGGCCGTCGGTGTACAGCAGGAGCGTGTCACCCGGCTCCAGCACGGTCCGGGCGGGTGTGAACGACGCTTCGGGCAGGACCCCGACGAGCAGCCCGCCGGGGGTGGACAGGTACTCCGCCCTTCCGTCGGCGCGTATCAGGAGCGCCGGCGGATGGCCGCCGGACGCCAGCTCCACGGTGACGGTGTCGCCCACGGGTTCCAGTACCCCGAAGATGGCGGTGCAGTAGCGGGGATCGCCGCCGGTGTACCGCTCGTGGAGGACGGCGTTGAGCGTGGTGAGCGCGGCGACGGGATCGGGGTCGTGCAGGGCGGCGGCGCGCAGGGTGTACCGGGTCAGGGAGGTCACGGCGGCGGCCTGGGGGCCCTTGCCGCAGACGTCTCCGAGGAAGAACGCCCAGCGTCTGCCGTCGATCCGGAACAGGTCGTAGAAGTCACCGCCGAGCCGGTCGAGGGAGGCGGTGTGGTAATGGGAGGCGGCCTCCATGCCCGGGACGTCCGGCAGGGTGGCGGGCAGCAGGCTCTGCTGGAGGACGGCCAGTGCCTCCGTGAGCCGTTTGCGGTCCGCTTCCGCCTCGGCGCGGGCTTCCTCCGCGGCCTTCTGCCGGCGCAGCAGCTCCCTCTCGTAGGAGCGCCGCTCGCTCGCGTCGAAGACGGTGGTGCGGATGAGCAGGGGCTGGCCGTCGCCGCCGGTCTTCACGGTGGAGGTGACCAGGACCGGCAGCCTGCTGCCGCCGGCCGCCTTGATCTCGAAGGCGATGCCGCTGACCTGGCCCTGCATGCGCAGCAACGGCGCGAAGTGGGTCTCGTGGTAGAGCTTCCCGCCGACCGTCAGCAGGTCGGCGAAGCGCATGCGGCCCACGACCTCCTCGCGGGAACGGCCGAGCCAGCTCAGCAGGGTGGTGTTGATCTTGGCGATGGTGCCGTCGAGGAGGGTGGAGAGGTAGCCGCAAGGAGCCGACTCGTAGAGGTCCTCCGCACTGTCCTCCAGCAGGGAGGTGAACACCGCGTCGGTCGCAGCCCTGTCTCCCGGCTGCTCGGCGCTGCGCCCCGTGCAGGACATCACCGCAACGACCGGACGAAGGCCAGGATCTCGGCGGCCGTGGCCTCCGGAGCGCTCAGCTGGGGGCAGTGACCGGTGGCGTCGAGGGTGACCAGGCGGCTGCCGGCGATGGCGGCGTGTACGTAGGCGCCCACCTCGCGCGGTGCGATCACGTCCTGGGAGCACTCCAGAACGAGCGTGGGGACGGTGACCTTGCGCAGGTCGTCGCGACTGTCGGTGAGGAACGTGGTGCGGGCGAAGACGCGGGCGATGTCCGGGTCGGTGGCGCAGAAGCTGGCGGTGAGTTCCTCGCCGAGTTCGGGGCGGTCGGGGTTGCCCATGATGACCGGTGCCATCGCCGCGGACCAGCCCAGGTAGTTCGATTCCAGGGAGCCGAGCAGTTCTTCGATGTCGTCGGCGCTGAACCCGCCCCGGTAGTCCTCGCCGTCGATGTAGCAGGGGGAGGGACCGACCATGACGAGGGAGGAGAACCGGGAGGGGGCGGCCGCGGCGGCGAGCACACCGATCATGGCGCTGACCGAGTGGCCGACGAACGCCACGTCCCGCAGGTCGAGCTCGTCGCAGATCTCCACGACGTCGCGGGCGTAGCCCTCCAGCGACGCGTAGCGTTCCCCGTCCCACGCGGACAGGTCGGAGCGGCCCGAGCCCACGTAGTCGAACCGCACCACACGGTATTCCTCCGACAGCGCCGGCGAGACCAGCCGCCACATGTTCTGGTCGCAGCCGAAGCCGTGCGCCAGCATGATCACGGGGGCGCCCTCGCGTCCGCTCACCGTTACGTTGTTTCTGCGGAGGATGTCCATCCGTACATCCTCCCATCCTGCCGGACGGCCCCTTCGGGCGCCTCCCCGCCCGGCCGCAGAAGCCGCCTCCCCGCCCGGCCGCCGAGCGGCCTCCCGCACCGGCCGGCGACCCGTGCGTTCTGCACACCCCATCGGTGACAGCCGTGACTGTCGCCGTGCCCGGTCCGGCTGGCACCGTTGATCCCGCCACCAACCGACCGAGGGAGTACGGGTGAACAAGGGGTACGCCGCCTTCTGCGACGCAGACCGCTGGTTCTACGACGCGCCGTACCGGCGGGCCGAGGAGAGCTATCCGGCCGCGCTCGCCCCCGTACCGGCGGGATGGCGCGCCCACCGCAACGGCAGCTGGTACGCCTTGCGGCCGCTCGGCCTCGAACTGCCCTCCCAGGGCTGGAAGATCCACGTCTCGGCCACCCTCGACAACGCCGAGTCCGTCCTGGCGCGCGTGTACGAGTACTGCGTGGACGGACGCATCGCCTTCAAGTTCGTGCCGAGCCGGTACCTGCTGCACCTGCGCAACGCCAAGTACGCCGACCGCGGCGCCAGCGGCAAGTTCCTCACGGTCTACCCTGCCGACGCCGAAGAGTGCCGCCGCATCTGCGAGGACCTGGACGGCCTGCTGTCCGGGGAGCCCGGCCCGTACATCCTCAGCGACCTGCGCTGGGGCGCGGGCCCGGTCCACCTGCGCTACGGAAGCTTCACCCTGCGGCACTGCTACGACGAGCAGGGCGAGGTCGTCCCGGCGATCGAGGCCCCCGACGGGCGCCTGGTGCCCGATCCACGGGGGCCGGTGTTCCAGCCCCCGGAGTGGGTCGAGCTGCCGCCCTTCTTGAAACCGCACCTCGAAGCGCGGTCCGCCGTCAGTCTCGCCGGTCTGCCCTACACGGTGGAGCGGGCCCTGCACTTCTCCAACGGCGGGGGCGTCTACGCCGGCCGCGACACCCGCACCGGTGAGGCGGTGGTCCTCAAGGAAGGACGGCCGTACGCGGGGCTCGCAGCCGACGGGGCGGACGCCGTGGCGCGGCTGCACCGGGAGCGGGCGGCGCTGGAGCGGCTGGCCGGTCTGGACTGCGTACCCGCGGTCCGCGACGCCTTCACGGTCGGCGACCACCACTTCCTGGTGCTCCAGTACCTGGAGGGCAAGCCGCTCAACACCTACTTCGCCCGCAAGCACCCGCTGATCGACGCGGACCCGACGCCGGACGCGCTCGCCGCCTACACCACCTGGGCCCTCAAGATCCACGAGCGGGTCACCGAGGCCGTGGCGGCCGTCCACGCCCGTGGGGTGGTCTTCAACGACCTGCACCTGTTCAACGTCATGGTCTGCGAGGACCCGGAGGGCGAACCCTCCGTCGCACTGCTGGACTTCGAAGCCGCCGCGCACGTCGACGAGGGGCTGCGGCAGACGGTGGCCAACCCCGCCTTCGTCGCCCCGCCCGACCGCCGTGGCTTCGCCGTCGACCGCTACGCCCTCGCCTGCCTGGGCCTGGCCCTGTTCCTGCCGCTGACGAGCCTGCTCGTACTGGACCGGGCGAAGGCCGTCCACCTGGCCGCCATCGCCGCCGAACACTTCCCCGTACCACGGCGGTTCCTGGACGAGGCCGTCGCGGAGATCCTCGCGGGGCCGCAGGGGGAGCCGGCCGAGGCGGCGGCCGGCCCGGTGCCGGTGCCCACCGGCCCGTACCTCCCGGTGGACCCCGGGGACGGGGCCGCGGCCCGGCGCTCCATGGCGGCGGCCCTGCGGGCCTCGGCCACGCCGGACCGGGAGGACCGGTTCTTCCCGGGCGACATCGCCCAGTTCACCATCGAAGGCGGGGGCACCGGCTTCGGTTACGGCGCCGCCGGGGTGCTGTACGCGCTGGCCGAGACCGGCGCCGAGCCCTGGCCCGAAGCCGAGGAATGGCTGCTGGCCCGGGCCGGGGATCCCGGCTCGGGGACCCCGCTCGGCTTCTACGACGGCCTCGCCGGCACCGCCTGGACCCTGGAGCGGCTCGGGCACCGCGAGCAGGCCCTCACCCTGGCCGGGGAACTGCTGCGCCAGCCCTGGCAGGAGACCGGCCCGGACCTGTACGGCGGACTCGCCGGCATCGGACTGGCCCTGGACGCGCTGGGCACGGCGACCGGCGAAGGCGAACTCCACGCCGCCGCCGTGCACTGCGCCGAACTCACCGCCCGATCGGCCCCCCGGCTGACCCGCGCGGGACTGCTGTACGGCAACTCCGGGCCCGCGCTGCTCTTCCTGCGCCTGTACGAACGCACCCGCGACGAGGAGTACCTCGTACGTGCCGGGCAAGCCCTGCACCGCGATCTCGACCGGTGCGTGACCAGCGCGTTCGGTACCCTGCAAGTCGACGAGGGTTGGCGCACGATGCCCTACCTCGGCGCCGGCAGCGTGGGCATCGGCATGGTCTTGGACGACTGGTCGGAGCACGCCGAGGACCCGCGTTTCGCACGGGCCCGGCGCGAGATCGTACGCGCCGCACGGTCCCACTTCTACGCGCAGCCCGGCCTGTTCCGGGGCGCGGCCGGAATGGTCGTGCACCTGGCGCGGACCAGCACGCCCGACCCCGAAGCCACACGGAGCGCCGACCTCGACCGCCAGATCGCGGCCCTGGCCCGGCACGCCGTCCCCTACCAAGGCCATCTGGCCTTCCCCGGCGAACAGTTGATGCGCCTGTCCATGGATCTCTCCACGGGCACGGCCGGCATCCTGCTCGCCCTCGGCAGCGCGACGCCCGGCGGGCGCGCCCAGCTGCCGTTCCTCCCACCGCTGCGGCACGCCGCGGCGGTCCCAGAGCCGGCCACGCACCACCGCGAGGCCGTGACCCCATCGCACCAACTCATCGAGAGGAACATGACATGACCCTTCTTGACCTGCAGTCGATGGAGACCGTGAAGGAAGAGACCACCGAGGCGGCCCTGCACGGCGGTGGCAGCCAGGCGAGCCTGCTGCTCTGCGGTGACAGCAGCCTGAGCCTCACGACCTGTCACTGATCAGGTAGCTTCCGGGCCCGGGCGGTTCACCGCCCGGGCCCGGAGCCATCTCCTCAAGCCTGGGAGCCCCGACCATGACCCCGCCCGCGTCCCCGAGCCCCTCCCCCTGCCCTCAAGGCGGGGCGGTGTCCGGACGCGGCGGCGACCGGGCCCTGCTGGCGGCCGCCCGGCACAGCGGTGCGCGAACCGCCGCCGTGGGCGTGTGCTCCGCCGCCGCCGCCGTCGCGGCCCTCGCCGAACCCGCCGTGCTCGGCCGTGCGCTCGACCTCCTGCTGCGCCGCGACCCGTCCGGGCCGTCCTGGACCCTGTGGTGTGCGGCCGTCATCGCGGCCGAGGTGCTCCTGGACGCCGTCACCGCCCGGCTGACCGGCCAGGTGGGCGGCCGCAGCACCGCCTGGCTGCGCCGCAAGGGGCTGGCCGCGCTGCTGCGCGCGGCACCGCACCACGCGGGCCGCCACTCCCCCGGCGACCTCACGGCCCGGCTGACCGCGCACGCCACGGAGGCCGGAACGGGGCCGGCCGCCGCCGCGGCCGGTCTCGCCTCGCTGCTGCCGCCGCTCGGCGGACTCGTCGCCCTGTTCCTCATCGACACGTGGACCGCCCTCGCCTTCCTCGCCGGACTTCCGCTGCTGGGCTGGCTGTTGCGGTCCTTCGCACGCGACTCGGGCGCCAGCGTGAACCGTTACCAGGAGGTGCAGCTGGCCATGGCGGGCCGTCTGGTGGAGGCCCTCGCCGGGGCCCGGACCATCGCCGCCGCCGGAACCGTCGACCGCGAACGCGCCCGGATCCTGCGCGGACTGCCCGAACTCGGCGCCCAGGGGCGGCGCATGTGGCGGGTCTACGGCGGCACGAGCGCACGGACCTCCGCCCTGATGCCGCTGCTGCTGTACGTGGTGCTCGGGGTGGGCGGGACGCGGCTGGTGGCGGGGGCGCTGGGCGTCGGGGAACTGCTCGCCGCCGTGCGCTACGCCGGGCTCGCCGCCGGGATCGGCGCGGTGACCGGCCGGGTCGCCGCCGTCGTGCGCGCCAGGGCCGCCGCCCGGCGGACCGCGGCCGTGTTCGGCCTTGCGGAGCTCCGTTACGGGGTCCGCGAGTTGCCGCCCCGGGGGCCCGGGAGGCTGGAACTCGAAGGGGTCCGGGTGGTGCGCGACGGCAGGACCGTCCTCGACGGCATCGACCTCGTGGTGCCGGGCGGCGCCACGCTCGCCGTGGTGGGCCGCTCCGGCGCGGGCAAGTCGCTGCTCGCGGCGGTGGCCGGTCGCCTCACCGACCCGGACTCCGGGCGCGTCCTGCTCGACGGGGTGCCGCTGGCGGAGCTCTCCGCGACGGCGCTGCGCCGGGAGGTGGGCCACGCCTTCGACCGGCCCGCGCTGCTCGGGCGGAGCGTCGCCGACGCCATCGCCTTCGGCGCGGATCCGCAGCCCGCGCGGGAGGAAGTGCGGGCCGCGGCGCGGGCCGTGGGGGCGGAGCCGTTCGTGCTGCGGTTGCCGCTGGGCTACGACACCGTCCTCGCGGACGCCCCGCTGTCGGGTGGGGAGCTGCAACGCCTGGGCCTGGCACGGTCGTTCGTACGGGCGGGCCGGCTCCTGGTGCTGGACGACGCCACCTCCAGCCTCGACATGCTGACCGCCCGCGAGGTGGAACGGGCGCTCGCGCGGTGCGTGCCGGGCGGGACGCGGATCGTGGTGGCTCACCGGGTCTCTTCGGCCGCCCGGGCGGACCTGGTGGTCTGGCTGGAGGACGGCCGGGTCCGCGCCACCGGAAGCCACGCCGGCCTGTGGCACGACCCGGCCTACCGGGCGGTGTTCGCCGCGGAGGTGGAACGGGGGCGGGAGGAGGAACCGCAGACCGGGCCGGAGCCCCGTCCGGGATCCGGGCCGGCCGTGGGGGCCGCGGCCGGCCCGGGGACCGGCGACGGGGGGCTTTCGTGAGCCGGGGCGGGGGCCGGGCGCGGGTGGCGGGCGACGCACGGCGCTTCCTGCGGTCCCGGGTCCGGGCGCTGACCGTCCTCGGGCTCTGGTCGCTGCTGGAGTCCGCGCACACCTTCCTCGGCGGCTACGGCGTCGCCCGCGCGCTCGACGACGGCTTCCTCGCCGGCCGGGCCGCCACGGGCGCGGCCTGGCTGGCGGCGGCGGGTGCCGGGGCGCTGCTCGGCGGCTTCGCCCTGCGCGGGGTGTTCGCCCAGCTCGCCGACCTCGTGGAACCGCTGCGCGACGGGCTCGTACGCCGGGCCGTGCGCCAGGCGCTGGCCGCGGCGCTCGCCGATCCCGCCCGCGCCGCCGACGCCCGGGCGGTGTCCCGGCTGACCCAGCAGACCGAGATGGCCCGGGACTCCTTCGCCGGTCTGGTCCTGACGGCCCGTTCGTTCGTCTTCACCGCCGTCGGCGCGGTCGCCGGAATGGCGGCGCTCGCCCCCGTACTGCTGCTGGTGGTGCTTCCTCCCCTGCTGCTGGGGCTGGCCGCCTTCCTGGCCACGCTGCGCCCGATGGCGGCCGTACAGCGGGAGGCGCTGGACACGGAGGAGGCCCTGGCCTCGCGGGTGGGGGAGGCCGCGGGGGCACTGCGCGACATCGCGGCCTGCGGTGGCGGCGCTACCGTGGCCGCCGGGGTGGAGCCGCTGATCGCGGCCCAGGAACGGCTGGCCGGCCGGCTGGCCGGCTGGGGCGCCCTGCGTACCGTCGCCCTCGGCCTGGCCGGACGGGTACCCGTCGTCGCGCTGCTGGCCGCCACGCCCTGGCTGCTCGGGCGCGGGATCACGGCGGGCGCGCTCGCCGGCGCGGTGACGTACCTGGTGCAGTCCCTGCTGCCCGCGCTCGACACGCTGATGGCCGCCCTGGGTTCGGCGGGGACGCGGCTGCTGGTCGTACTGGAGCGCTTCGGTACGACCCCGGCGCCGCAGCCCCCGTCGGCACAGCCCCCGTCGGCGCAGCCTCCGTCGGCGACGGCCGCTCCGGCCGGGTACCAGGAGGGCGGCTGCGCCGCCGAGTTGAGGGGGGTCACCTTCGCGTACGGGCCCCACGCCCATCCCGTGCTCCAAGGCCTCGACCTGCGCGTGCGACCCGGCGAGCACCTCGCGGTGGTCGGGCCGAGCGGTATCGGGAAGTCCACGCTCACCGCCCTGCTCGCCGGGCTGCTGGCCCCCGACCGGGGCACGGTCCTGGTCGCCGGGGCCCCCGCCCGCCCGGCCGGGGGCGGCGGCCCCGATCCGCGCCGGACGCTGCTGCCGCAGCAGGCGTACGTGTTCACCGCCAGCGTGCGCGACAACCTGAGCCACCTCTGCCACGGGCCGGTGTCCGGCGACCGGCTGGACGCGGCGGTTACCGCCCTGCGGCTGCGGGGCCTGGTCTCCCGGCTGGGCGGCTACGACGCGGTCCTCGACCCGCTGCGGCTCTCCCAGGGCGAGCGGCAGCTGCTGGCGCTCGGCGCGGCCTACCTCTCCCCCGCCCCGCTGCTCCTGCTCGACGAAGCCACCTGCCATCTGGATCCGGAGGCCGAGGAACACGCCGAGCGGGCCCTGGCGGCGCGGCCCGGCACGCTCGTCGTGGTGGCCCACCGGATCTCGTCGGCCGCGCGCGCCGACCGGGTCCTCGTACTGGACGGGACCCGGGCGGTGTGCGGCACGCACGAGGAGCTTCCGGCGCGGTCGGCCCTCTACCGGGACCTCGTGGGGATGTGGAGCGGCGGGAAGGAACCGGTCACGCCCGCTTGAGTCCGCCTGCCCGGAGCTGCCCGGAGCTGCCCGGGGGTGCCTCTACACCCACCCCGCGCTGCGGGAGATGCGTATCGCGTCTATGCGGTTGCGCGCGCCGGTCTTGCGGGTCACGGCCGCCATGTAGTTGCGGACCGTCCCGCTGGCCAGGTGCAGGGCGCGGGCTATCTCGGCGACCGAGTCGCCCTGCGCGGCCCGGGCCAGGACGCTCAGCTCGCGCGGGCTGAGGGGGACGGGGTCGGCCTGCATGAAGGCGGAGGCGAGCGTGGCGTCGATGAACCGCTCGCCCGCGGCCACCTTGCGGACGGCGCGGACGAGCCGGCCGGGTGAGCCGTCCTTGTCGACGTAGCCGAGGGCCTTGGACTGGAAGGCGCGGCCCAGCGTGCCGGGCGTCTTGGCCGTCGCCAGGACGAGCAGCGGGGTGGGCGGGTCCAAGAGGCGTCCGGGGCCCGTTTGCTGGCCGGTGAGGACGGCGGTCGCCCCCGGACAGTCGACGTCGACGACGGCCACGTCCGGTCGTAAGGACTCGGCGCGGCGCGACGCCGTCCGCCAGCCCGCGGCGGTGACGTCGAAGTCGCCTTCGGATCTGAGCAGGGCGGCCAGGGCGGAACCCACGAGGCTGACGCTGTGCAGTACGAGGACCTTCGTCATGGTGACTCTCCGGACTGGAGTAGGAACGGGCGGTCAAGGCTTCATCAGCACCAAGCGGTTGCCCAGGTACCGGCCGCCGGAACGTGACCATCGGGGGCACGCGGGGGCGCATGGCCGTAATGGGTCTGCGTCCCGGCCGTGCGTGGTCGGCATGTCGTACTTGTCGTCGCAGTCCGCCGCCGCACGTGGCCGTCCGTCACCGTGGAGTGTCCGGATCCCGTTCCCGCGCCCGAGCGGTCCCCGTGCGTGCGCGTGTTCGAAACGCGGCTGCACGAAACGCGGCTGTTCGAAACGCGGGCGGGCGGCACCGGATCAACCGGTGCCGCCCGCCTGCTGGATCGGGAGGGTTGGTCAGCCGATGAAGCCGCTGTAATAGCCGCCCACCTGACCGCGGTAGTCGTCGTCGTGGAGGTGCTCGTCCCGTACGAACTCGGGAGCGTTCTTGATCTGCTCCTTCGTCCCGTCGACGTAGATCTTCTGCTCCTCCGGGTCGATGCGCGTGATGGTGCCGGCCGGGAGCAGGACCTCCCGGCCGAAGATCCACGGCCCGGTGTCGACCACGATGTAGGAGGAGCCGACCTCGTCCGAGTGCTTGTCGACCTTGCCGATGCTGCCGTCGGTGGCCTCGACCTTGTAGCCCGTCAGGTCGGCGCCCAGCGCCCGGCCCGACGTCTCGCGGTAGCCCCATACGTTCCCAGACATGCGAACATCTCCTTGCTCGGTTCGTCGGCCTCCGCTCCGCCGGCCTGTCGGCGGCCGGGTGGAGCGGGAGCCTCGTAACGGCCCGCCTGCCCCGGCGGACGGTTCCCACACACGGGCGGCCCTGCCGCCGCCGGGCGCCGCGGGACCGGCCCGCCGCCCGGCCGCCGCCCACCCCCCACCAGATCTTGACCGCATGGCCGGCGCCGAAGAGAATCGGCGCGAAGCCATGAACGAGGAGCGGGGGGACCGTGGTTGACGGCTGCGGCAGCGCGGGTACGGACCCGCGTGCCCTGCGCAGGGCGTCTTGACCGGGCGGCGCGTGGGAGCCTTGGCGGTCGGCGCGCTGCTGGTGCTCTCCGGGTGCGGTGGTGACGGCGGCGACGAGTCTGCCGTCTCCTGGAAACGCCCCTGCGACATGCTGCCGAAGGCGGCGGTGGAGAAGGCGGTCGGTATCCCGCTCGTCGCCGCGGGCTCGGAAGGGCCGTACGGGTACCAGTGCCTCTACCGGCCGCCCCGGTCCCCCGAGGCCTACTGGACGGTCTCGTTCAGGTCGGACACCCGCGGCGCGGGATGCGCCGACCCCGTGTCACAGCCCGCGCCGGAGGTGGACGCCGACGCGTACCGCGTCGACGACAACGGCCGTGTGGTCGTCGGTGGCCCCTACCACGGCCACTGCCTGCGCGTCGCGGGCTACAGCAATTGGGTCGACGGGTCCCAGGTCACCGTCGCCTCGGCCGCCGACCTGCCCCGTACGGCCCGGACCCGTATGGAGTAGCCGCGACGGCGCCGGGTGCTCAGACCTGGCCGCGCCAGGATCCGGTTTCCTGGCCGCGCGTCTCGATGTACTCCTTGAAGCGCTTGAGGTCACCGGTGATCTGCCGCTTGACGAAGCCGAGCTTGTCGCCGACGTTCTCCGTGAACCCGTCCGGGTCGTAGTCGAGCTGGAGCATGACCTTGGTCCTGCTCTCGGCCAGGCGGTGGAAGGTGACCACACCTGCCTGCTTCACGTCGCCGCCGAGCGTCGTCCACGCCACGCGTTCGTCGGGGATCTGCTCGGTGATCTCCGCCTCGAACTCCCGCTGCGCGCCGCCCACCTTGGTGACCCAGTGGGTCATGGTGTCGGTGCGCTGGTCGATCCGCTCGACCCCCTCCATGAAGTGGGGGAACGTCTCGAACTGCGTCCACTGGTTGTAGGCGGTGCGGACGGGGACCTCGACCTCGATGGACTCTTCGACCTTCGACATGGTGTCGCCTTCCTGTTCACGTTCCTGTTCCACGCCCGCCGACGGGGCCTGCCCGCCGGACGGAACCGGGGAGTCCGTCTCCCGACTCCGCCCGTGCCCCGGTTCGCCCGTTCCAAAAACGTTGTGTGGCAGACGGTTTGAAGTCGGCCCGGCGGGTCACATGCGGAGGTGTCGGTGTACGGGCGCCTGATGGAGCGGCGCCGAACCGTACGCCGAGGACCGGTGACCGCGCGCTGAGCGCCTCCCCCTGGCACCGCGCGCGGCTCACGGGCCCTACCCGAGGCTGCCGTCCCGCCGCACCGGACCCCCGGCCGCCGCCCCGCTGCCCCCGCGCAGCGCCGCGGCCCGGGCAATCCCCCGGCGGCCACTGCCACGCAGGGACCCCCGGGCCCAGACGGGGCGGCGGCTCCCCTCCCCCGCCCGGCCCCGCCCTCGTACGACGGACGGCAGAGCCATGTGCCCCCGAACGCACATAAGAAACTGCTAAAAGACGCGAATGCAGAGCGCCCGGTAGGGCAGATGACTGCCTGGAGGTTGATAACTATGGTTCCCCTGCTACTCGTTCTCCTGCTCGCTCTGATCCTTTTCGGTGCGGGCTTCGCCGTCAAAATCCTGTGGTGGGTCGCGATCGCCGTCCTGGTGATCTGGCTGCTCGGATTCGTTGCCCGTCCGAGGGGCGGTAGCGGCCGATGGTACCGCTGGTAGTCCGCTGACCAGCGCACCGACCGCAGTGGGCCCGTACCGGTTCTTTTCCGGTACGGGCCCACTGCGGTGTTCCGCCTTCCCCCCGACGGAATTGAAGAAGTAATATGCTCCGCTTTCCAAGGTCACGAGCAGCCCGTACAGGCGGAAAGGCGGTCACCTTCGTGTCCCGTAAAAGAACCGACGCCCGCACACTTCACCCGCGGCACGAGCGGCGCGGCGAAGCAAGGATGCCCGCGGTCATCGCAACATTGACGGCGATCTTTCTCTACCTCGCGCTGCCCCAGCAGTTGCTGATCGCTCCGCGCTACGTGCTTCCGGCCTTGGAGGTGCTGCTCCTCCTGCCGCTGATCGCCATCAACCCGCGCCGGCTGACCCGTCAGACGAAGGCGTTCCGGTTCATGTCGGTGGCGCTGGTCCTGCTCATCGTGGCGAGCAACCTGACCGCCCTCGGCATCCTGGTCCACGAGCTGCTCTACGCGGGAGTCGACGACGGGCGTTCGCTGCTCGTGGCGGCGCTCCAGGTGTGGCTGACCAATGTCATCGCCTTCGGGCTCGCCTACTGGGAGCTCGACCGCGGCGGCCCCGTCAGCCGTACCCAGGCACCCCGTGAAGAGCTCCAGCTGGCGGACTTCCGTTTCTCGCAGGACGAGAACGACGACGCCGTCCAGGAAGTCGCGGACGGCGCGAGCAAGGTCTCCGACTGGGTCCCCACCCTGGTCGACTACATGTACGTGTCCGTGACCAACTCGACCGCTTTCAGTCCGACGGACACGATGCCGCTGTCCGCCCGCGCCAAACTGCTCATGGCAGTCCAGAGCGTGGCGGCCCTGCTCACCTCGCTGCTGGTCATCGCCAGGGCGGTGAGCGTCCTGCGCTGAACCGCTGCCGCAGACCGGCCCGGTCGGGTGGCTTCCCGGCCGGCCGCTCGCGGCGCTCGTGGTCCTGCCGGCGATCCCCGCCGTCCCGCGCGGCCGGTGGCCGGCGTCACGGCCTGGAGCGGCCGTCGTCCTCGCCGTCACCACTGCCGTCGTCCTCCCGGTCACTGCGGAGCACGACCGTGCTCTGCGGCTCCAGCCGCAGGCGGCCTCCCGGTTTCAGCTCCCGCTCGTCGGAGGTGTCCGTGGTCGCGGTGTCGAAGAGCAGCGTCCAACGGGTGGCGAAGCGGCTGCCGGGGAGGCGGAAGTCCACCGCGGCGCCCGAACTGTTGAACAGCAGCAGGAAGGAGTCGTCGGTGACCCGGTTGCCGTAGCGGTCGGGTTCGGTGATGCCTTCGCCGTTGAGGAACATGGTGAGGGTGCCGGCGTTCGGCAGCGTCCAGTCCTCTTCCTCCATCGGCGAGGCGTCCGGGCGCAGCCATTCGACGTCGGCCGGCAGCCCCGTGTGTCCGGCCGCGCGTCCGGAGAAGAAGCGCCTGCGGCGCAGGACGGGGTGCCGGCGGCGGAGCCGGATCAGGCGCGAGGTGAAGTCGAGGAGCCGTTCAGCGCTCTCGTCGAGGTCCCAGTCGATCCAGGCGGTGGGGTTGTCCTGGCAGTAGGCGTTGTTGTTGCCGTTCTGGGTGCGGCCGAGTTCGTCCCCGTGGCTGATCATCGGGATGCCCTGGGAGAGGATCAGCGTGGCCATCAGGTTGCGCTGCTGGCGCTCGCGCAGGGCCAGCACCCCGGGGTCGTCCGTCTCGCCTTCCGCGCCGCAGTTCCAGGAGCGGTTGTCGTCCTCGCCGTCCCGGCCTTCCTCGCCGTTCGCTTCGTTGTGCTTGCGGTCGTAACTGACGAGGTCGCGCAAGGTGAACCCGTCGTGGGCGGTGACGAAGTTGACGCTGGCGAGGGGGCGGCGCCGGTCGTGTTCGTAGAGGTCCGCGGAGCCGGTGATGCGGGAGGCGAACTCGCCGAGCGTGCCTTCGCGGCCGCGCCAGTAGTCACGGACGGCGTCACGGTAGCGTCCGTTCCACTCCGACCACAGGGGAGGGAAGTTGCCGACCTGGTAGCCGCCTTCGCCGAGGTCCCACGGTTCGGCGATGAGCTTGACCCGGCTGATGACGGGGTCCTGCTGGATGACGTCGAAGAAGGCGGAGAGCCGGTCCACCTCGTGGAACTGGCGGGCGAGGGTGGCGGCGAGGTCGAAGCGGAAGCCGTCGACGTGCATTTCCTGGACCCAGTAGCGCAGCGAGTCCATGATGAGCTGGAGCACGTTGGGGTGGCGCATCAGCAGGCTGTTGCCGGTGCCGGTCGTGTCGTAGTACTGGGAGCGGTCCTCGTCGGACAGCCGGTAGTACGCGCTGTTGTCGATGCCCTTGAAGGCCAGGACGGGGCCCTTGTCGTTGCCCTCCGCCGTGTGGTTGTAGACGACGTCGAGGATGACTTCGATGCCCGCCGCGTGGAGCGCCTTCACCATCTGCTTGAACTCGGTGACCTGCGCTCCGCGGCCGCCGCTGGCCGCGTAGGCGTTGTGCGGGGCGAAGAATCCGATGGTGTTGTAGCCCCAGTAGTTGGAGAGCCCCTTTTCGGCCAGGTGGCCGTCCTGGGCGAACTGGTGCACCGGCATCAGTTCCAGGGCGGTCACCCCGAGACCGGTCAGGTGGCCGATGATGGCGGGGTGGGCGATGCCCGCGTAGGTGCCGCGCAGTTCTTCGGGCAGGGCCGGATGGGTGCGGGTGAGGCCGCGTACGTGGCCTTCGTAGATGACGCTGGCGCCGTAGGCGTGGCCCGGGGGCGTGTCGTCGCCCCAGTCGAAGCCGCGGTCGGTGACCACCGACAGCATGGTGTGGCCGGCGCTGTCCAGCGTGTTCGGTTCCGCGCCGTCCGCGAAGCGGTGGCCGTACAGGGACTCGTGGTGGTCGAGCTGCCCGTCGATGGCGGTGGCGTACGGGTCCAGCAGGAGCTTGGCCGGATTGCAGCGGTGTCCGGCGGCCGGGTCGAACGGGCCGCGGACCCGGTAGCCGTACCTCTGCCCGGGGCCCACGTCGGGCAGGTAGATGTGCCACGCGGACCGGTCGATCTCCGTCATCGGGACGCGGGTCTCCCGCCCGGCGTCGTCGAGCAGGACGAGGTCCACACCCTCCGCGACCTCGGAGAACAGTGCGAAGTTGGTTCCGGAGCCGTCGTACGTCGCTCCCAGGGGATACGGTTTGCCCGTCCATGTACGCATGTGGTCACGCTACTGTCGCGGGCGGCCGATCACCGCCGGACGCGCATGAGCGGGCCGTCGCGGGTAACACGGCGTCAATGAGACCTGAACGCGGCGCAGCCGTGAGCGCCGGACGCCTGCCCGTATTGCTGTTGCTGCCGGTGCAGGCGGCCCTGATGGTGGGCGTGGGGCTGCTGGTCACCGGGCCGCTCTCCGGCCTGTGGCCGCTGGCGGCGGAGGACGGCGTCAACCGCGCCCTGGCCGCGCACCGCGGTGGCCCCGCGACGCCCCTCTCCGAGTGGCTGTCCCTGCTGGCCGGCACGCAGAGCGTGATCGCCCTGACCCTGCTCGCCGTCGTCACCCTCGTGGCCGTGTCGCGGGGCCGGTGGCTGCGGGAGGCCCTCTTCCCCGCCGTGGCCGTCGCCGCGCAGTCGGCGGTGTTCCTGCTGGTGACCCTGGTCGTGGAACGGCCCCGCCCGGACGTACCGCACCTGGACGCGGCGCCGCCCACCTCCAGTTTTCCCTCCGGGCACGTCGGGGCGTCGGTGGCGCTGTTCGGGAGCCTGGCCATCCTGGTGGCCGTCCGCCTGCGCGGGACGCGGCGGTGGGTGCGGTACGCGGCGATCGCGGTGCTGCTGCTGATCCCGGTGGCCGTGGCGTGCTCCCGGGTGTACCGGGGCATGCACCACCCCTCCGACGTCGTGGGCGGTCTGCTCAACGGGACGTGCACCCTGCTGGTCGTGACCCACGCGCTGCTGCTGCCGGCGCGGCCGCGGGCGGTGGGCGCGACCCACGGGGAACGGCTCCCCTGTGCCCGCGCCACGGACGAGGACGGCGCGGTGGACGCCGTCCGCGGGCGGCGGGTCGTGGTGGTGCGTCACCCGCACGGCTGCGGCGGGGAGCTGGCCGAGCGGGTGCGGGTCATCCTGCGCCGCCACGGTTACGCCGATCAGGTGTGGACCGCGACCTCCGCCGAGGCGCCCGCCGGCGCCCTCGCCCCGCTGGTCGCCGAGGCGGACACCGGGCTCGTCGTGGCCTGCGGCGGGGACGGCACCGTACGGGCCTGCGCCGACGTGGTGTCCGGGACCGGTATCGCCCTCGCGGTCGTTCCCTGCGGCACCGGCAACCTGCTCGCGCGCAACCTCCGGCTCCCCTCCGATCCGGCCGCCGCCCTGGAGGCGGCCCTGTCCGGCGGGACCGCCCGGATCGACGTGGGCCGGGTGCGGGGCGACGGGCTGGAGCCGGCCCGGTTCACCGTCATGGCGGGAGCGGGCTTCGACGCCGCGATGGTGGGGGACGCGTCGGAGCGGGTCAAGGAGCACCTCGGCTGGGCCGCGTACGTCCTGTCGGCGGTCCGCCACCTCGGGGACCCCCGGATGCGCCTGTCGGTCCGCCTGGACGGGGGCCCGGTACACGAACGCCGGGCCCGGATGGTCGTCATCGGCAACGTCGGCACGCTACAGGGCGGCCTGCCGCTGCTGCCCGACGCCCGGCCCGACAGCGGGCGCCTGGAGGTGGTGCTGCTGGACCCCAGGGGCGCCCGCGGCTGGCTCGCCGCGGCGGGGCACCTCGGCTCGCGGATGCTGCCGGGCCGGGCGACGCGGACTCCCGGCGGCCCGCGCGGGCCGCGGGGCGCGGTGGCCGGCGGGGCGTTGGAGTACTTCAGCGCCGTGCGCGTCGACATCAGCTTCGTGAAGCCGCAGCCGCGCGAGCTCGACGGTGACGTCGTCGGCTCCGGGACCCGGCTGACGGCCGAGGTGGAGCCCGGTGCCCTGCGGATCTGTCTGCCGCCCCGGCCGCGGGCCGCCGAGGTGTCTGCGGCCCCGGCCGAGCAGGCCCCGTTCACCGTCGGCGGCTGAGTTCCGGCCGCGCACGCACCAGTCACACAGGGGGTTACGCACATGGGCACCGCGACGCGGGTACCGCAACGCAGCGAGGTAGCGGCGGTCGAGGCCGAACTGGAGGTGGAGGGCGAGGAACTGTCCGCCGAGGAGGCCTGGTCCGCGCTGCGCCGGTACGGGGGCTGGAGCCTGGTGCGGGACTCCTTCATCCGGTTCCGGTACGCCGACGGTTTCAGCCACTCCAGGGCCCTGGCGCTCCAGACGGTCCTGTCGATCGTCCCGCTCGCCATCGCCCTCATCGGCCTGTCCGGTGTACTGCACACCGAGGACGTCGGCCGGATCGCGGAGCTGACGATCCGCCGGCTGGCGAGCGGGCCCAGCCAGGACGTGGTGGACGACGCTCTGGCGCAGAGCCACCACCGGGCCGGGGACGGCAGCCAGGTCGCCCTCTGGCTCGGCCTGCTCTTCTCAGTGGTGAACGTGACCACGGCCCTGTGCCAGGTCGAGCGCGGCGCCAACCGCATCTACGGAACGGAACGCGACCGGCCGTTCCTGTTCAAGTACACCCGCGGGCTGGTGATGTCCCTGCTGGCCGGGCTGCCGCTGGGGCTGAGCTTCGCGGTCACGGTGCTCGGGGCGGAGCTGAGCCGCGCCGTGGCGGAGGTCTACCACCTCGGCCCCGACACGATCCGGGTGTGGGACGTGCTGCGCTGGCCGCTGGGCATCCTGCTGGCGATCCTCGCCACCAGCGCCATGTTCCGTCTCTCCCCCCGCCGCACGCAGCCCGGCTACACCTGGCTGGCGTTCGGCGCCACGGTCTACCTGGTGCTGTGGCTGCTCGCCACCTGGGGCCTGAGCCTGTACGTCGGGGCCAGCGGCTCCTTCGCCACCGTGTACGGGCCCCTCAGCGCGTTCGTGTCGCTGCTGCTGTGGGCCTACCTCACCTCCATGGCCCTCTTCCTGGGCCTCTCGTTCGCCGCCCAGTTGGAGGCGGTGCGGGCCGGGGTGAGGGAACCGGTCACCGAGGACCCCGGGGTCTGAGGGGCCCCGGCCGGTCAAGACGCAACTGTGAAAGGAAGCACGAGGAACATGGCACGACGCTCCACCCGCCTGCGGGGACTCGTCACCCGGCTCCTGTCCGGCCGCTCGGGACCCGACGCGCGGTTCGGCGTGCGGCTGGTGACGACGGTGACCGCCACCGCGCTGGTGTCCGTGCCCTTCGCGGTCGCCCTGGTGCTCGTGGAGTCCCGGTGGGGGCCCTTGCGCCGGCTCGACCAGGGCGCGGCCGAGCGGCTCCACCGTGCCGCGCTGGAGCATCCCGCGTGGGTGCGGGTGCTCGACTTCCTCACGCAGGTGGTGTGGGGGCCGCTGACCATGCGGCTGCTGGTGGCGGCGCTGGTGGTGTGGCTGCTGCTGCGCGGGGCGGTGCGCCTGGCGCTGTGGGCGGCGGTCACCGCGACGGCCGGTGGCCTGCTGGGGGTGCTGGTGAAGAACGTGGTCGAGCGGACCCGGCCGCATCTGCCCGATCCCGTCGCGCACGCGCCCGGCTTCTCCTTCCCCTCCGGTCACGCCATGACGGCCACCACGTCCTGCGCCGTCCTGCTGCTGGCCCTGCTGCCGCTGGTGCCGCGGGCCTGGCGTCCGCTCCCCTGGACCCTCGCGGCGGTTTCCGTGATCGGCGTCGGCTACACGCGGGTGGCTCTCGGCGTGCACTGGGTCAGCGACGTGGTGGGGGGCTGGCTGCTCGGGCTGGCCGTGGTCACGGCGACCACCCTGGCGTTCGAGGCCTGGCGGGCGGATGTCGGGCGCACCCGGACCACGCCCGCGCAGGGGCTGGAGCCGGAGATCACGGCCGAGCACCCCGAACCTTGGGCGGGCGCCCGCTGAGCTCGCGACTTCCCCGAAGCCCTGGCCCATACCCCATGACCGGCCCAGGCAATGCGACAAGATCTGGGGACGAGTTCTAGCAGATACGACCCTTCCCCAAATCGACAACCTGTTCAAGGATCATGGGCGGTCCGGAAGCATTTCATCCGCTTCATGACCAGGCGCCCCTACCCGATGAGGACTCATGCTCTCCCGACACGACATCGCCCCTTCCGACCCGATAGGCAGATCCGTCCGGACAACGAGCGGGGGAGCGCTGGTCTCTTGAGGTTCCGGATCGGCCGTCCCAGCAATCCGCCCGCCCACCAGCCCACGGAAGGACCGGCGCACCACCGCGCCCCCGCCACTGCGCCGCCCCCGGCCTCCGAAGCGCCCTTGTCGGAGTACGAGATACAGCTGATCAAGGCTTCGGCGTCGGTGGTCGCCCCCGTGGCCGAAGAGATGACGGTCTACTTCTACGCCGTCCTGTTCGCCCGCTACCCGCAAGTGCGTCCGCTGTTCCCGCCCGGGATGGACGCCCAGCGCGGTCGCCTCCTGCGCGCGCTCCTGCACATCGTGGACGTGGTCGACGACCCCGCGAACCTCGTCCGCTTCTGCGGACACCTCGGCCGCGACCACCGCAAGTTCGGCACCCTCGCCGCGCACTTCCCCGCGGTCGGCGAGTGCCTCCTGGACTCTCTCGCCCGCTACGCGGGCCCGGCCTGGACGCAGGACATCGCCGCCGCGTGGACGAAGGCGTACGGCGTGGTCTCCCAGGTCATGATCAGCGCAGCCGAGGAGGACGAGGCGCTGCGGCCCGCCGTCTGGCCCGCCACGGTGGTGCACCACCTCCCCCGCGGACACGGCATCGCCGAGATCACCGTGCGCCCCCACCTGCCCTACGCCCACCAGGCCGGGCAGTACGTGAGCATGGAGACGCCGTGGTGGCCGAAGCTGTGGCGCTACTACTCCCCCGCCAACGCGCCCCGCGCCGACGGCACCCTGACCTTCCACGTCCGCGCGGTGCCCGGCGGCTCGGTCAGCGAGGCGCTGGTACACCGGGCAGCGGTGGGCGACGTGGTGCGGCTGGGCCCCCCGATGGGCGACATGGTCCTGGACGCGGCCGTGCACAAGGACCTGCTCTGCGTCGCCGGCGGTACGGGGCTCGCCCCGATCCGCGCCCTCATCGAGGAGGTCGCCCGTCGCGGGGGACGCCACCAGGTGGACCTGTTCCTCGGCGCCCGCACCGGCGGCGAAATGTACGGGGTGGACGACATGCTGCGGATGGTCCAGCGGCACCACTGGCTGACCCTGCGCGGCGCGGTCTCCCACGAAGACATCCCCGGCATCCGGGGATCACTGCCACAGGTGCTGGCCGAGTACGGGCCGTGGTACCAGCACGACGCGTTCCTCAGCGGACCGGCGGCAATGGTCGCATCCGCCAGCGAAACGCTGACCCGCCACGGTACGTTGCCCGACCGTATCCATCACGACCCGTTCGAGACCCCCGTCCTGTCCACCCGCTGAACCTGATCCCCGTTCACTCTCCCAGGAGCAGTCCCGTGATCTTCCCTCCACCGTCGTCCGGTTCGGCCGGTGAGCACCGGTTGCAGCAGCAGCTGGGTACGGCCGAGCGCGCCGCCCGCTTCTACGACCAGCAGGTACGCCCCCACCTGACGGACGAGATGCGGGAGTTCATCGGCTACCAGAGCATGGTGTTCCTGGCGACCGCCGACTCCCACGGGGAATGCGACGCCAGTTTCCGCGCCGGGCCGCCGGGATTCGTCCACGTCATCGACTACCGGACGCTCGCCTACCCCGAGTTCCGCGGGAACGGCGTGCTCGCCAGCGCCGGCAACATGAGCGAGAACCCCCACCTGGGCATGCTCTTCGTGGACTTCACCCACCACCACGTGGGACTGCACGTCAACGGCGTCGCCCGGCTCTACGACGACGCGGACCTGCGCCGGGTCCATCCCGGCCTGCCCACCGACGTCGCGCCGGGTCGGGGCCCCCAGCTGTGGGTCCACCTCACGGTCCAGGAGGCGTACATCCACTGCTCGAAGTACATACCCCACCTGGAACCGGCTCCCCGCCCCCTGGGCCACGACCCGGCCCGGCCCAAGGACGCGGACTACTTCACCAAGCGCCGCACCGCGGTGTGGTCGGGACTTTCCTGACGCGGTGCGCACGGGCGCATGCGCGCGGGCGTGAGGGGCACGAGCGCGCTGTGACATCGACTCTGAGCAGCGAAGGGCGCCGTGGGCGCGCCCCCGCCGCGGCGGTCGCGGCGCGCGCCCGTGGCGCGTTGCGCGGTACTGCCGTACGGCTCTGGCACGACAACGTGGCGGACTCGGCGGCGGCCCTGACCTATTACGGCCTGCTCGCGCTGCTGCCCGCGCTGGTGGTCGCCGTCTCCCTGGTGGGGCTGCTCGGGGACCCGACGCGCAAGCGGCTCGTCGCCGAACTCACCTCCTACGCGCCTCCCCAGTCCGCGCAGGTGCTCCAGGACGCGCTGAACGGCCTGTCGGCGGCGCACACCTCGGTGTGGACGCTGGCGATGGGCGGTGTGGTCAGCGCGCTGTGGTCGGCCTGCAGTTACCTCGCCGTGTTCCGCCGGGCCCTGCACACCATGCACCGGGTACCCGACACCCGGCCGCCGCTGCGCGCGGCGCACATGCTGCTCATCACCTCCTGCCTGCTCCTGCTCCTCCTCATGGCCGGCGCCGTGGGGCTGGTGGCGTCCGGGCCGCTGGCCCACCGGCTCGCCACGGCCGCCGGGGTGGGCGTGGGCAGCCTGACCGTGCTGCGCTGGCCGGTCCTGCTCGCCGTCGTGACCCTGCTGATCCTGATCCTCTTCCGTACCGGACCGGCCGGCACCCGCGGTACCCGGCGCGGGCTGCCGGGCGGAGTGCTGGCGGCGGCCCTGTGGCTCGGCGCGTCGCTGGTCTTCACCCTCTACACGCAGCTGAACACCTACGGCCGCCTGTACGGCTCGCTGGCCGGCGTCATCGTCTTCGTGGTGTGGCTGTGGTTCGCCAACCTCGCACTGCTGGCGGGAGCCCAGTTCAACAGGGAGCTGGCACGGGCCCGCGCGGACTGACGGTCCGGGCGGGGCGGGGGCCGTGGAACCGTCCGGAAACCCGTTCTCGTCGTGCCCGGCCGGACGTACGGTGTTCCGTGATCGTTCCCGGCTGCAGGAAGGCTTGTCCCGTGACGGAGAAGAGCGCTCCGGCCGAAGTGGTCTCGGATCCGGTCGGCCGGGTCGTCGGTGGCCGGACCGAGGTCCACGACGACGCCTGGGAAGGGGTGTCGGCGGTGATCCGGCTGGACGGGCGGTTCGGGCCGGAGGCACTCGCAGGACTGGACTCCTTCTCGCACCTGGAGGTCGTCTACCACTTCGACCGGGTCCCGGCGGAGAAGGTGGAGACCGGGGCCCGGCACCCGCGCGGCAACCCCGACTGGCCGCTGGTCGGCATCTTCGCGCAGCGGGGCAAGAACCGTCCCAACCGGCTCGGGGTCTCCCGCTGCCGGTTGTTGCGCGTGGACGGGCTCGACGTCCACGTCCGGGGTCTCGACGCGGTGGACGGCACGCCCGTGCTCGACCTCAAGCCCTACATGGCCGAGTTCGGCCCCCGGGGCGCCACGAGCCAGCCGGACTGGGCGACCGAGATCATGCGCCGGTACTACTGACGGGGCGTGGAACGGGGCTTGGGACGGGCCCCGTCAGCGGCCGGGGGTGCGTTCCACGACCAGACGGACGGCGGCGGTCGTGAGGTCCGGGTCGTGGAGCTGGACGTAGTGGTCGCTGCCCGTGGCGAGCAGGTGCGGGGTCTGCGCGGCCAGTGCGACCAGCGACTGCTGGGCCTTGGGCCAGGCGGCCTCCAGCCGGGCCAGGAGTTCCTTGCTCATCGAGGCGGGCGCCGCGAAGGGCTCCGTCTTGCTGAGGACGGCGAGCGGGACGTCCGGCAGCGGGCCCGCCCGGTCGACGGCCGTCACCGCCCCGTCGATGTCGGCCTGCTCGAACGCCGGATCGTCGTCGTAGGGGGTGCCCGGGTGGCGCAACGCGTCCACGTACGGGGACCAGGCCGCGCCGAGGTCCCTCCTGAGCGCCGGGGCGAGCGCGTCGACGAGCACGAGGCCGCGGGTCCGGTCCGGGTGCTGCTTCGCGTACAGCAGGGTGATCAGGCCGCCGTAGGAGTGGCCGACCAGTACGTACGGTCCCGGCACCTTGCCCGCGGTCAGGGTCCGGTCGAGGTCCCGCACGACGGCGGGCAGCTCACGGGTGCCGGTCACCGGGCTGCTGCGGGTGGTGAGGGCCGGCGGATCGGTGTAGCGCAGGGTGCCGGGCCGGTCGTACACGCAGACCCTGGTGAACGCGGCCACGCCCGGGAAGACGGCCGGCGCCTTGGGCACGGGCGGCTCGGTGTCGGTGAGGGTCCAGCTGTCGGACGACTCGTGCAGGCCTGCCACCAGGACGACGGTCGGCGCGCCGCGGCCCCGGCAGTGCAGGTACACCGTGCGCCCGCCGCCGAGGTCCACGTGCTGGACGCTGTCACCGCCGTCGGCGGAAGGCGCGGGAGCCGGAAGGCGGGCGGTGACCGGAAGGCGGGCGATGGCCGGCGGCCCCGCGCAGAGCGTCAGCACCGCGGTGACCGCCGCCAGCACGGCGGCACGGGGGCGTCGGCGCATGTGCGGGGCCTCCTTCCGGCCGGTCCGGCGGCTACGGGGCGAAGATGCGCGAGAGGTACGAACCGAGGCCCGCTCCGGCCGGTGGGCGCAGCCGGGCGCCCAGGTAGCCGTCGGGGCGCACGACGAAGGCGACCGGCCCCTCCCCCACCCCGTACATCCGGGCGAACTCGCCGCCCGCGTCCCGGTACACGGGGACGGGTGCGGCCCTGTCGGCGTCGGTGGTGGCGAGCACTGCGCAGATGTTCACCTGGCCCGGGGCCAACTCGTCAATGACCTCCGCGAGTTGTTCGAGGTGGGGTACCTCGGGTCCGTTCCCGTAGAGCACCAGGGTGTGCTCGCGGCCGCGCAGTACGTCGAACAGCCGCAGCGGGTACGCGGTGACCTCCGCGAGGAGCCCGCCGCAGTCGGGCGCGCGTTCGCCGGGCTGCGGGCCGGGGCCGGCCCCGGCCTCCGGGGGCTGTGCCTCCGGGGGCTGTGCCTCCGGGGGCTGTGCCTCCGGGGGCTGTACGAGGGGGCTGTCCGGGTAGCCGACCAGGAGTTGCGCCTCGCGCCGCATCAGGGTCATCGGGTCCGCCGGGTCGGCGTCGATGCCCGCGGTGGCGTGCCGGACGGTCCGTCCGACCACCTCCTCGCCGACCGGGCGGCGCTCGGCGTCGTAACTCGCGGGCAGGTCCGGGTCGGCGGTCCCCGCGACGGCCAGCGCGAGCTTCCACGCCAGGTTCCAGGCGTCCTGGATGCCGGTGTTCATGCCCTGCGCGCCGGTCGGCGGGTGGATGTGCGCGGCGTCCCCGGCCACGAAGACCCGCCCCTGTCCGTACCGGCCCGCCAGCCGGTGGCTGATCCGGAACACGGAGGACCAGCGCAGCGCGGACGCGGTCGTGGGCTGCGGCGACAGCCGGTCCAGCACCTCCTGCACGTGGGTCAGGCCGGGCACCCGGCCGCCCTCCAGGCCGTGCACCACCTCGTCGGGGCCGGTGGGCGCCGCGGCGGAGAGCTCGGGCGGCACCAGCATCGACATGCGGTACCGGTGCTCGCCGGGAAGCGGGATGCACACCAGCACGTCGTCGAGGGCGCCTTCGGCGTCGCGGTGTTCGCTGCGCACGCCGTACCCGCGGGGCACGTCCCAGTCGACTTCGACGTCGGCCAGCATGTACTCGTCGGGCAGTGCGCCGCCTTCGAAGGTCAGCCCGAGGCCCTTGCGCACGCTGCTGTGCGCGCCGTCGCAGCCGACGAGGAAGCGGGACCGTACCTCCTCCTCGCCGTGCGGGGTGCGCAGCACACTGCTCACGCCGGTGGTGTCCTGGGTGAAGGAGAGGAGCTCGCTCTCGCGTTCGACCACGGTCCCGAACCGGTTCAGGTACTCCTCCAGGATGCGCTCGGTCTCGTACTGCGGCAGGGCGGCGAAGCCGTACGGCACCTCGGGGGGCAGGGCCAGATCGATGCGGCCCTTCTCGGCGCCGTTGAGGTACGTCAACTGCCCGCGCAGCGGTACGGCGACGTCGAGAGCGGCCTGGACGAGGCCGATCCGGTCCCAGAGCTCCAGCGTGCGGGGCTGGATGCCGACGGCCTTCGCGTAGGGGAGCCGGGCCGGGAGCCGGTCGACGATGCGGCAGGATACGGCGCGCCTGCGCAGTTCGGCCGCGGCCGTCAGACCGACCGGTCCGGCCCCGGCCACCAGGACGTCCGGGTGTGCCGCGTCGTGGTGCGCCATGGCGCTCTCCCCATGTGTGGTCCCCCGCACGAAGGATGCACTTCCATGGTGGCCCGGTGGTGCGCGGGCGGCCATCGCACGGCGGTCAGGGCCCCGGAACGGGCACGGCGGCGGCGAGCTGCGGGTAGTCGACTACCAGGCCGTCGGCGTCGAAGGTGACGTCACTGCGGAAATCACCGGACTCGTAGCGGATCCGCGAACCGGACGGGCCCCGCTCCAGCGGGGTGTACGTCTGCCGGTCCGCGCTCACCGCGAGGTCCGGTACGGAAACCCAGGCCATCAGGAAGGTGCGCGGCGCGGCGTCGGGCCGCTGGTGGAGGCCGTGCCGTAGCACCGGCATGGTGTTGGTGAGCGGGCACAGGCCCAGGTCGCAGTCGAGGGCGCCGTCGAGGTCGGGCCGGGGCGCGCCGTTGTGCGTCCACCGCCCCCCGTCGTCGCGGCGCAGCTCCAGGCGGGCCGTCGTGTCCTGGGTCTCGACCGTGACGGACAGGCGCCGGGTCACGTACTGCGGTCCGGTCTCCATCTCGTACGCCAGCCAGTAGGGCGCCGGGTCTAGCGCCACCGCCCGGCCGCGGGCGCGCAACCGCCCCGCGGCGAGCTCCGCCCAGGCCGTGGTGTACCCCCTCGAGGGCAGGACGTGCCAGGTTCGCACCAGAGCGTGCGTGTCGAGGGGCGCCATGGCCGCAGTGTAGGGCGGCGGCCGGGGCCCGCACTTCCTCACGCTGCCGCGTGGAAGAAGGCCGCCGCCTCTCCGCGGGAGGCGACACCGAGCTTCGTCAGGATCTTGGCGACGTGGAACTTGACCGTCGATTCGCTGATGTGCAGTTCCTGCGCGATGGCGCGGTTGCGGTGCCCTTGTGCCAGCCGCGTGAGGACTTCGAGTTCCCGCGCGCCCAGGGTGCCCAGGGGGTCGATCGCGGTAGTCGCGGGCGCGTCGGGGGTGGTCAGGGGGATGAACGCGGTCACGGTGGTGCCCCAGCCGGGGACGGGGTCGATGTCGAGGCGTCCGCCGAGGACCTCCAGCCGGTCCGCGATGCGGGTGGGGCCGAGGCCGCAGTAGCTCATGCCGCCCGGCCCGTCGTCCCGTACGGTCACGCGCAGTTCCTGTCCGGTGATCTGCCAGCCCACGTGGACGCGGGTGACGGGGTCCTGTTCCAGGACGGCGAGCAGCAGCTCGCGGGCGATCGCCCGCGCCGTGTGGGCCACGTCGGCGGCCACGCTGCGGGTGGAGTCGGGTGCGCCCAGCTCCAGCCGTACGGGGCTGTGGCGCAGCAGCGGGCGCAGCGAGTCCGCGAGCCGGGCGAAGGCCTCGTCGGCACGTTCCTCGGCCATGGCCTGGTCCCGTTCCGCCTCGGCCCGCAGTTCGGCCAGTGCGGACACGGCGAGTTCGGTGGCGGTCGAACGGGCGGCCGCGTCGTGGAGGTTGCGGCTGCGCAGGACCCCGAGGAGGGCGGTCAGCGTGGCGGTGTGGCGGGCGCCCAGTTCGGCGATGACACGGGCGCGGGTGTCCGCGGCGGCGCGGGAACGGGCGAGAGCGCCGGGGGCGGCCTCCGCGGCCAGCCGGTCGAAGTGGCTGACCACGAGGGTCCACAGCGCTTGGACCACGGCCAGCGCCGCGTCCTCGGCGGGAGCCGCGTCCTCGTCGCGTACGAGGACCAGGAGCGCGCCCCGCCGGGTCGCGTCGGTCATGACCGCGATGACGGGGCGGTCGGCCCCGGCGATGGCCGCCCTGCCCTGCCAGGGCCGTCCGGCGGTGCCCGCCCGGAACAGCGGCTCCATGTCCGCCGTGCTGATCCTGGTCGCGTACGCCTGGTCGCCGAAGGACTTGAACGGTGAGTGGGCGCAGTGCGTGGACAGTTCGGCGGCGGCGCGGTGCGGTACGAGGCCGGAGAGGACCGCCGAGAGCCGGGGCAGGATCTCCCCCAGCGGCTGCCGGATGACGTCGTACCCGGCGGCCAGCGCGGCGAGCGTCGCCTCCCCCGCCGCGAGCGAGGGGGGCGTGGTGGTGAGGGGCGTGGCGGTCGCTATCAGCTCCATGGGGTCAGCCTAGCCAGCGCCACCCTGACCTCCACTGGACTTTCGGCCAGGTGGGACTGGCCCGAAGACGGGCCGGATTCCCCGCCGTCCGGCCAGAGGCTGGAGGTGTCAACGAACAAGATCCACAGAACAAGATCTACAGCGGGGAGACAGCGACATGGAAGCGATCGTCTACGACGAGTTCGGCGGGCCGGACGTCCTGCGTCACGAGCAGATCGACGAGCCGGAGCCGCGCGCCGGGGAGGTCCGGGTGAAGGTGGTGGCCGTCGGCGTCAACCCGCTCGACTACAAGCGGCGTTACGGCTGGGTCGAGGAGTTCTACCCGAGCGTGTTCCCGATGGTCCCGGGGCTGGAGTTCGCCGGTGTCGTGGACGCGGTCGGCGAGGGCGCCACCCATGTCGCCGTCGGGGACGAGGTCCTGGGCTGGACCCGGACGGGCGCGTACGCCGAGTACGCCATCGCCGACGACATCGTCCACAAGCCGGCCGGACTGTCCTTCGAGCGGGCCGCGTCGTTGCCGGTGGCCGGCGAGACCGCGCAGCGGGTGCTGGACCTGCTGCGGGTGAAGGCGGGCGAGACGCTGCTGGTGCACGGGGCGGCCGGGGTGGTCGGCTCGGTGGCGGTGCAGCTCGCGGTGGCCGCGGGGGTCACCGTCATCGGCACGGCTTCCCAGCCCAACCACGACTACCTGCGCGACCTGGGTGCCGTGGCGGTCGCGTACGGGGACGGTCTCGCCGAGCGGGTGCGCGCGGTGGCGCCGCAGGGCGTGGACGCGGTGTTCGACGCGGCGGGCCAGGGGGTGCTGCCGCTGTCGATCGAGCTGGCGGGCGGCTCCGCCGAGCGGGTCGTCACCATCGCCGATCCGGATGCCGCCGAGCACGGGGTGCTGTTCAGCGGCGGCGGTACGGACCCGGCGGCGATCCGCGCCGGTCTGGCCGAGCACGCCCGCCTGGCCGCGGAGGGCAGCTTGCAGGTGCGGCTCGGGGAGGTGTTCGCCCTTGCGGACGCCGCGAAGGCGCAGCAGTTGAGCGAGTCGGGCCACGCCCGCGGCAAGCTGCTCATCCGGCCCTGAGTCCTCGGGGCGGCCGCCGCGCACCCGGGCCCGGGTGCCGGGCCCGGCACCGGGCGTGAGAGGGTCGGGCCCGACAGGAGGAGGGCAGGGTGACCGGTACGGCGTCCGAAGGGCTGGTCCTGGTGGCGGACGACGACGCCGCCATCCGTCGCTCGCTGGAGCGCGGGCTGCGGCTGAGCGGCTTCACGGTGCTCCTCGCCGAGGACGGTCCGGGCGCGCTGCGGCTGCTCGCCGACCGGAACCCGGACGTCGTGGTCCTTGACGTGTCGATGCCCGGCCTGACCGGAACCGAGGTCTGCCGCGGCCTGCGGGAGCGGGGCGATGAGACTCCCGTCCTGATGCTGTCGGCGCTCGACGAGCTGGCCGACCGGGTCGCCGGGCTCCAGGCCGGGGCCGACGACTACCTGGTGAAACCGTTCGCACTGGAGGAACTGGTGCTGCGGCTGCACGCCCTGCTGCGGCGCCGGCCGGCCCAGGCCCCGTCGGACGTGCTGAGGGCCGGTCCCCTGGTGGTGGACGAGGCCACCCGCCAGGTGCGCCACGGCGAAGCCGAAGTGCGGCTGACACGGCGGGAGTTCGAGCTGCTCGTGCAGTTCGTGCGCAACACCGGGATCGTCCTCACCCGCGACACGCTGCTGGACCGGGTGTGGGGCTACGACTTCGAGGTGCGCACCGATGCCGTCGACACCTTCGTCAGCTACCTGCGCCGCAAGCTGGAGGAGGGCGGCCGGCCCCGGCTGATCCACACGGTGCGTGGTGTCGGCTTCGTCCTGCGCGTGCCCGACGACCGGAGCCGGCCGTGAAGCTCGCCACCCGCATCGCGCTTTCG
Source organism: Streptomyces sp. NBC_00539 (assembly GCF_036346105.1). GTDB lineage: Bacteria > Actinomycetota > Actinomycetes > Streptomycetales > Streptomycetaceae > Streptomyces. The sequence goes on from NZ_CP107811.1 coordinate 564,526, forward strand.
GTGACCGTGGTGGTGCCCCTGCTGGTGCTCGCGGCGGGGCTGCTGCTGCTCGGGCTGGTCACCCGCGATCTGCACCAGCAGCAGGACTCCCGGCTGCGGGACCGGGCGTCCGCCGTCCTGCCCGACGTCAGGGCGCTGCTCGCGGCCGACCTGAAGGGCCGCCCGAAGGTGGAGCAGAACCAGCACCGCAAGGTCCTCGGGGACGCCCTCGACGCAGGGATCAGAGTGCGGGGCGCGGACGGGCACGTCGTACTGGAGGGCGGCCCACAGCCCGCGGATCCGGCCCGGCTGCCCGAGCAGACGCCGGACGGGCCCGTCACGGTCCGCTCCAAGGGACACGCCTGGCGGGTGCTGGCCGTCCCGGTGGCCGGGGCGGCGCCGGGCACCCTGTGGCTGGTCACCCCCGCCTCCGCCGCGGACCCGCAGCTCGTCGCCGTGCGCGGCCGGGTCCTGCTGGTCGCGCTGCTGTCGGCCCCCGTAGCGGGCCTGATCGCCTACGGCCTGGCGGGACGCGCCACCGCCTCCGTACGGCGGTTGAGCAGCCGGGCCGCCGCGCTCGACCCGCGGGCGGGCGCCGCGGCCTTCGCGACCGCGCCGGCGAACATCGCCGAGGTGGACGAGCTGAGTGCCGCCATCGGCCAGTTGCTGGCCCGCTACGACGAGCAGGCGCTGCGGACGGCGCAGGCGCTGGAGACCGCCCGTTCCTTCTCCTCCGCCGCTTCGCACGAGCTGCGCACACCGCTGATGAGCATGCGGACGGACCTGGACGTGCTCGCGGCCCACCCGGACCTCTCCCCCGGCGAACGGGCCGAGGTGGTACGTGACCTCCAGAGCGACCACGCCCGGCTGCTGGAGCTGCTGACGGCGCTGGCGATGCTGGCCCGTGGCGACCTGGTGGAGGCGTCCGCGTTCGGCCCGCTGGACCTGGCGGAACTGGTGGACGCGGCGGTGGGCGACACCGGCCGGCGCCGGCCCGGGGCCCGGCTGAGCGCGGAACTCCCCGCCGAGCTGCGGGTCCGGGGCTGGGAAGCCGGGCTGCGGATCCTGCTCGACAACCTGCTGGGCAATGCCGTGACCCACGGGCACCGGCCGGGCGAGCCGCCCGTGGTGGCGGTGCGGCTGCGGGCGGAGGGCGGCTACGCGGTGCTGACCGTGGACGATGGGGGGCCCGGCGTCCCGGCCGGTGAGCGCGAGGCCGTCTTCCGGCGCTTCCACCACCGCCCGGGCAGCCCCGGCTCCGGGCTCGGGCTGACGCTGGTCGCCCAGCAGGTGGCGCTGCACGGGGGTACGGTCACCATCGGCTCGGTGCCGGGTACGGGGGGCGCCCGCTTCGAGGTGCGCCTGCCGTTGCCGGCTGCGGACACTCCGGCTCCGCCGCTCCCCTCCCGCCGGGACTGGATCTCGCGCGGTGACTGAGGGCGGGGCCGGGCCCCCGGCCCGGGCGGCCCGACCAGGACTCCGCGGACCGGGTCCACCCGATCGCCACACCCCGGCCGGGGCCCACAAGAAATCCACAAAGACTCCCCCTACCGTCCTGCACGGCTGGACCGCTCAAGGAGAGCCAGCCAGTCGTACGAAGGGGATACCACCATGCTCCACCACCGTAGGACCGCCGCCGCGATCGGCGCCGTCGCACTGACCGGCGCCCTGTTCGCCGCCGCCCCCGCGCAGGCCGACGCCGGCGCCCCGGGCGCGAGCGCCTCGCCGAAGTCCGCGCCGAAGGGCGACGGCGCCAAGGCGATCTGCAAGCGCCTGCCGAAGACCGAGGACCGCGTCAACGCCGCGGTGACCCGGCTGAACGGCGACGCCACCGTCTCCGGATCGATCGCCCGGCTGGAGCAGCGCGTCAACAACGCCAAGGCCGAGGGGCACACGGAGATCTACACGTACCTCAACGACCGTCTGACGGCCCGCAAGAACCTGCTGCCCACGCTGCAGAAGCGGCAGACGGACCTCAAGGCGGTCAGCACCTGGTGCTCCGCCCAGAAGGCCAAGTGACCGGGCGCGCCGCCGCGGGGCTCGTCGCGCTCGCCGCCGGGGCGGCCCTGCTGCTCACCGGCTGCGGACCGGGCGCGAGCGCCCAGCACAAGGCGCCCCAGTCGGTGTCGGACGACGCCAAGGTCAAGGAAATGCAGGACACACTGGACGCCGCGGACGACGCGGCCGCCCAGGCTGATGCGGACGCCACCCAGAACAACTGAGCGTGTGGGCCATTCGGCTGCGGCGGCGCGCGCGGGCGGCGGGCCCGGGTGAGGCTTGCGATCAGGTCTTCTTCCGGTCTCATGCCTAGGGAAAGGTCTGATCCCATGCCGTTCAGCCATCGCAAGGACCTGGGACTGCTGGCGCTGCGCCTCGGTACGGGCGGCGTGCTCCTCGCGCACGGCGCCCAGAAGCTCTTCGGCTGGTTCGGTGGTGGAGGCCTCGACGGCACCACCAAGGCCATGGAGCACATGGGGTTCGCCCCGGCGCGCCCCAGCGCCATCGCCGCCGGGCTCGGTGAGGCCGGCGGCGGTGCGCTGCTCGTGCTGGGACTGGCCACCCCCGCGGCGGGCGCGGCCGCGGCCGGCGCGATGGCGGGGGCCGTCTCCGTGCACGCGCCCGCCGGGTTCTTCGCCCAGGGCGGCGGTTTCGAGTACCCGGCGTTCCTCGGCTTCGTCGCGGCCGGGCTCGGCCTCGCGGGGCCGGGGCGGTTCTCCCTCGACCACTTCACGCGTCACCGGCTGGACCGGCCGGCCGTGCTGCTGGCGGCGTTCACCGCCAGTGCGGCAGCGGCGACCGTCGTCGTCACCCGTCGCAACGCGGCCGTGGCCGCCGCGGCCGACGAGGGCCTGGACGACGGCGCGTAATGCCCAGGCGATCCGCAGCGCGTCCGGCGCGCCGGGATACGCAGACGGGCGCCCGCATCCGTACGGCTGCCCGCCGGGCCCGCGGCCGGCACCCCGTCCCGGGCCCGCCCACGGTGGCCCCGCTGCTCGTCACGCTGGCCGGGTACGCCTGGCGGATCCTGGTCCTGGCCGCCTTCGCCTACGCCATCTTCGCCGTCCTGGGGCGGTTCCACGAGGTCGCCGTGGCGGTGTTCCTCGGCCTGGTGGTGACGGCGATGCTCCGGCCGCTCGCCGATCTGCTGGCCCGGTGGATGCCGCGGCCGCTGGCCGTCGCCTGCGCCCTGATCGGCAGCATCGTCGTGGTCCTCGGCATCCTGGCGTTCGTCGGGGAGACCGTCGCCAGTGAATGGGACTCGCTGGTGACCGAGTTCAGGGACGGGCTGGCCAGGATCCAGCCGTGGCTGGAGCGCCCGCCGCTGCGGCTGAACGCGGACGCCCTCAGCGACGCGCAGGCCCGTATCGGCGCGTACCTCTCCAGCCACCGTTCGGACATCGTGAACACCGCGGTCACCGGGGCGGGCCGGCTCGTGGAGGTGCTCACCGTCGCGGCGCTTGCCCTGTTCTGCTCGGTCTTCTTCATCCACTCCGGCGACCGGCACTGGCAGTGGTTCTGCAACCAGCTCCCGGTCGGCGCGCGCCACCGGGTCGCCGTGGTCGGCCGTGCCTCGTGGAGCACCTTCACCGGCTACACCCGCGGCATCGTGCTGGTCGCCGGGACCAACGCCATCCTCGTAGGCGTCACCCTGCTGGTGCTGCGCGTGCCGCTCGCCGTGCCGCTCGCGCTGCTGGAGTTCGTCGCGGCGTTCATCCCGCTCATCGGCTCGCCCGTGGCCCTGGCCGTCGCCGCCATCATCGCGCTGGCCACCCGGGGACCCTTGGTCGCGGGGCTGGTGATCGTACTGATCGTGGTGATCGGGCAGATCGAGGGCCATCTGCTGCACCCCCTCGTCATGAGCTGGGCCGTGCGCCTGCACCCGGTGATCGTGGCGCTGTCGGTGATCGCGGGCGCCATCGCCGCCGGGGTGGTGGGGGCGGTGGTCGCGGTTCCGCTGGTCTCGGTCCTGTGGTCGGCCGGCCAGGCGCTGCGCTCCACCGCCCCTACCTGACCTCAGCGGCGGCGGCCTCTGGCCTCCTCGGCGGCGGGACCGAACTGTTCGTCCAGTACCGACAGCCGTCGCCAGTACTCGTCCTCGTCGATCTCCCCGGAGGCGAAACGCCGTCCGAGGACGGCGATCGGCCCCGCCTCACCCGGGGATCCGTGGCCGCCGGAGGAGGGACGGCCCGCGGCCCACGGCCGGCTCCGCCCCACCGTGCGGCGCAGGACCGAGACGACCGTGACGACGACCGCCGCCCAAATCAGCGGGAAGAAGAGGATCCACGGGCCGGGCCCGTCGAATGCCAGCGTGTCCATCTCGTTCAGCTCCTCGGAAGTGGTCCGTGCTTCGCTTCCGAGACTGCCGGGGCCGCCGGCCCGCGTCGTCCTACGGACGGCGGCCGTACGGGTACCCCCGGCGGAGTAGGCCCTCAGCCGAGCCAGCCGGGCCTGACCAGACCGGATTCGTAGGCGAGCACCACCAGCTGTGCCCGGTCGCGCGCGCCCAGCTTGACCATGGTCCGGCTGACGTGGGTCTTCGCGGTGAGCGGGCTGACCACCAGGCGTCGGGCGATCTCCTCGTTGGACAGGCCCATCCCCACCAGCGTCATCACCTCGCGCTCCCGCTCGGTCAGCCGGTCCAGCCCCGCGGCGCCCGGGGCCGGCGCGGGCGCCTTGGACCGCGCCGCGAACTCCGCGATCAGACGGCGCGTCACCCCGGGCGACAGCAGCGCGTCACCGGCCACGACCGCCCGGACGGCCCGCAGGAGCTCCTCCGGTTCGGTGTCCTTGACGAGGAAGCCGGACGCGCCGGAGCGGATCGCCTCGAAGACGTACTCGTCCAGGTCGAAGGTGGTCAGCATGACCACCTTCACCGAGGCCAGGGCCGGGTCCGCGGTAATCGTACGGGTGGCGGCCAGGCCGTCGAGCACGGGCATCCGGATGTCCATCAGGGCGATGTCGGGCGTGAGCGCGCGCACCAGGCGCACGGCCTCGGCCCCGTCGGCGGCCTCGCCCGTGACCTCGATGTCCGGCTGCGCCTCGAGCAGGGCCCGGAACCCGGCCCGGACCAGCTGCTGGTCGTCGGCGAGCAGGACGCGGATCATCCGGCCTCCCCCGATACGGGGCCGGAGGCCAGCGGGAGCCGGGCCCGAACCCGGAACCCGCCGTCGGGGCGCGGCCCGGCCTCCAGGGTGCCGCCCTGGGCGGAGGCCCGCTCGCGCATACCGGTCAGTCCGGTGCCGCTGCCGCCCGCCTCGTCGCCGGTGGCGGGGCCGTCGTCGTCCACGCCGATCTCCAGCCGCCCGGGTCCGCGGCCGATGCGGACCCGGGCGGTGCGGGAGGCGGAGTGGCGGACCACGTTGGTCAGGGCCTCCTGGACGATGCGGAAGGCAGCGAGGTCGGTGGCCGGGGGCAGGGCGCCGGGTTCCCCTTCGACGGTGACGGTGAGCCCGGCCGAGGCCGCCTGTGCGACGAGTTCGGGAAGCCGGCCGAGGCCGGGGGCGGGGGCGCGGGGTGCCTCGCCCGGTGCACGCAGGGTGTCCAGGACCTGCCGGACCTCACCCAGTGCCTCCTTGCTCGCCGCCTTGATGGTGGTCAGCGCGGTACGGGCCTGTTCGCGGTCGGAGTCGAGCAGGGCCAGGCCCACGCCCGCCTGGACGTGGATGACGGAGAGGCTGTGGGCCAGGACGTCGTGGAGTTCACGGGCGATGCGCAACCGCTCCTCGCCGGCCCGGCGGCGTTCGGCGGCCGCCCGCTCGGCGCGGTCGCGGGCCCACTGCTCACGGCGTACGCGGATCAGCTCGCAGGCGGCGAGCAGGGCCGTCACCCAGGCGGTGACGCCGGCCTCGGTCCCCCAGCCGGCGGGGCCGTCGCCCGGCGGCGGGAGCCAGCGGTAGAGCCAGTGCCCGATGAGCAGGTGCCCCGTCCACAGCAGGGCGGCGGCGGTCCAGGCCGCGTACCGGTGGCCGGCCAGGACGGCGGCGAGGCAGGCCAGGGCCAGGCTGAGGAACACCGGGCCGTAGGGGTACCCGCCGGCCAGGTAGGCGAGGGTGACGGCGCAGACGCCCCACAGGACGGGCACGGGGTGGCGGTGGCGCAGGACCAGAAGGGCGGGACCGGCCAGCAGCAGGATCCGGCCCGTCACGCCGAGCGGCTCGCTGCCGGGCTGGAGGCGTGCGGCCCATCCGCTGCCGGTCACGGAGATCACGGCCACCAGGAGCGAGGACCGCCACGGCAGCCCGCCGGGGCCGGTCCGTTCCGCCCGGTCCGCCCACCGCACCGCCCCACGCCGCCGCCACTGCGCCATGCGGCCACGCTAGACGGCCGGGCCCCTGCCCGTCGTCCGCCGGACGGGGTGAGCGGGCGTACTCCCGGGGGAGTACGCCCGGACCGGGCGGCGCGTTCAGTGGGTGGTCAGCGGGTGGTCGGGGGCGAGGACCTGGGCGATGCGGGCGGCCACCGTCTGGCCGGGGTTCTGTTCCGTGGCCTTGGGGCCTTGGGTGGTCGTGACGGCGATGGACAGCTTCTGCGCCGGCAAGTAGGCCTGCACGGCCGCGTAGCCGCTGAACGACGGGTTCTGGATGATCCAGTCGTGGACGACGAGGACGCCGAAGCCGAAGTGCTGCGCGGCGGTGTTCTTGAGGCAGACGTCGGCGGGGCAGGTGCCGGTCTTGCCGCCGAGGCCGACCGTGCCGGGGTCGAGCAGCGTCTTGAGGCCCTGCGGGGAGAGGAGTTCACCGCTGCCGATGGCGCGGGCCGAGCGGGCCAGGTCGCAGATGTTGCTGGTGAGCACCGCGCCGGCCGCGGTCGTCCAGGAGGGGTTCCAGTAGGTGGACTCCTCGTAGACGCCGCGTTCGGACGTGAAGGCGTGCAGCGCGGGGGCCGGGATCTCGGGGGTGAACGCGTTGTGCGTGCCGTTCAGTGCCAGCGGGGTCGTGATCCGCTCGGCCAGCAGCCGGTCCAGGCGGGTGCCGGTGATCTTCTCCAGGGCGACGCCGAGTATCTGGAAGTTGGCGTGCGAGTAGCTCCAGTTGGTGCCCGGCTCGTACCAGAGCGGCGGGGCCGTGGCGATGTCGACGACGTCGGAGAAGGTCCAGTGGCGGAAGGGGGCGGCTTCGAGTGCGGCGAGGAACTTCTTGTCGGTGACGTAGTCGTGGAGTCCGGAGGTGGAACTGCCGAGCATGCGCAGGGTGATCTCGGAGGCGTGGGGCAGTGTGGGCAGCCAGCGCGAGACCGGGTCGTCCAGACCCACCTTGCCTTCGTCCACGAGTTGGAGCAGGACGGTGGCCATGTACTCGATGGCGACGGAACCGGAGCGGAAGTGCATGGCGGGGTCGGCGGGGACGCCCGTCATTGACTCCCCCGTGGCGCCGGTGACGACGTCCCGGTCGCCCGAGAGCACTTTGAAGACCACCGAGTTCAGGTGCAGGTCCTGGGACGCCTGCCGGACGACGTCCCTGACCCGGGCGGCCTGACCGCCCCCGGTCTTCGGCGAGGAGACGCAGGCCTGCGGCGCGCTCGCGGCGGCCGCCGGGGAGGGGATGCCGGTGGGGAGGATCGCGGCGACGATTCCGGCAACGCTGAGCAACGCCGTTCGGGTACGCCTCACGCTCCTCAGTATCAGCGGAAGGTCAGGCCCGCGCCCGTCCACGCCGTCGGGCCCGCGCTTCCACCCCGTCGGGGCCCGCCCGCCCCGCCGTTACGAGGCGGGGCGCCGTTACGAGGCGGGCCGCCCTTACGAGGCGGGCCGCCGCGCCGGGGCGAACCGGTGCAGGAGCGCGTGGAGCAGCACCGCGGCGAGGGTGCCCGCCACGACCCCGCTGCCGAGGACCGTCCGGGCCCAGCCGGGGAACCCCTGGTAGAGGTCGGGTGCGACCACCGGCAGCAGACCGGCCGTCAGGGCCAGTGCCGCGACGGTCGGGTACGCGCTCTCCCCCGGCGCCCCGGCGGCCGCGCCCGGCAGCGCCCGCCCCAGCATGGTGACGCCCATGACCGCGATGATCCCGTAGATCACGAGGGCGGATCCGCCGACGATCGCCGCGGGGATCGCCGCGAGCAGCCGGGAGAGGGGGGCGAGCAGGCCCACCAGGACCAGCAGCACGCCCGCCCCCGCCGTCACGAACCGGCTGCGCACAGCCGTCAGGCGGCCGATGCCGATGTTCTCCGCGCTGGTGACCAGCAGGGACGTGCCGAACAGGGCGCCGAACACGGAGATCAGCGCGTCCGCCCTGGCGACGCGCGGCACGTCGCGGCCGGGGTCGCTGTCCCGGCCCACCGTCTCGCTGTTGAGGACGGTCTGTCCGGTGACCTCCGCCAGGGTGGTGAGGCCGAACACGAGCAGCGGCAGCGCGGCGAGCACGTCGAAGTGCGGCGCCCCGTACGGCAGCAGGTGCGGCAGCGCCAAAGCGCCCGGGCTCCCGTCGCCGGCCGGGGCGAACGCACCCAGCCCGGTGGTGAACGCGATCAGGGTGCCCGCGCCCATGCCGAGCAAGACCGCCGTCTGCCGCCAGACCCCGCGCAGGACCACGAGCAGCAGCACGGTGCAGCCGATGGTGGCTGCGGCCAGGAGCACCGCCGAGGGGGCGGCGTACCCGGGGGTGCCGCGCGGGCCGGTGATCAGCTGGGCGGCCACCCGGATCATCGCGATGCCGATCAGGAGCACCGTGGTGCCCATGACCAGCGGCGGGAAGAGCCTCACGACCCTCGCGTAGAACGGGAGCACGGCGAACAGCAGCGCCGCGGCGAGGAGTACGGACCCGGTGGCCGTCGCGGGACCGTGGTCCCCGGCGATCTGGAGGAAGAGGGCGGTCGCCGCCCCGCCGGGCAGCATGACGAACGGCAGCCGGGCCCCGATCCGCCAGAGCCCGAGGGACTGGAGCAGCGCGCCCGCTCCGCACAGCAGGAGGGTGGCGCTGAGCAGGGACGCGGTGCGGGCGGCGTCGAGTCCGAGGGCCTGACCCGTCAGGAAGGTGGTCGAAACGGGGGCTGCGATCATCGCCAGCACGTGCTGCGCGGACAGCGGTACCAGCCGGCGCAGCGGCACCCGCTCGTCCACGGGCCGCACCGGCTCCGGCGGGCGGGGCGCCGGAGGGGCCGGGGCGCTCACGCCGTGCCCTGCGCGTTCAGCCACGGCAGTTCCTCCGCGGAGTAACGGTAGGCGCGGAAGACGGCGTTGGGCTCGGAGGGGAAGAGCCCGCGTACCTCGGACTCGCGGTAGCCCCCGAAGTACGGGACCACGTACTCCCAGCACAGGTAGCCGTCCGGGGTCACCTCGAAGATCCTGCCGGAGGGCGAGTCCGTGACGAGCGTGTTGCCGCCCGCGAGGCGCTGTGCGCTGCCCATGAAGGGCGCGAAGAACGCCTCGCGCGACGGGTCGTGGTACTCCCAGACGACCTTGCCCGACGACCGCTCGATCTCGATGACGCGTGAGTACGGCACGTCCGAGTGGGGCCGGAAGACGCCGTTGTCGAAGACGAGCAGGTTCCCGCCCGGGAGTTCGGTCGGCGCGTGCTGCTGGGAGACGACGCCGGGCTCGGTGCGCCACACGACCTCACCGGTCTCCCGGCTGATGACGACGACGGCGGAAACGCTGCGCAGGCTGGCCAGGACGTTGCCGTCGGCGAGCGGCAGGACGCTGTTGATGAGGGGCCAGTGCTCGCGCGAGTAGGCGGGGTGGAGCGCGTACTCCTCGCGGTCGAGGTGTTCGGCGGCGCTCCACGTCCAGGTCACGGTCCCGTCCGCGTCGACCTCGCGGATGGTGTCGGCCCATACCGTGGCGTCCGTCTCGGAACCGGGCACGCCGCCGCGCACCCCGTCGGCTTCGGCGCCGCGCAGCGGTTCGAGCGCGGTGTACAGGAGGCGGCCGTCGCCGAAGTGGTGCGCGTCGTGGTGCTGGAGGGGGTCCCGGTATTCGCGCAGGACCGTGCCGTCCGGGGCGGCTTCGAGCATGACGCCGCCCCGGTACTTGTGCCACATGGGGAAGAGGGCCGGCTCGCCCGGGAGTACGCCGCTGTAGGCGAGGTTCCCGTTGCCGAGGACGCGGGCGTGGCGGCCGGGGCGGTACGGGAGCTTCCACTGGTGGACGACCGTGCCGTGCGGGTCGATCAGGTACACCTCGCCGTCGCCGGTGAGGGGGGCGAAGAGGGTGTACCCGCCTTCGCTGACGTCGGGGTCGAGGGCGATCAGGCCGGTGCCCCGACGGCGGCGGGCGTTCTGGTCTACTGCGGACATGCCGGTCCTCCTGTGAAACTTTCTTTGATTACACCAACTGGGTTAGAAGGTAGCGGCGGAGTGTTGCGGCACTGTGACGGCCGTGCGAAGCCCCCTCGGGCTTGCGAGAGGATGATCCGCAGAGCGGACCGGAACCGAGGAGTCACGTGAGAGACGAAGCGCCCGCAGCGGCCGCACCACGGATCGGCGCGGGCATCCGCCGCCGACGCAGGAGCCTCGACCTCACCCTGGCGGAGGTGGCCGCCGCGACCGGGCTCTCCTCCCCGTTCCTCAGCCAGGTCGAGAACGACCGGGCCCGCCCCAGCATGCGCTCGCTCCAGCTCATCGCGGACGCCCTGCAGACGACCGCCGTCCAGCTGATGGCCGCCGCCGGAGCCCCGCGCCGGGTGGACGTCGTGCGCGCCGACGCCGACCCCGGACTGGACCCGGCGGCCCGGGTGCGTCCGCTGGTACGCGGCCACCACCAGATGCACGCACTGGAGTTCACCGGGGACCACGACGCGGACCGGGCGTTCGAGCACCGCAACGACGAGCTGATGTACGTCGCCGACGGCTCCGTGGAGGTCGAGGCGGACGGCCGCACACACCACCTGGGCCGGGGCGACACCCTTTACCTCTCGGGCGGCGTCCGCCACCGCTGGCGCGCCCTCGAACAGGGCACGCGCGTGCTGCTCGTCGCCGTGGCCGACCACATCGAGGCCGCCCCGGACCCCCGCGCCTGACCCGGCCCGACCCGCCGGGGCCCGGCCCGCCCGCACCGCCCCCGCACGCGCCACTCCGGTTACTCGCGAGGAAAGCCCAGATGTGGCTATGGTGAGCGCCCTCGGTCCAAAACTCCTTCGGATCGCAAGGAGAAGCGCGTCTTCGCGCGCTGATCGAAGGGCAACCTGCCAATCCAGGGCCCATGTTCCAGTGCGGAGCGACGTGGTGTCGGCAACACCGCCCGGCGTCGGCCCGGTACGAGCCGGCTTGCCCTCGCCCCGACATCCACGGGGCTGGAGGGCGGCGGTCTTCTCATTCACCTACCTCGCGAAGGCAAGGCAGAGATGGCACGAGCCACCCGACAGTCCTCCCGGCACCAGCAGACGCATCCCGTCGACGAGTTGCTGCCGTTCCCCCGACTCGCCCTGTACGGCTTCCAGCACGTCCTCGCCTTCTACGCGGCGGCCGTCATCGTTCCCGTCCTCCTCGGCGGCGCCCTCGGGCTCACCCGCCCAGAACTCGTCCACCTCATCAACGCGGACCTTCTGACCTGCGGGATCGCCACGATCATCCAGGCGCTCGGGATCTGGAAGATAGGCGCCCGGCTGCCGCTGGTCCAGGGCGTCACCTTCACCGCCGTCTCCCCCATGATCGCCATCGGCCTCGGGGCGGGCGGCGGCACCGCCGGACTGCTCGTCGTGTACGGCGCGGTGATCACCGCGGGCATCGCCACCTTCCTGTTCGCGCCCGTGTTCAGCAAGCTGGTCCCGTACTTCCCTCCCGTCGTCATCGGTACGATCCTCACGATCATCGGCATCACCCTCATCCCGGTGGCCCTCCAGGACGCGGCCGGCGGGGCGCGCCTGATCGGCACCCCCGCCTACGGCGAGCCGAGGAACCTCGCGTACGCCCTGGGCACCCTGCTCTTCATCCTGGCCGTGGCCCGGGTCGGCAAGCCGTTCCTGAGCAGCGTCGCCGTGCTGCTCGGCCTGGTCGGCGGTACCGCCGTCGCCTGGGTGCTGGGGGACGCCGACTTCTCGGCGGTGGGCGACACCGACTGGTTCGGGGTCACCACCCCGTTCCACTACGGCATGCCGCGCTTCGAACCGCTGCCGATGATCGCCATGCTCGTCGTCATGCTGATCACGATGGTGGAGACCACCGGCGACGTGTACGCCATCGGCGAGATCACCCGCAAGCGGGTCGACACCGACACGGTCGCCAGGGCGCTGCGGGCCGACGGCGCCGCGACGCTGCTCGGCGGGATCCTCAACTCGTTCCCGTACGTGGCGTTCGCCGAGAACATCGGCCTGGTGCGCATGTCCAAGGTGATGAGCCGGTACGTGGTCGTCGCGGCCGGGGTGTTCATGGTCGCGCTGGGGCTGCTTCCCAAGGCGGGCAGCCTGGTCGCCTCGATCCCGAATCCGGTTCTGGGCGGGGCCGCGCTCTCCATGTTCGGCATGGTGGCGGCGGTCGGCATCCAGATCCTGGGAAAGGTCGACCTGCGCGAGGAGCGCAACGCCCTGATCCTGGCGGTCAGTCTGGGCGCCGCGCTGCTGCCGACCACCGTGGCGCCGTTCTTCGCGCGGATGCCGGACGACGTCAGGGCCGTGCTCGACAGCGGCATCACGCTGGGCGCGTTGACGGCGATTTCCCTGAACCTGCTCTTCAACGTCTTCACCAGCCGCTCCACGATGGAGATCGCCTGGGACGAAGCGGAGGACGAGGTGCCGCTCCAGCCGCGTTACGCGCCGGGCGCCGGCTGACCCCCTGTCCGGGCGATCCTCGGGCCCCGCGGCCGAAGGGCCGGGAGGGACCCGTGGGTCCGTCCCGGCCCGCTCGGCGGCTCAGCGGCCGCCGAGCGGGAACGGCGGCGCCTCGCCCGCCTCGCCGAGCAACTCCCAGAAGTGGTCGACGAGCCGGCGCAGGTACGCGGACCGCTCGGCGGCGATCTCCTTGAGCCGGGCGTCGTCGTTGCGGGCCACGAGGTGGCCCATGTACCGCTCGGCGAAGTCCGAGAACTCGGCGTGCATCGTGCGGAGCGCGTCCCCCACGCTCGTCGCGTCGACCACGACGATTTCCGCCACCGGCCCCACGTAGGCCTTCCATCGGCCCTCGACGGCCGTGCGGAGCAGACCGGCCAGTTCGCCTTCCCGGCCCATGAGCCCGGTCAGCGCGCGCAGTGACAGGCCCAGCGCTTCCACCAGCGCTCGGGTCTGCCAGGTGTCCCCGTGCCAGGTCCGTCCGGCCTCCGCCGCGCGGTACTCGTCCGGGTCCATGCCTATGCGGTGGCCCAGCCGTTCGACCGTCAGCTGGCGGGCGAGGCGGAACTCGGCGAGGGTGCGCGGCGTGACGCCCATCAGCGTCGTGGTGTCGCACCACAGGGCGTTGGCGAGAGCGAAGAGCTGCTGGTCGGTCGGCGCGTAGGAGCCGACTTCCCAAGCGGCGACCAGTTCGGGGTGGACGGGGGTGCCGCAGGCCGCCATCGACCGGGCGACCTGCGCGGGCGTCAGGCCCACGCGTTCGCGTGCGGAGCGGGCCTCGGCGGGGGAGAACGGAGTGCTGTACACGTACAAGACACCTCGCAACGCCTCGAAGCGCGGAGCGTCCGAGGGGAGACGGATCGGTGGATGAACATCCAGGAGCGGGCACACTAACATGCGTTTCCGCTGGTATTACCGGCCGTACCCCTTGGAAATGAAGGTGTGATCCGTGCTCCGGTCGGTTCAGGTGCCGATGGTGTCCCGTACGCCGTCCAGTGCCTCTTCGAGGGTCGGTGCGATCAGCTCGTGGCCGGTGAACCCGTCGTCCGTACCGGGATCCACGGTCCAACCCCACCCGGAGGAGTCGTCGCCGTCGATGGTGGCGGTGTGCTCGCCGCTGGTCACCGTGATGGTCAGGTTCCCGGCCGGAAGGGTGGTCACAGCGGCGTGCGCCTCCTCGCCCAGGATCCGGCGGACGGCGTCACGGGCGGTCTCTGCGGTGGTCATGTGCGGGCCTCCTCGCAGGCGGCGGGTACCGGTACCCCTCCAGTACACCCCGCGCCGACCGGCGCCGCGTGCGGGCGCGGGAGGGGCGGCCACGGCATGGTGCCGCGGCCGCCCCGGCCGTCAGCCGCGGGGCGCGGGCCGGCCCGAGCCGCGGGTGAGGCGGTACCCGGCGATGCCGGCGAGGCCGCCGAGCAGTCCCCCGGCCGCGGTCCAGATCCACCGGTCGGACCACCAGCCCCCGGCCCAGCCGTCCTCCGGCTGCGTGCCGGCCGCGGTCGGCCGCGCCGCGGTGATGCCGGGGACCAGCGGCGCGGCCAGGGCGCCGTCCACGGCGTATGCGCCGCCCAGGTCCTTCGCGTCGGCCTTCACCTGCGCCCGTACGGGCTGGCCGAGGTCCTCCTGCGCCAGGTCGGTGACCGTCAGGCGCAGGTAGTACGTGCCGGGCAGCGGGTCGTCGGACCACGTGTCGGCTCCGGTACGGACCGGGCGCAGCGTGCAGGACAGTTCCAGCGTGGCGCTCTCCTTGGGTGCCGGGGCCGCCTGGACCCCGTACATGCAGGGCTGGCGGCGGCGCAGCCCGTCGTAGACGTCGATCCGCCACGTGGAGGTGGCGTGCCGGGAGGCGGACGGCGGCAGCGCCACCTTGGCCCGGACCGTGCTCCGCTGCCCCGCGTCGAGCGGGAAGGACCAGTAGAGGTAGTCACCCGTGGAGGCGTCGGCGGTGGCCTCCTGGCCGAGCTTGACCGGTGTGGCGGTACGGAAGGCGGTACCCGCCTCGGTCGGTCCGCCGGCGGAACCGCTGGGCTTGGGCGAGGGGCTGTCGGCCAGGGCGGTGCCCGCCGGACCGAGCAGGGCGGCGCCGGTCAGCAGGGCGGCGGCCAGTACGCGTACGGCAGGCATCAGTTGGTCCTCCAGACCGAGATACGCCAGCGGGAGATCCAGCCCCAGACCAGACCGGCGACGAGGCCGGCGAGGACCAGCACGCCGAGCAGCCACCAGCCCCGGCCGAGACCGAAGGCAGCCGCGTCGGACGCGTGGCCCGGGCCGTCGACCAGGTCGATCGTCAGCTCCAGCGGCATGCCCGGGGTGGTCTTCACCGACGCGGGAGCCGAGAAGGAGTTGCTGACCTGGAGGCAGACGGTCTCGGACGCCGTTTCGGCGTTGCCGTCCGCGTCGTCGAGGACGGCCTTCGGGTAGCGCAGGCCCGTGGAGATCAGGTCGGTGCGTCCGTCGCCCGCCTCGGAGCCGCGGACGATCTCCCGCCCGTGCACGGTCGACGCGCGCAGCATCACGCCGTAGTCGTTGTTGACGGCGCGGTCCGCGGCGAGGCTGACCGAGGCGCGCAGTTCCTGGCCGGGCTTGACGTCGACCTTGTACCAGCGGTGCTCGCCGAAGGTCTCGCGGTCACTGTAGAGGCCCGCGCCCAGCTTCGGCGCGTTCCGGCACTCCTTGGCGCCTTGGGCGGCGACCGGGGTGACGACCGGAGCGGCCGCGCGGTCCACGAGTTGCCGTACGCGACCGGAGAGTTCGTCCTTGTGCTGTACGGAGGTGTAGGTGCCGCCGGTGGCCTCGGCGATGCAGACGAGCTGGTCGCGCGTCTTGGCGTCCGGGACGAGGCCGAGGGTGTCGATGGTCAGGTGGATGCCCTGGGCGGCGATGTCCCGGGCCACTTCGCACGGGTCGAGCGGGGCGCAGGTGTCCTCGCCGTCGGTGATGAGCACGATCCGCCGGGTGGCGTCACCGCCCTTGAGGTCGTCGGCTGCTCCCAGCAGGGCCGGGCCGATCGGCGTCCAGCCGGTGGGGGCAAGGGTGGCCACCGCCGTCTTCGCCTCGGTCCGGTTGAGGGGGCCGACGGGGTAGAGCGCCTTGGTGTCCTTGCAGCCGACGTTGCGGTCGTCGCCCGGGTAGGTGGCGCCCAGGGTCCTTATGCCGAGCCGTACTTCGTCGGGCACGGCGTCGAGCACCTCGTTGAACGCCTGCTTCGCCGCGGACATCCGGGACTGGCCGTCGATGTCGGTGGCCCGCATGGAACCGCTGACGTCCAGGACCAGTTCGACCTTGGGGGGTTCCTTGGATACGGGTTCGCCGGCGGAGGCGGTCGCCGGGAGGAGCCCGACGACCAGTGTGGCCAGCAGGCCACAGGCCCCGGCCGCCACCCATTTTCTTGTGATCATCGCCGGATCGTATTGAGGATGGTCCGCCAAACCAAAACGCCCGGGCAGGAGTCCTACGGGGTGTTCGCCGGGAAGGCCTCGGCGAGGACGCTGTCGAACAGGGCGATCACGTCGGGCGCGCCGAGGCCCTCTTCGCGCGCTTCCCGCATCCAGGCGGTGAGGCCGCCGCGCAGCCGTGACTCCTGCTGCGCCGCGGCCGGTCGGGGGGCGTGCGTGACGAACGTACCGGCGCCCTGGCGGACTTCGACCAGGCCGGCGCGTTCCAGTTCGCGGTAGGCCTTGAGGGTGGTGTTGGGGTTGACCTTGGTGGCCGCGGCGACCTGCGCGGCGGTGGGCAGCTTGTCGCCCTCGGTCAATGCGCCCATCCGCAGGGCCAGTTCCACCTGCCGGACGATCTGCAGGTAGGCGGGCAGCCCGCCGCGCCGTTCGATGTGGAATACGACCATGGTGCCCGCCTCCTTCTTGCCGTGTGGTGGTTCGTAGCCTATGGCGTGAGCGGGGCGCGGCGCAGACGCCAGAGGAACAGGGCGATGAGGACCGCGCTCGCCGCCACCAGCACCGCGGCGGCCGTCCACTCCAGGCCCATCCGCTGGTCGTCGCCGAAGTACTCCCAGACCGAGTTGACGATGCCCAGGCGCGCCCGGCAGGCGTCGGGGGAGGCGTCGTGGACGCAGGTGCCCCATCCGTAGAGCTTCCCGGAAGCGGTGCCCACCCACTGGTCGACCTGCACCACGTGGTCGAGCGCGGCCGGCACGTCGGTGCCGAACGGGAAGGAGATCCTGCGGGGCGTCGCCAGGTCGTCCTTGAACACGTCACCCGCGACCATGGCCGCCCACGAGGCCAGGAGGGTCAGGACGATCGCGCTCACCGCGCGGCGGGTCAGCGCCCCGATGAGGAGGCCGAGGGAGGAGGTGAAGAGCGCGGTCGCCACCAGGACCGGGGCCGAAGCATCGAAAGCGGCGTCGTGCAGCCAGTCGGTACCCGCGAAGGGGCCGATGGAGTCGCGCCACCAGCCGAAGAGCAGGCCCAGCGGCAGGGTCGTGACGGTGACGAGGGTCAGCGCGAAGCCGGCTTTCGCCAGGAGCCACCTGTCCCGGGGCACGGACTGGGTGGTGACCAGACGCGCGGTGCCGTGCTCCAGGTCGGGGGCGATGAGCGCGGCCCCCAGGCACGCCCCCAGCAGGGCGGGCAGCGAGGCAAGGGTGCTCGCCGCGGAGTCGAAGCGGTTGGTGACCCGGTTCAGGAGATCACCGTCGAGGGAGTCGGCGGATCCGGCGGGCCAGCCGGCACCGTGCAGGGTGTCGAGCATCGCGCCTCGCTGGTACAGGATCCAGGCGGCGCCGAGGACGGTCACGGCCAGGCAGGCGAGCAGGGCGGTCCGGTGCTGGCGCACCATCAGCCAGAGCAGCCCGCGGGGCCCGCGGCGCCGGACGTCCCGGCTGTCCCGGACGGCCTCGGTGTGGGTGGGCGTGGTCATGCCGCGTGGTCCTCTCGGTGTGCGGGCGCCGCCGTCGGGGCGATCAGCGCGGGGGCGCGGGGCGAGCGGAGGTAGCCGAGGAGCACCTCCTCCATACCGGGCTCGGTGAGCTGCCATTCCTCGTCCAGCGGCCCTTGGCGCAGCACGAGGGCGGTGAACTGCCGGCCGGCGGTGCGGGTCTCGATGACGGTGTGGGCGCCGAGCGCGTCGGGAAGGGCGCCCTCCGGGGTGATCAGGCCGGTGACCAGCGTGTGCATGGGCACGAGTTCGTCGGTTTCACCGGCCATGCGGACGCGTCCGGCATCGAGGACGAGCAGGAAGTCGCACATCTGCTCCAGCTCGCCGAGGAGGTGCGAGGACATCAGGACGGTCGTGCCGTGTTCGGCGGCCTCGGACATCAGCAGTGCGCCCATCTCGTCCCGGGCGACGGGGTCCAGGTCGGCCATCGGCTCGTCGAGCAGGAGCAGTTCGGGCCGCTTGCCGAAAGCGAGCGCGAAGGCGACGCGGGTTCGCTGGCCCCCCGACAGCTCGCCGACGCGGGCGTCCGGCGGGACCTGCCCCGCCCGCACGATCCGTTCGGCGACGGCCCGGTCCCAGCCGGGGTTGAGCTCCTCACCCATGCGCAGCGTCTGGGCGACCGTGAAGCGTTTGAACAGCGGCTTGTCCTGGGCCAGGTAGGCCCAGCGGGGCATCGCGGCGGGCTCGCCGGCCGGCGCCCCGAAGATCCGCAGTTCCCCGGCCGAAGGCTGGGTGAGACGGGTCGCCAGGCTCAGCAGCGTGCTCTTGCCCGCCCCGTTGGGTCCCACGAGGGCGCAGATGCGACCGGCGGGGATCCGGAACGAGCAGTCGCGCAGCGCCCACCCCCGGCGGTACTTCTTCCCCAGCCCGTGCGCTTCGAGCGCCCACCGGGCGCCGGCGGAACCGGGAACGGTCATCTCCCCCACGCCTCTCCCCCTCCATGATTCCATTAAATGATTAATGGAATCATGGAGGGGGACGCCGGGCCTGTCAAACGACCACCGTCAAACGGGCCCGTCCCCCCGCCGCCGGAGCGGCGGGGGGACGGGCCCGTGGGTCAGGGCGTGCCGAGGGTCAGTCGTTGACGCAGACGGTGCCGCCCGCCGGGTTCAGCGCACCGATGATGTTGATCGAGTTGCCGCAGACGTTGATCGGGATGTGGATCGGGATCTGGACCACGTTGCCGGAGAGCACTCCCGGCGAACCGACGGCGATACCCTCCGCATTGGCGTCGGCAGAGGCCACCGAGGCTCCGCCCACCACCAGGGCACCGGCGGCAAGAGCCATCGCGACACTCTTCAGAACACGCGACACGAGGTGTCTCCTTCAGATGCATCCAGCGACCCGCGAGGTGCGCGTCGCACGGCCCGGTTCAGGTCCGCACTCCTTCATTCGTCTGCTGCCGGGTCCCGGCTTTACTCATGGAGCCGCTTTCCCGCGAAGGGATGAGCCCGACCGGCGCAGCCTCAAACACGCGTCCGGATCCTTCCGCCACGGATGGCGGTGTGCGCCACAGCGGCCCCGGTGGCTGTGTGGCCGTACGCCATGGGCGCCGCCCGGCGCCGCGCCTACTGTGTGCAGCCATGACGAGCACACATCCCGCCCCCTCCGCCGCCGGTCTGCGCGGGCGGGTGGCCCTGGTGACCGGCGGCGGCAGCGGCATCGGGCGGGCCTGCGCCCTCGCCCTGGCCGCGGCCGGCGCGACCGTACACGTGGTGGACATCGCCGAGGAGGCCGCGAAGACCGTGGCGGCGTCGATCGGCGGCCGGGCGCACGCCGTGGACCTCGCGGACGCCGCGGCGATCGGCGCCCTGCCCCGCGCGGTGGACGTCCTGGTCAACAGTGCGGGGCTCCAGCACGTCGCCCCGATCACGGAGTTCGCCCCGGAGCGCTTCGCCCTCATCCAGCAGGTCATGGTGACGGCGCCGTTCCTGCTGCTGCGCCACGTACTGCCGCACATGTACGCGGGCGGCTGGGGCCGGGTCGTCAACATCTCCAGCGTGCACGGGCTGCGCGCCAGCGCCTACAAATCGGCCTACGTGGCCGCGAAGCACGCTCTGGAGGGGCTGAGCAAGGTCGCCGCGCTGGAGGGCGCCGCGTACGGCGTCACCAGCAACTGCGTGAGCCCGGGCTATGTCCGCACTCCCCTGGTGGAAGGACAGATCCAGGACCAGGCACTGGCCCACGGGGTCAGCGCCGAGGACGTGCTGAGCGAGGTGCTGCTCGCCCGGTCCCCCGTCAAACGGCTCATCGAGCCGGAAGAGGTGGCCTCGGCGGCACTCATGCTGTGCGGGCCGCACTCCGGCTCCATCACGGGCACCTCCTTGGTCATCGACGGCGGCTGGACCGCCCGCTGACGACCTGTCGAGGCGTCCTCCGCGACGCGGGGACCGACCTCACCACTTGCAGCTGATCAGCCCGACGGGCGGCCCCGGTTCCCCGGGGCCGCCCGGACGGCCGTTCCGGCTCAGCAGATGCGCGGCAGCTGTTCGCCGATCGGCAGGTCCACCACACGGGTGCCGCCCAGGCCCGTGCGGGCGACGACGAGGCCCTGGTGGCTCTCCACCGCCTCGCCGATCACCGCCGCGCGGCGGCCCAGGGGATGCGCGCGCATCGCCTCCAGCACGGCGTCGGCGTGCTCGCGGGGCACGAACGCGACCAGCTTGCCCTCGTTGGCCACGTACAGGGGGTCGAGGCCGAGGATCGCGCAGGCGTTGGCGACCGCGTCCGGGACCGGGACGGCGCCCTCCCGGATGACGACGCCCGTGCCCGAGGCGGCGGCGATCTCGTTCAGGGCGGCCGCCATACCGCCGCGGGTGGGGTCCCGCAGGACGTGCAGGTCCGGGGTGACCGCGAGCATGGCGTCCACGAGGCCGCCGAGCGGAGCGCAGTCGCTCTCGACGTCCACGCCGAACTCCAGGCCCTCGCGCACGCTCATGATGGCCACGCCGTGCAGTCCGATCTCACCGCTGACGATCACCACGTCGCCGGGGACCACCCGCTGCGGGCGCAGGTCGACGCCGTCCGGGATCAGCCCGATCCCGGCCGTGTTGACGTAGATGCCGTCTCCGTGGCCGGCCTCGACCACCTTCGTGTCGCCGGTCGCCACCTCCACCCCGGCCGCGCGCGCCGCGTCGCCGAGGGCCCGGGCCACCGCGGCCACCACCGACATCTCGACGCCTTCTTCGAGGATGAAGCCGCACGACAGGTAGGCGGCGCGGGCTCCGCTCATCGCCAGGTCGTTGACCGTGCCGTTGACGGCGAGGTCGCCGATGCTGCCGCCGGGGAAGAACAGCGGCCGCACGACGTAGGAGTCGGTGGAGAAGGCGAGTCGGACCCCGCCGAGCGAGAGCGCGGCCGAGTCGCCGAGCTGGGCCAGCGCCTCGCCCCCGTAGGCTGGCGCGAAGAGGTGCTGGACCAGTTCGGCGGAGAGCGCCCCGCCACCGCCGTGCCCCATCACCACACGGGGGCGGTCCCGCAGCGGGGCCGGGCAGGTCCAGCCGGTGACGTCCGGGGCCGTTGCCGACTGCGCGGGCAGCGCGCTCTCGGGCAGTGTGGTGTCAGGCAACGGGGCTCGCCTCCAGCGGTGCGGTGCTCGCGTGCGGGCCCGCCGGCGCGGGTGGCGCCGTCCGGGCCGGGGTGAGTTCCAGGCGCCGGTAGAGGTAGTACGCGGCGCAGGCGCCCTCGCTGGAGACCATGGTGGCTCCGAGCGGGGTGCGCGGCGTGCAGGTGGTGCCGAAGGCCTCGCACTCGTGCGGCTTGAGGAGGCCCTGGAGGACCTCGCCGCTACGGCACTCGGCCGGCTCCCGGGTGGTGATGCCGGTGACCGCGAAGCGGTGCTCGGCGTCGAACTCCCGGTAGCGCGCGGACAGCCGCCAGCCGCTGTCGGGGATGACGCCGATCCCGCGCCAGGCCCGGTCGGTGACCTCGAAGACGTCCTCCAGCATGGCGAGCGCGGCCGGGTTGCCCTCCGGGCGCACGGCACGCGCGTAGGCGTTGTCCACGGTGTGCTCGCCGCGTTCCAGCTGCCGGACGGCGCGGCGTACGCCTTCCAGGATGTCGAGCGGTTCGAAGCCCGTGACCACGATCGGCACCCGGTGGCGGGCGGCCAGTTCGGGGTACTCCCCCGTGCCCATCACGCTGCACACGTGCCCGGCGGCGAGGAAGCCCTGGACCCGGCAGCTCGGCGAGCGCATGATCGCCTCGATCGCCGGGGGCACCCGGACGTGGGAGACCAGCAGGCTAAAGTTGGGGATGCCGAGCCTCTTCGCCTGGTACACCGTCATCGCGTTCGGCGGAGCGGTGGTCTCGAAGCCGATGCCGAAGAAGACGACCTCGCGCCCCGGGTTCTGCCGCGCGACCTTCAAGGCGTCGAGCGGGGAGTAGACGACCCGTACGTCACCGCCCTCGCTGCGGACCTGGAACAGGTCCCGGCCCGTCCCCGGGACGCGGAGCATGTCGCCGAAGGAGCAGAAGATCACATCGGGGCGGGAGGCGATCTCCAGCGCCTTGTCGATGACCTCCAGGGGCGTCACGCACACCGGACAGCCCGGGCCGTGGATCAACTCCACTTGTTCCGGCAGTAGTTGATCGATGCCGTGCCGGATGATGGTGTGGGTCTGGCCGCCGCAGACCTCCATCAGCGCCCATGGCCGGGTGACCGTGGCGTGGATGTCGTCCAGGAGCCTGCGGGCGAGGTCGGGGTCCTGGAACTCTTCGATGTACTTCACTGCCGCGCCTCCTGCGCTACGTGCCCTGTGGCCGGGCCCTCGGACCGGCCCCCGTCCCCGGCCCCTTCGTCGGTCAGGGCGGCTTCCTCGAAGGGCCAGCGGGCTCCGCCCGCCTGCGCCGCCTGCTCCCAGGGGTCGCCGAACTCCTCCTGGAGCATTCCGAGCTCGTTGAACAGCTCCAGCGTCTGGCGGGCGGATTCCTCGTCCAGGCGCTGGAGGGCGAAGCCGACGTGGACGATCGCGTACTCGCCCACCTGGAGGTCCGGCAGGTACTCCAGGCACACCTCCTTGACCACGCCGCCGAAGTCGACGGTGGCCATGCGGGTGCCGTTCTCCTCCGCGATCTCAAGCACTCTGCCGGGTACCGCCAGGCACATGGGCTTCTCCTCGCTGTGGGTGTTCCGTGGTGTGGTGCCGGGCCGCGGCCACCATGAGCTGGCCGAGTGCGAGCCCCCCGTCGCCCGGCGGGACCAGGCGGTGGCGCAGTACGGTGAAGCCCTCCTCGCGCAGCCTTGCGGCGCAGGCCGAGGCCAGCAGGGTGTTGCCGAAGACCCCTCCGGTGAGGGCGACGGTGTCCAGGCCGTGACGTTCGCGTGCTGCCGCACAGACCGTGGTGACGAGGGAGGCGACCGCGGTGTGGAAGCGGGCCGCGATCACCCGCGGTTCGGTACCCGCCCTCAGGTCGGCGACGACGGCCCTCAGCACGGGGGCCGGGTCGGCGAGGAGCGGGGCGTCCTCGGCGGGCCGCGCCGGCCCCAGGGTGAAGGCGTAGCCGGGCTCCGCCCCGGGGGCGGTCAGCGCCGCGGCCTCCAGCTTGATCGCGGCCTGGGCCTCGTAGCCCGCGTGGTGGCAGATGCCCGCCAGCGAGGACACGGCGTCGAAGAGCCGGCCCATGCTGGAGGTGGGGGCGCAGTTGAGGTCGCGGCTCAACTGGACCCGCAGCAAGCGTAGTTCGTCCGCCGGGCAGGCTTCGACGCACGGCAGGTCGCGGGTCCAGTCGATGCCGGCCGCGCGCAGGTGGGAGAGCGCCATGCGGTACGGGCGCCGTACGGCGGCGTCACCGCCGGGCAGGGGCACGTAGGCCAGGTGCGCGAAGCGCGTGTAGCCGGCGTAGTCGGCGAGGAGGAACTCGCCGCCCCACACGGCGCCGTCGTCGCCGTAGCCGGTGCCGTCGAACGCCACGCCGATGACCCGCCTGCTTCCGGTCAGGCCGTGTTCGGCCATCGCGGAGGCGACGTGCGCGTGGTGGTGCTGGACGCGGAGCAGCGGCCGGGAGCCCGCGTTGCGGGCGGCCCATCGTCCGGAGCGGTAGCCGGGGTGCCGGTCGGCGGCGAGCAGGGCGGGGGTGACCCCGGTGAGGGCCCCCAGTTGTCCGGCCGCGCGCTCGAAGGCGTACTGCGTGGCGAGGTCGTCCATGTCCCCGATGTGGGCGGACGGCCAGGCCCGGCGCCCTTCACCGAGGCAGAAGGTGTTCTTGAGGTCCCCTCCTACGGCCAGCGTCGCCGGTACCGGCACGGGGAGCCCGAGGGGCAGCGGTGCATAGCCGCGCGAGCGCCGCAGGATCAGCGGTTCACCGTCACAGACGCGCACCACGGAGTCGTCGCAGGGCACGTGGATCGGGCGGTCGTGCGTGAGCCAGGCGTCGGCCAGCGCACCCAGCCGCTCCAGGGCTTCGGCGTCGTCGGTGACGATGGGTTCGCCCGAGAGGTTGCCGCTGGTCATGACGAGCAGGCAGGGGCCGGGAGGATCGCCGGGCAGGCCGAGCAGCAGGTGGTGCACGGGCGTGTACGGGAGCATCACGCCGAGGTCGGGGCTGCCCGGGGCGACGCCTTCGGCGACCACCGGGTCGCCTGCGGCCGCGGGCCGGCGGCGCAACAGCACGATGGGGCGCAGCGCCCCGGTGAGCAGGGCGCGCTCCTCGGGGCCGGTGGCGACGAGGTCCCCGAGGTCGGCGAGGACGCGGACCATGAGGGCGAACGGCTTGTTGCCGCGGGCCTTGCGGCTGCGCAGGGTGGCCACGGCCGTCTCGTTGGCGGCGTCGCAGGCGAGGTGGTAGCCGCCGAGGCCCTTGACCGCGAGGACCGCGCCGTCGGCCAGGAGCCGGCGGGCCGCCTGCACCGGGTCCGTGTCCGGCACCTCGCGCGGCGGTGTCCCGGCCAGCAGTCGCAGCCGGGGTCCGCAGGCGGGGCAGGCCACGGGCTGGGCGTGGAAGCGGCGGTCGACGGGGTCGCCGTACTCGCGCGCGCAGTCCGGGCACATCGGGAAGGACGCCATGGTGGTGTGGGCCCGGTCGTACGGCAGCCCGGTGACGATGGTGAAGCGGGGACCGCAGTGGGTGCAGGTGATGAACGGGTGGCGGTGGCGCCGGTCGGCGGGGTCGGCCAGCTCGGCGAGGCAGTCGTCGCATGTGGCGACGTCCGGGGAGACCAGCGTACGGGCGGGCCCGCCGCTCCTCGAGGCGATGATGGTGAAACCCGCGCCGCCCGCCAGGGGGACCTCGCAGTGGTCGACGGCGTCGATGAGCGCGAGGGGCGGGGCGTCGCTCGCGAGGCGGTCGCAGAACTCGGTGACCGCCGCCCGGGCGCCTTCGACCTCCGCGACCACGCCGTCGGGGGTGTTGGTGACGTGTCCGGTCAGGCCGAGCGCGGTGGCGCGGCCGTAGACGTACGGGCGGAAGCCGACGCCCTGGACCACGCCCCGCACCGTGACCCGGCGGCGCTCGACGGCCTCCATCAGCGGGCCCGCACCACGGGAGGGTGCGCGCGGGCGTGGCCGGCGTCGTGGTCGTGGTCGTGATCGTGGCCGGGGCCGTGATCGTGATCATGGCTGTGGCTGTGGCCGTGGCCGGGGTGTCCCTGGTCCCGTGCGGCCATCACCGGCGTGTGCACCGGGTCGCCGTCGGCGACGGCGAGCGCCCGCCCCAGCAGGGTGCCGAGGCCCTCACCCGTGCGGGCGGAGGTGAGCACCACCTCCACACCGGGGTTGACCTGCTGGACGTTGGCCCGGAAGGCGGCCTCGTCGAATCCGACGGCCTCGGCGATGTCGGTCTTGGTGACCACCACCAGGTGGGCGAGCCCGAAGGCGGTCGGGTACTTGAGCGGCTTGTCCTCGCCCTCGGTGACGGAGGCCAGGGCGACCCTCAGGGACTCCCCGAGGTCGTAGGAGGCCGGGCACACCAGGTTGCCGACGTTCTCCACGAAGAGCAGCCGGGTGTCCTCGGGCAGCCACCCGTCCAGGTGCCGGCCCAGCATCGCGGCCTCCAGGTGGCACAGCCCGTCGGTGAGGACCTGCTTCACGGGGACGCCGGAACGGCCCAGGCGCAGTGCGTCGTTCTCGGTGGCGAGGTCGGCGGTGAGGGCGGCGACGCTCACGCCGCGCTCGCGGGCGAGGCCGAGCTCGCGCTCGAGCAGGGCCGTCTTCCCGCTGCCGGGGCTGGAGAGCAGGTTGACGACGGTCGTGCCGCGCGCGGTGAGTGCGAGGCGCAGGGTCTGCGCGGCCGCCTCGTTCTTGGCCAGTACCGCCTGTTGCAGGTCGACCACTCGGCACATGGTTCAGCGCTCCTCGGGGATCGGTTGGCGGGTGTGCGCGGGGGCGTGGCCCGGGGCGTCCCGCGGTTCGTCGTCCCAGGTGACGTCGAGGATCCGCAGCTCGCGCCCCGAGACCAGTTCGGTGCCGGTGGCGCCGCCGCAGGCGGGACAGCACAGGTCGGGTGGCATGCCGACGGCCCAGTCACCCCTACAGGAGGTGCAGCGGGCGCGGGCCGGGACCGCTTCGGCCGTGAGGGCGGCGCCTTCCAGAACCGTCCCGGCGCAGGCCAGTTCGAAGCAGAAGGCGAGGGCGTCGGGGACCACTCCGGCCAGTTCCCCCACCTGGAGCCGCACGGCGCTCACCGTGTGCGCGCCGGCGGCTGCGGCCGCTTCCTCCACCTGGCTCACCACGGCCATGGCGATCGACATCTCGTGCATCGGGCTCCGTTCTGCCGGGCCCCATTAGAGCGGCAGGGCGGCGGCGGAGCGGTCGGGCACGCCGTCGCCCGTCCGCCCCGTACGCCATTCGGGCGCCGGGGCGGAGGGGTGGGGCGCCACGTGCCGCGGACGTGCGGCTCTCACATGCTGCGGATGCGCAGGTAGCGTTTGAGGTCGGGGGCGATCTGCACCGCCACCGCCAGCAGGGCGGCGAGGGTCACGCCGCACAGGACGGCCTTCTTCATCGCGTTGTCTCCTCCGTCAGGGCCGGCTCCGCGGCCGGATCGTGTTGCACGAGTTCCAGGAGCATCCGTACGGCCTCCGGCACCGCCGCGGCCACCGGATCGCTCAGGCCGATGCCCTCCTCGACGGTCTGCGGTTCGCAGCCGACGACCAGCGTGCGGCGGGGCGGGGTGCCGCCCGTGCCGGCGCACAGGGTGTCGAGCAGGGCCAGCACGGCGTCCGGGGACATGTGGTGGCCGTCCAGGACGGCGCCGCCCGTGATCGCACCCGGTCCTTCGACCTCGATCAGGTAGAGCGTGCCGGGTGCGCCGCCGCGCGCGGTGGCGTCGACCAGGACGAGGGTGTCGTAGCCGTCGAGGAGCTGGTAGGCGAGGTGGACGCCGCGGACGCCGAAGTCCACCGCCTCGACGTGCCCGGGCAGCGGCTGCGCGGCCAGTCGGCGTACCGTCTCGACGCCGAACCCGTCGTCGCCGAGGAACACGTTGCCGATCCCGGCGATCAGCGTCCCGCCGCTCACCGCTCCTCCAGGGGTGCGGCGGCGTCCAGGGGTGCGACCTCGTCGGGCTGGAAGTAGAGGAACCGGCCCTGCTCGCGCCGGATGTCGGCGCCGGGGTCACCCTCGACGGTGACCGCGAGGTGCACGCCGCCGTCGACGTCGTGCAGGACGGCTTCCACGTGGGCGGCGCGACCCTGGACGAACAGGTCCTGGGCGTCGGTGCGCCGCAGTCCGGGCCGCAGCAGGACGCGGCTGCCCACGCCCACCGGGACCCCGTCGACGAGGACGTGGTCGGGGGCCGGCCCGGCGGTTTCCCCGTGCGCCGGGTCCCACCACGGGGTGCCGGGCTTGAACACCGCCCGCCCGTCGAGGTCTTCCAGGCCGGTGGGAGCGTCCGGCGGCACACCGGGGTCGGTGATCTCCCGCAGGGCCCGCACCGCGCCGTGCAGGCGTTCGAGTACTTCCGGCGGCATGGATTCGGCGAGGTCGATCACGGCGGCGGCGCGGGGGTCCGTACCGCGCGCCTCCCGCTTCTCCTGCTCGGTCAGGGCCGCGGTGCGCAGGGCGAGGATCTCGTCGATCTCGGTGGCGTCGTACATCGCGCCGATGCTCTCGGGGGCGATCCCGGGGTGGTCCTCCAGGATGATCGGGGAGGACAGGACCACGTCGGCGCGGCCGGGTTCCGCGACGAGGACGGGCCAGGTGTGGCGGTTGACACAGCCGGCGGTGGCGCCCTTGGCCCACTCGGGCGGGTCGGTCATCGACAAGAACCGGCCCGAGTCGAGGCCGAGCAGGAGGTGGGCGGCGACCAGGGAGCGGGACAGGGCCGCGTCGCGGCCGGTGCCCGCGTCCCCCGGCTGCCAGCCGCTGGTGTTCTCCACGACAGCGGTGAGCTTGAAGGCCCGGTAGGCGCAGTCGAGTTCACTCGCGCGCAGACGCAGGACGCCGCTGATCGCCTCGGTCCGCCGCACCAGGCGTCCGACGGCCTTGCCGTCGGCGTCGAGGACGGGTTCGCTCTCCTCGCCGGCGGGGCGGGTGAAGGGCAGGCTCACGCCGTCGCCCTCCAGTTCCGCAACACCGACGGTGAGCTCGACGCGCTCCTCGGTGCCCTCGTCCCAGGGGACGAGGACGCGGTCGGCCAGGTGCAGTTCCTCCACGTCCGTGAACGTGCCGTCGGACGCCGCCTGTTGGACGGTACGCCGCTGCGCGTGCAGGAAACGGAGTTCGACGGCGAGGGTGGCGTCCCCCTTGGGTTCCATCAGCAGCTCGGTCTGCTGGAGGCAGTGCTCGCCCTGCTCGGGCGCCCAGGCCGGGGGCACGAGCACGCCGAACTGCCAGCGCAGCCGGTTCTTGGCGGCCGAGGCCCGGTAGGGGTAGAGCACGTACCCCTCGAAGAGGACCGCGTCGGCCACTTGGCGGGCGGTCTCGAAGCGCGCGTCGAGCGCGGCGGTCGTCATGGCGCCGTCCTCTCTCCGGCTCGGGGCAGCAGTCCCGCGCGCAGCCGCTCGGGCGGGGAGGGCGGGGACGGGCGGGAGGCTGTGGCAGCTGTGGCGGCGGCCCCGGCCTCGGCGAGCAGGGCGCGTACGGTCGCCTCCCAGGAGGCCAGCGCGTGCCGGGAGCGGTAGGCGAGCAGTTCGTCCATGGCGTCACGGGGCAGCCGCAGCCAGCCGCAGCCGGGGAAGTGCTGCTCGATCATCTCCTGCCACACCCGCACCGGCATCCGGTACGCCGCTTCGCGGTCCCACGGGACGGGTTCGACGTGGAAGCCGCCGGCGCCGGTGAAGGCGGTGCCGGAGAACAGCATGAGCAGGGGTGCCTCGCCATCGTCCAGGGCGGTGAAGTAGCGGGTCGCGGCGATGTCCATGTCATAGGTGCAGGGCACGGCCATGTCGATTTCCGTGGAGCCCGTGAAGCTCGGCACCATCAGCGTCACCTGGGCGAACTGCACGGGCTGGAGGGTGTTGCCCCAGCGGGAGCGCTCGCCGAACAGGTCGGCCAGGCCGTCCGCCTCCGCCTGCCCGTAGCCGCGGCGGGCCGGTTCGATCCGGATCTGGCAGCGCAGGGCCAGTGCGTGCACCCGGGTGTCCCCGGAGGCGGTGATGGCCAGCCGGAAGACGAGGGTGGGACCGGCGGCGTACGGATCCGCGCGCACGCCGGTGCAGGTGAAGCCGAACTCCGTCATGGCGCGGCCTCCGCCGCCGGGACCTTGGCACGGCGTTCGACGCCGTCGAAGAACGAGTCGAGCGCGGCGCGGGCCTCGGCGCCGCCGTCGAAGCCCTGCCACAGCAGGCGCATCCGTCCCACCAGTTCGTAGCAGATGTCGATCGGGACGAGGTAGCAGTCGGTGCGTCCCTCGCCGCGGCGCAGCAGCAGAGCCTCGACGTCCGGTTGCAGCAGTGCGGCCAGGGCGCTGTCGCCGAGCGCCGCCTGCCAGGTGGCGGGGTCGAGTTCGCTCTCGGTGGCTCCGGCCGGACTCGGGTAGAGCGCGACGAGCCGGTCCAGCGCCGCGTTGCGGAAGAAGAACGCGACGCCGACGGGGATCTGGAGGAGTTCCCAGGCGCCGTCGTCGAGTCGGTGGCCGGGGTCGCGGAGGTAGCGGGCGGGGACGGCGCGGTAGCGGCCGGTGGCGGCGCCCGGCCGGTCGAACAGCAGGGCGCAGGCCGTGCAGGCGCACACCAGCGCCCGCTTCTCGGTCTCGACCAGGTGGCGGTGGCCGTCCTCGGCGACGGTCACCCCGCACAGTTCGCAGGTCTGCGGCCGGGGTCCCCGGGGTACGGCGAACCGGCGCAGGCCGGACGGGCCCGCCGTCCGCGCGGACGGCGGGGCCCAGGCGCGTGGCGCGCTCACGGCACCCGGACCGGGGCCTGCGGGCGGGTGCCGATCTGGAGCAGCGGCTGTGGCGGCGCCCCGGCCGGCTCCAGTTCGACGGTGGTCACCTCGGGGGCGAAGGAGGCCACTGCGGCCTCGGCGGCCTGCCGGACGGCGTCCCCGGTGCTGCCGCAGCCGCAGCCGCCGCCGGAAGTGGCCCGCAGGCGCAGTGTGCCGGAGGCCTCGTCGAACCCGAGGAGTTCCACCGGCTCGCCCAGGGCGTCCAGGGCGCGGGCGATCCTGGTGTGCACGTCCTCGGGGTGCAGGTCGTGCAGGGCCAGCAGGCTGGAGACGAGTTCGTCGTCCAGCAGCGGGGCGAGGGCATCGGCGTCCAGCCGTGAGGTGATCCGGGCGAGCCCGCAGCCGTAGAAGTCCATCAGGACGCGCACCAGTTCCTCGGCGGCGGCGCAGACTTCCCGGTCACCGGTGTCCGCCAGCCGGCCGAGGACCTCCTCGACCCGGCGGCCCGTCCGGAGGGAGTCGGCGGGGGCGCTCATCCGCCCAGTCCGCTCAGGCCGGTGGGGACGTGCATCTGCTTGACGGTCTGGCCGTTGCCGACGTACATGTGGACGCCGCAGGGCAGGCAGGGGTCGAAGCTGCGCACGGCGCGCATGATGTCGATGCCCTTGAAGTTCTCCGGGGAGTTCTCCTCGAAGATCGGCGTGTTCTGGACGGCGTCCTCGTAGGGGCCGGGTGTGCCGAAGGTGTCGCGGGTGCTGGCGTTCCACGGGGTCGGCGGGTAGGGGTGGTAGTTGGCGATCTTGCCGTCGCGGATCACCATGTGGTGGGAGAGGACGCCCCGTACGGCCTCGGTGAAACCGACTCCGATGGACTCGTCGGGGACTTCGAACTTCTCCCAGGTCTGGGTGCGTCCGGCGCGGACCTCCTCCAGGCCCATCTCGGCGCAGTGCAGGGCGATGGCGGCGGCGTAGGCCTGGAAGTACGTGCGGGCGCGGTTGCGCTCCAGCGCGTTGCTCCACTTGGGGATCTTCCACTCGAAGGTGGTCTCCGGCTTCGTCATCGTCCGGGGCAGGTTGATGATGACGCTGTGACCGGTCGCCTTGACGTAGCCGACGTCGACGAGCCCGGACAGGGCCGTGGACCACAGGCGGGCGATGGGGCCGCCGCCGGTGTCGAGGGCCAGGTGGTCCTTGCCGTCGAACCAGCGCGGTGACATCACCCAGCTGTACTTGCCGTCGAAGTCGCGCCTCTGCGGGGCGGGGATGGTGTGCTGGTTCCAGGGGTGGCGGGGGTCGACCGGGTTGCCGAGCGGGTCGCGGGTGACGAACTGCTCCTGGCCGGCCCAGTCGTCGTAGTACGAGCTGCCCAGCAGGATGCGGATGCCCAGGTTGATCTCGGTGAGGTCGTTGGTGACGAGTTTGCCGTCGACGATCACGCCTGGGGTGACGAACATCTTCCGGCCCCAGTCGGACATGTTGGCGTAGGTGAAGTCGCAGTACTCGGGGTCGTTGAGGGCGCCCCAGCAGCCGAGCAGCACGCGGCGCCGGCCGACCTCCTCGTAGCCGGGCAGGGCCTCGTAGAAGAAGTCGAAGAGGTCGTCGTGGAGCGGGACGACGCGCTTCATGAACTCGACGTACTTCATGAGGCGGCTCATGTAGTCCGTGAAGAGCTGGACCGAGGCGATGGTGCCGACGCCGCCCGGGTACAGGGTGGAGGGGTGTACGTGGCGGCCCTCCATCAGGCAGAACATCTCGCGCGTGTAGCGGCTGACCTGGAGGGCCTCGCGGTAGAACTCGCCCTCGATGGGGTTGAGGGAGCGCATGATGTCGGCGATGGTGCGGTAACCGTGGTCGCCGGCGTGCGGTGCCTCGGTGCGCTCGGCCAGTTCCAGGACGCCGGGGTTGGTCTCGCGGACCATCTTCTCGCAGTAGTCGACCCCGACCAGGTTCTCCTGGAAGATGTTGTGGTCGAACATGTACTCCGCCGACTCCCCGAGGTTGATGATCCACTCGGCGAGGTGGGGCGGCTTCACCCCGTAGGCCATGTTCTGCGTGTAGACGGAACAGGTGGCGTGGTTGTCGCCGCAGATCCCGCAGATGCGGCTGGTGATGAAGTGGGCGTCGCGGGGGTCCTTGCCGCGCATGAAGACGCTGTAGCCGCGGAAGACCGACGAGGTGCTGTAGCACTCCGCCACGCGCTTCTGCTTGAAGTCGATCTTCGTGTGGATCCCGAGACTGCCCACGATCCGGGTGATCGGATCCCAGGCCATCTCCACCAAGCCGTCGCCGGACGCCTTCGTCTTCGGTGCCATCGTGTCTGCCGTGACCCTTCTTCGGAGCGGGCTCTGCGGGGTTGCGCGGTACGGGGGGCGTGGGGCCCGCCGGTCACCAGGGCGGCCGGTAGCCGGTGGTCAGCGTCTCGCCGGTGTGCCGCCACTTGGGTTCGCGGTCCACGGTGTGCGCCGTCATCTGGCGGAGCTTGCGGACGACGGCGCCGTACGCGCCGCTGGCCTTGCTGGACACCTTGGCGCCGGGCGGCTCGTCCATGAACGGCATGAACTTGTCCGGGAAGCCGGGCATGGTGCAGGCGATGCAGATGCCGCCGACGTTCGGGCAGCCGCCGATGCCGTTCATCCAGCCGCGCTTGGGCACGTTGCACTTGACGACGGGGCCCCAGCAGCCCAGCTTGACCAGGCACTGCGGCGAGTCGTAGGTGTGCGCGAACTGGCCCTGCTCGTAGTAGCCGGCCCGGTCGCAGCCCTCGTGGACGGTGGCGCCGAACAGCCAGGTCGGGCGCAGTTTGTCGTCGAGCGGGATCATCGGCGCGGAGCCGGCCGCCTGGTAGAGCAGGTAGGTGAGCGTCTCGGAGAAGTTGTCCGGCTGGATGGGGCAGCCCGGCACGCACACGATCGGGATGCCGGCCTTGGACTTCCAGTCCCAGCCCAGGTAGTCCGGGACGCCCATGGCGCCGGTGGGGTTGCCCTCCATCGCGTGGATGCCGCCGTACGTGGCGCAGGTGCCGATGGCGACGACCGCGAGGGCCTTGGGCGCCAGCCGGTCGATCCACTCGCTGGTCGTGATGGGCTGGCCCGTCTCGGGGTTGTCCCCGAAGCCGCACCAGTAGCCGTCGGCCTTGATCTTCTCGTTGGGGATGGATCCCTCGATCACGAGGACGAAGGGGTCGATCTCACCGCGCTCGCCCTTGAAGAACCACTCGATGAACGTGTCCGCGCCGCCGACGGGACCGCACTCGAAGTCGATCAGGGGCCAGTGCACCGCGATCTTGGGCAGACCCGGCAGTACGCCCATCACGATCTCTTCGATGCTCGGCTGCATCGCCGCCGTCAGGGACACCGAGTCGCCGTCGCAGCTCAGCCCCGCGTTGATCCAGAGGATGTGGATGGGGGGGTCCTCTACCGTGCTCGGCGTTTGTGCATCCATGGGGATGCCTCCTTGGGCAGGAAGAAATCGGGGAAGTGGGCTGAGGGGGAGCCGGGGGCGGGCACTCCGCTCTCACCCTTCTTCGTAACAGGGGCCGGCGGGCGGTGCGCTGTCTTGTACGGCCAGTCCGGTGACCCGGTCCGGCGAACGGCCGTGGCCGGCCGGGACCGCACGGACCAGGTGCGGCGGGGTGGCGGCGGCCGGCTCCTTGCGGACGAAGGCACGGCGCAGGGCGTGGTACGGGGCCTGCGGGTCGAAGAAGGTGGCCCGCATCCGGGCCAGCTCCGCCTCGCGGTAGGCGGCCAGCGGGGTTTCGGCCTCGTCCCGCTCCCGCCGCGCCTTCTTCGCGGCGATCCGGGACGGGGCGGTGGGGGACGCGGCCAGCAGGGCGGCCAGCCGGGCCGTTTCGCCGGCGAACTCCCCGGGCGCGCAGGGCACCGTACGGTCGACCAGGCCCAGCGCGGCCGCGGCGGCGGCGCTCAGCGGCAGGGCGTCGGTGGTGAGCCGCTCGGCGACGGCTGCCCCGACGCGGCGGGGCAGCGTGTAGGTCCAGTACTCGGAGCCGTAGAGGCCCATCAGCCGGTAGTGCGGGTTGAGGACGACGCCCGAGCGGCACCAGACCTCGTCGGCCGCCAGTGCCAGCATCGCGCCTCCGGCGGCGGCGTTGCCGCCGAGGGCCGCGACGACGAGACGGTCCGTAGTGGTCAGGACGGCCTCGACGAGGTCGTCCATCGCCGTGATGTTCGCCCAGGACTCGGCGGCCGGGTCGGCGGCCGCCTCGATGACGCCGAGGTGGATGCCGTTGGAGAAGAAATCGCGGCCACCGCCGAGGACCAGGACGGAGGTGGGGCGCTCACAAGCGGCCCGGTAGGCGTCCAGCAGGCGCCGGCACCGGTCGGTGCTCATCGCGCCGCCGGGGAAGGAGAACGACAGGAAACCGGCCGCTCCCTCCTCCCGGTAGGTGATGTCGGACCAGGTACGGCGCGGGGGGCCGTCGTGCGGCGGCGCGGGGTCCTGCGGCAGCGGGGGCAGCCGGTCGCCGAGCGCCACGGTGGCGGGCAGCTTCACCGGGACGGGCTCCCCCGGCGCCCGGCAGGCCCGCAGCTCCGGGATCCACACGGCGCCGTCGGTGGTCGCCCGGCAGACCGCGCCCGCGCGGGTGGCCAGCAGTTCGCCCGGGCGGCCGCGCAGCCGGTCCTCCCGGTGGCCTCCGTGCAGGAACCAGACCCCGCCGAGCAGTTCGTCCCGTACTCCGGGCTGGGAGTCGGCGGCCCGCAGGACGCGCAGGACGCGGTCGGTGGAGTCCGCCGCCCAGTCGATGCGGCGCTCGTCCTGACGCAAGTAGGGCCGGGTGTGGTGGGTGGTCTGCGGGGTGGGGACGTACGTCCCCGAGGCGAAGCGTTCGACGGCGAGCAGGACGGCCCGCAGAGCCGCGTCGGCGATCTCCCCGCGGTAGAGGTCGCTCTTGGCCAGCTCGGGTACGGGGCATTCGGCGAAGGCCCAGACGTCGCCGGCGTCCATCTCGGCGTCCGCCTGCAGCACGGTCACGCCCCAGTGCGTGGCGCCCTCCTGGACGGCCCGGTCGAGCGAGGAGGGGCCGCGGTCCCCGACCGGCCCCGGGTGGACGATCAGACAGGTGTGGGTGGACCACACCTCGCGGGGCACGGCCGTCTTGAGCATCGGCGCGATGATCAGGTCGGGCCGGTGGCGATGCGTGACGTCGGTCAGGGAGCCGCCGGGCAGGGCGAGTTCGACGGCCACGCGGTGACCGTGGTCGCGCAGCTCGGCGTGGACGCGCTGCGTCAGGCTGTTGAACGCGCTCGCGACGAGCAGGATGCGCACTCGGTCTCCCGACGGCCAGGCGCCTTCGCGCACGGTGGGCCGGGGGTTGTCCGGCCGCCTGCGATGTTCGGCCACCGCCGGGCGCGGCGGCGCGAGGCCGAGCGCTGTCGTCACTCGAAAGCGGGCAGGGCGCGCTGCCACTCGGCGGTGCGGCGGCGCCCGGCGCACCCGTGCGATGGAGTGGAGTCCCGTGCGTCGGGCGCGCCCGTTCCCCGGCCGGCCCGGCCGCGCGCATACAGTCCGTGACCATCCGTCCGATCGGACGCGGATCGTTACGAGAGGGAGGTCGGCGATGGCCGGTTCACGCGTCATCACGGTGTTCGGCGCGACGGGCGCGCAAGGCGGCAGTCTGGTACGGGCCATCCTCGACGACCCCGACCACGAGTTCTCGGCGCGCGCGGTGACCCGCCGTCCGGAATCGGACCGGGCCCGGGAACTGGCGCGGCTCGGCGCGGAGGTGGTCCGGGCCGACATGGACGACGAGGCCGGCCTCGGACCCGTCCTGGAAGGCTCGTACGGGGCGTACCTGGTGACCGACTTCTGGGAGCACATGTCGGCGGAGCAGGAGAAACGGCAGGCCGCCTCCCTCGCCCGGGCGACCGGACACGCGGGGGTGCAGCACGCCGTCTGGTCGACCCTGGAGGACACCCGCGAGTGCATCCCGCTCGACGACGGGCGCATGCCCACCCTCCAGGGCACGTACAAGGTGCCGCACTTCGACGCCAAGGCGGAGGCCGACCACTACTTCCCCGAGGCCGGCGCGCCGACCACCTTCCTGCGCACGACGTTCTACTGGGAGAACCTGCTGACGACGTTCGCCCCGCAGCGCGGCGAGGACGGCGCCTTGCGGCTGGTCCTCCCGATGGGCGGCAGCCGGCTGTCGGGCATCGCCGTCGCCGACATCGGCAAGACGGCGCTGGCCGTGTTCAAGCGGGGCACCGACCTCATCGGCGCTACGGTCAGCATCGCCGGCGAGCACCTGCCGATCGCGGACATGGCGGCGGCGATGACCGATGTCATCGGCGAGCCGGTGCGCTACGCGCCGATGGACCCGGATGAGTACCGCGCGCTCGGGTTCCCCGGGGCGGACGAGTCCGGGAACATGTTCCAGTACTACGCCGAGTGCGAGGACCGGTTCACCCATGCGAGGGATCTGGAGGCCATCCGGGCGCTCAACCCCGAGCTGCAGGACTTCGCCACCTGGCTCGCCGCGCACCGCGGGGCGCTGCGGTCCCTGTGAGGGCCGACGGCGCCGGGAAGCGGCCCGGGGAACCCGTCCGCCGGACGTAGGCCGGACGGGTGGGGTCGCGTGTGGCGTCGTTTTGTGTTCGGAACCGGTGCGCTCGCGTTGTACCTTCCCGTCGTTCGGGCGTTCCGCATGGTGTGGAAGGCCGACCGTCGAGGAGAGGGACCTGTGTGGCTACCGGAACGGTGAAGTGGTTCAGCGCGGAGAAGGGCTTCGGCTTCATCGCGCAGGACGGGGGCGGCCCCGATGTCTTCGCCCACTACTCAGCGATCAACGCTACCGGTTTTCGGGAACTGTGGGAGGGGCAAGCGGTGACCTTCGACGTCACCCAGGGCCAGAAGGGGCCGCAGGCCGAGAACATCGTGCCGGCCTGATCCCCCTCCGCCCCCGGTCGCGCACCGGACCGGTCCCCCGCACCGGCCGGAGGCCGGGGGCCGGTTCGCCCCAGGAGCGGACCCTCGGGTCTCGGGGTCCGGGGGCCCGCTCTGCGTCATCATGTGCCATTCGCCCGTACCCGGCCGGTACCGCCGGGCGACCGGCGGCGATTCTCACCCCTTCGGCCACTCCCCCGCGCGCCCTCCCGGGTCCCGCCTCCCGCGGGCCGTGCCCGGCATGCCAGCGGGTCGCCGCGTCCGTTTCCCCCTACTCTCGCCGGATGACCGAGAACGAGATCAAGCTGAAGGCCATCGCGGTGCTCACCGGGGTGCGCGGCGACGTCGGTACGGACTACGTCTCCGCCCTGCTCAGCGAGGTGACGCCGGCGGAGTTCCTGGTCCCCGCGGAAGCCGATCCGGCGGAGATCGGACTCGCCGTGCTGGACCAGCTTTCGGGGCCGTGGAGCGCTTTGGTCACCGGTTTCGTGCTGGCCTTCGAAGCGGTCGCGGACGCTTACGACGAGGCGGACCCGGAGATGTCCGCCCAGGAGATCCTCCAGGCGCTCGCCCTCGAACTCGCCGCCGGGGACGACTGAGACCGGTCAGGGCGCGGGAGCACGTCCTCCCGGCGGAGCGCCGTGCCCTGCGGGGCCGACGCCGTGGCAGCACGCCGTGACCTCCTCCCCGGCACCCCCGCCGGCTTCGTGTCAGGGCGCGCGCTCCGGGTAACCGCCTGACGAGAGTTCACCCGTCAGAGCCGGCCCCCGTGGCCGGCCCGAGTCGAGAAGGGCGCCATGGCCACCCCTCCGAACGATCCCGTACCTCCCAACCCGACGCCCGCACCCGGTCCGGGCCCCGGACCGCAGCCTGGACCCCTGCCGGGGCCGGTCCCGGGGCCGGGCGGCCCCGACCCGGTGCCGCCGGCGCCGCCGCAGCCCCAGCCGGACCCGCGGCCCGAGCCCGCGCCGGGTCCGGATCCGCTTCCGGCGCCCGGGCCGCTGCCCGGCCCGGTGCCGGCTCCGGACCCCGTGACCTGAGGCCGCCCGCGCGGAGGCGGCCACGCCGTCATACGGCGTGCCCGGCCCATTCGGCCGGCACGCCGGCACCGCCTCCGCCGCGGAGCGCCTCGACCACCGCTTGGTGCAGGTCCCGGCTGTCCTGCTCCGAATCGCATTCGACGGGGCTGCCCGACAGGGTGAACCAGTCGGACGAGCCGCTGTACTGGACGGCGACCTGGGCCGCCGCTCCCGTCCAGGTGGTGTGCAGCGTCAGGTTGCCGGAGATCACTCCCACTTCCTCCGTGCGGACCCCGCCGGCCCCTGGGTAGATGCCCGTCGTCGTCCACGAAGCCCAGGCCATAGGCCACGCTCCTCCCGTGCCATGTCGTCGGCGGAGCCGACGTCCGTCAAACCTCCCCCGCCTCGTTTTCCTCCTCCTGGTCTACCCCCATTGGCCCCCTCGCGCACGGGGCGCTCTCATGGACATCAGGCCGTTCCCTCTGCCGCGTCGAGCATGAAAGAGGTACGCCATGTACGAGATGCGCGCCGAGTCCAGCGCCGAGCGGGGCCACCTGCTGTGGCACGTGATAGCGAAGGACACCACCCTCAGCACGCTGTGCGGATCCCTCCTCAACCCCGGCCACGTGCCGCCGCCGGCGATCGAGCCCTCCGCCGACCACTACTGCGCCGCCTGCATGCACGCGGTCCGCGCACAGACCGAAGCCGTCGCCGAGCCGTAGCCGCCGACCCTCCCGACGGGTTTCACGGCGGGGCCGTCGGGCAGAAGCCGCATGCCGCCCTGTGGTGACGAACACAGGGCGGACCAAGCGCGACGGGAGCACGAGACCCCGCTGGAAGGGCGGCGCGGCAGGGAGGTGGGATCCATGGCCGACGGCACGAGCGCCAACCCCGGCACCCTGCCCTCCGTCGGACGGCAGTACGACGCCAGTCCCTACGTGCCCGGCCACGGCGGCCTCGGCGCCCTGCGCCGGGCCGCCGCCGGCTGCCAGGGCTGCCCCCTGTTCGAGCACGCCACGCAGACGGTCTTCGGCGCCGGATCGGCGCACGCCCGGCTGCTGCTGGTCGGTGAGCAGCCCGGGGACCAGGAGGACCTCCAGGGAGAGCCGTTCGTCGGCCCCGCGGGGCGGCTGCTGCACCGGGCGCTGGAGGAGGCGGGCCTCGGCGACGAGGACACGTACGTGACCAACGCCGTCAAACACTTCAAGTTCACCACCGCCGCGCGCGGCAAGCGCCGCATCCACAAAGCCCCGAGCCTGCGGGAGATGACGGCGTGCAGGCCGTGGCTGACGGCGGAGCTGCGCCTGGTGGAGCCCGAGGTAGTGGTCGTGCTCGGCGCCACCGCGGGCCGCGCCCTGCTCGGGAGTTCCTTCAAGGTGGGCGAGCAGCGCGGTGTCCTGCGGCCGATGCCCGCCCTGGGGGACGACCCGCAGGAGCCGTTTCCGGGGCAGCTGCTGGCGACCGTACACCCCTCCTCGGTGCTGCGCTCCGACGACCGGGAGGCGGCGTTCCGCGGGCTGGTCGGCGACCTTTCGGTGGCCGCGTCCGCACTGGGCTAGGCCGCGGGACCGGGCCGGGACCCCGGGGCCGGGTCGGGACCCCGGGGCCCACTCCCACGGCTCACTCCGAGGGGGGAACGGACCGGGCGCGGGCCTCGGCGAGGGTCGGGGCGATCTCCAGCTCGGATTCGGCGGCGAAGAGCCGCAGCATCTGCGCGAACTGCTCCGGCACGGGGCCGGCCAGGACCAGATGCTGCTCGCGGTCGCCCGCAAGAAGGGCGTTCAGCAGCGAGGAGTCGGCGAAGGTGACCCGGGCGATGTCCACCACCCGGCGCACGCCCTCCTCGGCAGCGTCAGCCAGCACCTGCGCCAGCGGCCCGACGCTGTCGACGTCGAACTCACCCGACAGCACGACCACCCGGACCCCGTCCTCGTCGAGGAGGACCTGGATTCTCGGGTGGTCGTAGGTCATGACGTAGCCGGTCCGGCTCTCCGTCCGGCTGTCCGTTCAGCCGCCACGGCGTCCGCCGGGCGGGTCCTGGGGGTCGACTCCCGTGTACGCGGAGGCGTCCTTGGTTCCACTGGGGCGCCGGGAGGCTCCCTTCTCGCCCATGTCGTGGTGGCCCTTGTCGCCGGAGCCGGATCCCTTGCTCTTGTGCTCCCCGCGCCGGCCGCCGGTCTTGACGGGGGTGCCCTCGTCGGCCTTGGTCGGCGACGCCTTGGTCCCGGAGCGCCGGTCGGGGCCTTCGCCCCCGTACTCGTCGGTGTGGAAGGAGCGCTCCGCGCTCGGGTTGTCCTGCTGACGGGTGGCGTCCACGTCGGGCGACCATCCGTGCTGCTCGGTCCCTTCGTGCCGACTGGGACCCTCACCGTGTGACGGGTGTCCCGACTTCCTGTTCTTGGCCATGCACTACACCTCCTGAGCGCTTGCTGCGGCCGGGGCCCCGGTTTCAGGGGGACGACGACCGTGGGGTGTGGAAGGGGCGCAGCCGGGCCTCGACGTGACCGTCGACGACGCGCGTCTCGAACGACGGCTGCGGGGCGGTGGCCGGGCCCTTGACGTTCCAGCCGTCGGAGAGCCTGAACACACTGCCGTGCCAGGGGCAGCGTACGCATCCGTCGGTGATCTCGCCTTCGGAGAGCGGCCCGCCCATGTGCGAGCAGCGGTCCGCGAGGACGTGTACGGCGCCGCCCGTGGCGCGGACCACGAGTACGTCCACCCCGTCCACGCGCGCACGGACGGGCCGGTCGACGGCGAAGTCCGCGACGGGTCCGACACGGTGCCAGCCCTCCCCCACCAGGTGCGTCACCGCTTCGGCGTGATTGGCTCCCGCGGCCTGCCGGTAGGCCAGGTGGCCGCCCAGTGCGCCGCCCGCCGAGACTGCCGCGAGGCCCGCCGCGGACAGCAGCCTGCCCCGCCAGGTCCGGCCCCGGGCGCGGGCCGCGAAGGAGCCGGCGTAGAGGCAGAGGCCGACGCTGTTGGTGAGGGCGTGGACGAGCCCTACGCGGGCCTGCTCGGGGGGCAGCTCTGCCCAGTCCGTCCAGCCCGCCAGGGCGGCGGGGACGGCGGTGACCACGCCCACCCCGATCAGGGCGTGCGCCGCCCGGCGCTGGCCGGGCAGCAGGTCCAGGACTGCGGAGGAGAACCAGGCGCCGAGCGGCACCTGGACGAGCGGCGGGTGTGCCGGGTGGCCGATGGGGCGGCCGTGCAGGACGTCCCGGGCCGCTCCCAGCGGGAGGGCGCGTACGGCGCGGCGGAGGGCTTCGATGGCCCCGTCCGCCACCGGCGTCTGCTCCAGCCGCTCCATCGCGGTCAGGACGGGTCCGGGGCCTTTGCCTGCGGTGCCGAGTGCGGTGCTTCGTAGGTCCATGGCGGGCGCCTACCCCGAGTGGGGCCCGCTATGGCGTTCCGCCGCCGGAGGGTCCGGACTCTTCCGGCTCGCGGGCGTCCTCGCCGTACTCGGGGGCGGTGTTGCGGCCCACCACGTGCATGGCGGCCTCCTCCGCGGACTGCGCTCCCCCGTCGGTGCCGACGTCGTGGGCCAGTACGTCGAAGGCCCGCCGGGGGTGGTTGTCCTCCACGGGGGCGAGCCGGCCGACGGTGTCGCCCGGGAGGGGTTCGGGATGCGGACCGGTGTCCTGGCCGTTCTGCCCGACGTCGGGGGTCTCCTGTGCGAGGCGCTGGTCCAGGGTTTCGCCCTGGCGCTGCTCGGCCGCCGTGGTGCCGTGGCGGGAGACTGCGCGGGGCCGGTCGGGGGTGTCGTAACCCTCGTCGAGGCGCTGGTCGGCGTCCGGCTCGTCGAGCGCGTTCTCCATGTCGGGCTGGTACTCGGCGCGCTGGTCACCGTTCTGCGGCTGGTACACCTCGTCGCCCTGCGTGTCGCTGGCCATGATCGTTGCCTTTCCCCGGGTCTGGTGTGACGGCCCTCGGCGGGCGCCTACCCCGTCCGGCGGGGCTCACACGGCCGGCGGACGCGGCCGCATGGCCGGCCCGGAGGGCGGGTAGCCGCCGGGAACCGGAACCTACGGAGGGAGAGTGCCATGGACGACCAGGGCGGCGCGGGCGGCGTGCCACTGCACCATGACGAGGACGAGGCGAAGCGCCGCGGGCCCCACGTGGACCAGCCGGAGAAGGAACGACTCGCACGGAGCGGTGAGCCGCAGGACCGGCGTTCCGGGCAGGGCGGAAAGGACCGCGGCAGCGAGGGAAGCGGCCCGGCGAAGAACGCCGGGACAAGCGGCCCGGCGAAGGACCGCGGGGCGAAGAGCCCGGCCAAGGGCCCCGAGTAGCCGGACGGGCGGTGGGGCCGGGCGCCGGGCGGATCAGCGTTCGGAGAAGCTGAAATCGCCCATCGTCCAGGCGCTGACGTCCTTGATCGCGATCCGGTACATCCCGCCGGTCTCCGGGATGCCGACGGTGCCCTGCAGGATCCGGGCCACGTGGAAGTGGAGGTACGCGGGCGGAGCCACCTTCGGGGAGGGGGACATGGTCCCCGAGTCCGCGAAGATGTCCGCGAAGGCGCCGAGCTGGTCGGAGTCCTTGAGGACCTCGGCCACGCGCTGGCGCCACACGCTCTCGGGGGCGAGGCGGCCCGTGATCACGGCGCCGTGCACCACGACGGTGAGGGCCATCTGATTGGTGGGCTCCGACTCCACGGCGGCGGCGATGGCGACAAGGAGGTCGTCAGGCTTCGACATGGGTACGGAGTCTACAAGGTCCCGCCCCGGGGCCCCACCCCACTGCGCCGGAACCGGGCCGCCCGGCCCCGGTGTTGGCGGGGCGCGCCTCTCACGGGGAGCGCAACAGCACCTCGACCTCGCGCTCCTGGTCCCCGGCGACGGTGCCCTTCGCCTCGACGGTGAAGGCTTCCGTCAGCGCGAACAGGACCCGGTCCACCGCGCGGGGGCCGCCCTGCACACCGACCCGGACCGTGCCGTCGAGGGCGACGGGGCCCGTCGGCGCCGCCGGTCTGCCGGCGTCGATGGTCGTGCTCCAGACGGTGGGCGCTCCCGTGTGGTCCTGGGCCTGCGTCTCGACGCCCTCCCCTCCGTCGTCGGGGAAGGCCCGCTCCAGGAACCCGATGAGGGTACGGGCACACTCGGGCGAGCAGTCGGTGGCCGTCACCAGCACCGCGTCGTCCGCGTGCCGTGCTTCGCTGTTCATCACGTCGCCTTTCCTCAGGGTCCTTCGGGGTGATTCGGGCCCCCGCGCGGGCGGTCACGCGCGGCGCGGCGGACCGGCGGGCCGCCGGTCCGCCGCGGCGGCGGCGCTCCACCGCTCAGCGCCCGAGGGCCTTCTTGAGCTGGTCCTTGTTCATCGCGGAACGGCCCTCGATGCCCCGCTTCTTCGCCTCTTCGTACAGCGCGTCGCGGGTGGGCCCCGAGGAGCCGCTGCCGGAGCCCATGCTCCGGCCGGAGCCGGACGAGCTGCGGCTCGACGACTTCGTCTCGCCGGAGCGGGCCCGCTCCTTGTTCACCGTACGGCCCGCCATCTCCTTCGCCCGGCCCTCCGACATGCCGCGCTCCTGGCCGGACTCCTTGATGTGCTCGTACTGGCGCTCACGCTTACCGCTGGATCCTCGGGGCATCGCAGTTCTCCTCACGCACGGGGTGACGCATAGGGGTGGACACGGCCATGCTGCGGGCCGGCGCCGGCTCGCGCACCCCGGCGCGGCCACCCGGAGGTACGCCGCCCCGTCGGCCGCCCCCGTCCGGCGCCGTCGGCAAACCCGGGCGTTTTCAACGGGCTTGGCGTACGGGTGAAACCTTCCGCCGTTTCACGCGCCCCAGGCCGTCTCCGGTCACCCCGCTGGCACAGTGGCCGCACCCACCTCCGGCAAAGGAGTTTCACGTGCTCGAACGCAAGCGGCGCAAGAACGGGACCGAGGTCACCTTCGTCCTTCCGGCCGACAATCCGCCCGGGCCGGTCAGCGTGGTGGGCGACTTCAACGACTGGCAGCCGGGCACCCACGTGCTGGCTCCCCGCGAGGACGGCCTGCGCGCCGTGACCGTCGAACTCAGCGGGAAGAAGACGCACACGTTCCGGTACCTCGCCGCGGGCGACTACTGGTTCGACGAGGAGCAGGCCGACGGCCACGACGGCACCAACAGCCACCTGCGCACCTGAGACCGCGGCACCCGGCCCCGCACCGGAGGTCCGGCGGGTGCCCGCCGGTTCAGCCGAGCAGTTCCAGTACGGCCGCCTCCACCTCCCCGTGGGTGGCCGGGTGCCCGTAGACGACGTCCGCGCCGAGCCGGTCCAGCGCGGGCTTGATCGTGACACCGCTCTCGTAGAGCTCGAAGAGCCTCGGGTTGATGTACGAGGAGCGGCAGACCGCCGGCGTGTTGCCCAGGTAGCCGCTCACCTCGCGCACCGCACGGGCCACCGCCTTCGTACGCCGGGCCCGGGACTCGCCCGCCACGTCGGCCGAGACGGCCAGGGCGACGGCGGCCAGGACCGTCGCGTGCCAGGTCCGGAAGTCCTTGGCGGTGATGTCCGTACCGGACCTGCTGCGCAGGTAGTCGTTGACGTCGCCGGCACGCACGTCGTGCCAGACGCGGCCCTGCCGGTACACGAAGAGCTGGGAATGCCCCTCGGACCGGCGCAGCAGTGACCTGACGACGGCGTACGCGGCGGGGTCGACCAGG
This sequence comes from Streptomyces sp. NBC_00539, assembly GCF_036346105.1. Classification (GTDB taxonomy): domain Bacteria; phylum Actinomycetota; class Actinomycetes; order Streptomycetales; family Streptomycetaceae; genus Streptomyces. The sequence goes on from NZ_CP107811.1 coordinate 608,924, forward strand.
GCGCGCATCTGCTCCTGCCCCGATTTTCCGGGGTAGCGGAAACAGACCTCGCCCCGGCTGCAGACGGCGTGTTCCCGTAGCAGCGTGGTCAGCCCGTAAGCCTGGTGGTCCCGCCGGTACGCGGCTCCGCCCACGCGGAAGAAGCCCAGGTCGAGCAGGCGCGCCGAGCAGGCCAGGACCCGCTCCCGGCCCAGGCCCCGCGTCGCGAGGTCCGCTTCGATGCCCTGGCGCAGGCGCGGGAGCCGGGTCGCGACGTCCAGGACGTGTTCGTGCTTGGCGGCCTCCTGGCGCTCCCGGAACGCCGGGTGGTAGAGGTACTGCCGACGGCCCGCCTCGTCGGTCCCCATGGCCTGGATGTGGCCTCCGGGCCACGGGCAGATCCACACGTCGGTCCAGGCGGGCGGGATCACCAGTGCGCGCAGCCGCTCGCGTTCCGACGGGTCGGTGACCGGGGTTCCCGACAGGTCCAGGTAGCGAAAACCCCGGCCGTGGCGTACCCGGACGTATCCGGGCCGGTCGGGGCGACTCGTGCGCAGCCGCATGCTCCTCCTCCGCAGACGCCCGGCTTCTGCCCGGTTCCCGCACGGATACTCCCCGGTAAGCGCGGCTGTGCCCCCGTGGCCCGGGGGACGTCCAGGCCGTCTCTTTCGGATCTTGTCGGGCGGCGCGGGTCAGGCAGGATACGGAAGAGACGGCCTAGATTCGTCCGCATGGTGCACGTACTGGGCAGCAGGATGCTGCTGACCCCCACGGACCCCGACCGTTCGCGCGCGTTCTACGGCGGGGCACTGGGCCTCGCGGTGTACCGGGAGTTCGGTACGGGGCCCGAGCGGGGGACGGTCTACTTCCTCGGCGGCGGGTTCCTGGAAGTCTCGGGCCGCTCGGAGAGCCCGCCCGCCCCCGGGCTGCGGTTGTGGCTCCAGGTCGCCGACGCGCAGGCGGCGTACCGGGAGCTGCTGGGGCGGGGGGTCGCGGTGCTGCGGCCGCCCCGGCAAGAGCCGTGGGGGCTGATCGAGATGTGGATCGAGGACCCGGACGGCGTGCGGATCGCCGTCGTGGAGGTGCCGGCGGACCACCCGCTGCGGCTGCGCGTGTGAACGCCGGGCACGGGGCTGCCGTGTCGTACGCCACGATCCGCGCCGGGCCATTCCCATGCGGCCGATGCGGCCGTTATCGTGACGATCCCTCCTTTTTCCTATCCGCCCGGATGGTCACCAGTGCCCGCAGACACCTCCCTGTCCCCGCTCATAGCGGCGACGACGCACTGGCTGACCCGCGCCTACCCCGCCGGCAGCGGCGCGCTCCAGCGGGGCCTGGCCGAGGCGCAGGCCCGGCAGGCCGTCACGGTCGCCGCGTGGCTGCGGTACCCGACGGACCTCGACGCGCAGCTGGTCGCGCTGACCGGGCCGGGCGGCTCGGGCCGCCTGGACTGGATCACCGGGGCGGACGCACCCTGCGAGGACGAGGAGCGCGAGGACGTCTGGCGCAGCTGGGTCGACGAGGTCGTGGCCAGCTGGGCGGCGTGCCTGCTGACCGCGCCTTCGCTGGCCTCGGCGGCGGTGGGCGCGCTGGCCGGGACCGATCACGCCGATGCCGTCCCGGTGGCCTTCCGGCGCCTGACCGATCCCGAGGCGAACGACCGCGACGCGGCGGCGCTGCTGCGCCACCCGGACCTGCTGGCGCCGATAGCGGACCTGCACCGCCCGGGGCTGGTGGACTGCCTGGGGGCGGACACCGCGCTGGCGGGCTGAGCGGGGCGCGCCCGGCTCGTTTTCCGGGAACCGCGCGGGGTAGGGGCCGCCGTGCGGGGTGCGGTCTTGGCCTCCCGGCCGCGACGGAGGCCGCATTCCGCCCTGAGCACCGCTGACGCAGCGCCCGGGCGTCCACCCGTACGCGCGACCGGGGGCGCCGCGGGGGGCGACACGACCGAGGATGGGAGCATGTCCGCCCGACTGGTCATCTACCCTCCGGACGAGAACGGCTGGCGCCGGGTGCGTTACGACGGCGTCGCCATCGGCGTGGCCCACAAGCCCTCCGACATCCTCGTCTTCCTGAGCGCGGCCGGGATGGAGGATCCCGGGGAACTGGACCTCACCGATCCCGAGCTCGTCGAGTGGCGCGGCCCCGGACCCGAGTCGTGGGCGGAGTCGCCCCCCTGACGGCGCCGGGAGACGGCCGCTGACTCCCCACCGAAAACGCCCGCTGACTTCCCGGCCGACGGGCCGGCCCACGTAAGAGCAGGAGGCCCGCGAGGTGGAACACCCGAACGCGAACGTGCCGCCCCAGCCGGCCCGCGAAAAGGCGGCCCAGGTCGCCCTCTCCCTCCAGGACAGCCGCCGGACGGTCATGACGGCTGCGGCCGGCGCCGTCGCCGTGGCCGCGGCCCTCCTGGCACACCGGCGCCGCTGCCGCTCGTAGGACCGCGCCCAGGACCGGTGCGTGCGGTCCGGCCGGTTCCGTGCGGAGCGACGGGGCACGCGTGACAGGGACACGCTCGTCCGACGCTAAGGATCCCCATGCTCGCCGTCGCGCTGCTCACTCCCCCCGTCATGCTGGCCGCGATGGTGGCCCTCGGGCGGTACGAAGAACGTCTCCTGGGCGCACCGCCCGCCGGCCCGGCCCGGCGGCCCCCCGCTGCCCCCTCCCGCGCGGGCCCACCGGCCGCCCGGCGCGCACGCCCGACCCGTGGCCACCGGCAGGGTCACCCGCTTCCCTGCACGACATGAGCTGGTTTGAGATGGCTCGTCACCGGCAAGGGGCGATAGACGACGGACGATTTACGAACCTCATCCCTCTTCGCACAGGAAGGACCGACCCATGCGCGTGGCGTTTTTGACGGCTACGGAGGGCGTCGAGCAGATCGAGCTCACCCAGCCGTGGCAAGCAGTGATCGATGCCGGCGGCAACCCCCAGCTCGTCTCGACGGAGCCGGGCCGCGTCCAGGCGTTCAACCACCTCGACAAGGCGGACACCTTCCCCGTCGACCTCGTCGTCTCGCAGGCCTCGGCGGAGGACTTCGACGGACTGGTCCTTCCGGGTGGTGTCGCCAACCCGGACGCACTGCGGACGAACGCCGAAGCGGTGGCCTTCGTACAGAGCTTCTTCGACGGCGGCAAGCCGGTCGCGGCGATCTGCCACGCCCCCTGGACGCTGGTGGAAGCCGGCCGGGTCCGAGGCCGCACGCTGACCTCGTGGCCGAGCCTGCGCACGGACGTCGAGAACGCGGGCGGGACCTGGGTCGACGAGGCCGTGCAGGTGTGCACGGCAGGCCCCAACACGCTCGTCACCAGCCGTAAGCCTGATGACCTGCCGGTGTTCTGCAAGACCTTCCTGACCGAGTTCAACCGCTGAGGGGACACTGCTGCGCATGGGCATCATCGCCTGGATCCTGATCGGCCTGCTGGCCGGGCTCATCGCCAAAGCCATCACCCCGGGGCGGGACCCCGGCGGATGCCTGATCACGATGCTGATCGGCATCGTGGGCGGCCTGCTGGGCGGGTGGCTCGGCAAGGTGATCTTCGGGGTGGACTCGATCAACGGCTTCTTCCACCTGTCGACGTGGATCGCGGCCATCGTTGGTTCCGTCATCGTGCTGCTGGTCTACCGGCTGGTCGCCGGGCGCCGGCACACCTGAGGGCCGCCCCGTTCCGAAGCCGGCCCCCCGCCGAGTGGCGGGGGGCCGGCTTTCGCCCGTCCGGGCCCTGTCGCACCGGGAGCGCGACTCCTTCGGTCCGCCTCACCACCGGCGCGATCGGCCGCCCTGGTCGTCCGCGGGGCGCAGCCGCAGCTGGTCTGCGAGGCGGTGCAGGCGGGGGAAGCGTTCGCGCCGCAGCTGCGAGTGCCGGTCGAGCTCCTCGATGAGCCGCTCGGAACGTTTCTCCACGCCGAGTTCGTCCAGCACCCGGTCCGCCTCGGCGAGCAGGGCGCCCGAGAGCTGCCACTGGCCGGGGTCGGTGCGGACCTGTTCCAGGAGCAGTCCGGCCAGCTTGTCCCGGCTCAGGCGGGCGGTGTTGAGCTCCTCGGTCAGCCTGCTCTCGGCTTCCTCGGCGTTCGCGCTGACCTGGGCGGTGATCAGCTGGGCGAAGCTCTCGACGGCGATGGCCGTGTGCGCGTAGAGCTCCCGCAGCGCCTGCGCGATGTGCGCCGGGAACAGCGGTTGCTCGGGCCGCGTCTGCGCCAGGTCGGTCAGCGTGCGGCAGGAGACGCGCAGCACCACCGCGCAGATCTCCAGGGTGTCCAGTCCGGTGCGCAGGACCAGGCGGAACAGGAGCCCTTCGCGCACGCGCGGGTTCAGCCGCAGGCTGTCCTCGGCCTGCCGCAGCGCGGCGTCGACCTGGGCGATGTCGTTGTCGAGCCGGCGTGCCTCGTGCAGCCGGGCGGCGGCCTTCTCCACCGGGGTGTGCTCGTCGAGTTCGTCGGTGATGTGCACCATCAGGGCGCGCATCCGCCGGGCGAGGTCGGTGATCGCCTCGCTCGCCGGTCCGACCCATACGGGCGGCACGAACAGGATGTTGAACAGCAGGCCGACGGCGGCGCCGATCAAGGTCTCCAGCACCCGGTCCCAGGCGGTGTCGGCCACCCGGGTGACGCCGAGGACCAGCATGGCGCTGATCGCGACTTCGGGGACGAACTCGCCCGCCTTCACCAGCGGTCCGATGGTGAGCGACACCAGGATGATCAGGCCGAGGCTCCACCAGGTCAGGCCGACCAGCGCGCTGAATCCGATCGCGAGCAGCACCCCGGCCACCACGGAGTTGACCCGGCGGATGCCGGTGGTGAGGGTCGAGTAGAGGGTGACCTGCACGACGAGCAGCGCGGTGAGCGGAGCGGTCAGCGGGGCGGGTTCACCGCTGAGCTGCAGGGCGACGACGTACGAGATCACGGCGGCCGCGGTGGAACGGACGGTCTGGACGACGGCGGGCTCCCGGTGCCGCCGCACCAGCTGACGCAGTGGAGCAGAGAGTGACATGACCCGCCCTTTCCCCTTCGCGTGAAGATCAACGCGATCCGGCGCACGCAGTACACACCGGATATGTCACGACACGCTACGTGAGGACCAATGCCCCGACGGCTCGCTGCGCGGCGGTTCACTGGGTGGCCTGGATCAGACCATCGGCACGAGAGAGGAGAGCGGCATGGGACACGGCGGCGACGTCATCGCGGAACTCACCACGGACCACGAGGAGGTGGAGGAGCTCTTCACCAACATCCAGGAACTGCCGTCGGGCGACGCGCGCAGGAAGCACTACGCGGACCAGGCGATCATGGAGCTGGTCCGGCACTCCGTGGCCGAGGAGTCGTACCTGTACCCGGCCGTCCGCGAGCACCTTCCCGAGGGGGACAGCATCGCGGACAAGGAGCTGGAGGACCACGCGATGGCCGAGCGCACCATGAAGGACCTGGAGGGCTGTGCCGCGGACGACCCGCGTTTCGACGCCCTGATGACCAAGCTCATGGCCGAGATCCGGGCCCACGTGGCCGACGAGGAGAACAACCTCTTCCCCCAGCTGCGCGCCGCCTGCACCCCGGACATGCTCGACAAGCTCGGCGACAAGGTCCGCCAGGCCAAGAAGATGGCCCCGACCCGGCCGCACCCGTCGGCGCCCGACAAGCCGCCGGCCAACAAGCTGCTCGCCCCCGGGGTGGGCCTGGTCGACCGGCTGCGCGACGCCATGAGCGGACGGGGCAAGGACTGACGCTCCCCTTGAACGGCGGCTCCGGGGACCGGTGGCGTCCGGCCTCCGGAGCGCCGTGCGTTGACGGGGTGCGGTGCCGCCGTGCGTCGCGCCGTGCGGCGCTGTACGGAGGAAGCAGCGGGAAAAGCGACGCGCTCGCGACACATGCCGGGTCGGGCCACGGGCAGGCGCAAAGACGTCACCGTCAAGGCGCGCAGGGAGACAGCGTCCATGGACACCTCACTCGTCCAGCACCGCATCACGCTCACCCCGCGGCCGGGGGCCAACGCGGTCGCCCGCGATACCGCCCACCGGTTCCTGGCCGACGCGAGGGAGCACGGCCGTGCCGTACCGGACCCGGCCCCCGACACCCTGCTCCTCCTGGTCACCGAGCTGGTGACGAACGCGCTGCGCCATACCGGCGGCCCCTGCACCCTCAGCCTGACGCTGCACGCGAACGCCATCGACGTCGACGTGACGGACACGAGCCCGCACCCGCCGACGCCCCGGGTGCCCGACCACACGGGGCACGGGGGCTGGGGCTGGAACCTCGTGCACCACCTGACCGAATCCGTCGAGATCCGGCCGACCGCGGACGGCGGGAAGACCATCCACGCACGTGTGGCCCTGGAGTGACCGCCGGGCCCCGGCGGGAACGCGCCTCTGACCGCGATTTGACCGCATACCGGGATACGGGATGCCTGATACCGGGCACGCTCAGGCCCGAAGCGGCAGGAGAAGCGGAGGCGACGATGACCGAGACACCGATACCCCAGCGCCGCCGCACACCCGCGGCCGCCGACCCTGCCGTCGCCGCCGCGGCAGCGGCGCGTGCCCGCACCGAGCTGGCGACGGGGATCCTCATGGCACTGGTTCCGTGCAGCGCGGAAACCGCGCGCCGACTGCTCACGGCGGCCGCCGAGGAAACGGGCACGACGGCGCAGGAGAGCGCCGGAGCGGCCGTCGCACTGCTCGGCGGCCAGGACGAGCCCACCCCGGTCCAGGAAGCGCTGCGCACGGCGATGCGCCGGGCCAGGTCCGGGCCGCAGCAGGGAGCCGGGGCGCGGCTGCTGCCCAGGCCGGACGTCCTGCGCGAGCACGTGGCGCGCTTCCGGGCACTGCGCCGGGAGGTGCTGGGATCCCCGGGCGACCTCGCCCTGCAGCGCGAGCTGGACGACGCCGTGTACACGTTGTGCGTGATGATGGGCCGCCGGACCCCGCACGATGCGCTCAAGGCCGCCGAGACACTCGTCGACGCGCAGCCGCAGCAGCCCGCGCGGGGCGACCAGGGCGCCTGACGAAACGGCCTGACGAAAGGGACGGTCGCGCCCGAACGGACGGCTCCGCCCGGTGGGTACCGGGCGGAGCCGTCTGCTGTCGTGGATGGGGTCGATGGGGTCGATGGGGTGACAGTGCCGGAGGGTGTCAGAGCGAACCCTTGTTTCCTCTGGCGCCTTGGCCCGGCCCTTGGTTTCTTCCAGCGCGCTCTTCGCCTCGCCCTTGGCCTGGTCCATCTTGCCCTCGGCTGCCATCTTGTCGCTGCCGGTGGCCTTGCCCGCGACTTCCTTGACCTTGCCCTTTGCCTTGTCCATGCCGCCCTTGCCGGCCATGGTGACTCCTCGGCCCGGTGTTCGCGTGTTCTCTGCGTGCCCGCCCGTCAGGCGGGCCAGGTGCCCGAGACGCGCCGTACGGCGGTGGCTCCGCCCCGTTCGACCGCGGCCTTGACCACGGCGAAGATCGCCCCTTGCAGGGCGGCCGCGAGCAGGATCTCGCGCCAGGCCCTGCCCTCGTCCGTGGCGTTCGGCGCGTCGTCCTCGTGGCCCGCCAGTTTCCAGACCTGCTTGAACGCCACGCCCGCCAGCATGCCGGCGCCGGCGCCGAGCGCCAGTCCCACCGGCTTGTAGGCGATCTTGGCTTTGTTCACCGTCCGCGCTCCCTCCGTCGGCCCCGTGCTGGTAGCCGGAGCACCTTCGCAGCGGCGTCTTCCCCGCCGCTGCCGGGATAAGCCCGGTGCCCGGTGGTTTTCCGCGTGCGGCTCAGCGGGCCGCGGGGGGCTCCTCACGGGGCGGAAGGGCCCCCAGCGCCCATCTGATCGTCCCGGTCACCGCCCTGCCGGACAGGAGTACGAGGTCCTCCGGAAGGTACGGCGCTGCGCGCAGGCCCAGCGCCTCCCGGGCCCATGGCGGCAGCGTGCGGACCGCGTTCGCCGCCAGGAGGGCGTAGGGGCCGCGGGCGATCCACGGCAGCGGCGGCTCGCGGAGGATGAAGCGGGCCGCGTCCAGGGCCTCCGGGGTGGCGCGCAGTTCGGGCCGGTAGCGGGCGAGCCGGGCCGCGAGGGAGGCGCGGTCGTCCGGTGGGTCGGGTACGCCGAGCGCGCGGGCGACCCGGGCGGTGTCGGCGATGTACGCGTCGCAGCCGGCGCCGTCCAGGGGGTGGGCACCGTAACGCTGGTGCGCACGCAGGAAGCTGTCGACCTCCGCCACGTGCACCCAGCACAGCAGGTGCGGGTCCGCGGCGTGGTAGGGCTCACCGGCGGCCGTGGTTCCGCGTATCCGCTCGTGCACCTCGCGTACGTGGTCAACGGCGCGCTGGGCGTCCTCGGCGGTGCCGTAGGTGGTGACCGCGAGGAAGGTGCTGGTGCGCTGGAGCCGCCCCCAGGGGTCGCCCCGGAAGCCGGAGTGCGCGGCGACGGCGGCCATCGCACGCGGGTGCAGGGATTGCAGCAGGAGCGCGCTGAGGCCGCCGACGAACATGGAGGCGTCTCCGTGGACGGTGCGAATGGGCCGCTCGGGGCCGAACCAGCGCGGGCCGGGGGTGCCGTGGATGCGGGCGCGGTTCTGCCGGCCGCCCGGCCCCGCCACGTGGGCGAAGAGACTGGTGCCGACCCGTTGGCGCAGGCCCTGGCCCGACCGCTGCGACATGTCCACGCTCCCATCCTCCCGCGCGGCCGGCCGGACCGGCAGTCCCCGGTCCGGCCCGGCCGCGGGCGGCTCAGGCGGAAAGCGCCTGCGCGACCACCGACCGCGCCGCTTCCTGCACTTCGGCGAGGTGTCCGGGGCCGCGGAACGATTCCGCGTAGATCTTGTAGACGTCCTCGGTGCCCGAGGGGCGGGCCGCGAACCAGGCGTGACCGGTGGTCACCTTGATCCCGCCGAACGCCGCGCCGTTGCCCGGGGCGCTGGTCAGCACCCCGGTGACCGGGTCACCCGCCAGCGTGTCCGCGGTGACCTGCTGCGGGGAGAGCCGGCCGAGCACCGCCTTCTCCTCCCGGGTGGCCGGGGCGTCGACGCGCGCGTACGCCGGCTCGCCGAACCGGGCGGTGAGCGCGGCGTACCGCTCGGAGGGGCTGTGTCCCGTCACCGCGAGGATCTCCGACGCGAGCAGGGCGAGGAGGATGCCGTCCTTGTCGGTGGTCCACACGGAGCCGTCGCGGCGCAGGAAGGAGGCGCCGGCCGACTCCTCACCGCCGAACCCGAGGGTGGCGCCGGACAGCCCGTCCACGAACCACTTGAAGCCGACGGGAACTTCCACCAGCTCGCGGCCGAGGTCGGCGGCCACCCGGTCGATCATCCCGGAGGACACGAGTGTCTTGCCGATGCCCGCGGAGACCGGCCACCCCTCGCGGTGGCGGTAGAGGTAGTCGATCGCGGTGGCGAGGTAGTGGTTGGGGTTCATCAGGCCGCCGTCCGGCGTGACGATGCCGTGGCGGTCGGCGTCGGCGTCGTTGCCGGTCGTCAGGTCGAACCGGTCCCGGCCCTCGATCAGGGAGGCCATCGCGTACGGGGAGGAGCAGTCCATACGGATCTTCCCGTCCCAGTCGAGCGTCATGAACCGCCAGGTGGGGTCGGTTTCCGGGTTGACGACGGTCAGGTCGAGCCGGTGTTCTTCGGCGATGCGTCCCCAGTAGGCGACGGAGGCGCCCCCGAGCGGGTCGGCGCCGATGCGCACGCCCGCCGCGCGGACGGCGTCGAGGTCGAGCACGGAGGGCAGGTCGCGGACGTAGGCGCCCAGGAAGTCGTACCTGCCGGTGGTGGCGGCCGCGAGGGCCCGCGCGTACGGCAGTCTGCGCACCTCCTTCGAGCCGCCGGCGATGATCTCGTTGGCCCGCTCCTGGATCCAGCCGGTCGCGTCCGATCCGGCGGGTCCGCCGTGGGGCGGGTTGTACTTGAACCCGCCGTCGCCGGGCGGGTTGTGCGAGGGCGTGACGACCACCCCGTCCGCGAGGGCCCCGCTGCGACCGCGGTTGTGGGTCAAGATGGCGTGGGAGACCGCGGGCGTGGGCGTGTAGCCGTCGGCGGTGTCGAGGAGCACCGCCACGCCGTTGGCGGCGAACACCTCGATGGCCGTGACCCGGGCGGGTTCGGACAGTGCGTGCGTGTCGGCGCCGAGGAACAGCGGCCCGTCCACGCCCTGCCGGGCCCGGTACTCGCAGATGGCCTGGCTCGTCGCCGCGATGTGGTCCTCGTTGAAGGCGGTGGCGAGGGACGATCCGCGGTGCCCCGAGGTGCCGAAGCTGACGCGCTGGTCCGGATCCGCGGGATCCGGGTGCAGGGCGTAGTACGCGGTCACCAGCCGGGACACGTCGATGAGGTCCTCCGCCCGCGCCTGCTGGCCCGCTCGCTCGTTCGGCATCCGTTCGCTCCTCCGTGCTGCTCGGCACTCCACTGCTGGGGCCTTCCCTCCCCACGGCCTACCCAGCGGGAGCCACTCCTACCGGCCGGGTTTACAGCGTTCGTCCGGGTTTGGGACAGCGGCGAGCGGTTAGCCGCACCGTACCGGGGCACGCGCGCCAGCGTCCGCGCGCTTCGGCCTGCCCCCGGAGCGGGGGTGGTGGAGCGCTCACCGAGGAGGTTGTGCCACGTGGAACGCAAGCGCGGGGCCCCTGACCCCACCACCATGTACCCCCGGCCGGATTTCCCGGAACAGGACCAGGAGCACCCGGGACGCACCGGCCCGATGGAGCCGGTGCCCGACCACGGCGAGACGTCCTACCGGGGCCACGGCCTGCTGGAGGACCGCAAGACCGTGATCACGGGCGGGGACTCCGGCATCGGCCGGGCGGTCGCGATCGCCTACGCCCGCGAGGGCGCCGACGTGCTCTTCACCTACCTTCCCGAGGAGGAGGAAGACGCCCGGCAGACCGAGCGCCTGGTGGAGGAGGCGGGCCGCAAGGCGGTGGCCGTGGTCTGTGACATCCGCGAGGAGGAGCAGTGCCGGGCGCTGGTGGACCGGGCGGTCACCGAGTTCGGCCGGATCGACGTGCTGGTGAACAACGCCGCCTACCAGATGGCGCAGCCGGAGGGGATCTCCGCGATCACCACCGAGCAGTTCGACCGGGTCGTGCGCACCAATCTCTACGGGATGTTCTGGCTGTCGAAGATGGCCCTCCCCCACATCCCGTCCGGCGGGAGCATCATCAACACCACCTCGGTGCAGGCCTACAAGCCGAGCCCGCCGCTGCTGGACTACGCGATGACCAAGGGCGCCATCGTCACCTTCACCCAGGGGCTGGCGCAGATGACGGCGTCCGACGGGATCCGGGTCAACGCCGTGGCGCCCGGGCCCGTGTGGACCCCGCTGATCCCGGCCACCATGCCCGACACCGCCGAGTTCGGCGCGCAGTCACCGCTGGGCCGTCCGGCCCAGCCCGCGGAACTGGCGCCCGCCTACGTCTTCCTCGCCTCGACGCAGGCGAGCTACCTCACCGCGGAGATCCTCAACGCCACCGGCGGAACGCCGCTCCCCTGACATCGGAGGACATGTGTCACACGACCACGAGGCCCTGTACGACCGGATCGAGGAGGAGGTGGCCCGGCGCGCCGACCGGCTCTGGGACATCAGCTGCGCCCTGCACCGGGATCCCGAGACCGCCTACGCGGAGCACCGCTCGTCCGCGCTGCTAAGCGCGGAGTTCGAGCGGGAGGGGTTCACCGTCGAACGGGGCACGGCCGGGCTGCCGACCGCGTTCGTCGCCCGCTCCGGAGGCGGGGAAGGGCCTCGGGTGGCCCTGCTGATGGAGTACGACGCGCTGCCCGGCCTGGGGCACGCGTGCGGCCACAACCTGATCGCGGCCGCCGGGCTGGGCGCGGCGGCCGCGGTACGGGCGGCCCTCGGCGACGGCGGGGGCACGGTCCTGGCCGTGGGGACGCCGGCCGAGGAGCGCGGCGGCGGCAAGGTGGAGCTGGTGTCGGCGGGGGTGTTCGACGGCGTCGACGCCGCGCTGATGTTCCATCCGGGGGTGCACAGCTGGGCGTGGGCGCCGCTGACGGCGCAGCGTCAGCTCCGGGTCGGGTTCCACGGCCGCGCCGCCCACCCGACCGGCAACCCGACGGAGGGCATCGACGCGCTCGCCGCCCTGGTGCAGCTGTTCAATACCACCGCCGTCCTCAGCCGGCGGCTTCCCGCCGGGTCGCACGTCCAGGGCATCGTGACGGACGGGGGCGAGTCCACCAACGTCGTACCCGCCTACGCGGAGGGTCTGTTCGGGCTGCGCGGGGCGACGACGGGCGCGCTGGAGGAACTGGCGGCGGAACTCGAATCCTGCGCCCAGGGTGTGGCCGGGGCGACGGGCACCAAGGCCGAGGTCACCCCGGTCGGTACGGGCTACCGGCACTTCCGCAACAACCGGGCGCTGTCCGACCGGTTCACCCACCACATCGGGCGGGCCGGCATCGCGGTCGGGGATCCGGCGCCGGGGGTGTACCTGGGCTCGTCGGACATCGGTGACGTCAGCCACCGGGTTCCGGCCATCCACCCGTTCGTGGCCATCATGGACGAGCCGGGCTCCGACCACACCCCGGGCTTCGCGCTCGCCGCGGCCGCTCCCCGGGGACGACGGGCGATGCTCGCCTCGGCGCGGGCGCTGGCCTGTACGGCGGCGGACGTGCTGCTGGATCCCGCGTTGAAGGAGACGGCCTGGGCGCAGCTGCGCTCGCAGGCCGCGTCGGGCGGATGACCGTACCGTGGCGGCATGCGCCTGTTGCTGATCTCCGACACCCACCTGCCGGCGCGCGCCAAGGTGCTCCCGTCCGCCCTGGTCGAGGAGTGCGGGCGGGCGGACGTCGTGATCCATGCGGGTGACTGGGTCGACGAGGACGCCTACGCGCTGGTCGCCGGCCATGCCCGCGAGCTGATCGGGGTGCACGGCAACAACGACAGCCCGGCGCTGTGCGCGCGGCTGCCCGAGGTGGCGAGAGCCGTACTGGAGGGCGTGCGCGTCGGTGTGGTGCACGAGACGGGGGCCGCCGCCGGGCGGGAGGCGCGGTGCGAGCGGCGGTTCCCCGATCTGGACGTCCTGGTGTTCGGCCACAGCCACATCCCCTGGGACACCACCACGCCCGGGGGTCTGCGGCTGCTGAACCCCGGCTCTCCCACCGACCGGCGCCGCCAGCCCTTCCCCACGTACATGACGGCCGTGGCCGCCGGCGGCCGGCTGTCAGGGGTCCGGCTGCACCGGCTGCCGCCCCGGGGCTGACGGCTCACCGGGAGCCGTGGGGGCCGTCCTGCTCCGGGGGGTGCCCGGCGCCGTCGCCGAGGAAGACCGGGCCCAGCCCGCTGATCTCCAGCAGCCGCAGGAGGTGTCCGGGCACGCGCGTGAGGACCACCGATCCGCCCGCGCCCACGGCTCGGCGGCGCAGCTGTACGAGGACGCTGAGCCCGGAGGAGTCGCAGAAGGTGACGGCGGAGACGTCCAGGACGAGGTGCGGGCTGTCGGCGAGCAGCCGCACGCCCTCCTCGCGCAGCTGGGTGGCGGTGTGCCAGTCCATGGCGCCGGTGAGCGCGACGACCCGCCGGGGGCCGTCCGCCTCCCGGACGTTCAGGCTCAAGGCGCTCTTGTTCACGTGCCGACTCCTGACGGGCTCCCGGAACGGGTGTGCCGGGATCGGGTGCGCGGGTGTCGCTTCACTCCTCCTGGTCGGTCAGGCCGGTGAGCGCCGCGGCCTCCCGCGCGGGCACGGCGGTCGGCCCGAGCCATTCGCACAGCAGGATGGTCGCGTCGTCGCCCAGGTACCCCTCGTGGTGGTCCATGACCGCCTGGATGAGGCGCCGCAGGGTTTCCGGCACGGGCAGTCTGTCGGCGTGCCGGCGGATGAGGAAGTCGGTGAACCGTTCCAGGCCGAACTCGTTCGAGCCGGGGCGGCGGGCCTCGGTGATGCCGTCGGTGTACAGCACGAGGCGGTCACCGGGCTCCAGCTGCTCGCGACAGGGCGTGACCGGCAGTCCGAGGTCGGTGCCCATGGGGTGGGCCGGCGGACAGGCCAGCTGGGTGGTCCACCGGCCGCCCCGGATGACGAGGGGCGGGTGGTGGCCCCGGTTGACCCACGTCAGCTCGCCGGTGGCGGTGTCGAGGTCGGCGAGGATGCCGGTCACGTACGAGCGGTGGCTGAACTGCTCGATCAGCAGTTCCTCCACCCGTTCGCTCATGCCGACCAGGTCCGACCCTTGCCTGCGTGAGTTGCGGCAGGCGCCGACCGCGAGGTTGGCCGCGAGCCCGGCGGCGGTGTCGTGGCCCATGGCGTCGAAGATCGACAGGTGGACGACGGGGCCGGCCATGGCGTAGTCGAAGGCGTCGCCGCTGACCTGGTACGCGGGCTCCATCGCGGCCGCGATCACCACCCGGCCGTCCGCGTAGGTGCGCGGGGGCATCAGGTGCCACTGCATCTCTGCGGCGACGTTCATGGGCGCGGAGCGCACGAGGCGGGCGTAGGAGTCGCTGTGGTCCCGTTTGGTGACGATCAGCAGGGCGAGCAGCGAGGCTAGGGACTCGGCGTCCTGCCGGGCCATCTCGTCGTCGTAGGGGGTGGTCAGCCTGAGCAGGCCCAGGCGTTCGGTGCCGTCCAGCATGGGCACCCACCACTGGAGGCCGCCCGGCCCCGTCACGGGGACGATCTCCCCGTGCTGGTAGGAGCGGCCCGCGAGGGTGCCTTCGACCGGGACCTCGGTGTCCGCGGCGCGGGCGGGCGGCGGGGGCCCGGCGACTCCCTCTCCGGTGAGCAGCCGCAGCACACGCCCCTGTACGTCGGCCACGTAGACGTACAAGTCGCTGAATCCGGCGTGTTCCGCGTGGGCGCGGGCCTTCACCGGTACGAGTTCCATCGGCAGGAGGTGACTGGCCGCGAGCAGGCCCATCAGCATGCGTCGGCTGCCTCGCTCGCGCTCGATCGTCACGGAGTCCTCTCTCGCAAGCCGCACGTCCACAGCCCAGTGCAGCACAGGGGGCCGGGCGTCGCCTCTCAGGACCCGGGGGCGCCCCGCAGGCGCCGCGAGCGCAGGGCCGTACGGGCGGCGTTGGCGCCGGGGGCCCCGTGCACGCCGCCGCCGGGGTGGGCGGTGGCCGAGGCGAGGTAGAGGCCGCGGACGGGGGTGCGGGGGCGGCCGGTGCCCGGGACGGGGCGCAGGAGCAGCTGCTGGTGCAGGTTGGTGGTGCCCTGGTTGACGGCGCCGCCGATCAGGGCCGGGTTGAGGCGCTCCAGGTCGGGGGGTGCGAGCACGCGGCGGGCGCGGACGGTGGCGCCGAAGCCCGGGGCGTAGCGCTCGACCTGCGCTTCGACGCGGGCGGCGATCTCCTGCTTCTCCCGTTCGTCCCACTTGCCGGTGATGGCGGCCGCGCCGTCCTGCCCGGCGTCCCCGGTGATGGCCTGCGGGACGTGGGTGTAGGCCCACGCGGACTCGGTGCCCCGCGGGGAGCGGCTGGGGTCCGCGGTGGTCATCTGACCCAGGATCACGAACGGCACGAGGGGGACCTGGCTCATGGCGATCTGCGCGGAGAAGAGGGTCAGTTCGTCCAGGCCTTCGGCGAGGTGGACGGTCCCGGCGCGCCGGGCGCCCTCCGAGGCCCAGGGGATCGGCCCGGACAGGGCCCAGTCCACCTTGACGGTGGCGAAGTCCCACTGGAAGCGCCGCAGATCGGAGCGCAGCCGCGCGGGCAGGTGCTCCTCCCCCACCAGCCGCTCGTACAGGAGCGGGGCGGGGACGTCGGCGAGGACGGCCCGGCGGGCGGGGATCTCGACGCCGTCCTCGGTGCGCACCGCGACGGCGCGGCCGCCGCGGACCACGACGCGGGTGGCGGCCCGCGAGCAGTACAGGGTCCCGCCGCGCGCCTCCAGCCGGCGCACCAGGGCATCGGTGAGGGCCCGGGCGCCGCCGACGGGCACGGGGAAGCCGTACGTCTGGCCCAGCATGCACATCAGCCAGCCGAAGCCGCCGCCGAGGGCGGACTCGGGTCCGAGGTCGGCGTGCAGCGCGTTGCCGGCGATCAGCAGCCGGGCGCCTTCTCCGGCGAACTCCTCCTCGCCGAGCCTCCGCGCGGGAAGCAGCATGGTGCGCGCCACCCGCAGCCCCTCGGCCGCGCGCAGCCGCGCCGCGAGCCTGAGTCCCGCCCGGACGGGCGGGAAAGGGGTGAACAGGCATCCCAGCACGTCGTCGCCGATGCGCTGCCAGAGGGCGTAGAGCCGCTCCCAGGCGGCCCCGTCCCCCGGCGCGAAGGCTTCGACCGAGGCCGCGGTGTCGTGGACGTCGCTGCCGAGGACGGCGCAGCGGCCGTCTTCGAGGGGGTGGGCGACCACGGCCGGGGCGCGGCTCCAGCGCAGCCCGTGCCGTTCCAGGTGGAGGGCCCGGATCACCGGGGAGGCTGCCGCGAGCGGGTAGAACGCGCTGAACAGGTCGTGCACGTAGTCCGGGTCGAGGCCGCGGTCGCTGCGGACCGCCCCGCCGGGTTCGGGGGCCGCCTCCAGGACGACGACCCGCCAGCCCGCGTCGGCCAGTACGTTGGCCGCGACCAGGCCGTTGGGGCCGGCGCCGATGACCACCGCGTCAGGAGTCGCCATCGGGCCGGGCCCCCTTGGACTCGACGGCCCGGGCCAGGCGCCCGAGCATGCTGCGGTGGCGGAGCTGGACGAGGAGGTCGATGGCGGCGTTGTGGAAGGAGCCGTTGCGGCCGCGCAGGGGGTGTTCGTCGATGATGACGAGCGTGTCCTTGCCCCAGGGTTTGATCTCCAGGGCGATGCGGGCGCTGCCGCCCTTTCCCGCCATCGCCTCCAGTTCGAGCCGGTCCGGCGGCTCGCAGGCGCGTACGACGGTCCTTCCCTCGTAGGTGAACGGGCCGACCTTGACCTTGTAGCCGATGGTGGCGCCCTCCATCGGCCAGTGTCCGCCGGCCTCCCAGGACTCCTCGGTGCCGACCACCCAGTCGGCGTACCGGCTGCCGTCCCGCAGGACGTCCCACAGCCAGGCGGGTGGACGGCGTATGAGCCGGTGCTGCACTGCCATGGCTCCTCCAGGGCTCGGGGGCACGGGTGCCCGGCGCCTACCCCGGGCGGCGGGGTTCATACGGTGCCGGATCGATCAGGTGGGCCGCCGGCGGGTGGCGGCCCGGGCGCCGAGCAGTGCCGTACAGCCCAGGGCCGTGGCGGCCGCCGTCCTGCGCACCGCCGTGCGCCAGCCGCTGCCGCGTCCGCCGCGTACCGCCGCGCTCCGCCCGGACGGCTCGCGCAGGTTGCCCGGGGAGTCGGGAGTGTCCGCGGCGGGGTCCAGGTACCGGTGCTCGGTGCGCCGGGCGAGGGTGGCGCGGGTCAGGTTCGGTGCGAGGGCGTGGGCGGCCGCCAGGGACCGGGCGTAGGGGCCCACCAGCACGCGGGGGCGGGGGTGGCGCATCGCGGCGGTGAGGGTGCGGGCGACCCGCTCGGGTGTCGCCACGGGCGGCAGGGAGCGCAGCTCGCGGCCGGTGTGGTTGGCGGCGTGCCGGAAGAAGGGCGTGTCGACACCGGCGGGGAGCACCGTGCACACCCTGATGCCGCTCGCCCCCATGAGGCCGAGTTCCGTGCGCAGCCCTTCGCCGAAGGTGACGAGGGCTGCTTTGGACATCGCGTAACCCGACATGTACGGGGCCTGTACCACCGCGCCGAGCAGGGAGGCGACGTCGATGAGGACGCCTTCGCCCTGCCCGCGCATGACGGGCACGGCGGCCCGGGCCCCGTTGACGGCGCCGATGACGTTGACGTCGAGGAGCCGGCGCAGTTCGCCGGGGGGCGTCTGGTCGAACCGGCCCAGGATTCCCACGCCGGCCACGTTGGCCCAGACGTCGATCCGGCCGAAACGGGCGGTGGCGGCCGCGGCGAGGGCGGTCACGGCCTCGGGGTCGGTCACGTCGGTGGGTACGGCCAGCGCCTGACCGCCGCGGCGCGCGCACTGCTGCGCCACCCGGTCGAGTTCCCGGGCGCTGCGGGCGGCGAGCACGACGTGGGCGCCGCGCCGTGCGCAGGCCAGGGCGGTGGCGCGGCCGATGCCGCTGGAGGCCCCGGTGATGACGACGACCCGGTTCTTGAGCTTCACACCGGGCGTCTGACCGGTACGGCGTGATTCATGCCGCCGGGCGGTGCGCGGTGCGGGAGCCGGAGCGCCGCGCCGGAGCGCCGCGCCCCGACCGACCCGCTGCCCCACCCCCGTGCCCCACCCCCGCGCCGGACCCCCGCGTGTTCACGTTCCGTGATTCACCGGAATGCAGTGCTCCCGAGTGCCCGTTCCTCCCGGCTGGCGGAGGCTGATGTCAATTCCCGGGGCTCCAGGGGCCCGCCGCCCGCCGCGACCGCTGAGGGAGTGCCACCTGCCGGAACCGGCCGGTGGTGAGCCGGACACACCTGCCAGAGGAGACCTTCGATGAGCACCGTCTCGACACAACGCTGGGAGCACGCCGTCGTCACCGGTGGTGCCGGTTTCGTGGGTTCGCACCTGTGCACCGCGCTGCTTGACGCGGGCACGGCGGTGACGTGCGTGGACGACTTCAGCACCGGCCGGCCGGAGAACGTCGCGGCGCTGGCGGACCGGCCGGGCTTCACCCTGTTCCGGGCCAACGTCTCGGAGCCGTTCACCGTGCCCCGCCCGCCGGACCTGGTGCTCCACCTGGCCTCCCCCGCCTCCCCGGCCGACTACCTGCGGCTGCCGCTGCACACCATGGAGGCCGGCAGCCTCGGTACCCGCAACGCCCTGGAACTCGCCCACCGCTGCGAGGCTCGCTTCGTGCTGGCCTCCACCTCCGAGGTCTACGGCGATCCGCAGGAACACCCGCAGAACGAGCGCTACTGGGGCAACGTCAACCCGGTCGGCCCGCGCAGCGTGTACGACGAGGCGAAGCGCTTCGGCGAGGCGCTGACGACCGCCGAGGCCGGTTTCCACGGGACGGACACCGCCATCGTGCGGCTGTTCAACACCTACGGGCCGCGGATGCGCGGCTACGACGGCCGGGCCGTTCCCACCTTCATCCGCCAGGCCCTGGCGGGCGATCCGCTGACGGTCACCGGTGACGGGCTCCAGACCAGGTCGCTGTGTTACGTGGACGACACGGTGGCGGGCATCCTCGCGATGGCCGCCCACGGCATGCGGGGCCCCGTCAACATCGGCAATCCGACCGAGATCACGATGCTGGAGCTGGCCCGGCTGGTCATCGAACTCACCGGCTCCGATTCCGAGATCCGCTTCATCGAACGGCCCACGGACGACCCGAGCGTGCGCTGCCCGGACATCACTCTGGCCCGCGACAAGCTCCAGTGGGAGCCGAAGGTGGCGGCCGAAGACGGCCTGCGGCGGACCATCGCCTGGTTCCGCGATCAGCCGGACCACTGACGCCGAAGCAGCAGGGCGCGTCCCACCGGGGCGCGTTCCCGTCCGGTGCCCCGCGCCCCTCCGCCGAAAGGCCCGACACGTCATGCGCATCCTCGGAATCAACGCCCTCTTCCACGATCCGGCCGCCGCACTCGTCATCGACGGCCACATCGTCGCCGCCGCCGAGGAGGAACGTTTCTCCCGGCGTAAGCACGGCAAGCGCCCGGTGCCCTTCTCCGCCTGGGAACTGCCCGTACAAGCCGCTTCCTGGTGCCTGCACCGGGCCGGGCTGCGCCCCCAGGACCTCGACGCCGTGGCCTACTCCTTCGATCCGGCGCTCGCCCGGCCGGCCGCGGAGATGGGCCTGGACGATCCCTGGGACCACCTGCGGCTGACCTACGCACGCGAGGCGCCGGGCTTCTTGAGCAGCGCCCTGCCCGGGCTCGACCCCGCCCTCGTCAGGTTCGTGCCGCACCACATGGCGCACGCCGCTTCCGCCGCGTTCGCCGCCTCCGGCGCCGAGACCTCCTCGGTGCTGGTCCTGGACGGGCGCGGAGAGCGGGCCTCGCACCTGGCGGCGCGCCGCATCCACGACCGGCTGGAGCCCTTGCACTCGCAGGAACTCCCGCACTCCCTGGGCCTGGTCTACGAGGAACTCACCGCCCACCTCGGGTTCCTGCGCTCGTCCGACGAGTTCAAGGTGATGGCCCTCGCCTCCCACGGCACCCCGCGGATGCTGGCGGAACTGCGCCGCCACGTCTACCCGACCGGCGACGGCGGGTTCCGCGCGAGCGGCGTCCCCTGGCACGAACTGTGCGCCCCCCGCGGGCCGGAGGAGCCGTGGACGCGCGACCACGCCGACGTCGCCGCCAGTGCGCAGGCCGCCTTGGAGGAGACGCTGCTGGACCTGGCGCGCTGGCTGCACGGCAAGACCCGCGACAGCGTCCTGACCCTGGCGGGCGGTGTGGCGCTGAACTGCGTCGCCAACTCCCGGATCGCCCGCGAGGGCCCCTTCGACCGGGTGTGGGTGCAGCCCGCCGCCGGTGACGCGGGGACCGCACTGGGCGGTGCGCTGCTGCTGGCCGCGGGCGCCGGGGACGAGCCGGAGCCGATGGCCGGCGCCGACCTGGGCCGCGACTGGTCCGACGCCGAGCTCGGCGCCTGGCTCAAGACGGCGGCGGTGCCCTTCGACCGGCCGCCGGACATCGCCGAGACCGTCGCGCGGGCGCTCGCGGACAACGCCGTCGTCGCCTGGTTCCAAGGGCGTTCGGAGTACGGGCCGCGGGCCCTCGGCCACCGTTCGCTGCTCGCTCACCCCGGACACGCGGGCAACCTGGAGCGGCTCAACGACGTGAAGGGGCGCGAGCAGTTCCGGCCCGTGGCGCCGATGGTGCTCGCCGAGCGGGCCGCGGAGATCTTCACCGGGCCCGTCCCCAGCCCGTACATGCTGTTCGTGCACGACGTGGCGCCCGAATGGCGCGAGCGGATCCCCGCCGTCGTGCACGTCGACGGCACCGCCCGCATCCAAACCGTGGACGCGGCGTACGAACCGCTGGTGGCACGGATGCTCGGCCATTTCGAGCGGCTCACGGGGTTGCCCGTGGTGGTCAACACCAGTCTGAACACGGCCGGACGGCCCATGGTGGACGATCCGCGCGACGCGCTGGAGTGCTTCGGCTCCTCCCCCGTCGACCTCCTCGCGATCGGGCCCTACGCGATCCGGCGCGGCTCGTTCTTCCGCACCGATGACCGCTCCGACGACGAAGGCTGGTCCCGATGACCGCGTACGCCCCTGCCCGGACGGCTCCGCCGTACGCCGTGGTCGTGCCCACCCTGGGCCGGCCGAGCCTGAGCCGCTGCCTGGAGGCACTGGCCGCCTCGGCCGGGCCCAAGCCGGTCCGGGTCGTCCTCGTGGACGACCGCCCCCGGCCCGGCGGCACCCCCCTGCCGGTCGAGGTCCCGGCGTCCTTGCGCGGCGTCACCGTGACCGTGCCCGGCGGCGGCCGCGGTCCGGCCGCCGCCCGCAACACGGGCCGCCGGGAGGCGGGCGATGTCGCGCACTGGATCGTCTTCCTCGACGACGACGTGCTGCCCGGGCCCGAGTGGGGCGAGGAACTGGCCCGCGACCTCGCGGCGGCCTCCGAGCGGACCGGCGGGATCTCGGCCCGGATAGCGGTGCCGCTGCCCGGCGACCGGCGCCCCACCGACTGGGAGCGCGGCACCGCGGGGCTGGCCACCGCGCGCTGGATCACCGCCGACATGGCCTACCGGCCCGAAGTCCTGGACGCCGTCGGCGGCTTCGACGAACGGTTCCGCCGGGCGTTCCGCGAGGACGCCGATCTGGCCCTGCGGGTCCTGGACGCCGGCTGGAGCCTGGACGAGGGCCTGCGCCGCACCACCCATCCGGTGCGCCCGGCCGACCGCTGGGTCTCCGTGCGCCAGCAGGCGGGCAACGCCGACGACGTCCTGATGAACCGGCTGCACGGCGGCGGCTGGTGGAGCCGGGCGAGCGCGCCCCGCGGGCGGCTGCCGCGCCACCTGCTGGTCACCGGCGCCGCCGCCGGGGCCGTGTCCTGCGCCGTCATCGGCAGACGCGGCGCCGCCGTCGCGTGCGCGGCCGGGTGGCTCGCGGGTACGGCCGAGTTCGCGGGGGCGCGGATCGCCCCCGGACCGCGGACCCGGCAGGAGGTGCTGTCCATGGCGGTGACCAGCGTGCTGATCCCGCCGGTGGCGACCTGGCACTGGCTGCGCGGGCAGTTGCGCCACCGCGGGGCGCTGCCGTGGCGGCCCCGGCCCGAGGCGGCGACCGCCAGGGCGCCGCGCACACCGCTGCGGGAACGGGTGCCGCGATGACCCGGCCGCTTCCGCCCGGCCCCTGGCTTTTCGAGGCGTCCCCCCGGACCGGGGCGGGCCACGAGGCCGATCCGGGCCTGCCTCAGGCCGTGCTGTTCGACCGGGACGGCACCCTGGTCGCCGACGTGCCCTACAACGGCGACCCCGGGCGGGTGGCGCCCATGCCCACCGCCCGCGAGGCCGTGGCCGCCGTGCGCGCGCTCGGCATCCCGGTGGGTGTGGTCAGCAACCAGTCGGGCGTGGCCCGCGGCCTGCTGACGCGCCGTCAGGTGCTGGCGGTGCGCGAGCGGGTCGACGGACTGTTCGGGCCGTTCGCGGTGTGGGCGGTGTGCCCGCACGGCCCGCGCGACGCCTGCGCCTGCCGCAAGCCCGCTCCGGGCCTGGTGCTCGCCGCCTGCCGGTACCTCGGTGTGCCCCCCGAGCGGACCGTCGTCATCGGTGACATCGGGGCCGATGTGGAGGCGGCGCGCGCGGCCGGCGCCCGGGGAGTCCTCGTACCGACCGGGCGGACCCTGCCGCAGGAGGTCGCGGCGGCCGGCGAGACGGCGCCCGATCTGCTCGCGGCGGTCCGGCTGGTGCTGGGCGACCGCACCCCGGCGGTGGCGGCGCCCGGCCCGGGGAGCGCCCCGTGAGCGGGCCGCGCACGCTGGTCGTGCGGCTGGACAGCGCGGGCGACGTGCTGCTGGCCGGGCCGGCCGTGCGGGCGGTCGCGGCGGGGTCCTCCTACACCGCGATGCTCTGCGGGCCGCTCGGTGAGCCGGCCGCCCGGATCCTGCCGGGCGTGGACGACGTCCTGGTCTACGACGCCCCCTGGGTCGGGCTGGAACCCGCCCCGGCCGGCCACCGAGAGTGCGCCGGGCTGCTGGAGGCGGTCGCGGCCGGCCGGTTCGACAGGGCGCTGATCCTGGTCTCCTACCACCAGAGCCCGCTGCCGGCGGCCCTGCTGCTGAAACTGGCGGGCGTCCCCTGGGCCGCCGCCGACTGCGAGGACTACCCCGGTTCCCTGCTGGACCTGCGTCACCGGCGCCTGCCGCACCGGCACGAGGCGCTGGCCGCTCTGGACCTGGCCCGGGACTGCGGGTTCGCGCTGCCGCGGGGCGACGACGGGGCGCTGCGCGTGCGCACCCCTCCCGACACCGCGCACCTGACCGGGCCGGAGCCCTACGTGGTGCTGCACCCCGGAGCGGCCGCCCCGGCCCGGTCGTGGACCGCCCCGCGGGCGGCGCGGGCCGCCGAGGCGCTCAGCGGCGCGGGCTACCGGCTGGTGGTCACCGGCAGCCGGGCCGAGAAGGACCTGACCGCCAAGGTGGCGGGCGGCCACGCACTGGACCTCGGCGGCGTCACCGCCGATCTGGCGGAGCTGGCGGGCGTCCTCGCGGGCGCCCGGGTCGTGCTCACCGGCAACACCGGTCCCGCGCACCTCGCGGCGGCGGCGGGCACCCCCGTCGCCTGCCTGTTCGCGCCGGTGGTTCCCGCCGAGCGCTGGCGTCCGTACGGCGTGCCGCACGTACTGCTGGGCGACCAGGGGGCCCGCTGCGCGCAGACCCGGGCCCGCCGGTGTCCGGTGGAGGGCCACCCCTGCCTGGACGGTGTGAGCGACGTGGAGGTGCTGGCGGCGGTGGCGACGCTGGGCGGCGGAACGGCACAGGGGACACAGCCGGCCCGGCCGGGCGGCTCATCCGAAACGGAGCGAGGAGCGAGGGTATGAACATCCTGCTGTGGCACGTGCACGGGTCCTGGACCACCGCCTTCGTCCAGGGGCCGCACACGTATCTGGTGCCCGTGACCCCGGGGCGCGACCCGGACGGTCTGGGGCGGGCCCGCACCTTCTCCTGGCCGGACTCGGTCAAGGAGGTGACGCCCGGGGAACTCCGCGACAGCCCCGTGGACCTGGTCGTCCTCCAGCGGCCGCACGAGGCGGAGCTCGCCGAACGCTGGCTGGGCGGCCGCCGCCCGGGCCGGGACGTGCCGGCCGTCTACCTGGAGCACAACGCGCCCGACGGGGAGGTCCCCTGCACCCGGCACCCCTTCGCCGACCGCGACGACCTGACCCTCGTCCACGTCACGCACTTCAACCGGCTGTTCTGGGACAGCGGCTCCACCCGGACCGAGGTGGTCGAACACGGGATCGTCGACCCGGGACACCTGTACTCGGGCCACCTCCCCCGGGCCGCCGTCGTCGTCAACGACCCCGTGCGCAGAGGCCGCTACACCGGTACGGACCTGCTGGCCGCGCTCGGCGAAGCGGTGCCGCTCGACGTCTTCGGGATGCGCACGGAGGGCCTCGCCGACCACCTGGGCGTGCCGGCCGACCAGTGCCGCAGCGCCGACCTCCCCCAGCAGGCCCTGCACGAGGCGATGGCCGCGCGCCGGATGTACATCCACCCGGTGCGCTGGACCTCGCTGGGGCTCTCGCTCCTGGAGGCCATGCACCTGGGCATGCCCGTCGTCGCGCTGGCCACGACCGAGGTGGTGGAGGCCGTACCGCCCGGCACGGGAACGCTGTCGACCCGCCCCGAGGTGCTGGCGCGGGCCGCCCGGCTCTACCGGGAGGACCCGCAGGCAGCCGCCGAGGACGGCGCGCGGGCCCGCCAGGCCGTCCTGGAACGGTACGGACTCAAGCGCTTCCTGGCCGACTGGGAGCGCGTGATCACGGAGGTCTGCTCATGACGCCGCGCACGCGCCCCGCCGCGGGCAGTCTGTCCATCGCCCTGGTTTCCGAGCACGCGAGTCCCCTGGCCGCCCTGGGCGGAGTCGACGCGGGCGGCCAGAACGTGCACGTGGCCCGTCTGGCGGGGGCGCTCGCCGACCGCGGCCACCGGGTGACCGTGTACACCCGGTGGGACTCCAGGGACCTGCCGGTCACCACACCACTGCGGCCGGGCGTACTGGTCCACCACGTGCCGGCCGGACCGGCGGAGCAGCTGCCCAAGGACGAACTGCTCCCGCACATGCTGGAGTTCGCCCGCTACCTCGCGCTGGAGTGGCAGGAGCGGGGACCCGATGTGGTGCACTCCCACTTCTGGATGTCGGGGCTGGCCTCGCTCCAGGTCGCGCGTGAGCTGCGGCTGCCGCTGCTGCACACCTACCACGCGCTCGGCACGGTGAAGCGGCGCCACCAGGGCCACGCCGACCCCAGCCCGCCGGCCCGGATCTCCTGCGAGGTGCAGGTGGGGCTCGGCTGTGACCGGGTCGTGGCCACCTGCCGGGACGAGGTCGCGGAGCTGGCCGGCATGGGGGTGCCCACCGAGAAGGTGGACGTGGTGCCCTGCGGGGTGGATCCGCAGGAGTTCGCCCCCGAGGGCCCGGTCGCCGAGCGGGGCCCCCACCGGTACCGGCTGCTCCAGCTGGGCCGGCTGGTCCCCCGCAAGGGGGCCGCCGTCGCCATCACCGCCCTGGCCGGCCTGCCGGACGCGGAACTCGTCGTCGCGGGCGGCCCTCCGCCGGAGCGGGTCGACGCGGACCCGGAGGTCCGCAGGCTGCGGGACCTGGCGCGGACCGCCGGGGTCGGCGACCGGGTCCGCTTCACCGGCGGGGTGCCCAGCGCCGAGGTGCCGGCCCTGCTGCGCAGCGCCGACGTGGTGCTCTGCCCCGCGGACTACGAACCGTTCGGGATCGTTCCGTTGGAGGCCATGGCCTGCGGCCGGGCGGTCGTCGCCAGTGAGGTGGGCGGACAGCGCGACACCGTCGCCGACCGCGTCACCGGCCGGCTGGTGCCGCCCGGCGACGCGCGGGCCCTGACCGCGGCCGTCGCCGAGCTGCTTGCCGATCCCGCCCTGCGGGAGGCGTACGGTGCCGCGGGCCGGAGCCGGGTGATGAGCCGGTTCGGCTGGGCGAGCGTCGCCGCGGCCACCGAGGCGGCCTACCGCTCGGTGCTCAGCGCCCGCATGGCGGTGGCCCGAGCCCTCTGACGCCTCGTTCCCCGGTCGAGCTCCGCCTCGCTACCGCTCCGGCCGCGTGCCCGCCCTCGTTCCTCGGGTGGACCCGCAACCTGCGCTCCAGCTCGGCTGCGCTTCTCCACCCCGTCCGGACCCCGACCGCGCACTACCGACTACCGAAGGAGGGACGGGTACGGCCGCGGCCCCCGGGCCGGGCCGGCGCCCGGCCGCCATGACCGATCACTTCGCACTCGACGGCGCGCACCGGCACTGCCAGTCGCTCCAGGACGCGCTGGACCGGCTGCGCAGCCACGGCCTCGGCCGGCTCGGAGACTGGGGCGCCCGGCTCGCGTCCGTACTGCCCGCGGGCGGCCGGCTGCTGGCCGCGGGCAACGGCGGCAGCGCCGCCCAGGCCCAGCACCTGACCGCCGAACTGGTGGGGCGCTACCGGCAGGAACGCCCGGCCTACTCGGCCATCGCCCTGCACGCGGAGACCTCCAGCGTCACCGCCATCGGCAACGACTACGGGTTCGACCAGGTGTTCGCCCGCCAGGTGGCGGCGCACGGCCGTCCGGGCGACGTCCTCGTACTGCTGTCCACCTCGGGCCGCAGCCCCAACCTCATCTCGGCCGCCATCGCCGGCCGCACCGCCGGCATGGAGGTGTGGGCGATGACCGGTCCCGGGCCCAACCCGCTGGCCGAGGCCGCGCACGAGGCGCTGCACGTCGACGCGCCCGCCACCGCCACCGTGCAGGAGACCCACCTCGTGGCGGTCCACCTGCTGTGCGAGGCCTTCGACTCCGCCGCCGCCACTCCCGGCGGTGCCCGTCCGGCGGCCCGCGGCCGCGACCGCGCCGCGGGGACGAAGCGGACCGGGGCGGTACCCGTCTTCCGGAGGCTGCCGTGAGCGGGCACCAGCCGCTCGTGGTGGTGGGCGACGCCCTGCTGGACGAGGACATCGAGGGCGTCTCCACCCGCATGTCCCCCGACGCGCCGGCGCCCGTCGTCGACGTCACGGGCGCACGGCGGCGGCCCGGCGGCGCGGGTCTCGCGGCCGCGCTGGCGGCGCGGGGCGGGCGCGAGGTGGTCCTGGTCACCGCGCTGGGCGAGGACGAGGCCAGCGCGACCGTACGCACCGCGCTGCGCGGGCGGGTCCATCTGGTGGAGATCCCCCTCGACGGCGACCTGCCGGTCAAGACCCGCGTCCTGGCCGGCGGGCGCCCCCTGGTCCGGATCGACCGCGGGGGAGGTACGCCCGGCGCCCCGGCCGGCGCGGTGCGCGAGGCCCTGGAGCAGGCCGGGACGGTACTCGTCGCCGACTACGGGCGCCGGACCGCCCGCGCCGTACGGGAGCTGCTGGAGGCGGTGGCCCCCCGGGTCCCGCTGGTGTGGGACCCGCACCCCAAGGGGGACGACCCGGTCCCCGGGGCCCGTCTGGTCACGCCGAACGCGGGCGAGACCCGGGCGCTGAGCGACATCGAGGGGGTCTCCCTGCGGGCGTACGCGCAGCGGGGCGAGGAGCTGGCGGGGCGGTGGCGCGCCGCGGCGGTGGCGGTGACCCTCGGCGAGCGCGGGGTGCTGCTGACGCGGCCCGGCGCGCAGACGCCGATGCTGGTCCCGGCGCCGTACCGCGCCGAGGGCGACCCGTGCGGCGCGGGCGACTGCTTCGCCGCCGCCACGGCGGCGGCGCTGGCCGACGGGGCGCTGCCGGAGGAGGCGGTGGAGCGGGGGGTGGCCGAGGCGGCCGCCTTCGTCGCGGCCGGCGGGGCGGGCAACCCTGCCCTGTGGCAGACCGGCGCCGCCGCGCCACGGCGGGCCCGGGAGCGGGACGCTTTCGCGCTGGCCCGCGAGGTCAGGGCGCGCGGCGGCACGGTGGTGGCCACGGGCGGCTGCTTCGACCTGCTGCACGCCGGGCACGTGGGGCTGCTGGAGAGCGCCCGGCGGATCGGCGACTGCCTGATCGTGTGCGTCAACTCCGACGCCTCGCTGGGCCGCCTCAAGGGGCCCGGGCGGCCGCTGAACCCGCTCGCGGACCGGATGCGGGTACTGGGGGCGCTCGGCAGCGTGGACGCGGTGGCGCCGTTCGAGGAGGACACCCCGGAGCGGCTGCTGGACCGGCTGCGGCCCGACGTGTGGGTCAAGGGCGGCGACTACTCGGCCGGGGAGCTCCCGGAGGCCGAGGTGCTGCGGCGGTGGGGCGGGCAGGCGGTGGTCCTGCCGTACCTCGACGGCCGCTCCACCACCTCACTCGCCCACCGGGCGGCCCGGGCCGCCCGGCCCGTGGCCCCGACGCCCTGACGTGTGCCCGCTTCCCCGGGAGGTCCCATGAGCCACCACCTGCGCAACTCCCCCCACGGGAACCCGCCCCGGCCCGCGGTGCTCGTGCTGCGGGCGCTCGGGCTGGGCGACCTGCTGACCGCCGTGCCCTCGCTGCGGGCGCTGCGCGGCGCCCTGCCCGGCCGGGACATCGTGCTGGCGGCGCCCGCCCGGCTGGCGCAGGCCGCCGCGGCCACCGGACTGGTGGACCGGCTGCTGCCCGCCTCCGCGCCGGGCCGGGCGGTGCCCGACGCCCTGCCGTGGGAGGGGCCGCCGCCGGAGCTCGCCGTGGACCTGCACGGCAACGGCCCGCCGAGCCACCTGTTGCTCCAGGGCCTGGGGCCGCGGCGGCTGTTCGCCTACCGGCATCCCGAGACGCCGGACATCGAGGGCCCCGAGTGGCTGGCGGACGAGCACGAGCGGGAGCGCTGGTGCCGGCTCCTGGGCTGGTACGGGGTCCGGGCCGATCCCGAGGACCTGCGGATCCCCGCGCCGGACGGCCCGTCGCCGGCGGAGGGGGCCGTCGTCATCCATCCCGGTGCGGACGCCGGGGCCCGGCGGTGGCCCCTGGAGCGGTTCGCGTCCGTGGCGCGCACGCTGCGGGCATCAGGTGAGGAGGTCGTGGTGACGGCGGGCGCGGGCGAGGCGCGGCTGGCCGGGCGGGTGGCGCAGGAAGCGGGGCTGCCGCCCGGGGCGGTGCTGGGCGGAACGGGCGACGTGCCGTTCGCGGACCTGTGCGCGCTCGTGTCGCGGGCGCGCTGCCTGGTGGTGGGTGACACGGGTCTCGCTCATCTCGCGACGGCCCTGGGCACCCCGTCCGTGGTGCTGTTCGGGCCGGTGGCGCCCCGGCTGTGGGGGCCGCCGCCGAGCGCCCGGCACCGGATCCTGTGGCACCCGGGACCGGGTGAGGACGCCCTGCGCCCGGGCGACGCGCACGGCTCGCTGCCCGATCCCCGCCTGCTGCGCATCACCGTGGAGGAGGTCATCGAGGCGGTACGGGGCCTGCCGGCCCCCACCCCGGCGGGCTGACCGCGTCAGGCCGCGGCCTCCAGGCCGGAGCGCACCGGCGTGAGCAGCGCGCCGGTCGCCGGGACCACGACCGGGCCGCTGCGCCGGCCGCGCAGCAGCAGACCCGCGGTCAGGACGGCGAAGACGACCAGGCCGCCCGCCACCAGGGCGCCCCGCACCCCGGCCAGCTCCATCAGCAGGCCGAGCGTCGGCGGCGCCGCCAGACCCCAGAGGGTCTTCACGCTGCTCCAGACGCCGAGCACGCGCCCGCGCATGTGGGCGGGCGGGTCGGTCTGCAGGACGGTGGTCCCGGCCGTCTCCGACACCGACTCGGCCACCGCCATCGGCAGGACGAGCACCAGCAGCACGGCGAGCGAGGGCGACAGCCCGGCCAGTACCTGGAGCAGCGCCACGCCGGCGGCCAGCACGCCGACGAAGCGCACCGTGGGCTTGCGCAGCCGGGCGCCGAGCACCGCGCCCAGGATGCCGCCGACGGCCAGCACGGTGGAGACCGTGCCGAAGGCCGCGGCGTCACCCGCGAGGGGACCGGTGACGAGCACGACGAGGGTCAGGCCGTAGTTGCGCCCCAGCAGGGCGCTGAGGCCGCTGATGCCCGCGAGGGCCACCAGCCGGGGCCGGCGCAGGAAGAACATCAGGCCCTCGCGGGCGCTCATGCCCTCCGCGGCGTCCTGGCCCCTCGGCGCGGCGGGAGCGGCGGGCGGTTCGGCGGCGGGGCCGCTCTGCCGGGCCGCCTTGAGGAAGGGGATGACGGCGGCGACGAACAGGAAGGAGACGCCGTTCGCGGCGTAGGCGGCGCCGGTGCCGAGGACGGCGACCGTGACCCCGGCGAGGGCGGCTCCCGCCAGCCGTCCGGCGTTGTGCACGAGGGAGCCGACCCCGATGGCGGAGGGGACGTCCTCCGTACGGACGAGGTCGTTGCCGAGCAGGGCGCAGGCCGGGCCGTCGACGGTGGCGATGAGCCCGGTGGTGGCGGAGAGCACCATGAGGACGGCCAGGTTGAGCTGGTCGAACGCCACGAGGAACGCGGTCAGGAACGCGACGGCGCCCAGCAGTGCCTGGCTGACGGCCGCGGTCAGTTTGCGGGGCCAGCGGTCCACGGCGGCCCCGCCGGCGAGGCCCATCAGCAGGCCGGGGGCCGCCTGGACGGACATGGACAGTCCGGTGGCGGCCGCGGAACCCGTGATCTGGAGCACCAGCAGGTTCTGGACCGTCAGCTGCATCCACGTTCCGGCGTTGGAGACGAAGTTCGCGACGGACCACCAGCGCATGCTGCGGTAGCGCAGGGAACGCCACGGCGAGCGGGAGGCGGACGGGGAGGCGGGGGAGGCGTCGGGCGCGGGGCGGGGGCCGGGCACCTGGGGCGTCGTGGAGGAGGGCACAGTCGTTTCTTCGCGGGAGCAGCCCGGGGCTCGGCAGGCTGGGGGTGGAGTGGCCGGGTGGGACGGCCGGGGCGGCGGCCGCCGGGGGCGGCGGTTCGGGCGGGGTGCGCGCGAGCCGCGCGGCCGGCACACCGGCCCAGGCGGTGCTGCGGCGCTGGCGGTGCGGTCCCGACGGAACATCGTGGCAGACACGGGCCCCCGCCGGGGTGTCAGCCGGCTCCCCCGGCGGCCGTGCACGGCCGACTCCCCTGCCCCGTAAGGCCCGTGGACTGCTGGTGGGTTTCATCACAGGAACCGCTTCTCCCCGCGGGGTGCCCCGCGCTGTGGCAGGGGTCACCGGCGCTCCTGCCGCAGGCGGCCTAGTCCGGCGTGCCCGGCGGAAGGCTCGCGCCCACAGTGGGAGACGACAGGCGACCGGCCGCTCACTCAGCGCGACCGGTACCGGGCGAGGAAGGGCAGGAGATGGAGAGTCGGGTGCAGGTCGATCTTCACGGCAAGCGGGCGCTGGTGACGGGCGGGGCGCGCGGGCTGGGCGCCTCGATCGCCCGGCGCCTGGCGGCCGCGGGAGCGTCCGTCCTGGTGGCGGACGTGCGCAAGGACCTGGCGCAGGAGCTGTGCGCCGACCTCATGGTGACCGGCGGCGAGGCCCGCTTCGTGGAGCTGGACGTCTGTGACGCGGGGGCGGTCGCGGCGCTGTTCCGCGATCTCGACGAGGACGGGCAGGCGCTGGACGTCCTGGTGAACAACGCCGCCGTGGACGTCTCCAAGCCCATCGAGCACCTGACGGCGCCGGAGGTGACCCGGGTGGTCACCACGAACCTGCTCGGGCCGATGTACCTGTGCCTGGAGGTCTACCGGCGCATGGTGGCCCGGGGCGGCGGCCACATCGTCAACATCCTCTCCACCGCGTCCAACCGCACCTGGACGGAGGCGGGCCCGTACTCGGCGAGCAAGTCGGGGCTGCGGGCGTTCACGCACACCCTGTTCAAGGAGGCCCAGCGGGACTGTCCGGGGATCGGTGTCACCGGTGTCATCGCGGGAGGGATGGAGACCCCGTTCATCATGGAGCGCTTCCCGGACGCCGACGTTTCGATGCTCCAGAGCCCGGACGTCGTCGCCGACACCGTGCTGTACGCGCTGTCGGCGCCCGTCGGGAGCGTGGTCGGCGAGCTGGTGGTGGTGCCGCGCCTGGAGCCCTCCTGGCCGTGAGCGGCCGGTGCGGGGCGGATCAGCCCTCCACGCCGGTGGCGTCGTGCGAGGCTCCCACGGGCTTGGACTCGGGGGATCCGCGCTGGCGCAGGTAGATGGAGAGGATGGCCATGGACGCCACGGCCAGGAACTCCGACTGCCAGTTCTGCAGGGTCCGCGACCAGAAGTCCGCCGAGGCCACGTACTGGTGCCAGGCGATGGGGTCCTGGAGGTCGCGCAGCTGCTGCTCGTCGTAGGCGGCGGTGCCGGCGATGGACTGGGCGAGCCAGGAGAGCAGGAAGAGCAGGGCCATGACGATGCCCAGGGACCGCGAGTACACGCCTTCGCGCCATCCCGCCACGCCGGCCCAGCGGGGCGACTGCGCGTCGGCGTGGCGGCCCGTCTTCTGTTCCGCGTCCGATTCCGTGCCGGCTTTGTGCAGTTCCTTGGACTCCGGTGAGCCGCGCTGCACCAGCCACACGGTGGCGAAGATGAAGAGGAAGAACTGCAGGTACTCGGACTGCCAGTTCTCCGTCACGTCGACCGCGAAGTCGGAGGACGCCAGGTAGGCGAGGAACCCGACCTGCTGGA
This sequence comes from Streptomyces sp. NBC_00539, assembly GCF_036346105.1. Taxonomy (GTDB): domain Bacteria; phylum Actinomycetota; class Actinomycetes; order Streptomycetales; family Streptomycetaceae; genus Streptomyces. The sequence continues at coordinate 641,429 of NZ_CP107811.1, forward strand.
GGCCGTCGGTGGCGAGCTGGTTGTCGAAGTCGGCCCAGCCCGCCAGGGCCTGGCCGACCAGGGCGAGCAGGAAGGCGGACCCGAACGCCAGAGTGAGCGAATTCTCCCGGACGAAGCGGCGCATACCCACGACTCCTCCACTATCCCGGCGGAACACGACCGAGCGAGGTCACCGGTGCATCAGACCCAGGGCGCTGAAGTAGACGACCCCGCCCGCCACCACGAGCAGACACAGCACGAACAGGGTGCGCATCGCCCTCATCCGCCCTTCACAGTGCACTTGTACGGCTGTCCCTGCCGGGGTTCGCAGCCCGCGGCGACGACCTTCCAGCCGTGGTCGAACTGGGACAGGAACAGGGTGTCGCCCGGTCCGACGACCTGCGCCTGGCGGCCGTACACCGTGACGCGTACCGGGCTGCCGACGCCCGGCAGGGACAGGCCCGGGACGGCGTCCGCGCAGCCCTTGCCCTCGGAGTCCTCCACCTCCTCGCGGGTCTGGGGTGCGAGGCGGGAGCACACGCCCGCGAAATCCTTCGCGGCCAGGGCCTTTTCGAAGCCCGTGACGGCCGCTCGCGCGTCGTCCTGCCTGACCCCGGGCGTACCGCAACCGCTCAGCAGGCCGGTGGCGAGGAGGGCGACGCCCACCAGTGCGGCGGGGGCCGCCCCGTGGGGGCGGGCCGCCCTCTTCGCGTACGCCGTGCGTGAAGCGGCCATGTTGCTCCGCTACCCGCTTCCCGGCCGCTTACGCTTTCCACCCGTATCAGCCTATACATCCCTACGCATGCCTTTCGTGGGAGGGGGTAACCGCCGATCATTGGCGGTCCCTCAGGGCCCCGGAACGCGTGCAGGAAGGGCAGCACCATGGGATGGGCATCGTGGACGACGAACTCGGTCGCCGCAGGGCCGGGCGGTGTCGAGACGCAGGAGGCGGGCGCCTTGACGGGAACCGTCGACGTCCACACGAGCTGGACCGACGGGCGCGCCCGGGTCACCGTCCGGCGCACCGGCGAGGCGCAGTGGTTCACCGTGGCCGGCAGCCCCGCCACCTGCCCGTCGGGATACCAGAGCCGCCTGCTGCACGACCGTGTCGTCGGGGCCGTCCGCGCGGGCGGCGGGGCAGGCGTCCTGGGGCGCCCGCCGGACCGTCGCGCCTGGTACGAGGCCCCCGGCCCCCGGCCCAGCGCCGCCTGAGCCGCGGGCCCGACTCCCCCTCCAAGACCCGAGCCCCCCAGACCCGCCCCGCGCAGGACACCCCAACGCAGTACTTCCCTACGCAGGACCCCCCTCGCAAGACCCACCGGACCGGAAGGCACATCCTCAATGGTTCAGAAGAAGGCGAAGAAGGCGATCGTGGCGAAGAAGAGCGCTCCGAGGACCTCCCCGGTCCGACCGGCCGGCGTGCCCGCGGAGGCGGACGGCGCTCCCGGCCGCCCGGCACCCGAGTCCCCGGCGTTCGACGAACCGACCGCGCCCCGGGAGCCGCTGCCGCCCAAGGCCGACCAGAGCGGTCCGGACACCTTCACCCCCACCGGGCAGGCGACCGGCGTCCCCCGGGACGCGGTGGCGCAGACCGGCGCGTACCTGACGACCGCGCAGGGCGCCCGCCTCTACGACACGGACCACTCGCTCAAGGCCGGGGCGCGGGGCCCGGTCCTGCTCCAGGACCACCACCTGCGCGAGAAGATCACCCATTTCGACCACGAGCGCATCCCCGAGCGCGTGGTGCACGCCCGCGGCGCGGCCGCCCACGGCGTGTTCCAGGCGTACGGGACGGCCGCGCGGATCACCAAGGCGGCCTTCCTGGCGAAGGGGGCCGAGACCGAGGTCTTCGTACGGTTCTCCACCGTGCTCGGCTCACGCGGATCCGCCGACACCGTCCGCGACACCCGGGGCTTCGCGACGAAGTTCTACACCCCCGAGGGCACCTTCGACCTGGTGGGCAACAACATCCCGGTCTTCTTCATCCAGGACGCCGTGAAGTTCCCGGACGTCATCCACGCCGCGAAGCCGCATCCCGACCGTGAGATCCCGCAGGCGCAGAGCGCGCACGACACCTTCTGGGACTTCGTGTCCCTGCACACCGAGGCCACGCACCACACCCTGTGGAACATGTCGGACCGCGGGATCCCCCGCTCCTACCGGATGATGGAGGGCTTCGGCGTCCACACCTTCCGGCTGGTCAACGCCAAGGGAGCGACCACCCTGGTGAAGTTCCACTGGAAGCCGAAGCTGGGCGTGCACTCCCAGGTCTGGGAGGAGGCGCAGATCACGGCCGGCGCCGACCCCGACTTCCACCGGCGCGACCTCGCCGACGCCATCGAGTCCGGGGCCTACCCGCAGTGGGAACTGGGCGTCCAGACCTTCCCCGACACCCCCGACCAGATGTTCGAGGGGATCGACCTGCTGGACCCGACGAAGATCGTGCCGGAGGAGCTCGCGCCGGTCCAGCCGATCGGCGTGATGACGCTCAACCGCAACCCGTCGAACTTCTTCGCCGAGACGGAGCAGGTCGCCTTCCACCCCGGTCACCTGGTGCCCGGGATCGACCTCACGGACGACCCGCTGCTGGCCGGCCGGCTCTTCTCGTACCTCGACACGCAGATCAGTCGGCTCGGCGGCCCCAACTTCGCCCAGATCCCCGTCAACCGGCCGCACGCGCCGGTCAACGACATGCTGCGCGACGGCATGCACCAGACCGCCGTGCACTCAGGGACGGCCCCCTACCGGCCCAACTCCCTGGACGGCGGCTGCCCGTTCCTCGCCGGGGCCGACACCGGCGCCTTCATCGAGGTGCCGGTCGAGACTCCCGCGGCGCGCAAGGTCCGCGAGGCGCCCGAGTCGTTCGCCGACCACTTCCGCCAGCCCCGGCTGTTCTGGCTGAGCATGACGCCCGTCGAGCGGGAACACATCATCGCGGCCTACACGTTCGAGCTGAGCAAGTGCTACGAGCCCACCATCAGGCAGCGCGTGCTGAGCGTACTCGCCAACATCGACTCCGAGCTGTGCGAACAGGTCGCCGCGGGCCTCGGGCTGCCGGCCCCGGCCGCCACGGAGCCGCTCGCCGAACTCGAACCGAGCCCCGCGCTCTCCCAGGTCGGGCAGACCTGGCCGCTGGACGGGCGGGTCGTCGGCATCGTCACCGGACCGGACGGCGACGTGAAGGCGCTGCGCGCGCTGCGCCAGAGCGTGCTCGACTCCGGCATGGTCCCCCTGGTCATCGCGCCGACCCCGGCGCCCCTGGGCACCGGCAAGAACGCGGTGACCGTACAGCGCACCTTCGCCAACGCCCGCTCCGTGGAGTTCGACGCCCTGCTGGTGGCGGGCGCCCCGGCCGCGGGCGCGGACGCGAAGGGCCCGCGGGACGCCAAGGCCGGTGCGAAGAAGACCGGGCGCAAGGCGGCCGCGGCGAGCGCCCCGGGCACCGACCCCCGGGTGCTCCTGCTCGTCTCGGAGGCCTTCCGGCACGCGAAGGCGATCGCCGGCTGGGACGGAGCCGAGTCCGTGTGGCAGGAGGCGGGCCTGCCGGCCGGCGCGCCCGGCCTGGTCACCGCCAAGAACGGCCCGGCGGCCCTGTCCGAGGTCATCGGGCTGCTGGGTACCCACCGCGTCTGGGAGCGCTTCCCGGCGTTCGCCTGAGGGCTGCCGCAGACCGCCTGCCCGTCAGCCACGCCCTTGCGGGGCGCGGTCGGCGGGCAGGTGGATGTCCAGGATGCAGACGTCGTCACGCCGGCCCGGGCGCAGCGCCGCCACCAGCCGGGCCAGCGGTTCGGACCGCTCTCCGGCCACGCAGTCGACGGCGGCCCGCGCGAGCCGGTCGAGCCCCCGGTCGATGCTCTCCCCCGGCACCTCGATGAGCCCGTCGGTGTAGAGCAGCAGGTGGTCGCCGGGCTCCAGGCGGAGCGAGACCTCCTCGTAGGCGCTTGCGAACCCGGCGCCGAGCAGGCCGCCTTCGGGCAGCGGCAGGTACTCCGCGCGGCCGTCGCGCACCAGCAGGGGCGGCAGGTGTCCGGCCCGTACCCAGGACAGCCGCTGCTCCTGCGGCCAGTACCGGGCCATGATCATGGTGGCGGTGGCCGAGGTGCCGAACCCGTCCGGAGGCGTGTGGATCAGGAGGGTGTTGAGCCGGGTCAGGGCGTCGGCGAGCGCCGAACCGGTGACGATCATGCCCTTGGCCGTGAACCTCAGCTGGGCCATCGTGCCGACCGCGTCCAGTCCGTGTCCGGCGACGTCACCGACGACGAACAGGGCGCTGAGGTCGGGGAGTTCGATGGCGCTGTACCAGTCGCCGCCGACGTTCACCCCGCTGTCGGAGGGCATGTAGGCCACGTCCACGCGCAGGCCGGCGAGGTCCATCGACCGTTCGGGCGTGGGCAGCAGGGCGTGCTGGAGGCGCGCGGCGAGGGTGCGCTCGGCTTGGAGCATGCCCCGCTGGACGAGCACGGCCCGTTCGCTCTCCCGCAGGGCCAGTTCGGCGTCGCGCTGCGCGGTGAGGTCCTGGAAGAAGCCGTGCACCTCCACCGGGGTCCCCTCGGCGTCCGTCTCGGCCTCGGCGACGATGCGCAGGTGCCGTACGCCGTCGGGGACCACGATGCGGAACTGCCGGTCGATCGGGGCCCCGGCGCCCAGCAGTTGCTCGACGTCCGCGCCGAGGGCGGGCAGGTCGTCGGGCAGCAGGTGTGCGGGGAGCTCCTCCAGCGTCATGGGACCCAGCTCCGGGTCGCGGCGGAAGATGGCGAAGACGTGGTCGGACCAGTTGATGGTGTTCGTGACCAGGTTCCAGTCGGCCCAGCCGAGGTTGCCCAGACGCTCCATGGAGGCCAGCCGTCGCGCCTCGCGCTGCGTGACGTCGTGGCGGATCCAGGTGACGACGAGCCGCCCGCCCAGCCGCGTCGCCCGTACGGAGTACGTGGACTGCTCGGGAACGCCCGCGACCACCTCCTGGTAGGAGAACGGCTCGCCGACGTAGGTCGTCCCTGTGGTGAGGACGTCGAGGTAGCCCTGCCACAGGGCGGTGCCGGCCACGGTGGGGTACGTCTCCAGGACGCGCCGGCCGATGAGTTCCTTGCCCCGGCGGCCCGCGACGTCCACGGAGTCGGGGGCGGCCGCCTCGATCCGGTAGTCCTCCACCTCGCCCGTCGGGGTGCGCAGGGGCGTCAGCAGGATCGCGGTGCCGGGCAGCGCGTCGAAAACGGCCTGGATGGCGGACACCTCTTGGTCCAGGGGGACGGAGAGGGGGCTGCGGACGGCGTGCAGGGGTCCGGCGCACAGCGCCGCGGCCTCGCGGAGCACGGCGCGCGCGTGGGTGTCGAAGGGCCCGGGCCGGCCCCGGAAGAAGCCCACGGCGAGGTCGGCCGGGCCGCCTGCGGCCGCTACCGGGATCCAGGCGCGCGCCGGCCATCTGCCTGAGCTGCCGCCGATGAGCTGGTAGCGCTCGGCATCCGCGGCCGCGTCCTCCAGCCAGACCGGCTCCTGGCGGGTCATGGCGTCCAGTGCGGCGATGTTCGCCAGGGGCGGGATGTCGCGCCACTGGCGCACGACGTCCTGGTCCACGCCCGCGTGGCCGGTCAGCTCCAACCGGCCGGCTCCGGCCAACGAGTAGATCATCACGCCGTCGACGCCGAGGGGGCCGGCCAGGCTCTCGCGCAGGAACTCCGCGACGTGGTCGGCGGTCCGCGCGTCCGCCAGCCGGCCGGCCAGCGCGGCCAGCAGCCGGCGTGTACCGTCCGCGCCGCCCGCGGCGGCGCGGACGTCGCCGGCCCGGTTGCCGCGGGCGAGGTAGCGGCCGGAGCTGAACACCGATCCGGACTCCTGCGACCCCGTCGAGGCGAGCAGGACACGGGCCGGGGCGGCCTCCGCGGCACGCGGGGAGCGGCTGGGGCCCAGGGTGATCCAGCACTCCTCCATGAGGGTGCGGCCGTGCCTCGCGGCGGCCTCCACCAGCGCTTCGTACGCCTGGTCGGCCGAGAGCTCCCGGCGCGCCATCAGCACGCCCTTGGCCCGCTCCAGCACGGCCGAGGTGGACGCCAGCGCCTCCAGGCTCGCGATCTCCGTGCGGAGCCGGGCCACGACCTTGGCCAACGCCAGTACCTCGGGCGCCGCGCCGTCGTCGGAAACCGAGGACGCGAGCAATTCGGGTACCGCGTCGTCATCGGGAACCGCGGATTCGGCCTGCACCCTTTGAGCATGGCACGGCGGCGGCCTCGGAGTGGACCTGCCCCCCTGATCAGGGGGCCCGGCCTCGTAGAAACCTCCATCCGGGCCGGTGGCCCGGCGGTGGGGGCGGGCCGCTCACCGGGTGGCCAGGATGATCGCGTAGGCGAGGAAGAAGGCCGCGAAGAGGATGGCGACGACGCAGATGGCCACCAGCGGGCCGTTGCCCCAGCCCGGCTTCAGCGGGCGGTAGGGCCCCGCTCCGGAGCTGGTGCTGGCCTCTGCCGGCGGGGTCTCGCCGGGCGGTACTCCGCCGCCCGGTTCGAGTCCGGGGGTGTTCTTCGGGTCGGGGTCGGGGTTGTGTGCGTCCATGCCCGGCGTCTGCCCATCGGGGGACGGTGAAACCTCGCCGCCCCGGCCCGGGGAGCCGGAGCGGCGCTGGGTGCCGGGGCGGCCCGTCAGGGGGTGCGCCAGCGGTCGCTCTCCAGGTGGGAGCCGGCCATCGGGCCCATGCGGAGCATGCCACCGTCCACGGCCCACGAGGCGCCGGTGACGTAGGAGGCGTCCTCGCCCGCGAGGAAGGCGATGACCGCGGCGACCTCCCGGGCGTCCCCGGGCCGGCCCAGCGGTACGCCCGGCCGGTGCACGCGGCGCACGTCCTCGTCCTCCTGGCCGGTCATCGGCGTGGCGATCTCCCCCGGCGCGACCGAGTTGACGGTGATCCCGTGCTCGGCGAGCTCCAGCGCCATCACCTGGGTGAGCAGCCCGAGGCCGCCCTTGGCGGCGCAGTAGGGGCCGGCGCCGACGCGCGGCTGGTGTTCGTGCACCGAGGTGACGTTGACGATCCGGCCGCCGTCGCCCTGGCCGATCATGCGGCGCGCCGCGCGCTGGGAGCACAGGAACGGGCCGGCGAGGTCCACGTCCAGTACCTGGCGGAGCCGGTCGAGGCCGATGTCGAGGAACGGCTCGGCGGTGCCGGTTCCGGCGTTGTTGACCAGTACGTCGATCCGGCCGAGGTCGTCGGCGAGGGCGTCGATCACATCGGCCGCGCCGGGCAGTTCGGTGAGGTCGAGCCGGGCGAGCGCCGCTTTGCGGCCGTGGCCGCGCACTTCGGCCGCCGTCGCCCGGGCACCTGCTTCGTCGGTGTGCCAGGTGATGCCGACGTCCAGCCCGGCGGCCGCGAGCCGCACGGCGGTCGCCCGGCCGATCCCGGAATCGGCTCCGGTGACCACGGCCGCGGTGGGCCGTCGCGCGGCGCTCTTGGGGGGAGCGGTCATGGGTATGCCCTTTCTCGTTCTGTCGCGGGGGGTCGGTCCCGGTACGGCCTGCCCCCGGGCGGAGCCCGAATGCGCCGAAGGATCTCGGACCGGGCGTTATCGGGTGGCGGAGGTGGGAAGGCGCGGGATCGACAAGCAGGCACTCCAGCGGAGAGGACACGTCCATGACCACTGCACGCGAGATCATGACCGAAGGCGCCGACTGCATCGGAGAGGACGAGAGCGTCCTCGAAGCGGCACGGAAGATGACCGACCTCGGGGTGGGCGCCCTGCCGATCTGCGGCAACGACGACCGGTTGAAAGGAGTCCTCACCGACCGCGACATCGTGGTGAAGGTGCTGGGCCGGGGCAAGGACCCCGCCACGTGCAAGGCCGGTGAACTCGCCCAGGGCGAGGCGGTGACGATCGGCGCGGACGACGACGCGCAAGAGATCCTGCGCACGATGCGGGAGCACAAGGTCCGCCGGCTGCCCGTGATCGACGGCCACCGGCTCGTCGGGATGGTCGCCCAGGCCGATGTGGCCCGCGCCCTGCCGGACCCGGCCGTCGGTGACCTGCTCCAGGCGCTGTCCTCCGACTGACGCCGACGGGCGGCCGCCGCTCCCCGGCCGTGGCGGGCCCCCGGCCCGCCACGGCCGGGGCATGTGCGGCTGTCATCCGGCGTGGCCGGCCGTGGCCGTCGGCTCTCCTTCGAGGGCGGCCAGGACCAGGTCCGGGGTGAGCGGCACCTCGCGGATGCGCCGGCCGACGGCGTGGCACACCGCGTTGCCGATCGCCGCGGCGGCGCCCACGATGCCGATCTCCCCGATGCCCTTGCTGCCCATCGGGTTGAGGTGCTTGTCGTGCTCCTCGATCCAGTGGGCCTCGATGGCGGGAACGTCGGCGTTCGACGGCACGTGGTAGGCGGCCAGGTCCCGTTCGGCGAAGTCGCCGAACGCCGGGTCGAGGCCGCTGTGCTCGGTCAGCGCCATGCCCAGGCCCATCACCATCCCGCCGATGAGCTGGGAGCGGGCGGTGCGCGGGTTGAGGATGCGGCCGGCGGCGAAGACGCCGAGCAGCCTGCGGACGCGTACCTCGCCGGTGACGGTGTCCGCCTGGATCTCGGCGAAGTGCGCCCCGAACGCGTGGCGCGCGTACGGGGACTTCTGCTTCGCCGACTGCGTGGTGTCGGCGGACGCGGAGAGGCCGGCGGCGGGAAGCGGACCGTGGTGGCGTGACAGCCGGTCGGTCAGGGCGGTGCAGGCGTCGTGCACCGCCCAGCCCCAGGACGCGGTTCCGGTGGAGCCGCCGGCAACGGGGCCGGCCGGCAGGGAGCTGTTGCCGATGGCCAGCGAGACGGCGTCGAGCGGAACGCGCAGGGCGTCGGCGGCGATCTGGGAGAGGACCGTGCGGGCGCCGGTGCCGATGTCGGTGGCGTTGACCTCGACGAGGTAGCTCCCGTCGGGGCGGGCGTGGGCCCGGGCACCCGCCGGGGCGATGTACACGGGGTAGGTGGCGGCGGCCACGCCGGTCCCGATGAGGAACGGGCCCTCGCGCAGGGGCGGACGGCGGCCGGACCAGCCGAACCGGCGTGCGCCGTCGCGCAGGCACTCCACGAGGTGGCGGCTGCTGAACGGGTGGCCGCTGTCGGGCTCGGTGGCCGGGTCGTTGCGTACGCGCAGCTCGACGGGGTCCATCCCGAGGGCGTCGGCCAGCTCGTCCATGGCCGACTCCAGGGCGTACATGCCGGGGGTTTCGCCGGGGGCCCGCATCCACGAGGGCGTGGGCACGTCGAGCGCGGTGACGCGGTGGGTGGTGCGGCTGTCCGGGGCGGCGTACATGACCCGGGAGGGTACGGCCGCCTGTTCGACGAATTCGCGGACCTGCGAGGTGTGGGTGGTGACCTCGTGGGAGAGGGCGGTGAGCGTGCCGTCGGAGCGGGCACCCAGCCGGATGTGGTGCAGGGTGGGCGCGCGGTGGCCGACGGTGGCGGCCATGTGCTGCCGGGGCAGGGCCAGGGTGACGGGGCGTCCGCAGTGCCGGGTGGCCATGACGGCGAGGACGACGTGGGGCCGCGGGGTGCCCTTGGAGCCGAAGCCGCCGCCCACGTGCTCGGACAGGACGGTGATCCGGTCCTCGGGCAGCCGGAACAGCGCGGCCAGGACGCTGCGCACCACGGTGGTGCCCTGGCAGGAGTCGTACACGGTGAGGTGGCCGCGCCCGGCGTCCCAGTCGGCGGTGGCCGCGTGCGGTTCCATGGGGTGGTTGTGCAGCGGCGGCACGGAGTAGACGGCGTCGACGCGTACGGGTGCGGCGGCGAGCGCCCCGTCGGGGTCGCCCTGTTCGCGGTGGGCGGGGTAGCCGCCGTTGGCCTGCTCGGGGGTGTACAGGCCGGGATGGTCCTCGCGCAGGAGCACGTCGTGCGGCTCGGTGTCGTAGGTGACGCCTACGGCGTCGGCGGCGGCCCGGGCCCCCTCCAGGGTGTCGGCGATGGCCAGCGCGACGTACCAGCCGCGGTGCGGCACCCGCAGGTCCTGGAGCAGCTGGAGGGTGGGGTCGTCGGAGGGGCCCAGGCGCGGGGCGTCGTAGGGGGTGAGGACGCCCAGCACGCCGGGCAGGGCCAGTGCGGCGGCTGTGTCGACGGCGGTGATCCGGCCGCGGGCGACCGTCGCCGGGACGGGCCAGGCGTAGGCCCGCCGCGGCAGGTGCTGTTCGGCGGCGTACCGGGCGGCGCCGGTCACCTTCTCCCGGCCTTCGCGCCGCGCGACGGGGGCGCCGAGGACGGGGGTGGTGGTGGCGGTGGTGTCGAGGGTGGCGGAGGTCGGGCTCATCGTGGTCCTGTTCCTGGTCAGGTGGAACCGGTTACGGCGCGCCGGCCAGCGTGGCGATGGCGTCGCAGGCGAGGTTGCGGGCGAGCGGGATCTTGTACGCGTTGTCGCGCAGGGGCCTCGCCCCCGCGAGTTCCGCGTCGACGGCCGCACGGACGGCGTCGGAGTGCGGTGCGGAGCCGGTCAGCCGGGCCTCGGCGGTGGTCGCGCGCCAGGGCCGGTGGGCGAGGCCGCCGAAGGCGAGGGAGATGCGGCGCACGCGGCCGTCGTCGAGGTCGAGGACGACGGCGACCGAGGCGAGGGCGAAGGCGTACGAGGCGCGTTCGCGGGCCTTGCGGTAGAGCGAGACGGCGCCCGGGGCCGGGGCGGGCAGGAGCACCGCCGTGATGATTTCCCCCGGGCGGATGACGGTGTCCTGCTCGGGGCGGTCGCCGGGCAGCCGGTGGAACTCGGCGGCCGCGACCGTACGGGTGGTGTCCGGGCCGCCGTACAGCTCGACTTCGGCGTCCAGCGCGGCCAGGGCCACGGCCATGTCCGAGGGCTGGGTGGCGATGCAGTGCTCGGAGTGCCCGAGTACCGCGTGGTCGCGGTGGATTCCCTCGCGGGCCCCGCAGCCGCTGCCGGGTTCGCGCTTGTTGCACGGCTTGGAGAGGTCCTGGAAGTAGGCGCAGCGGGTGCGCTGGAGCAGGTTGCCGCCGGTGGTGGCGACGTTGCGCAGTTGTCCGGAGGCGCCGGCGAGCAGCGCCTGGCTGAGGAGCGGGTAGCGGGTGCGCACGAGCGGGTCGGCGGCCAGGTCGGTGCCCCGGACCATGGCCCCGACGCGCAGGCCGCCGTCGGGCAGTTCGGTGATCTCCTCCAGAGGCAGCCGGGAGATGTCGATGAGGGCGGTGGGGGTCTCGACGCCCACTTTCATCAGGTCCACGAGGTTGGTGCCGCCGCCGAGGTAACGGGAGCCGGGGTGGGCGGCGTAGGCGTCGGCCGCTTCCCGGAGGGTGGTGGCGCGTACGTAGGCGAAGGGCTTCACGCGGTCACCTCCGCTCCGGTCGCGGTGGCCGCGGCGTCCGCGCCCGCTTCGGCGACGGCCCGGACGATGGCGGGGTAGGCGCCGCAGCGGCAGAGGTTTCCGCTGAGCCGTTCCCTGATCTCCTCGGCGCTCAGCACGGCGGGCCCGGCAGCAGCCAAGGCCGTGGCGGCGGTGACGTGCGAGGGGTGCCCGGCGGCCGCCTCGCGGAGCGCGCCGACGGCGGAGCAGAGCTGACCGGGGGTGCAGTAGCCGCACTGGAAGGCGTCGTGTTCGATGAAGGCGCGCTGGAGCGGGTGAAGGGCGCCCTCGGGGGCGGCGAGGCCCTCCACGGTCGTGATCTCGCAGCCGTCGAGGGCGACGGTGAGGAGCAGGCAGCTGTTGACGCGCCGGCCGTCGACGAGGACGGTGCAGGCGCCGCACTGCCCGTGGTCGCAGCCCTTCTTGGCACCGGTCAGGTCCAGCTGCTCGCGCAGGGCGTCGAGCAGCGTGACCCGGTGGTCCAGGTCGAGGTCGTGGTGGACGCCGTTGACGCGCAGGCCCACGCGGGAGCGGACGGCCCCCGCGACCGTGTCGTCCGGCGTGCGCGGCGCGGGTCCGGGGCCACCGCCGTGCGCCGGCCGGGGGTCGGGCGGATCGGTTGCGTGGGCCACGACGAACTCCCTTGTCATCTGTTTCGGCAGGGAATATCCCTTCGACTGCCCAGCCTGGCCCCTCGCACGCCCGTGCGCGCCGCACGCCCCCGCCCGCCTCCTCCATACGGCCCACGTTCAGGTTTCACTCCGGGGCAGACCGGTAAGACGCGGCCCATGGTGCGAATCGGATACACGATGATGACCGAGCAGGCCGGCCCCCGGGAGCTGGTCGAGCACGTGGTCGGCGCGGAGCGGGCGGGTTTCGACTTCTCCGTCACCTCCGACCACTACTTCCCGTGGCTGGAGGAGCAGGGGCACTCCCCTTACGCGTGGAGCGTCCTCGGCGCGGCGGCGCAGGCCACGTCTCGGATCCCGCTGATGACGTACGTGACGTGTCCGACCATGCGGTACCACCCGGCGGTCGTCGCCCAGAAGGCCGCGACCATGCAGCTGCTGTCGGGCGGGCGGTTCCGGCTGGGCCTGGGTTCGGGCGAGAACCTCAACGAGCACGTGATCGGGCCGGGCTGGCCCGCGGCGCACGTCAGGCTGGAGATGCTGGAGGAGGCCGTCGAGATCATCCGGGGCCTCTTCGAAGGGCGCTCGGTCAACCACCACGGACAGTACTTCGACGTGGAGAACGCCCGGCTGTGGGACCTGCCCGCGGACCCGCCGCCGATCGGCATCGCGGTCTCCGGCGACAAGTCCTGCGACCTCGCCGGGCGGCTCGCCGATCTGGTCATCGCCATCGAACCCGAACGCGAGCTGCTGGACGCCTTCGACCGGGCCGGGGGCGCCGGCAAGCCGCGCGTCGGCCAGCTGCCGGTGTGCTACGACCCGGACCGTGACGCGGCCGTCAAGCGGGCCCACGAGCAGTTCCGCTGGTCGGCGGGCGGCTGGAAGGTCAACGCGGAGCTGCCCGGACCGGCCTCCTTCGACCAGGCGGCCCAGCACGTCCGCCCCGAGGACGTCGCCGAGGCCGTGCCGTGCGGGGACGACGTGGACGCCTTCGTGGACGCCGTACGCCCCTTCGTGGAGGCCGGCTTCTCGGAGGTCGCGCTCGTCCAGATCGGCGGTCAGCACCAGGAGCCGTTCCTGGAATGGGCGCAGTCGACCCTGCTCCCCGCACTGCGGGAACTCGGCACCGACGGTCCCGCAGGATGAGCCCGGTCGTCCCGCAGGACACCGCTTCCCTGAAGCTGCTGATCACGCGGGAGGTGGCGGCTCTGCGCGCCGCCGCCCGCCGCGACGCGGGAGTACGCCGCGAGGACGAAACCCCGCGGGGCCGGGACCCCTCGGACAGCTGCCCGTGCGGCGGGGGCGAGGGAGCCCCGCACTCCTGCTCCGACGACGGCGACGGGCAGGGCGGCCACGACCCCTGGGGGTGCGTGTGCGCGGCCCTGCCCGCGATCCCGGTCTCTGCGGCACTGCTCGCGCCCGTACGGGACGCGGAGGGCCGGGTCGTCGACTTCACGGTCCGCGCGGGCAACCACGTCCGCTGCGCGCAGTGGCTCGACGCGCCCGACGCCCAGGTGGGCCGGCGGCTCCTGGAGGTGCAGCCCGGCGCGGCGGCGGGCGGCCTTGTGGACGCCCTGAGCGGGGTGCTGGAGACCGGGCGCGCCGTCCACTCGTACGCCGTGGACTACACCGAGCAGCACCGCGACGGGCTGCACCGCACGAAGCTGCTGTACGACGCCGCCTCCTGCGGGGACAGGGTGCTGACGACCTGGCGTCCGGCCCTGAACCGGACGGAGATGATGTCACTCGACGCCCAGTACATCGCCTCCATGGGGTGGGGCACCTGGGACCTGCTGTCGGGAGCGGTCGTCTGGTCCGAGGGCCTCGCCTCGATCTTCCGCACCGATCCGGCCCGGCCGCTGTCCCTGACGGAGTTGTGCGACGCGGTACTCCCAGAGGACGTGCCGCGCTTCGCGAAGCTGATGACGGCCATGCTCGAAGGCGAGGAGCCGCCCGGCGCCGAGGTCCGTTTCATGGTGCTCGGCGAGGTCCGCACCCTCACCCTGGTCGGGCACCCGGTCATCGCCGCGGACGGGCTGCCCTGGGTGCTGCGGCTCATCGCCCGCGACCTCACGGCCCAGGTACGCAGCCGGCAGCGTCTGGCGACGACCCGCCGCCAGACGGAGCGGCTGCGGGAGGAGGCCGCGGCCGAGCACCGGGTGGCGTCGGCGCTGCGGGAGGCCCTGCTGCCCACGCACTCCGCCGAGCTGGAGGGGCTGGGCGTCTCGGTGGCGGCGGCGTACCTGCCGGCGGAGGAGGACGCCTCGGTCGGCGGGGACTGGTACAAGTGCCGCCTGCTGCCGGACGGCCGGATCCTGCTGGCGATCGGGGACGCGTGCGGCCACGGCCTGAACGCGGTGGCCCGGATGGCGCAGCAGCGGCACGCGCTCGCGGGGCTGGCGCACTCCCCCGGCACCCATGCCGGTCAGCTAGCCACCTGGCTGAACGAACTGCTGTGCTCCGACCCGGCGGCCGAGACCGCCACCGGGATCATCGGCCACATCGACGCCGCGCGGAACCTGCGGTGGGCGAGCGCCGGTCACCCCGCTCCCCTGCTGCTGCGCGGGGACACGGCCACGACTCTCGACACGGAGCACCGCGGGCCGCTGTTCGGCCTGCTGCCCGGGCACGAGTACGCGACGGCGACCGTCCCGCTGCGCTCCGGGGACCTGCTGCTGCTGTACACCGACGGGATGGTGGAGCGGCGGGGCCAGGACATCACGTACGGGATCGACACGCTGCGCAAGGCGCTGGAGTCCTGCGCCGGGCTGGGAGCGGCCGAAACCCTCGACCGGGTGATGTCCGCCGATCCGGCCGAGGACCACGAGGACGACGCCTGCCTGTTCGCGATCCGGCTCGACTGAGTCCCCCGGCCGGGCGTCTCCTGCACCCTCACCCGTGCGGGCGGTCCCGCCCCGGTCGGCTGTTTCGGGTGGGGCCGGCCGGGCAGGCGCGCCCGCATGGACCAGTCAGAAGCCCCCGTTCTCGACGCCCTCGCGGCCTATCACGCGAGCGGCCAGACCCCGTTCACACCCCCCGGGCACAAGCAGGCGCGCGGCGCGGATCCCCGGGTCCGCGCGGTTCTGGGCGACGCGGTGTTCGTCTCCGACGTCCTGGCGACCAGCGGGCTCGACGACCGCACCTCATCGCACGGCGTACTGGAGCGTGCGCAGCAGCTCATGGCGGACGCCGTCGGGGCGGATCACGCCTTCTTCTCCACCTGCGGCAGCTCGCTGTCGGTCAAGTCCGCCATGCTGTCGGTGGCCGGGCCGCACGAGGAGCTGCTGGTGGGCCGTGACGCCCACAAGTCCGTGGTGTCGGGGCTCATCCTCTCCGGCATCCGGCCGGTGTGGGTGGAGCCCAGCTGGGACGCCGAGCGCCACCTCGCCCACCCGCCGTCCGCCGAGGCGTTCGCCGCCGCCTTCGCCGCGCACCCGGACGCCAAGGGCGCCCTGGTCACCGGCCCCACCCCGTACGGCACCTCCAGCGACCTGGCGGCGATCGCGCGGGTCTGCCACGAGCACGGGAAGCCGCTGATCGTGGACGAGGCGTGGGGGGCGCACCTGCCGTTCCACCCGGACCTGCCGACCTGGGCCATGGACGCCGGAGCCGACGTGTGCGTCACCTCCGTGCACAAGATGGGCTCGGGGCTGGAACAGGGATCGGTGTTCCACCTCCAGGGTGATCTCGTTCGGCCGGAGGTGCTCAAGAGCCGCGAAGACCTGCTGGGGACCACGAGCCCCTCGGTCCTGATCTACGCCGCCCTGGACGGCTGGCGCCGGCAGATGGTCGAGCACGGCAGGGCCCTGTACGACGACGCGCTGGCGCTGGCGGAGTCGGTCCGCAAGCGGATCGACGGGATCGACGGCATGCACGTGCACGGCCGCGAGGACTTCTGCGGTCCGGGCCTGGCGTTCGACCTCGACCCCCTCCAGATCATCATCGACATCACCGAGCTCGGGACGACGGGCTACCGGGCCGCCGACTGGCTGCGCGAGCACCGGCAGATCAACCTGCACCTGTCCGACCACCGCCGGATCAGCGCCCAGCTGACGCACGCCGACGGGCAGGACACCGCGGACCGGCTCCTGGACGCGCTGCGGGACCTGGTCGCCCACGCGGACGAGCTGCGCCCGGCCCGCCGGGTGGACGTCCCGGACCCGGCCGGAATGCGCATGGAGTCCGCCGCGCTGCCCCGCGACGCCTTCTTCGGTCCGGCCGAGCAGGTACCGCTGGAACGGGCCGTGGGCCGGATCTCGGCGGAGATGCTGACCCCGTACCCGCCCGGCATCCCCGTGGTGGTGCCCGGGGACCGCCTGACGCACGAGGTGCTGCAGTACCTCCGGACGGGCGTAGAGGCGGGCATGGTCGTGCCGGACGCCGCCGACAGCGAGGTCAAAAGCGTCCGGGTGGCCGCCGAGTCCTGACGGGCGGGGCGTATCGGCGCGGGCGGGGCGTATCGGTGGGGCTGGGGCGTATCGGCACGGGCGACGGGTAGCCGCAGCGACATGGACACCCATCGCCCTCTGGCCGTCATCACCGGCGCCTCCAGCGGCATCGGCCTCGAACTCGCCCGCGTATGCGCCGGACACGGGTACGACCTGCTCGTCACCGCCGAGGACGGGGGCCTCGCCCTCGCCGCGGAGGAACTGCGCGAGCAGGGCACCGACGTCACCGCCGTGCGCGCCGACCTCGCCCTCTACGACGGGGTCGAAACGCTCTGCCGAGCGATCTCCGGCACCGGCCGCCCGGTGAGCGCGCTCGCCCTCAACGCGGGCGTCGGAAGCGGCGGCGCCTTCCTGGACACCGACCTCTCGGACGACGCCCGCGTCATCGACCTGAACGTCACCGCCACCGTCCACCTGGCCAAACGTCTGCTGCCGGAGATGGTCGCCCGCGGGAGCGGGCGGGTGCTGATCACCTCGTCGATCGCCTCCACGATGCCCGGCCCCTACCAGGCGGTGTACAACGCGTCGAAGTCCTTCCTCCAGTCGTTCAGCCAGGCCCTGGCCGACGAGCTCAAGGGCACCGGCGTCACCGTCACCTCCCTGATGCCCGGCGCCACCGCCACGGACTTCTTCCGGCGGGCCCACATGCTCGACACCCGCGTCGGGCGCGCCAAGAAGGACAACCCCGCCCTGGTGGCCGAGCAGGGGTTCCGGGCGATGACGGAGGGCCGGCAGAAGATCGTCGCCGGTTCGGTGAAGACGAAGCTCCAGGGCGCCGTGGCCAACCGCGTCCTGCCCGACCGGGTGAAGGCCCTGATGCACCACCGTATGGCAGAGCCGGGAGGCGGCCGCTGAACGAATGGTCCGCGACGCAGCGGGCACCCGTCCTTCACCGGTGGAACCCGGTCGGCGGACGACCAGCGAGAAACCGGTGGAGAACCGGCGAAGGACGAGCACCGGCGAACGAGAACCGGCGGGACGACGAGCCCGCGCGCCGCGTCACCAAGTGGAATATCGTGCGCGGTGAGGACTGACTGCCGGCCTCCGCGGCTGCGGACACCCCGCGGCCGCTCAGGAACGAGCCAGTGGACGAGTGAGTGATTGCCGTGAGCCACTCTGCGAAGAACCGTTCTGCCCGACCCGAGGGTGAGGCCACCCTCTCGGACCTGCGCGGTCCCGCCCAGAGCGACGGACCGCTGCCGCACGACCACACGCAGGCCATTCTGGAGACCACGAAACGGGTCGCGGCGCTGCTGAAGGCGTCGGGTCAGCCGTTCGCGCTGGCCGGGAGCGTGGCCGCGTTCGCGCACGGCCTGCCGCCGCGCTTCCAGCACGACACCGACTTCTGTGTCATCCGTGAGGACGCCGAGACCGTGATCAAGGCGCTGGAGGAGGGCGGGATCTCCATGCGTCGGGCTCCCGAGGACTGGCTGGTCAAGGGCCGCTCGGGCGGCGAGGAGATCGACCTCATCTTCGAGCTCGCCCGTCGTCCGGTGAGCCGGGAACTGCTGGACCGCGCGGTGGTGCTGCCCGTGGACTCGGTGTGGATGCCGGTCCTGTCCCCCACCGACCTCATGGACAGCCGGCTCGCCGCACTGTGCGAGCACTACTGCGACTTCGGCGACCTGCTGCCGATGGCCCGGATGCTGCGCGAGCAGATCGACTGGGACCGCATGTTCCGGGCCCATCAGGACGCTCCCCTGGCGGACGCGTTCTTCTACCTGCTCGAACGGCTGCGGGTCATCGCACCGAGGAAGGACGTGGACCACATGAACGGCGCGGAACTCATGAGTCCGGCGAGGGCCCGGTAAGCGAGCCGCAGCGAGTCGGAGCGAGGGGACAACCCGTATGAACGGTATGAACACCGCCGAGCTGATCGAGTACCGCATCCAGCACCTGCGGGACCGGCTGGCCCGCGAGGACATCGCCGAGCTGGGCGTACGGATCGAGATGCACGGGGCCACCGCGCACCTCTCGGGCAGCGTGACCAGCGCCGACTGCCGGGCGGAGGTCCTGCGCATCGCCGGGGAGGAACTGGCCGGCGTGGCCTGGCACCAGGACGTGACGGTGAACTGCGCGGCGCCGCCCGACCACTCGGAAGAGCTGTCATGATCCGCGTCGCGGCCGTCGGGGACATCCACCTCGGACCGGGCAGCGAGGGAACGCTGAGGCCGGCCTTCGAGACCCTCGGCGCCCATGCGGACTTGTTGCTGCTCGCCGGTGACCTCACCCGGCACGGCACTGCCGAAGAGGCACGCGTCGTCGCCCACGAAGTGGCGGGGCTGCCCGTGCCGGTGGCCGCCGTGCTGGGCAACCACGACTACCAGAGCGACCAGGAGGCCGCCGTCGCCGAGGAACTCGCCCGGGTGGGGGTGCACGTGCTGGAAGGCGACGGCGTGGTCCTCGACATCGCCGGCACGAAAGTCGGCGTCGCCGGCACCAAGGGCTTCTGCGGCGGCTTCGCAGGCCGCTGTGCCAGCGATTTCGGCGAACCCGAGATGAAGTCCTTCGTCCAGTACACCCGTCGCAGCGCCAACAGCCTGCGGGAGTCCCTGCACGAACTGCGCGGCTCCGACTGCGACATCAGGATCGCGCTCACGCACTTCTCGCCCGTCGAGGACACCCTTGCGGGGGAACCGAGGGAGATCTACCCCTTCCTCGGCAGCTACCTGCTGGCGGAGGCCGTCGACGACGCGGGCGCCGACCTCGCCATCCACGGGCACGCCCACGCCGGCAAGGAGCACGGGATGACCGCCGGGGGGATCCGGGTGCGCAACGTCGCTATGCCCGTCATCGACCGGGCCTTCGCCGTCTACCACCTCTCCCCCAACGGGCACACCCGGTACTGAGCGTGCCGCTCGCGCCGTTTCACCCGCCGTGCGCCGGGCAGCCGCGACGGGGACAAGAGGACGTCCGCACCGGGCCGTAGGCGGCCCGGTGCGGCGCCCCGGGAAAGGAAACGGCTCCATGATGAACTCGGCCACCGCGCTCGCGATGAGCGCTTCGGGAACCGCCTTCGCCTCGACGGTAGGCGTGATCGTCGTCGTCGTGCTGATCGGCGCGGTGTGGTGGGGCATGAAACGCCGCGCCGCCGAGCCGAAGCCGCCCACCGCGGCCGAGCAGCCCCGTCGCCCGGCGGACGCCGGGCGCAGCGAGGAGCGGCGCGAGGCCCAAGCCCAGACGTTCCCCACGGACGGCAGCCGCCGCACGGCGCACGACCTCCAGGGCTACGGCAACTTCGGCTCCCCCGAGGACGAGCGGTCCTGACCGGGCGGCCTGGCGCGAGCTGCCTTGCGGGAGCGACCCGACACGAGCGGCCTGACACGAGGAGGCCCGGCGATGGACGCGACCGGCCGCGAAGGCCGCTTCCGGCACCGCGGCGCCGAACTCGTGTACGACGACTACGGCGCGGGTCCGCTCGCCGTGTACGCGCACGGCGGCTTCGTCAGCCAGGCGGTCGAGGACCGGATGGGCCTGTTCGACTGGGCGCCACTCCTGCGGGCGGGGCGGCGCCTGGTCCGGTACGACGCCCGGGGCCACGGTCGGTCCACGGGCGGCGCCGTGGACACCGACTACACGTACGACAGCCTCGCGGAGGACCTGCTGGCCCTCCTCGGGCACCTGGGCGCCTCCGGGCCCGCCGACGCCCTGGGCTCCTCGATGGGCTGCGCCACCGTACTGCACGCCGCCGTCCGGGCGCCGGAGCGGTTCTCCGCGCTGGTGCTGCTGATCCCGCCCACCGCGTGGACGACGCGTCAGGCGCACGCGCGGGCCGACAGGGCCGCCGCCGAGACCGTCGAGCGGCAGGGGGTGGGCGCCTGGCTCGCCGGGAGGCAGGAGCGGCCGCCCCCGCGGGTGGTGGCCGATGTCCCCGGGTTCCCGCCGACACCGCCGGAGCGGATCCTCCCGGCGGTCCTGCGGGGGCTCGCGCTCTCCGATCTGCCCGCACCCGCCTCGCTCGCCGCGCTGCGCCTGCCGGCCCTGGTCCTCGCCTGGGAGGGCGACCCCGGCCATCCGCTGTCGACGGCGCGGACCCTGGCCCGCTCACTGCCCGGAGCGGAGCTCCACGTCTCCCGTACCCGCGCCGACGTCGGCACGTGGGGTGAGCGGGCGGCCTCGTTCCTCACCGGGCCGGGGCGTCCTGCAGGAGGTGGGGGCCGTTGTTCCGGACGCTGTTGACTTCGGTGGACACCGCCCGTACCGCGAGCCGGCCGTCGGCCGGCGTGTGCAGCAGGGCACGCAGGGCGTTGACGTCCTGGTGGGCGGGGTCGAGCCAGGCCTCGTAGTCCGCGGGGTCCAGTGCCAGGGGCATCCGGGGGTGGATGCGGCCGGCCGCGTCCGCGGCCTCGGTGGTGATGACGGTCGCCGTCGTGAGCCAGGCCGCCGGATCGTCGTCGTCGGCGACGCTGCGGTCCCGCCAGAACTCGTACAACCCGGCCATGGCCATCACCGACGCGTCCTCGGGACGGATGAAGTAGGGCTGCTTGTAGGTCTTCCCGTCGTTCCCGGTCCGCTCGGTCTGCCACTCGTAGAAGCCGTCCGCCGGCATCAGGCACCGCCGCTTGGCGAGGGCCCGGCGGAAGGCCGGCTTCTCGTGGACCGTCTCCACCCGGGCGTTGATCATCCGGGCGCCGACGCCCGGATCCTTGGCCCAGGACGGGACCAGCCCCCAGCGCACGGCGCGCAGCCTGCGCTCCACGGCGTGCGTGGCGCGGTCCTTGCGTTCGACGACGGCCCAGACCGGGTCGGTGGGAGCGACGTTCCAGCTCGGGGCGAGCGTCTCGCGCGGGTCCCAGCGGGCTTCGAAGAGGCCGGCCAGGTCGGCGGGGGCGCGGGTGGATGCGTAACGGCCACACATGCACCCACTGTGCCACCCGCGGCACCGTCGCGCGGCTTCCGCCGCGTCGCACCGCTCCTCGTTCAGTCGTCGCCCGGTGCCCAGAAGGCGGCCAGACGGGCCGCCCCCGGCGCCACGTCGTCCCAGCCTCCCTTCACGGCCAGTACGGCGACGGCGGAGGTCGGGAAGGCCGCCCCGAGGCGTTGCACGAGCTTCTTCGGGCCTGTGCCGCACAGGCTCCTGGCGACTTCGCGGATGGCCGGGTTGTGCCCGACCAGCACGAGGCCGTGCACCTCGGCCGCGGCCTCCGCGACGACGGCGAGCAGGTCGTGCGCCTCGGCTTCGTAGAGCCGGGCCTGGTAGAGGGTGGGGGGCGGCTCGCTCAGCAGGGGCAGCATCAGCTGCCAGGTCTGGCGGGCCCGCCGGGCCGAGGAGCACAGAGCCAGGTCCACGCCGTATCCGGACCGCTCCAGCCAGTTGCCCGCACGCGGCGCGTCGTGGCAGCCCCGGTCGGCCAGGCCGCGCTCGAAGTCCTCGGTGACGTCCTTGGGTACCGCCTTGGCATGCCGGACCAGCACGATCCGGCGTTCACCCTGTTCCGGCACGGTCCGCTCCTCCCGCCTGCGTCGGCCACACGGAGGCCGCGTCGTGACCCGGGCGCTGAGCCGGCACGCGGGCGCGGTGGTTCGGAGAGGGGTGCGCGCCCGTGGCCGGGCCCGGCGGCCGGGAGGCCGCTCGCGCTACCAGCCGCCGTTTCCAGGATAGGCCGCACCGCCCGACCTCGCGGGGCGCGCGCCGCTGATCCCGCGGGTCGCCGTGGGCCGTGCCCGCGGCATCCTGAGGGTGCTCGTGCCGCGCGGTGCCGGTGCCGCGGGCCGTCCGCTCGCGCACGCGGCCCGGGCACCGGGGACCGGTGCGGCCGGGACCCGTCCGGGCGGCAGGACCGTTCCGCCTCCGTGCGCGGGTTTCCCGCCGGACCCGGTGGCGCCGGGAAACCGGCTCAAGACGGCACCCGGTCAGCCGACCCGTCCGCCCGCTCGGGCTGGCCCAGCAGGTTCCGCATGGTCTCCGCGGCCCGTACGGCGGCGTCGCCGCAGCAGTTGTTGAACAGGACGTGCAGCTGCTCGACCCGGTCCGCGAGGCTGCGCAGGCGCGGCAGCCATTCGCGCAACTCGCCCTCCGTGTAGGTGTGGCGGAAGCGGTCCTCCTTGCTGCCGGTGCCCCAGGCGCGGCTGCGGCCGTGGAAGCGGACCACCCCGAGCTTCGAGGACGTGACCGGCGTGACCGGCGGTATGGAGGTGGGCAGCGCCCGGGCCGTGTCCACGGCCACGGCGGTGGCGTCCAGGTCCCGCAACAGGGCGGCGGTGCGCTCCCGCCCGCCCTCGCGCCACCAGTCGGGGTGGCGGAACTCCACCGCCACCGGCCACTCGGGCGCCCGCTTCCGGATGCGGTGCAAGGCGGTCTCCGCCCGCTCCCCCGGGACGAACCAGGGCGGGAACTGGAACAGTACGGCGCCCAGCCGGCCCGTCTCCGCGAGCGGGCGCAGGGCCGCGCCGAAACGGTGCCAGACCTCGTCGAGGAGCTCCGGGTCGCCGCTGTCGTGGCCCCGCAGGTCGGCGGGCAGGGCGGCCTTGCGGGTCGGGTGGCCGGTGAGGAGGGAGAAGGCCTTGACGTCGAAGCGGAAGCCGGGCGGGGTGCGTTCGGCCCAGAGCATGCTGTTGCGCACGCTGGGGAGCGCGTAGTAGCCGGCGTCGACCTCCACGACGGGGAACCGTTCGGCGTAGTGCCGCAATCGCCCCTCCGGATCGCGCCGCCCCGGCGGGTACCACCCGCTGCCCACAAGTGCCTTGTCCGTCCAGGAACACGTACCGACCAACAACTCGCCCATCCCGGCCGTCCTTTCGTCGCGGCCCGTCTACCCCGAAAAGCCGCCGGCCCGCCAGCTTTCCCGGACCCGGTCACGGAGCCAGCCGTGCCCGGGGTCGGCGTCGTTGCGCGGGTGCCACGCCATGCCGAGGGCGACGGGCGGCAGTTCCAGCGGCACTTCGAACGTGTGCAGGCCCAGCAGTTCGTGAGGGCGGGACGGGGCGCAGGCCGGGGTGAGGCAGACCAGGTCGCTCTCCCGGCACAGGAAGAGCGCGGCGCTCCAGGACGGTACGACGGCGACCACCCGGCGGCTCAGCCCGAGTTCGCCCAGCCTGTCGTCCACGGGGCCGCGGACCCGGCCCTGGCGGGACACCCCGACGTGATCGGCGGCGGCGAAGGCCCGGGCGGTGACCGTCTTGCGGCGTGCCAGGGGGTGTCCGGCGCGCACGGCGGCCAGGAGGCGGGTCCGGCCCAGGGATTCGATCCGGGTCTCCGGATCGGGGTGGCCGATGACGCCGATTTCGAGATCGAGCCGGCCCTCGCGCAGGGCGGGTGTACCTTCCAGGGCCTCCGGCATGAAGCGCAGGGTGACTCCGGGGGCCTGGTCCACGACGGCGCGCACGAGCCGGGGGGCGAGTCCGGGCAGCAGCATCTCGCCTGCCTGGACGGTGAATTCGCGGGTCTGTCGCGCCGGGTCGGTGACGGGCTCGGGTACCAGGAGGGCGTGTGCCTGATGGACGAGGGCGCGGACGCGCGGTCGCAGTTCGACGGCGCGCGGGGTGGGGACGAGCTCCCGTCCGGCGCGTACGAGCACGGGATCGCGCAGGACCGTGCGGATGCGGCCGAGGGTGCGGCTCATGGCGGGCGCGGACACGTGCAGGCGCGCGGCGGCCCCGGTGACGCTCCCCTCCTCCAGCAGCGCGTCGAGGGCGACCAGCAGGTTGAGGTCCAGCTGCCGTTCGGGTCCGTCCCGCACTGTGTCTCCCGTCACTCGAAGGGCCGTGCGGCTCGGGCACGGCCAGCACGTTTGCGTTGCATGCAATCACACCTTGCCACAAGTGCACTGGAGTTAATCGTCCGGCCGGTCCAGGCTCTGGTCCATGACACGGACAACGAACGACGTACTCGCCGTGGCGAGCCAGAGCGGCCCCACGGTCACCTTCTTCGACGCGGTGGACTTCCGCCGGCTCGAAGTGATCGAAGTCCCCAGCGAACCGCACGAGTTGTGCTTCGACCCGGTACGGCGGCGGCTGTACGCCACGATCACCTACCGCTCCGGCTACTACCACGCCAACACCGGGCGGGCCCATGAGCTGGTGGTCATCGATCCCGACCGGCGCCGGATCCTCGACGTCGTCGACCTGGCGCCGGAACGCGCGCCGCACGGCATCGCCCTGGACCCCTCGGGCGGCCTGCTGTGGGTGAGCGTCGAGGCGCACGGCGACGAGGAGGGCGCCCTGGTGGCGCTCGACGCGGACTCCCTGGAGCCCGTACGCCGGCTGCCCGTGGGGGCGCCCGGCCCGCACTGGTTCACGCTCACTCCGGACGGGAGCCGTGCGTACAGCGCGAACAAGGAGGCGCCGTTCCTCTCGGTCCTCGACATCGGCTCGGGTACGCCGGCCGGCCGGATCGCGGTGCCGGGGAGCGAGGGAATCGCGGCCTCGCGCGACGGACGGTACGTGTACGCGGCCGCCCCCAAGGGGGACTTGACCGTCACGGGCCCGGTGCCCGGGGCCGGGGTCCGGGTGATCGACACGGCCACCGGCGCCGTGGTGCGGACCCACCGCACGGACGGCCCCGTCTTCCCCGTGCACGTCACCGCCACGCATCTCGTCCTGGCCGGTGAGCTGCGCATGCGGGCGGGCGGCGCGGCGCTCGGCGAGCAGGCCCCGGGGCTCTTGCACGTGTACGGCAAGGACGGCGAGGACCTCGGCAGTGTGGAGGTCGGCGCCTTTCCCCTGACGATCACCTCGTCGCCCGACGGCCGCTACGGCTACGTC
This sequence comes from Streptomyces sp. NBC_00539, assembly GCF_036346105.1. Classification (GTDB taxonomy): domain Bacteria; phylum Actinomycetota; class Actinomycetes; order Streptomycetales; family Streptomycetaceae; genus Streptomyces. The sequence continues at coordinate 666,485 of NZ_CP107811.1, forward strand.
GCGGCCGTCTCGTCCAGCACGGTGACGGTGGTGGACCTGCCGCGCAGGCAGACGGTGGCGACCTTGCACGTCGAGCGCGCGGGCGAACCGGGCGCCCACGGCCTGGCCTACATCCCCTCCCCCGCCGTCTGACGCCCTTCGCACGTCGAGGTCGACGAAGGGCGCCGGTGGCCGGGCGGGTGGAAAGGCGGTCAGCTGCCGACGTACGCGGCGAGGTGCCGGCCGGTGAGGGTGGAGCGGGCGGCGACGAGGTCGGCCGGTGTGCCCTCGAAGACGATCCGGCCGCCGTCGTGGCCGGCTCCGGGACCGAGGTCGATGATCCAGTCGGCGTGCGCCATGACCGCCTGGTGGTGCTCGACCACGATGACGGACTTGCCCGAGTCCACGAGCCGGTCGAGCAGGCCGAGCAGCTGCTCGACGTCGGCGAGGTGCAGTCCGGCGGTCGGCTCGTCGAGGACGTAGACACCGCCCTTGTCGGCCATGTGCGTGGCCAGCTTGAGCCGCTGCCGCTCGCCGCCGGAGAGGGTGGTGAGCGGCTGTCCGATGGTCAGGTAGCCGAGCCCGACGTCGGCGAGCCGTTCGAGGATGCGGTGGGCGGCCGGGGTGCGTGCCTCGCCGTCGCCGAAGAACTCCGCGGCCTCGGTCACCGGCATCGCGAGGACCTCGCTGATGTCGCGGCCGCCGAGGCGGTACTCCAGTACCGACGCCTGGAAGCGCTTGCCCTCGCACTCCTCGCAGGTGGTGGCGACGCCCGCCATCATGGCGAGGTCGGTGTAGACGACGCCGGCCCCGTTGCAGGTGGGGCAGGCGCCCTCGGAGTTGGAACTGAACAGGGCCGGCTTCACGCCGTTGGCCTTGGCGAACGCCTTGCGGACCGGGTCGAGCAGGCCGGTGTACGTCGCCGGGTTGCTGCGCCGGGAGCCGCGGATCGCGCCCTGGTCGACCGACACCACACCCGCCCCCGCGGCTCCCCCGCCCTTGACGAGCGAGCCGTGCACGAGCGAGCTCTTGCCGGAACCGGCGACGCCGGTGACGACGGCCAGCACCCCCAGCGGGATGTCGACGTCGACGCCCCGCAGGTTGTGCGTCGTCGCGCCGCGGACCTCCAGGGCGCCGGTGGGGGTCCGCGGCTTTTCCTTGAGGGCGGCCCGGTCGTCGAAATGCCGGCCGGTGACGGTGCCCGCGCCGCGCAGCCCCTCGACGGTGCCCTCGAAGCAGACGGTGCCGCCTGCGGTTCCGGCGCCGGGACCGAGGTCGACGACGTGGTCGGCGATCGCGATCGTCTCCGGCTTGTGCTCCACGACGAGCACCGTGTTGCCCTTGTCCCGCAGCCTCAGCAGCAGGTCGTTCATCCGCTGGATGTCGTGCGGGTGCAGGCCCGTGGTGGGCTCGTCGAACACGTAGGTCACGTCGGTCAGCGAGGAGCCGAGGTGGCGGATCATCTTGACGCGCTGCGCCTCGCCGCCCGAGAGCGTGCCCGACGGACGGTCGAGCGAGAGGTAGCCGAGGCCGATCTCCCCGAAGGAGTCGAGGGTCTGCCGCAGCGCGTCGAGCAGCGGCCCCACCGACGGCTCTTCGAGGCCCCGGACCCAGTCGGCGAGGTCGCTGATCTGCATGGCGCAGGCGTCGGCGATGCTGATCCCCCCGATCTTCGAGGACCGGGCGCCCTCGCTGAGGCGGGTGCCGTCGCATGCGGGGCAGGTGGTGAAGGTGACCGCCCGGTCCACGAACTCCCGGATGTGCGGCTGCATCGACTCCTTGTCCTTGGAGAGCATCGACTTCTGGACCCGCGGGATCAGTCCCTCGTAGGTCATGTTGATGCCCGCGATCTTCATCCGGGTCGGCTCGTGGTGGAGGAAGTCGTGCAGTTCCCTCTTGGTGTACGAGCGGATCGGCTTGTCCGGGTCGAGGAGGCCGGACTCCTTGTAGAGCCGCATGTTCCAGCCGTCGGAGCCGTAGCCGGGGATGGTGACGGCGCCCTCGGAGAGCGACTTGGTGTCGTCGTAGAGCTGGGCGAGGTCGAGGTCGGAGACGGTGCCGCGGCCCTCGCACCGGGGGCACATGCCACCGGTGCGGTTGAAGGTGGCCTTCACCGCCTTCTTGGCGCCGCGCTCGACGGTGATCGCACCGCTCGCCCGGACGGAGGGGACGTTGAAGGCGTAGGCGCCGGGCGGGCCGATGTGCGGCTGTCCGAGCCGGCTGAACAGGATGCGGAGCATGGCGTTGGCGTCGGTGGCGGTACCGACGGTGGAGCGTGGGTCACCGCCCATGCGCTGCTGGTCCACGGTGATCACGGTCGTCAGCCCGTCGAGTACGTCGACCTCGGGCCGCGCCAGCGTCGGCATGAAGCCCTGGACGAAGGCGCTGTACGTCTCGTTGATCAGCCGCTGCGACTCGGCGGCGATCGTGCTGAAGACCAGGGAGCTCTTGCCCGATCCGGAGACGCCCGTGAACACCGTCAGCCGGCGCTTGGGGATCTCGATGCTGACGTCCTTGAGGTTGTTCTCGCGGGCGCCGTGCACGCGGATCACGTCATGGGTGTCGGCAGCGTGCAGCGTGGGCGACTGCGTGTCCGTCCTCGTGGCCATGCTCGTCGTTTCTCCGTCCTCGCGACCGGCCGTAGCGCAACCGGTGTCCATGCGGGCCACGCTACGGCCGACGGACGGGTTTGGCTTCTCCATTCCTGCCCGGTCACGGACACGACGAAAAGGCCCCGGTCTCCATGAGGAGGCCGGGGCCTTGATCGAGCGCTGGGCAGGCCTTGCACCTGCATCCCCCCACGGGAAGTGGGGTGTCTTTCCTTGGACCACCAACGCGTGCCCCGCGGACCGCTTTTCGCGGCCCCGAGCTCAAGGTCAACTATAGCGCAGGACCGGCGGTGGTCATGTCCGGCCGCGGGTGTGTCGTCAGAACCAGTTGACGGTGAGGGGGAACGCGGCGGTGACGGTCACTCCCGCGGCATCGGTGGCGGTGGCGGTGATCCGGACCGTGGCGACGGACCACGGCCTGCCGCTGATCCGGCCGGTGCCGGGGTCGGCGGTCAGGCCGAGGGGGAGGCCCGTGGCGGCGTAGCGGATCGGGGCCTTGCCGCCGGTCGCGGTGAGCTGGATGGTGCAGGACTGGTTGAACTTGCAGGTCTGCGGTCCGGGGTCGGCCAGCCTCAGGTCACCGGTGGTGGGGGTGGGAGTCGGGGTCGGCGTAGGGGTGGGGGTGGGGGTCGGGATCGGGCCGGTGGTGAACACTTCCGTGATGGGCTGGGCATTGGCCGCGTTGCCCGCGTGTGCCGGCGAGCCGAACAGGTCCTCGAGGGTCCGCAGCAGGTGGTGGTGGTTGTAGGCGGTGGTGTACGTGCCCGTCTTGACGTTCGCTCCGTAGAAGACGGTGGCGATCTGGTTGGAGCCCAGGTAGTTGTCCTCGTCCCAGGTCAGGACCAGCAGGCTGTTGTTGCTCTTGGCCCACTGCGCGTAGGCGTCGAGGTTGTCCTTCGTCCAGGTGTCACCCGTACCGACGGCACAGTCGTGCATGTCGTTGCACAGGTTGGGCACGACGAACGACAGGTTCGGCAGGGCCGCGAAGTCGTTGCGGGGGAACTGCGTCCAGGTCTTGCCGGTGTTCAGCGGCACGTTCTTGAAGGCGAACCACGGGTTGTGCTTCTGCGCGTACTTGCCGCTCGTGCAGGCCGTGGAACCCTCGCTCGGCAGGTCTTCGTTGTACGTCGCGAAGGTCTTGCCGGCCGCGATCAGCTCCTGGCCGAGGTTGGGGGCCGTCATCGACTGCGGGGTGAAGCAGCTGTCCCCCGTGATGCCCTGGGTGCCTCCGGAGAAGAGGTTGAAGTAGTTCGGCTGGCTGGGATGGGTCAGTGCCTTCATGCCGGTCAGGCTCGCTCCGCCGGTCGCGAGCTGGTTGATGTACGGGGCGCTCGCGTTGCCGATGATCTCGCCGTACTGCTTGTTCTCGAACACGGCGACCACCACGTGGTCGTACGAGGGCAGGGCCGCCGCGGCGGCCGGACCGGCGTCGGCGCCGCGCTCGGCGGCCTGGGAGCCGGCCACGGTGAAGGCGGCCAGCAGGCCGACCGCACCGAGGGCGGCCACGAGCGCGGAGCGCCGGGCCCCGCGTCTGGCGGCCGTCTTGGGCGAGGGTGTGGGCATGGGTGTTCCTCCTGGTGAAGGTGGAGACGGTCGGGGTGTCACTCCTCGCGCCGGGCCGCGCCGGACACGGTGATGTTCAGGAACCGCGGTACGGGCCGTCCGCGTCCGCGGAAGCCCTCGGCGACCGCGGCCCGGGCCCCCGCCACTCGTGACTCGGGCAGCAGCACCAGTGCGCTCCGGCCGGGCCGCCGCCCGGGCTGCCAGGCGCTCAGGGCCCCGGCCCGGCGGGTGAGGTCCACGGCCCGGGCCAGCTCCGCGGGCCGGTCCGCCGGGTCCCCGCGCACGGCCAGCAGCACCAGCCGCGCGCCCGAGGCGGCCGGGTCGAAGGAGACGTAGCGCCGGCGCCGCCGGTCCGCCGGGACCGGGTCCAGCAGCGCCCGGCCGCGCCGGGCGAAGAGGACGGCCCGGCGCAGGGCGTCGTCCCCGTCGGGCAGGGCCTCGGCCAGCACCCGGGCCGTGCCGGACCGGTCCGGGGGCCGGCCCGGGCCGGTGTGGGCGTCGGCCACCGCCAGGGCGATCGCGCACTCGGCGGGCTCGGCGGTGGCGAGTCCGGCGGCCGCGGTGAGCGAGCCCTGCACGTGCAGGTCGCTCCCGCCGCGGCCGATGCCGGCCGACGCCAGCGCCCGTAGCACCGCGTACGGGCGCACGGCCCAGTCGGGGGCGGCGGGCGGCGGCCCGGACGGGGTCAGCGGCAGGTCGCAGCTGTCGGCGGGGTGGGCGAGGGAGCTGAGCCGGACCAGCCCGTCGTCACGCGGGGCGGCGGCTGCGGCCGTGGGCCAGCCGGCCGCCGCGACGAGTCCGGGCGAGCCGAGGTGGAAGGCGTACGGGGCGCTCCACACCGCGGTCGGGGGCCGCCCGTGCGCGGCCTCCAGGGCGTAGGCGACCAGCCGGAACAGCGGGTCGGCGGTGGTCCGCCGGGCCAGGTCGAACGGCGCCGGGGCCGGGCCCCTCACGGGACGTCCTTGCGGGCGAGGAGGCGGTAGGCGTTGCCGCCGTCGGTGCGGTGGGCCGCGGCCGTGCGCACCGCGTCGACGGCCGCGGCTGCGGCGAAGAACGGGAGGGAGGCGGCCCGCACGGCCGTGGCGAGGGCCCGCGCGCGGGGCGTGGACGGCGGCGCCCAGGGCCGGTCGGGGTCCGGGGCCAGGCGGGTCACGGTGAGCGCCACCGCGCCGAAGAAGTCGTTGCCCTGGTGGGCCGGGCCGTGTTCCTCGGCCAGGACTTCGAACCCGCGGCAGGCCAGCGCCTCGCGCAGGTTCCGGGCCGGGATCAGGTGCTGGTGCTGCGGCTGGAACCAGGGCAGCCACATCGGGCCCAGGAGGTCCGCCATGCGGGACTGGGGGTCCGGGAGCTCGATGGTCAGGTGGCCGCCGGGGGCGAGGACGGCGGCCGCCGCGTCGAGTTCGGCGAGCGGGTCCCGGGTGTGCTCCAGGTAGTGGTACATGCTGACGACCTCGTACTGGCCCGCCAGCTTCGACGCGAACTCCGGGAACTGCCCCTGGTACCCGGTCTCCACCCAGCCCCGGCGCTCCGCCTCGCGGACGCCGTCGCCCATGTCCAGGCCGTCGAACCGGGTACGGGGCCAGACGGCCCGGGCGGCGTTGCAGAAGTGGCCGTGGCCCGTTCCCACGTCCAGCCACGACCGGGGCTCGGCGTGGGTGAGGAGCATTTCGGCGCGCGCCCGGTAGGCCGCGCCGAGGCGTCCGAACACGGTGCCGGCGCCCTCGCCGCCGCGCCCGTCGTAGAAGTCCCGGTAGTAGAACTCCAGCCCCTCGATGGTCAGCCGGGGGTTCTGGAACACGTGCGCGCAGTCCCCGCACTGTTCCAGGGTGAACCGGCCGGGCTTCGCCTGGAGCAGGTCCGGGACCTCGACCCGGACCGAGAGCCGCCCAGATCCGCACCACGGGCAGTCCGGGCGGCGCGGTTCGAGGAACCGGTCGGTGCCGGCGGCCAGGTCGGCCCGGTAGGCGGCGGCGCGGGCGGGGTCCTGCGCCCCGCCCCGGTCGCGGGCGGCCGCAGCGGCGGTACCCAGGGCGGCGGCGAGGGAGCGGGCCGGCCGGGCGGCCGTGGAGCGGGCCAGGTCGTGGGGGCGCAGTGGGGAGCCGGGCCCGCCGAGCGCGAGGTACGGCTGCAGCCAGTACAGCCCGGCCGCGGCGGCGGCCCACGGGCCCTGGCGTACGGCGGCGCCCGCGAGCAGCGCCAGCCCGCCCAGCTGGGCGGCCGCGAGCGCCCCCGGGGGCAGGCCCTGTGCCCGCAGCTCGGCGGCGCGCGCCGCCCCGGAGCCTGCGCCCCAGGGGGCCGTTGCGGGCCGGCCGCAGCTGAGCGCCGGGGCGATGGCCAGCCCGGTTGCGCCGGCCGCGTACTCCTTCACCCGGCGGGTGAGCGCGAGGAGTTCCGCGGGGGTCGGGCGGGACGGGCCGCTTTCCACCCCGGCCCGCGCGAGCACCTCCTGCGTGACGAGCAGGGCGTGCCCGGCCCCGCGCCCCTCGCCGAGCCGGTCCTCCCGGTAGCGGGCCGGGTCCACCAGCCGCAGCAGTCCGAGCGCCCGCTCGGCGTCCAGGTCCCCCGGCAGCAGGTCCAGCACCCTCAGCCCCTCGCGCTCGGCGTACGCGCAGGCGCTCAGGAACGTGGCGGTGTCGGGCTCGACGCCCCGGGCGGTGAGCAGCCGCCACCCCGCTGGGCGCGGCATGTCACCGGCCGCCGCGGGCGGGACCAGCGGCAGTACGGGCAGGGCCCGCAGCCGTCGACGGGTGCGCACGGTGCCCGCGGCGAGCACGGTGAGCAGCGCCGCCGGAACCCACCGGACGTGCGGGAACGGGGGTGGCGTCATATCAGCTTCTCCAACCGGTCGGCCGCGGCGGCGGCGCCGCCCGCAGCGGCGAATGAGGCCTGGATCCGCCGGGCCGCCCGGCGGGGGCCGGGCTCGTCCAGCACGGCCGTGAGCGCATCGCGCAGTTCCCCGGCCCGGGTCCGGCCGAACCGCACCCGGACGCCGGCGCCGGCCTCGACGACCTGCCGGGCCACGATCGGCTGGTCGTCCCGGATCGGTGCGACCACCAGCGGCAGTCCGTGCGCGAGGGCCTCGCACACGGTGTTGTGCCCGCCGTGGCAGACCACGGCGTCCAGGTGCGGCAGCAGCTCCAGCTGGGGGACCCGCTCCTGGTGCAGCACGTGGCCGGGCCGATCCCCCAGGAGGGCGGCCGGGGCGGCCACGACGAACTGCGTGTGCGCGGCCAGTTGGCGGGCGGCTCCCAGCACTTCGCGGTAGAAGCGGGCCCCCGCCTCCTGGTTGAGGGTGCCCAGCGACACCAGGACGCGTCGCCGCGCCGGGTCCAGCCGCTGCCAGGGGAAGCCGGGAGCGGCCGGACGGGCGCCGAGCGCCGGTCCGACGAAGGCGTAGTGCGGCGGGAAGCCGTGTGTGTCCCCGAGGAGTTCGGGTGTGGAGAAGACGAGTACGAGCCGGTCGGAGAACCGGGGGTCCCAGCCGTCTGCCTCCCCGGCGGCGTCCCCGAACTCCGCGAGCACGCCCCCGATCTGCCCGGCCACCCACTCGCCCACCTTCGGGAAGTCGGCGAAGGGCCGGGTGAGTTCCGCCGAGGTGCTGGCGGAGGTGACCCACGGGACGCCGAGCCGGCGGGCGACGAGCGGACCGGCCAGGGCCTGCTGGTCGGCGACCAGCACGTCCGGCTCGAACGCGCGCACCGCCAGGGTCACCCCGGGCACCATGGCGCGGGCGAGCGGCACCAGGGCCTCCTCCCAGAGGAAGCGCAGCGCCGCGACCCCGCGCAGGTCGCGCCAGCGCTCGTGCAGGGCGGTGTAGGCGGTGCGCGCGCCGGCCGCGGTCGCGGTACCGCCTTCCGCGGCCGTCCCGCCTGCACCTGCGCCTACGCCTACGCCCTCGCCTGTGCCTTCCCCTTCACCGGCGGGCAGGATCCGGGCCCGGGCGGGCAGCAGGGCGGCCAGGGCCGGGGCCGGTCCGGTCCAGGCGACGTCGTGGCCCCGGGCGATCAGTTCGGCGCCGACGGCCACGGTGGGATTGACGTGCCCTGCCAGTGGCGGGACCGTGAAGAGCACCCTCATCGGATCAGAGCTCCCGGCCGTCGAGTGCGCGCGGCGAGGTCGGCCGTCGCGTCGAGGTGCGCGAGTACGGCCTTGCGCAGGGTTCCGCTGCTCTCCTTCAACACGTCGTGGCCCAGGCCCGGGAGGATCTCGATGGAGGCGGCGCGCGGGACGTGGCGAAGGAGTTCCCTCGCACCGGGCACGAGCTCGGAATGTTCACCGCAGACGATCAGCACGGGGCAGCGCAGCCGGGCGTAGTCGGCCGGGGTGAAGGTGCGGCTCCCGGCGATGTCGTCGATCAGCGAGGTCCGGTTGAGGAGTTCGTCGGCGATGGCCGTGAGGTTGGCGGCCTTGCGCAGGCGCAGGGTGAGCAGTTCGGCGGGGACCGGGGTGTCCTCCAGGCTGAGTGCGGCGGCCGACAGGGTGTCCAGCATGTTCTCCACCCAGGCCCCGCTGAGCGGGGGTTCGAGGAGGGTGAGCCCTGCGACGAGGTCGGGCCGGGTCAGGGCGGCGTGCAGCGCGAGGGTGCCGCCGTAGCTGTTGCCGACCAGGTGGACGGGGCGCCTGGCGAGGCCCAGCGCGCCGAGCAGCGTGAAGAGGTCCCGTACGGCGGTGCGGGTGTCGTAGCCGGTGGCCGGGCGCTCGGTGCGGCCGTGGCCGCGCAGGTCGTAGAGGACGGTCTCGTGTCCGGCGCGGGCCGCCGGCAGGGCGAGGGGGCAGTAGAAGGAGGACAGGTTGTCGACGACCAGCCCGTGGAGGAACACGACGACCGGGGCGCCGGGACGGCCGGGGCCCGGGGTCCCGCCGGCCGGGAGCCGCTGGACGTGGAAGCGGAGCGGGCCCGCTTGGACGAAGGCCATGGCGGGTCAGCCGGCCGAGGTGGGGAGGGGGGACGCTCCGGGCGCGGGGACGGCGCGCGGGGGGACGTCGCGTGGGGGGACGTCGGGCGCGCAAGCGTCGGCTGCGGGAGTGACGGGCGCCGGAGTGACGGGCGCGGGAGTGACGGCAGCGGGCGTGACGGGCGCGGTGCCGGCCGGCGTGCCGGATGTGGTGCGCGCCGGGGCCTGGGGGAGGCAGGCGTGCGTGATCCGGCCTATGTGGGTGACGAGTTCACCGACGGACATCGCGAGGATGGCGTCCATGTCCTTCTCCGCCAGGAAGCCCATCAGGTCCACCTCGGCGCCGTAGCGGTGGTGCAGCAGCTCCGCGAGCGCGACGAACTCGACGCTCTCCAGGGCCAGGTCCTCGTTGAACGTCGTCTTCATCGTGACCTCCTCGGCAAGCAGGTACTCGTCGCCGACGATCTCCACGAGCATCGAGGTGATCTCGGCGAGGATGTCAGGTGCCATGACGGACCTCCGTGAGGGGGAAGGGGACGGGCGGTGGCGCCGCGGGGCCGACGGTCCAGGCCACGACGTAGTCGAGCGGCTCCAGGGTGAGCCGGGTGATGCGGACCGGGTACGGGCGTCCGTCGGGCGAACGCACCAGCAGGGCGCCGCCGTCCGCGACGTCACCGTCCTCCGTCACCCGCCATGCGCGGGGCCGGCCGCCGAGCCCGCCGCCCTCCGCCTTCGCGGCGGCCTCCTTGGCGCACCACAGTGCGGTCAGTGCGGCAGCCGGGCCGGTGCCGTCCCGGGCGGCCAGCGCTTCGGCGAGGCGCAGTTCGTCCGGGCCGAAGGCGATGCGGACCAGCGCCTGCGGGTCGGTGGTCACCGGCTCCACGTCGATGCCGACCGTCCGCGAGGGGTGGGCGAGGGCGACGGCGATCCGGTCCTTGTGCGCGATCGACAGGCGCAGGCCGCCGGTCAGCGGGCCCCGGGCCAGCGGCCGGCCCGCCGGATCGTTGCCGACCGGCACCTCCACCGGGAACACCGGTCCCGCTCCGGCGTCCCACAACGCCTGGCGCAGCGCGTCCTTGGCGGCGATCCGGCCCAGCAGCCACGGATCCCGGGCGCGCGGCGACAGCCGCTCGAAGACCTCCCGTTCGGCGGCGCCGAGGTAACGGCGCATCACCAGCTCCCGGGAGGCGGGGTCGGTCCAGCGCCGGCGGGCCAGGCACCATCCCTCGGGCCGGGGCTCGCCGATGCCGCACACCTCCGGGGTGAACTTCATCGGCCAGACCCGCTCGTCGGCGCCGAAACGGCGGTACGTCCACCCCTCGATCCGGGCCCACACCTCGCCGGAGGCGCGGCGCAGCTCGACGTCACCGCGCACGGTGACCGCGCGCACCTCGCGGATGCGGGCGGTGGCGTCGACCAGCTCCCGCGGGGCCGGCGGGGGCCCGAAGAAGCGGACCCGGCCCACGGTGGCCGGGAACACCAGCCGGTCCACCGGGAGCCGCAGCTGCATCCAGTGGCCGAACAGCTGCCCGGCGGCGTCCAGCAGCGCCCCCGGGTCGGGGAGGGCCCGCAGGACCCCTTCGATACCGTCCGCGCCCACGGACCGCACCTCGTGCACGGCGGCGAAGCGGGGGCCGTGGAACATCCACCGGTCGCGGTACAGCGCCTGCGCGCTGACGGGGGCGGGCCCCGGATCGCGCAGGGGGGTGGGGTCGGGCGCGGGCGGCGGCTCGTACCGCGGGCCGAGCAGTACGACCACGCTCGCGTACTCGCCGAGGGCGACGCGCGCCCGCCCCGGGCCGTCGCCCCGTACGGTGACCTCGACCTCCACGGCCGGTTCGACGGCGAGCCAGCGCAGGGCCCGGGCGTCCTCGTAGCCGACGACGGCGAGGCCGGGCGGGGCGTGCCGCAGGGCGGCCCCGGCGGCCAGCTCCAGCATGGTGGTCATGGGCACCACGGGGAACCGGTCGGAGTCCTCGGGCCAGCCGTCCGGCTGGAGGTACACGCAGTGGTCCCGCACGTAGGGCAGCTCGGCGAGGGACAACCGCAGGAGTTCCCTGGCCACGGCGCCGCCCGTGCCGACGGGGACCGCTCCGTCAGGGGCCGTGTCCGGGGGCCGTAGCGCCGCCCAGGCCCCGGTGACGCTCCGCGCGGCCGCGCCCGTGTCGGCGAGTACCGCGTCGAGGGCGGACAGCAGCACCGGTCGGGGGGTGGTGGGCTTGGCCGGCGGGGTCGGGGACGCGGGCGTCAGCAGGCCGGCCAGGGAGGTGCGGGCCGCCTCGCCGAGGTGGACCAGCGGGGAACCGAGGTCCAAGGGCACGGCGCGGCGCGCGACGGGGGACGGCGCCGACGCGGCGGCAGGGGCCGCCGCCGCTTCGCTCCCCGGTCCGGTGGTCCCTGCGTCGGCTCCCGCCTCGGCCAGCAGGTCCCAGCGCGGGGCGTGCCCGTCGCTCCACAGGGCGGCGCAGGCGCGGCGCAGCGCCGGGAGGCCGCCGAGCCGGGGCGAGGACGCGGCGACCGAGAGGTGCGGGTGTTCGCGCAGGGTGTCCTCGACGAAACCCGGCAGGCTGCCTGGGCCCAGCGTCACGAAGCGGCGGACTCCCTGGTCCTCGTAGAGCCGCAGGGTCAGCTCGCGGAAGCGGACGGGCTCCAGGAGGTGGCGGACCACCAGCTCCCGTACCCCGGCCGGCTCCGGGGGGAACGGCGCGCAGGTGGTCGCCGACCAGACGGGGAGGGAGGCGGCCCGCAGCGGCAGCCGCTCGAAGGCGCCCCGGACCTGGTCGAGGTAGGGCTCCCACATCGGGGTGTGGAACCCCGACCGGAAGGGCAGCTCCTGGCCGAGCACCCCATCGCCGCGCAACCGGGCCACCGCTGAGGCGACCTGTCCGGGGTCCCCGCAGATCACCGACTGGTGCGGGCAGTTGTCGTGGCTGACGACGACCCGGTCCAGGCCGTGGAGTGCCGCCTGCGCCCGCCGGGCACCGCAGCCGAGTGCCGCGTAGACCAGGTCCGGGACGAGGAGGTCGCCGGGCCGCAGGGAGGAGAGGAAGGTGTCGGCCGCCTCCTGCGGATACATGCCGGCGGCCACCATCGCCGCCCACTCCCCCATGCTGTGGCCCGCGAGGACGTCGGCCTCGATGCCGAGCGCGGGCAGGACCCGGGCGAAGAACCGGCCGGTCGCCATCGCGTCCAGGGCGCGTTCGACGAGGGAGGAGCCCCGGCCCAGCGGGGGCCGGGCCATACCCATCCGGTCCGCGACGTCGTCCAGTACGGGTGCGAACTCCGGTTCCAGGCCCGGGAAGAGGAACGCCGTCCGGCCGCCGAGCGGCTCCGGTGCGAACCATACGTCGCCGCGCCCCCGCCAGGGCCGGCCGCGCGCCACGGCCTTCGCGGCCAGCGCGAGCCGCTGGGGCGTCGGGCCGACCACCGCCAGCCGGCACGGCCCGTCGCCGCGCGACGCCGGGGGCGGTCCCTGTGCCGGTGCCGGTGCCGGCGTCGGCGTGGCCGGTCGGCCCGGTGACGGGTCCGTCAGCCGCTCCGAGAGCAGCTGGGCCAGTTCCGCCGGGCTGTCCGCCGCCAGCAGCAGTACGTCCTCCCCCGCGCGGGCCGGCCCCACCGGCGCGGCCGCGGTTCCCAGCGGCAGGAACCGCCGCACTGGAGCCACCGGGCGGGCGGCCGCCGGGGCCTCCTCCAGCACCACGTGCGCGTTGATCCCGCCGAAGCCGAAGGCGTTGACCCCGGCCCTGCGGGGCTCCGGGCCGCGCTCCCACGGCTCGGCCACCGCCACCGGACGCATCCGGGTCCGTACGAGGTCCGGGTGCGGCTCCTCCAGGTGCAGGGTCGGCGGCAGCACCCCCTCGTGCACCGCGAGGGCCGCCTTGATCAGCCCCGCCATGCCGGAGGCCTGCATGGTGTGCCCGACCATCGATTTCACGGACCCGAAGCCGATGCGGCGCGCGTCACCCGGATCGACCGGCCCGAAGACCCGGGCCAGGGTGTCGAGTTCGGCCGTGTCACCGACCGGGGTGCCGGTGCCGTGCGCCTCCAGCAGCCCGAGCGCGCCCCGTGCCCGCGGGTCGAGCCCCGCCTGTCGCCAGGCCCGCTCCAGTGCCTGCACCTGGCCGGCGACCAGGGGGCTCATCAGGCTTGCCGCCCGGCCGTCCCCGGCCACTGCGGTGCCGCGGACCACCGCGTAGACGCGGTCCCCGTCGCGCTCCGCGTCCGCGAGCCGTTTCAGCAGCACGACCCCGGTGCCCTCGGACAGCAGGGTTCCGTCGGCGCGGCGGTCGAAGGGCCGGATGCGTTCGCTGGGGCTGAGCGCCCGCAGCTGCGTGAACACGCTCCAGAGGGTGGCGATGTGGCAGTGGTGCACGGCCCCCGCGACCACCGCGTCGCAGCGTCCGGCCGCCAGGAGCCCCACCGCCTGGTCCACGGCCAGCAGGGAGGAGGCGCAGGCGGCGTCCAGGGTGTAGGCGGGGCCCCGGAAGTCCAGCCGGTTCGCGGTACGGGCCGCGGTGAAGCTCGGCACCAGCCCGATCGAGGCGTCCGGCCGCTCGGGGCCGAGAGCCTCCTGGAAGGCCGACCGCACCGCCGCGATCCGGTGCTCGCCCAGCTCCGGCGCGAGTTCCCGTAGCGTCTGCGCCAACTGGTGCGCCGTACGCACGCGTTGGTCCAGGCGGGCAGTGGCCACTCCCATGAATCCGCCGCGCCCCAGCACCACGCCGATCCGGGAGCGGTCGGCGGGCAGCCGGTCCTCGCCACCCGCGTCGGCGATGGCCTCGGCCGTGGCGTGCAGGGCCAGCATCTGGTCCGGCTCGGCGCCCTCCACCGCCGCCGGCATGATGCCGAACCGGGTCGGATCGAAGGCGGCGAGGCCGTCGACGAAGCCGCCGCGTCGGCAGTAGAAGCGGTCGCCCGTCACGGGGGCGCCGGCGCCGTCCGGGTCGTAGTACACCTGCGGATCCCAGCGGCCCGGGGGGACTTCACCGATGCAGTCCGTGCCCGCGAGGAGGTTGCGGCGGTATCCGGCCAGGTCGGCCGCCCCGGGGAAGACGGCGCCCATCCCGACGATCGCGGCGTCCGTCGGGCGCGGGCCGGTGCGGTGGTGCCCGTCACTCATCGCCGCGCCCCTCTCGCGCCGTGAGGGCCTCCTGCGCCATCAGGACCACCTGTACGTCGCCTCCGTGCGCGAGTTCGGCGAGGAAGGCGGCGCTGCCGGCCTCCGCAGTGATCAGCGGGACGCCGCGCCGGGCGTACGCGCGTTGCAGCTCGGGGGTGACCATGCCGCCGGCCTCCGCCGCCCAGGGTCCCCAGTCGACGGCCAGGACCCGGCCGGGGAAGGACTCCGCCCAGCTGTGCGCGAGACCGTCGAGGGCGTCGTTGGCCGCGGCGTAGTCGCTCTGGCCGCGGTTGCCGTAGACCCCGGCGACGCTGCCGAAGAGGGCCAGGAACCGTGGTGCGGGCGCCGTACCGTGTTCGGCGGCCGCGGCGGCCAGGTGGCGGGCGCCGGCCACCTTGGTGGTGAACACCTCGGCGAAGTCGGCGGGGCGTTTGTCGCGCAGCAGCCCGTCGCGCAGGATTCCGGCGCCGTGCACGATGCCGTCGAGCCGGCCGTGCCGGGCGCGGATGTCGGCGACGACCGCCCGTACGGTCCGGGCGTCGGTGACGTCGCCCTGGTGGTAGCGGACCGAGGCCGCCGCCGTGGCGAGGGCGTCCAGGGTGGCCCGTACCTCGCGCTCGGCCAGGATCCGGGAGGCCGCCGCCTCGATCTCGGCGGGCTTGCGGAGCCCGGTGGCGATCAGTGCGGCGCGCAGCGCGACCCGGTCGTGCGCGTGGCCGAACCCGTCCCCGGTGGCCGGTGGTTCGGGGGTGCGGCCGAGGAGCTCCACGTGGCAGCCGGTGGCTCGGGCCAGCGCGAGGGAGGTGCGGGCGGTGATCCCGCGGGCGCCGCCGGTGAGCAGCACGACGGAGCGGGCGTCGAGGGGCGCGGACGCGGGGGTGGCGGGCAGGGGCGCGGGCTGCGGGAGGCGGGCGAACCGCGACCCCTGGGCGGTGTACGCGACGGACGCGGGGGCGCCGTCGGCGGCCACCGCCTCGCAGGTCAGCTCGGCCAGCAGCTGCGCCGCGATCTGCTCGGGGGCCTCCTTGGGGTGTACCTCCACGGCTCTGATCAGCGCGCCGGGGAATTCGAGGGCGGCGCTGCGGGCGAAGCCGTGCAGGCCCGCGCCGCGGGTGCCGGGGGCGGTGACGAGGAGCAGCCGGCGCACCCCGCCGGTCAGTGCCCTGCGCAGCCCGGGGAAGGCCCCGGGCAGCACGGGCTCGGCGTCGGGCCCCTCGGGCGCCAGCGCCGACAGGTCCACGACGGCGTCCAGGGCGGCCTCCGCTTCGGCGAGCGGGCGCACGTCGGCCCCGTGGTCCCGCAGGACCCCGGCGAGCGCGGGCGCGACGCCCTGGCCGTCGCCGACGATCCCGATGCGCAGTCCGCGCAGCACGTCGGGGACGCCGGCGGCCGCGGGCAGGGGTACGGGAACGACCCGGAGGCGGCTGAGCGGTGCGGCCGCGTCCGCCGGCGGGGCCGGTCGGGCTGCCGGGGCGGGCGGTGGGGGTGGTGTGGGCGCGGGTGGTGTGGGCGCGGGTGGCAGGCCGGTGCCCGCCCCCGCGAGGGCCGGTTCCGGGGCCGGGGCCGCCGGTACCACCGCGTGGTCCGGCGGGGCCGCTCCGGGGGTGGAGGTGCGGGAGACGACCCAGTCGACGATGCCGCGCAGCGTCTTGATGCGGGACAGTTCCTCGACCGCGGACTCGGCCGTACCGTCAAGGCTTTGCGGAAGCCCGATCCGGTCGGCGAGCGCGCCGGTGATCTCTACCCGCTTGATGGAGTCGATCGAGAGGTCCGCCTCCAGGTCCAGAGCCGGATCCAGCATGTCCCGGGGGTATCCCGTCCGGGCGTGCATGATCTCCAGCACCAGGTCCA